>CAZIKB010000100.1:0-24706 GCA_964539665.1 uncultured Cytophagia bacterium
CTATTGACTCTACCTCCTGGCGGTGTCGATAATGAGATAGATAGACGCCAGTTGGGCCATGACAGAAACAGTTTGCAGGACAGTTGACCAAACTTTCTTATCAGATTTTCGAGGCACCCATATTATGTCACCCGGTTGGAAATATTTGACATCCTCATCATCCAGGACTACTCCGGTAACTTTTATGATTTTAGTTTTATTTAAATTGGCATCCCATGAAATACCGCCAGCCTTTGCCAGATAGTAGTTCAGGGCTGCACCTTCTTGATATCTAACGCCGCCGGCCTTAGCCACCCTGCCAGTTACAGTAACAACTGTTGGAGCTTCTGGTATAATAATAATATCACCATTTTCTAAAATAATATCCTGTTTTGAGTCGTTCTGGAAAATCAGTTTTTCGAAATCTACAACAATCTGGTTTACATCGGTTGAGTTCTGCCGCATGACTAAATATTGATATTCCAGATCGTTCATTTCTTCCCGCTTCATTTCGCTGAGGCGTTTAAATTCTTTATCAAATTTCGGCTGGGTACTGATTCGTTTTACAGTTGCTTCCTGCAGAAAAGCTTCATCTGTAAATCCACCGGCTTTTTGTAAAACTTCGCTTAAACAGGTGCTGTCTTTAATGATTGAATATTTACCCGGGAACATAACCTCACCCTGCAATTCTACTGTCAATCCTACTTCCCATTCTGGAATTTGTCTGATAAACACCTGGTCGTCTTCTTCTAATAGGACATCTGCATACCCGTTTGTTGAGGCGGCCATATTCTGCAAATCTATTTTCAGATATCTTGTGGGACTGCCTGGATCAATCTTCGCTACTTCCGCCTCCAATGTGTAAGCCTTGCGTGTCAAATTGCCGGCCTTTAATATCAAATCGCTTATATGCATATCATTTTCCAACTCATAAATACCCGGCCTTCTAATTTCTCCAAATATTGCTACGTGGCGCGGATGTATCTGCTCAAGTTTTGAATAAACCCGAACTTTGTCCTCATTTTGTAATAAAATATTCTGCGTGCTGTCCCCTTCGACAATTTGCCGATAATTCACAAATATCAGCTTTCTGTGGCCACTGCCTTCCAAACGGCTTATTTCAATTTTATCTTCATATGCGTATTCTGTGAAGCCGCCGGCCAATTCCAATAAGTCCGTTAATTTTTCATCTGATCCTGGTTTAAGCTCAAAAATTGAGGGGCGCTTTACTTCTCCCTGGATCGTAATTTTGCTTTGCGCAAGGGGAACAAAAATACGGTCACCCGCTTCTAAAAATACATCATATTCATTTCTTCCGCTCATTAGAAATTGGTAAAGATCCACAGAAACAAACTGCTCAGTGTCCCTGATAAGCCGAATATCCCGGATGGAGCCTTTTGTTGTGGGACCGCCTGCTAATATTATGGCGTCAAGTACTGTATTCATGGCGTTTAAGATATATTTCCCGGGCCGGTAAACTTCACCGACAACCGCGACCAAAACATTCTTAGGTTGCAGCAACATTAAATCAACTTTGAAATTATCATAATATTTAGACAAATCCTTCGAAAGGAGGTTGTTCAACTCATTCATGGTCAGCCCCCAGACACGAATGACGCCTACAGGTGGTACAAATATCTTGCCTTCGACATTTACCATAACCTCCAGATTTTCCTGTACCTTTCCCAGAAGAAAGACTCGCAGTTGATCGCCCGGACCTAATTTATATTCAGGAGGCAACACATACACTTCTGCTTTCGCATCACCGAAACCAGATTTGCTTTTATTAAACAAATCGATACCAAAAAGCGATAAATTGGCGCTTTTATTCAAATAATTCTGGTTTGGCGGCGATTGTCCCGAATTATATTGCGCTGCATCTATTTCGTATTTAGGATTAAACGTAGATGTATCAGCAATTGCTCGCTTATTAATTTGAGGAAAGCAGGGTTGGGCAATAGAAAAGAATATCAAAAAAAAAGAATATACCCAAAACTTCCTGTTCATTACACTTTATGTTAAATACATATAATCCGTTAATGGCGTAAAATATAAAAAATAAATGTATTACAGTCAATATAAATTTCAGAATATAAATAAATAAGGCCAGAATACTTTTGAAAAATTTTCTGGCCTTGCTACGGAGGGGGAAGAAAAAAATTATCGAATAAGAGTCATTCTTTTTACACGGCGTTCGAGAGACACGTTCACTAAAAGATCGCCTGCTTGTACATTACGGCTCACTTCCAGACAGTATATGTAAATACCCGATGGCACCTGGTTTCCATTTTCGTTAGTTCCATCCCACTGCACAGTACGAAGACCGGCCTCCATTTCACCTTTCACAAGCGTTTTAATTATCTGCCCCAGCGAATTATATATATTCAATTCAATTTTGCGCCTTTCAGATAAATGAAACCGGATCTCGGTTGTAGGATTAAATGGATTCGGGTAATTTTGATCCAATGAAAAAGTACTGGGTGTCGTCGGATCGTCTGTACGCTCCTCGGTACCACCTGAATTGTAAGTATATTTGTAATTGCTATTTGAAGCTATTTTATTGCCTGAAAGATCCTCAATGTTTTGGACGGCTAATGTATATTCTACACCACTCTGATGACTGGCGGTAATCAAGTGAACGGTGGTTAAATTGACATCCCGAACAACGCCTAAAATTGTGACATTGTTACTAATCGAATAATTGTTCTTATTTTCGGATGTAGCTTTTGATACTGGTTCAGTAAAACTCACATCTATTTGAGTACCGCCTTTTGCGGTTACAGAAGTCAAATAAGGAGGAATGAGGTCAGTATTATCTTTACTTTCAGAAGATTCATATTTATATGAAGCGGTATTATTGTTCTGGATAGCATTTCCTGCTAAATCCAGCACATTTGTCACGGTCAGGTTACACGTTACTCCTGACTGGTGTGTAGTTGTGGTTAGTTGAACAATCGATTTATTATCTTTTAATTTCGCCTGCGTAACCTGAATACCATTATCAATCGAAAAATTATTTTTATTTTCTGCAGGATTCAGTCCCAGCGCTTCATTAAAAATGACGTCTAAATGGCTTTCATCAACCACTACCAAATAAATTAACTCTGGAGGTGTGCTATCCTTTGATGGATCGGGCAGGATAAAAGTCTTTGAACTTCCTGACGTAATCACGTTTCCTGCTTTATCCTGGACATTACTAACCGTCAATGTATAATTTTTATCTCTGTCATGTTTGGTGGTAATCAAATGAACGGTAGTTTCATCAGGATCCATGATAGCGCCAAGTACCTGTATACCATTGATAGAATAATTGGAGGCAATTTCAGCAGAAGTTATATCAAGAGGTTCCGAGAATAATATATCAATCTGGGTTTCACCAACAGGTACTACAGCTACCAAATCGGGCGCATTTGTGTCAGTATTACCCAGATTTATAAATGCACTGACTTCTTGCGAATAATCGCTTTGATTTCCAGTGAGATCGTATGCCGTAACAACAAAGTAATAAGTATTTCCTCCTTGCAGATTTGAAATCTGATGAGCGGTGACATTGCCAACATCAATTACAGCATCGTAGTTTTGTGTACTTGTGCCATAATGAATTTTATACCCACTTAAATCGTTTTCCGTATTAGGATCCCAACTTACAGTAGCGGTTCCAGCATTTGCAAAAGTTACAAACATTGTACTGTAAAACAATATCAGAGTCGTAATTGCAAGTTTGTTATTGTGATTCCTCAACATCATTTTAACTCCTATTCATTCGAATAAAATATTTTAATTCCATTTCTACGCAAAGGCTGTGCCAACGTGCAAGTAATGACTCTAATTATCTGTTAAATAAACAGTTAAAAATATCATTACTATAATATATAATTAAGAATTTTAATAATGATTACAGGTCGGTAATACAATTACGTAATATGACTTTCTATTTAAAATACCAGAATCGGGTGAAGATATGGAATGATTTCAGTCAAAAAACTAAGTGTTTTTCTTCCAGGAAGAGTGCGTGATGTTGTATTGATTGATTTTATAATTAAGAGCTCTGGGGGATATGCCTAATTGCTCTGCAGCATCCTTCTGAATCCAATTACTAATTTGAAGTGCATGAAGAATGGTTTCTTTTTCAATAACTTCTAATCTTAAAGTATCAAAACTTATAAGCTCGCCATCAACGCGCTTGCGGCGATCGCGCCCACCTGCTGCAAAATAATCTTTTCCAGACATTGCTAAATCTTCAGGCGTGATCGACTTCCCTTCTTCTGCAACCAGAACAGCACGTTCTACTAAATTTTTGAGTTCCCGAATATTTCCAGGCCAGGAATGATTCTTTAAAAGAGTGTTAGTAGATTCACAGAAACCTGATACATTCTTTCTAATTTCCTGTGAAAACTTTCTTCGGAAATATTCACCAATAATAAGAATGTCTTCTTTACGCTTACGAAGAGGGGGGACATGGAGTGTTACCACATTCAAACGATAATACAAATCCGCTCGAAAGGTACCGTCTTCTATTTCATCTATTAAATCTTTATTTGTAGCAGCAATGACCCGGACATCCACTGTGATAGTGCGATTTCCGCCTAATCGGTTAAAAGTCTGATCCTGCAGCACCCGTAGTATTTTAGCCTGCGTAGTTAAATGCATATCACCGATTTCATCTAAAAAGAGAGTTCCGTTATTGGCTTGCTCAAATTTTCCAATTCGAGTTTGATAGGCGCCCGTAAAAGCGCCTTTTTCATGGCCAAATAACTCGCTCTCTAAAAGATTTTCAGGTAATGCTGCACAATTTACCTTGATAAACGGTTTATCTGAGCGAAGGCTGATAAACTGAACCAGGCTTGCTATTAGTTCTTTGCCAGTACCTGTTTCACCATGTATTAATATGGAAGCATTGCTTTTTGCTACCTTTTTAATCAGGTTTAAGATTTCTTTTATTTCCGGGCTGCGACTCACTAACGGGTAGTGAAAATCAAAGCCGAAATTTTTTCCCCACTCAGTGTTTTGGTATTGCTTAACGTCCAACATCGAATGTCGTTTTATCTCTTCCAATAGTTTTAGATTATGAGCTGCATCTAAATACTTATCGACAACTGCCACCGACATCTTAAAGCCTACCCTAGGAAATATAAATAATTATTAATTGAGCCAAAAACGATTACATTTAGATGTGATATTTCAATACCACGAATAAATAATCTCGGAAATCGTCCGCTAAATAGCAAACACTATGCCAATCAGGATAATATTCACTTTCGTAAAGATTAACGTTTTTATATTAAATAATACAAAATGAATGTAATTTTTTAACTGTCTATTTTATAATCAGTAACAGTTCTGCAATTTTCAACTAATAAATAAAGAAAATTTTAACACAGACAATATGTAAAATGTGATTCCTGAAAATGGCGGGTAAAAACGACCGCTTTTCGATCAACT
The DNA here is from genome assembly GCA_964539665.1 of uncultured Cytophagia bacterium. Classification (GTDB taxonomy): domain Bacteria; phylum Zhuqueibacterota; class Zhuqueibacteria; order Oceanimicrobiales; family Oceanimicrobiaceae; genus CAZIKB01. Next base: position 5,422 of record CAZIKB010000100.1, read on the forward strand.
GTATTATTTTGGAGCAGCCGTCGTTTTTAGTTATTAGAATGAAGAGAAGAATTTTTCGTATTCAATCTGGATTCTAACTTATATGTTTTTGCAATTTCTCGTTTTAAATCCGCAACCGTATATATTTCTTCAGAATTTACCAAACCCGTTTGTTTTAAAGAAAAACTAATATTTTGAATTCTGGGGACAAACAAACCCACTGATTCTAAAAATTCACACTTTCTAAAAAGATGCCTTTTATGACCATCAAATTGTAACTTTCCAGCACAAATTACGACAATACGGTCAACCAATGCACCGACCAAATCTAAATTGTGCGAAATCAATATAACCGTTCTCCCTTTTGCGTGAAAATCTTTTAACAGATTGATTACTGCCTGAACACCGAAATTATCCAATCCCGCAGTAGGTTCATCTAAAACCAGACATTCCGGCTCCATGGCCAAAACTCCTGCAATGGCCACCCGTCTTTTCTCTCCTTCGCTCAAATGAATTGGCACGCGATCTTTGAATTTATCATAATCCAAATAAACACTTTCTATGGCCTGCCTGACACGGCGTTTAATTTCATTTTCTGCTAATCCTAAATTACGCGGCCCAAAAGCTACATCTTCATAGACTGTTTCTTCGAACAATTGCATTTCGGGAAACTGAAAAACTAAACCGATTTTACGACGTATTTGAGTTTTGCTGGTACTTTTGGCCCATAAATCCACACCATTTATTAAAATCCTGCCTGAGTCAGGTTTCAACAAACCGGTTATTTGTTGCATCAGGGTTGTTTTTCCAGAACCTGAAGGGCCAACCAGGGACAGAAACTCTCCCTTATTTATTTTTAAATTAATCTGACTTAAAGTTGAGTTTAAACCTGAACCAAAAGATTTATATTTAAAAGAAAGATTTTCAATGTGAATATTCATTGACATAAATTATGTTTGAACTGCTATCCCAGTCATAATTTCATTTATTGTCATTCGGCCATTTAGTCAAAGACAAGAAATGACTTGATGACAATTAAATGACAGTTTATAATCAGAATATGACGACTCATTTGTGTTTATTCTGAAAACACGGTATCTTGGAATCACTCCACTCATTATTCTTCCTGAAACTGCGGTTCTCCAAGAGCCAGTTCAAGGTGGAGATCCTGCACATTAAACCTATGCAGGGAAGCAAGTCTCTGCGCTTCATGCACTGCAAAATTATCAGTCATACCAGCAATATGATCACATATAATCCTGAAAAAATGGGCATCCCTCTGCATCTGTAACAGCTTGCTATTTTCATCCCTATCTTTGAATTCGACCGACCAATTCTTTTCCTGAAAATATCTTGTTAGTACATATTCCGGTAAAAGATTTGGAAATAAATAATAAGCCTCAAAAAGTCGAAACAGAAGTTTCTCGCCTAAATCATCTGACCATTTTACCCGTGAATAATCGATTATTTCCTCATAAATAAATTCATTTAACTCCATTTGAAGTGGATCGGCATTCGCACTGAATCGAACAATCTCTTCATCAAAATCATGCAATCTGCCTTTACTTTTACTGAATTTAGTTATATTTTCCAGGGTACAATTAATCACATCTTCAACCAGATGATTAATTAAACCGCGTATGAGCAAACCTTGATACCGTAGTGTATTCTCGTTTTTCAATTCTGATATATTTAGTTTTTCTTCAACCAGTTTAACAAGCCGTATTTTCGTCACATCCTGAATTTCAACAAGCCCGGCTCTTATTCCATCTTCCAAATCGTGAGTTCTTTGCGCTATTTCATCACTGGTCGCCACCAACTGTCCTTCCAGGGTTGATGCCATATCTCTTTCGAATTGTAAGCCATCAAAGCAAAAACCAGGGTAAGTTAAGCGTCCACGTCTCAAACGCGTATGTTTTAGTATGCCCTCACGCACTGGCGCGGTTAAATTAAGACCCTGAAAAGGATATTTCATTTCCAGGAAATCGACAATTCTTACACTTTGGTAATTGTGTTTGAAACCGCCCAAATCCAATGCCTGAACCTGGCCAGTAAACTGTTTTGCACCGGTCATAATTTGATTTAACGTGACTTCTCCCAGGTGGCCAAAAGGTGTATGCCCAAGATCGTGTCCTAACGCAATAGCTTCTACCAGATCTTCATTTAAGCCTAAGGCACGAGCCATAGTTCTGGCAAGTTGCGCAACTTCTAATGTATGTGTAATTCGGGTACGGTAATGATCGCTTTCTGCTGTGAGAAAAACCTGCCGTTTGTGTTTTAACCGCCTGAAAGCCCGTGAATGAATGATTCGATCCCGATCACGTTGAAAAGCTGTGCGATAATCATGTTCAGCTTCTGCAAATCGACGAGTAGAATGTGTTCCGCTACTGTTTTTTGCATAAGGCGCCAGAATTTTTTCCTCTATCTCTTCTATTTTTTTACAGTCATATAATTCAAAACGAGTAGAGTTTTTCAAAAAATCTTTCCTCTTAATGGCTATATTTATCCGGTGAAAGGTGCAATGATTGCCTCTATAATGTGAAGCTCTTTACTATGCATGGCTTTACTCAACACACCACCAGTTATTCATGCATTTCAATCGATCACTAAGCTAATTTTAAAATTGCGGATAACCTTCAATGGTTGGATTCTTCACTAAATATTTGGGCGTCAAATATCATCAATTCCACTTCAGGTCTTTTCCAGTCGTCTTTTTTTAAACCAGCTTTCATGCAAACATGTTCTAAAAAAGTTTCGCGATTCCAATTATTATGAATCGCAACTTGCGGGAGTAAAAGACCTTGCGCTTTTTCAAGTTTAATAAAAAGTCCATGACGCTTAACTTTAATTTTTTTTATCGATGATATTTTTCGCATCGGAGATAGTACCGATATTTCAATCTTTGTTTCTGTCAATTCACTTTCTTTCAATGGTTGAAATCTAGGATCTCTGAAGGCGGCAGCTTCAGCTACTTCTTGAATGGTCTCACAAAGAGGTTTGAATCCTTTCACAAATCCAATACATCCACGGAGATTATTATTCTTTGTCAGGGTAACGAATGCACCACGCTCATCAATTAATTGCGGAGAATCAGGACTAATACTGGCAGCATTTTCACCACGTAGTTTGGCTTCAATAGATTTTCTTGCTAATTCTAATAAATCTGTCTGCTCAGATTTTGATAGAAAATTTTTAGATTTCTTTTTAAACAAAGCTTACCATCTCCTGAAGGTAACTTTGCTTCTACGGCTAATCAACAAAATTACTCTAAATTTCCAATTGCGGCTGATAAATAGCCAACAACTGTCGAATGTTCTCCAGTGACATCTCCGGAATTTTTGTAAATTAGAACTTTCGCTTTATTGGCACCTGCGTTTTTACTTGCCACCATGGCAGCGACAATTGGGCCGCCGCCGCAAGCTTCACATGTGCCGTTATTTAAGGCATCCATCAGCCTGACTTCGTCATATGATTCTATCAATTCACGGGCATTGCAATCAATATTAATTGCTTCACGATATGAGTGATTATGAGAAAAATCTGAACTGGCCACAATCAAAGAAGATTCGTTTGCCAGTACTTTTGTCAATGCATCTCCTAATAATTTGCATGTCTCATAATCCTGTTCACCAATGACAATCGGAATAATAGAAAAATCCTGTAAAACCTTTTGGATGAAAGGAAGCTGTACCTCGAGTGCATGTTCATTTCGATGTCCAGCCCAGGAAGAAATAATATGATCACTCTGCTCAATCAAAGCATCTGCTAATTCTGTAGCCACAGGGACTAATCCCAATGGAGTCTTATATGCTTTACCGTTAAAAACTGTGACGCCGGGAAAATACTCCATATGGCTTGGAGAAATAACTGCCACTACTGAATATCGGTGACCTATCAAAAGCTTATAGCCAACGGCGGCAACCAGACCGGAATACATATATCCGGCATGTGGGCTTACTAACGCTTTAATCCTGCCATTAAAATCAATCGTTTCAGAGCGCTTAATCAGACTCTCAATTTCGGAGTCCAATTTTACAGGATCACCGGGATAAAATGCATTGGCAACAACCGGTGGTCGAATGTCTTTCTTATAAACCGACGACATGACTTCAATTCAATTTATAATTATTTCATAATAAGAATTTAATAAAAAAATCAGTTAAGTCAAGCAAAATTTAATCCAGATTCAAAAGGTGCCGCATTTTGGAAAATAGGATAAAAGCAAACGAGGCACATCTTCAATGCGTTTAATTGTGGAGCCTATCTGTATTCTATCCTTTCCCCATAACATAGTAGGCACCTGGTTATGCGTATGCGTTGAAACACTTAAATCTTCAAAATTGCCGTGATCACTGGTTACCAATACCAGATGCTCATTTAAATCTATTTTGTTTAAAACCGTTTCTAAGAATTTATTAAGCTTATCCAGCTCAGACTTAGCCCATAACATATCCTGTCGATGCCCAATTATATCAGTCAAAATAAATTCAAACAGACAAAAATCAGTAGATTCAGCAATTTGCACCAATATTTCTGCAGACGTTTCTGGATTTCTAATTGGCACTAAATACCCCATTTTTGAAAGAAACTTGTTTGTCAAATCATGAGATATGGCTTTGTCCTGGACTAATTCATTGTGTACCATTCGAAAAGGGAAGCTCGAAGCTTTAACAGACCACGTAGTGGTGGAAATTTGTCGATTTGGTCTTTCGAAATACTCTGGCGTGAAAGCATTCGCAAAAGTAGCCACTTTGTGCATCTTTTCTAATTTCAAAAAAATGCTTTCTTCTTTTAATATTTTTCTCAAAGTAGGCGTCGGAAATCCAGAAGCGTGCCTATCTAAACTTTTAGCAGCATTTATTCCGGTTAACAGTGCAGTTTGACCAGTTGCACTCTGGGGCAGACCCGGCACTTCCATAGAAGGATCTGTTGAAATAACCTGGCCATTCAAAGGAACCGAATTGATTTTGTGGTTAGTGAAATGTGAAAAGAACGGAGACGGAAATCGTGCCAGGGGATTCTTCTCAACATCAAATTCACCGATTCCGATTCCATCTATAAAGATCATTAAAACAGACATAAAAATAACACAATACTCAAAATGAATTTGCTTACCTTATCTCTATTTGTGAATTAATCAGGATATATATTATTCTGTATCCTTCACCAAATGTTTTTCATCAATTTCATGCTCAACAATATCCTGTTCAACCACAGCATCGGAAAAATGCAAATTTTCTTTCCAAAAATAGAATAATCCAATGACAGTGAATGGAATTGTATTCATAGCATGACTGATCACTGCAAAACTCAAAGCTTCACTTTCCGGTACCCCAAATAGTGAAAGACTTTTCATACAAAACCAATGATAGGTGCCAACAAAGCCGGGTGATGAAGGTATCATAATCCCTATACTGACTATCACCAGAACGATGAGACTCGAAAAGAGATTTATATTGTATTTTTGAGGAAAATCAAAAGCAAAAAAAGAAGTATAAACAGTTCCTATATAAAGTACCCATACTAAAATGGATAAGATTATTATGGTTAAATAATGGTCTGTTTTTTTTAATACTGTAAATCCCTGTAAAAACGATCGAACAACTTTTTGTACAAAATTAAAAATCCTGGAGGGTAATATTTTTCCCAGAATTCTAATCGTGCTTTCGGTTTTTTCCATTAAAAGGACTATAAAAATAATTGCACTTATGGTTATAATAAATATAAAATATCCACTGTTTTTGATAATATCTGGTAAAGGGAAAAATAGGACAGCACATGATAGCAACACCAACAAAGATAAAATATCTATAAGTCGTTCAACAATGACTGTGGCAAATGCTGAGCTTTTAGAGATCTGCTGGGTTTTTCCTATTGCAAATGCTCTTAAAAATTCACCTAACCGCAAAGGGAAGATATTATTAGCCGCATAGCCTATCATTAATGCCGAAAAGAGTGGGTGTACATTTACATTTTGAATGGGTGCTAAAATATATCGCCAGCGAACAGCTCGAGCCCAATGACTGAAAAGCATAAAACTTATGGCAGGAATTAGCCAGATATATTTGGCATTTTTTAAGGTTTGCAGCATTTCCTGAAAATCGACTTCTCGAAAAGCAAGTAAAATAAAAATAGCACTGATAACGATTCCAATGAAAACTTTTCGTTTCAATTTTTCACCATCCTTTACACGTTAAACCGAAATGTGATGACATCACCATCGTGAACTATGTAATCTTTACCCTCCAATCGCAGCACTCCTTGCTCTTTACATTTAATCAAAGAACCAAGATCACTCAAAGTATTAAAGTCTACTGTTTCGGCGCGGATAAATCCGCGTTCCATATCGGAATGAACAGCGCCTGCCGCTGTTTGGGCTCGAGCCCCTTGCTGAATGGTCCAGGCCCGGACCTCTTTATCCCCTACTGTAAAAAAGGATATCACTCCTAAGAGTTGATACGAATCTCGTATTATTTTATTCAATGCCGATTCTTTGATTCCCAACTCTTCCTGAAAAGCATCTCGTTCATTTTCAGGAAGCTGCGCAATTTCCATTTCTATTTCTGCAGAAACACATTCAAGAATTATTTTTTTACCTTCCGCAATCGTTGAAAATTTCTGCCTCACTTTTTCTTCAGTTCTAACATCTTCTTCACCAATATTCACTACTAACAGCATCGGCTTTGCGGTCAAAAAATGAAAGCCTTTAGTGATTTTTTGTTCGGTTTGACTAAATTCAACTTCGCGCAACGGTATTTCCGATTCAAGATTTTCCAGGCACTTTTTCAACAATTCCAGCTCTCGCTGTCCTTCAACATTTTTTGTCTTCGCTAATTCAGCACTTAATTTTTGAATTCGAACTTCCATTATGGCCAAATCAGAAAACAAAAACTCTTCTTCAATGATGGAAAAATCCCTTTCAGGATCGATGTTACCCTCAGGGTGTGGGACTGCATCATTTTTAAAATTGCGAGCAACACAAAGCATAGCATCGACATTGCGCAAGTTACCTAAAAAGTGTTCCTGGAATCCTTTGCGTTGGGTCGAGCCTTTTGATAAGCCGCCAACATCCACATATTCAATGGTTGTTTGAACTTTTTTTGTCTGGCTATTTAATTGATGCAAGCGGTCTAAACGAGTATCTGGGATTTTAACAATGCTTAAATGTGCTTCCTGTTTGCCAAACGATTTTTGAGCAGCATCTAAACTGGTTCTGGTAAGAGTATTGAAAAGTGTTGTCTTGCCAGATTGCGGCAACCCTACAATTCCTATTCGCATAATTAATTATGGGTTAAATTAAAAGGCTAAAATAGGATTTTTTTTAAAAATGATCAAGTTATTTATTGATCACAGTTATTGAATAAATCTTATGGTCAGTGGATAGCGAAAATGCACACCTTCACTTGATCGCACTGCAGCTATAATTGTGATGATAATAGAAAAGGCAAACAGGCCAATTATAAGAAATAAACCAATCACCAGGAAAATCAGAATTGCTGATGCAATCAAATATATGGTAAGGCTGATTTGGAAGTTGACCGCTTCTTTTCCCTGATCATTCACCAGAGAGAATTCATCTCTATACATCAACCAGATGACTAATGGTGCAATTATATTAGCCGGCGGGAAAATATAACCGAAAAGTCCACCAAGGTGGCAAAACACTGCCCAGTTTTTCTCGTCTTTTGATAATCTTTCAGAGGTCTTATTACTTTCGCTCACAGATTTTGATGTGCTCATGTTTTTCTCCGTTGTTTTTGAATTTACCAGAGCCAGCTTGACTAAACATTTAAAGTTTAGTAAAACTGATTAATTTACTCTGGTTTAAAAAAATGAATGGTCATTAGATAATAATTTTAAGGTTGATAACCGGGGCGTTACTTCACCTGTTTCGATTCTTTGAATACTTCTCACATTTAACCGACAGCGATAAGCCAGTTCTTCCTGAGTCAATCCTTGCTGTTTTCTTAAGTCTGTTATTTTTCTGCCAATTTCTGGTTGTCTCATAATTCCTCCAATCGGGTTTTTGTTTTTCCTTTAAGATAACATCACAAAGACGATTTGTCAACTGCACTCACCCGACCTTTGCACGGCATTTAACAAATCACAGATTTGGGCGTTATTTAGATTTGATTTGATGAAATTTATTATCATTGTTTAATCAATCGACTGCTCGTCCGGTTCGTAATCCAGGATATCGCCAGGCTTGCAATCGAGTATTTTACAAATAGCCTCAAGCGTATTGAAACGGATGCCTCGCACTTTGCCAGTTTTCAGCAGGGAGAGATTCGTCATTGAAATTCCCACTTTCTCTGCCAATTTATTCAAAGGCATTTTTCTCCTGACCATCATCAAATCCAGATTTATTCGTATTGGCATATCAAATCCTCGCTATACAATTGATTCACTGTCTTCTTTGTACTGCAGCCCACTCCGAAAGATTTCTGCCAATACAAGAAACACCAGGCCCAGGAATATCCACCCTAAGTCAAAATGTCTGAAAAAATCTCCTGCTGCACCGAGATCCCACATGCCCAAATGTTTAAGCGGTCGCGCGATGGTAAAGTTAGCCCGAATATACATGGAAATAAACAAACCCCTGATTGCTTCAAAAAATGGGAGTAAAATAATCAATACTGCCATTTTTCTGAATCTAATCACATTTTCCCACACAAATGGTTTATTTATTATGAGTGTTCCGATGACACTTCGCAGTAAATGGATAAGCATTAAAATCATTCCACCGCCGACCACAAGGTCAGTGAACCGCATGGTGATGGTCTGCCAGTCTCTTTCTGTTTTAAATGAAAGCTCTGTTTTTTCCACCTGGACCTCAATGACACTATGTTCCTGGTTTTTTGACTGAATTTCAAATGCCGTGGGTGATGGTTCAATGTGCACAGGCCAGCCGTGTATCTCGTAGGAAGTCCCTGTGAAAAAAAATATGACAACAAACGCGACGAAAATACCGCTAAAAACAAATAAAACAAAATACCATAAAAAATTGATGGCTACCTTCAGAACAGTAGCAATTGATCTTTTACCGAGAATCTTCATAGTCAGCCTTAATATTCTAATCGTAATACTATTTTATTGTCGATATGCTTGATTAAATGACACAGACAAAATAATAATATATTTTATGTAATGCAAGTATTATTTTACGTTTTACGTAAATTTATTTAAATTTAAAGTAAAATAGGAAAAGGTGAGATTAACTTAATAAGAAGGCTTAAGCAAGATAGAAAAAAGATTAAGGATGAATGACCTCAATATGTGAAGAGGGAATTTTAAATCCTGTTTAGAAAATTACACCCTATTATAGACATCAGCTTTTGCGGAAATATCCTGACTTAAATGGAAATTCCTGCATAAAAGAATGTCTGGATTACATAACTTTTGGTGTTTTCGGTCAAACTTTAATGAAGGACAAAATGATTAGCTTTTATTAAGTAAATTATTCTGTCGCCAATCATTTTGCCTTTCCCTTCAAACAACATAACGACATTTTATTATCCTACGGGGATTCAAGCTCGTCAATGATTGTCTGGATTCTCTTCTGCGCTCTTTCTGGCGCCAAATCCAAGGCGCTTTTCAATACTTCTTTTGCCTGGTTCGTATCTCCTTTTTTAGCGAGGAGTTGTCCTTTAGTTGCCAGATTCCTGTAATTCTTTTCCATTTTAATGGATTGATCAACCCAATCGAGGCCCTGATCGATATGGACTTCATAATTCAAACAATAGTTTGCTGCATTGTTATATCCCCACCAAAAAAATCCATATCCAGCCCGCAGCTCATTTTTTACTTTATCAAGGGCAAATGTGTGAACATCTGTTTCGATTTTGAAGTTGACTTTTAATTTTCCCCAATGGAGGGAGGCAACTACGGAATTATCGGTAAGTTCATCAAAACCATAAAGCAATCTCTCCTGATGCGGCGCTTCAACAGGTGTTACTGTAACTCTAAGCGCATCTTCTTCAGGCTTATAAAAATAGCTGCCCCATGAGGCATTGTTTTTACTAAAAATCAGAATCCAATCTTTTTCAGATGGAATGGTGTGGAAACCATAGGTTCCGGCTGGCAGCGCGCTTCCATTTATCGTAACATCATGAGTAAACGAAATTGTGGTGTTTTCATTTGCACCCGCTCGCCATGGAAATGGTTTACCTTCATTAAAAGGTACAAGCTCTCCCCAGGTTTTTCTCCCTTTTACTCCTGGCCGGTGATAAGTTATCGTTACATCGGTGATCCCTATTCTTTGCATCACCATTGCTTTTGGACTTGCTTGCGGCGTTTCCATAAACTGCGCCTGAGCATTCTGAAATGCCATGATAAGAATCAGACTGATACAAATACTTAGCACAACTTTTTTAACCATTTTTTCCTCCAATAATTAAAATTAAAAAGTTAATTGAACAACTATTTGTAAATAACAAATTTTAGTTAATTTTATTTTCTCCTTTTTATTCAGTTGCACCATTGTGTATATTGATTCTATTTTATTTAGAATTGTTTGGTTGGTAAATAATAGTTTACTAAAACAAATGATTGACCACTAAAATACGTTTCAATTAATAAAAAGTTGATAGGAAAAAAGTCCCATTTTTAAATGATTGAGCTTTCTATGTAGTGTCTCTTAACATACATTGATTCCTGATCAATTTTTTAATTCATTCGGCTTCAGTTCATTGATAATCCTGGCATCTACCCAGTAAATATCTCCGTTACGATTAATATTTCTCGTAAAAAATAGATATCTTCCATCTGGCGATAACATTGCAGTAAATTCAAAACCGTCGGTATTGATGGTTTCACCCATATTTTTAGGTGCGGTCCATGTCCCATCTGGGTTCTGGAAGCTAATGTAAAGATCTCCTCTGCCGAATCCTCCTGGCCGTTCTGAAGTAAAGATCAAGTAACTTTCGTCCAAAGCAATGAAGGGATCGTGCTCATTTGATTCAGTACTTATTGAATATTCAAGAAGCTCAGGCTCAACATATTGTCCATTTTCTAATTTCGATCGGTAAATGTCTCCCCCGCTGCCATGTGACTCGAATATTGAAAAATACAAAGTTCCGTTGGAAGTAATCGATGTGTAATAATCATCTTTTTCCGGTGTATTTGGCGCATTCAAGTGAATCGGGTCACTCCAATTACCATCTGTAGTTTTTTCCACATACCAGAGGTCTGAGTCTTTTGAAGCACCAGAGTCGGCCAATGGTCTCATTGAAGAAAAATAAAGTCTTCTCCCATCAAGAGTAAAATATGGATCAACATCACTATGATTACCAGAAAATTGGGCAACCGATGGTTGTATCAATCTACCATTTTCCTGTTTCATGGTCATCAGGGTATTTTGACCCGCTTTCCACACCGTGAAAAACAGCTCATTGCCATCAGGTGAAAAAGTACATGTGAGTTCACTCTTTTCAGTTGACACAATTCCCGGGGCAAATAATTCCGGGATTAATTCGGGCGGCTTTTGACCGAGATATTTTCCTTTTACAATAGGAAAATCATCCTGGCAGGAGCAGTTGTTAATACCAGAAAAAATGAGTAAGATTAGACCAAAATAATAATTTTGCGTCTTCATAACTGAGTCCTTTTTTTCTGAAGCCTCTTTTAAGGCTTAAATATTCAATATCTTATACAAGCTATTTCTTACACCAATGCAAAAGTTTTTCTATGCTAACGCCAATACCCCCGCAAACGACAACCAAAATTGAATTGTAGGATTCGATAATATCTGAGTTATTATAGACTACCGAAAGCGTTGCCCCGCAGGCTGGTTCAACTAATACACGATGATCATCAGCAAACTTTCGGCAAGCTTCTACAGCAGCAAAGTCCGTGACCGTGAAAGGAATTATTTCATGGGACTGTGTCCATTCAAATGCTTTTGCAGCCACTCGTTTTGAGCCCAAACTACTCGCGATAGATGTGATCTGAGCCAATTCTATAAGTTTTCCTGCTTTGATTGAGGCGCTCAACGAATCCGCTCCTTCTGTTTCTACCGCGACAATTGGAATATCACCCCAGCCATTTCGATGCAATCCTTCTGCAACACCACACAATAAACCACCGCCGCCAACCGATAAAACAACGACATCTGGTTTTTGACATTGCTCGGTAATTTCATCGATAATTTTGGCATGACCTTGCCAAATGACAGGATGATCAAAAGGATGGACATAAGTTCCTTTCAACTTCATGGTTAGTTCTTGTGCGAAACAGTGCGATTCATCCCAAACAGAACCATGAATCTTAACTTTTGCCCCTTCTGAAATAATCTGCTGTTGAACTGTCTCCTGTGTTGTTGCCGGAACAACGACGGTTACTTCTGCACCAAGTTTTCTCCCGGCGTAGGCAACTGCCAAGCCCGCATTACCCCCGGAGGATGAAATCAAATGACTGATTCCTGAATTCACAGATTCCCGGCAAAGCTGTCCGATACCGCGAATTTTGAATGACCCTGTTGGTTGATAGCACTCCATCTTGAGTAATACAGCTCTTCCAATTGACTCACTCATGGGTATTGATTCAATGGTCGGAGTGCGGCGGTAAAGTTCATTCATTTCCATATTAAATCTCGCCTTACTTCAATTCTGCCGGTTTCAAATCTTCGATAACCTGGGCATCTACCCAATAGATGTCTCCGTTTCCGGTTTGAGTACATGTGTAAAAGAAGTACTTACCGTCTGGAGAAATCATTGGACAGTATTCGGTGGCGCTTGTGTTAATCTTATTTCCCATATTTTTAAGCTCTGACCATGGTCCATCTTGATTTCGGAAACTGATATACAAATCACCTTTGCCGAAACCGTCAGGCTTGTCACTAACATTAACAATAAGATAGCTTTCATCCGCGGCAATAAGAACATCTCCTTCATTATATTCTGAGTTGATGGTACTACCCAAATTTTCCGGTTTAGTGTATTTACCATCAACAAATCTTGACCGATAAACATCCGATTCTCCAAAACCACCGGCGCGCCTGCTTTGAAAATAGAGTGTGCCATCTTTTGTAATAGTAGGATAGATTACTCTTCCCCCGTCGTTTATCGGTGAGCCCAAATTCTTTGGTTCGCTCCAACTGTTTCCAGCTCTTTCTACAAACCAGATCTGGAATTCATTGAGGAACTCTCCGCCTTTAGTCAACGGTTGTCGCGATCCATAAAAAATCTTTTTTCCGTCATACGAAATGCACATGTCTACTTCGGGGTAACCGCTATAAAAGGGAGCCACCTGCGGTTTTATCCAGCGTCCCGCCTCCTCTTTTGTGAACATTATCGTGTAGCCCTGGTCAGGCATATTGATTGAAAAATAAAATTCTTTCCCGTCCGGGGTGAATACAGAGTTTAATTCTTTCTTCTCGGTGGATATAATACCTGGAGCAAATATCACAGGCGTTAATCCAGGCGGCTTCTGTCCCAGATACTCACCCCTTAAAACTGGAAAATCGTTCTGGGCTGAGCAACCTGTCAAAATCAAAACAATCCAGAAAATCGAACCTGTTAATGCAATTTTACGTTTCATGGCGTTCCCTCATTTATTTGATTAATTGAGAAACCGCGCTTTTTTGAAAAGCTCGGTTTCTGCTTTTATAACTTCGACAAAAAGTCCAAAGTAACGCGATTGAATTCTTCAGGTTTCTCCATATTGACCATGTGCGCCACACCTGGTATTACAAACTTTTGAGCGCCGGCAATTCTATCCTCGATTCTGTTTACGATATCGATGATGTCGGGCATATCGATTTCCCCGAGAATAGTTAGTGTGGGTATTTTGATTTCAGCTAATCTGCCAAACGCGGGCGGATCAAGATCTTTAATCATGTCCAACAGTCTCCAGCGCTCCCTGCTGCCGACGAACATGGTTTTGACCTTTTCCCGCACAGCCGGATTGACCTCCGATGGAGATCTGTGAGGTCCGTCAGTCCATGCATGAATAAAAATCTCGGTGATCTTATCAAAATTATCCTCGTTAAATGCCTGAACAAGGTCGTCGATATATTTTTGTGTCTCAGCGCTGTAAATATTATAACCACTGATGCCGGGACCGACTAAGATGAGCGCCGAAACCCTTTCAGGATATTCAAGCGCAAAGTCAACCGCGATCAGGCCGCCCATGGACAACCCCATGATCACAGCCTTTTCAATTTTGAGTTGATCTATGAAATCGTATAAATCTTCGTAATCATTAAAGGTTGCTGAATCACTATCAGAAAGACCATGTCCCCGAACATCATACCGGATTGCTCGGTACTGTTCTGCAAATACTTCAAATTGACCATCCCACATGCGGCGGTCCAGAAATCCGCCATGAATCATAATCACGGGCTGCCCCTGTCCCAGCTCTTCATAGTAGAGTTTAGTGGACTCAATATCCACATAACCCGTATTGGGAGCCACAGTTACATCTCTTTTCACGTCTTCGGATTTCTTTTCACAGCCAAAAGCAATTATTAACAGAGCGAATAAAAATAAACGTCTCATAATCATAGTCCTCCAATTAGACATTGACTATTTCTTATAATTAATTGCTTATAATTTAATAATTTATAAGAAAATTTACAAGTGAAACTGTTAATCGGCGCTAAATATGATCTCAACTCATTTCCAGTAAGGCAAGAGCTGTTCTTCTGTGACGCTTTTATTAAACGCCAAATCCGAATGTTTTCCGAGTCAGCTTTCCTTCAGATCTAATATTTTTTTAACAATTAGACGTGGCTCATGGCAGGACAAATTGTTTATACACAGGTTTTTTCCACACAAATCTATCACCTAAGTTATCTTTAAAATTTAACATATTAAGCTATTTCATCTATTTTTGATTTCTTCAATAATTTTCGCATCCACCCAGTAAATCTCCCGATTCCCTGATTTCCTGCTTGTGAAGAATAAATATTTTCCATCCAGCGTCACATAGGGCCGATTCTCTGCCGCGGATGAGTTTATCTTGTCTCCCATATTCGTGGATTCAGTCCAGGCTCCGTCTTCCTTGCGAAAACTGATGTAGAGATCATCTTCTCCCAGACCTGCCGGTTTGGTTGAACAAAAAATCAAATAGCTTTCATCAGAAGCGATGAAAGGATCCCATTCGTGATATTCGGTATTAAGAGGAGCGCCAACGTTCTGCGGATTCGAATACTTGCCGTCGATGAGATTAGACAAATACAAATCCGATTGTCCCTTTCCACCAGGTCGGCGACTGAAAAAGTAAAGCGTTCCTTCGCGGCTGACAGAGGGGTAACTATCATGCTCCTCCGTGTTGATTTCTCCAACTAATGGTTTCGGTTCAGTCCAGCCGGATTCAGTTTTCGTGATGCACCAGATATTTCCACGACTAAGAAATGGTCCCTCTCCATTGAGCGGCATTCTCGAAGTAAACCAGAGTGTTTTTCCATCTGGCGCCAAAGTAAAATCATGAATGTTGTATCTATCCAGAACTGGATCAATTTGTGGATCGCTCCACACACCATCCTTTTGCTCTGTGAAATAAATACTGGTATTTGGATTAGCATATCCCCTGAATATAAATTGCAGTCCATCTTGTGAAAAAACTGAGCATCCCTCATTTCCTTTATTCGAGATAATTCCTGGAGCAAATATTTGCGGAGTTGTCCGGGGCGGTTGCTGACCGAGATATGGTCCGCTAAGAACAGGGAACTTTTGCTGTAATGAATGCATCCCCATTAAAATGATTGCCACAATTGCAATAATAGAATACTTAGCTTGATACATATTGATTTTCCTCCTCTTTAAAAATCAAATAAGCCATTTCGTTTTTTATTCTCCTGGTTTTAAATCCTTAAAGATTTTAGAATCCACCCAGTAAATATCTGAATTACCATTTTGGGGCTCGTTATGAATCTTTTTCAGCCAATCAAACGTTAATCCACGTTCTGTAATTTCATCCTGAGATTTTACTTTAGAAGAGCCAAAGAATAAAAATCGACCGTCTGGAGAGACATAAGCAGAAGTCGCCCGAATGCCTGGCAAATTAATTTTTTCTCCCAAATTGATTCCTTCGTTCCAATTGTCGTTTTCATCACGATAGAAAATATAATAGTTGGCCAGTCCCGGTGTGACACTGTCATCTCTCCCTTCAACACATGCAATGAGGTAACTCTCGTCTGTGGCAATGAATGCATTGTAAACATTTCCTTTACCATTTACGGCTTCAGGTAATATTTCAGGCTCCTGGTACTTCCCGTTCTGCCATCTTGACCGCATGATATTGGTTTCTCCCGCTCCCCGTTTTGAACGGGTGAAATAAAGTGTTCCATCTTTTGTCGTCGAAGGGAAATAAACGCTGTCATCAGTGTTTACGGGCGCTCCGATGTCATAAATCTCACCCCATCTACCGTCGTCCAAGCGGTCAACAGCCCAGATATTTTGGTAGAACCAGCCAGGTTTGGGATCTTTTCCCGCAGGTGGATGAGTGCACAGGAACAACATCTGTTTACCATCAAAAGTAATGTGCGGTTCAAAATACTTGAATCTCGGATCCGATGCGAATGAAGCCACCTCGGGTTCGGTCCATCTGCCATTTTCTAATCGAGAATAAAAAATAGTTACATACTGTCCGAACATTAAACCAAAATACATTTCCCTACCATCGGGCGTCATGGCTACATCTCGTTCATACATACCGGTGGAAACAATTCCTGGGGCAAACAATTCGGGCTCTGCACCTGGAAATGCTTGTCCCATAAATTCCCCTTGCAATACTGGAAATCCATCACTTCTGCTACAGGAACTAAACGACAAAAAGAAAAGAGTCAAGAAACTGAACACAGCGATTTTTTTTAACATTACTTCCTCCTATTAATTTGTATGGTCATGCGTTATAAAATATTGGTTTCAAACAACTCCCATTTCTGTGTCTCTTGATCCTGGATCAATTGATAAAGCCTGCCATTCCGAAAGACACAAGGATTCCACATAAAAGCCGTCTTCATGGAAAACGGTACCATGGTTTTCCTTTTGAGACTCCCATCAAGATCAAGCACCCAGATATCACGCCTGCCCTCGACTTGATTTCGTGTGATAACATAGATGTGTTCATTGTCAACATAAAGACGCTGTATGGCCTGATGTCGCTCAGGATATTTCAGCGACTTTTTGATTTCCTCAAAGTACGGTGCCCAGGCCGGATTAGTTCGATAGATATCCAATAAAGCTTCCATTTGGTCTGCTGTGACAGAGACACGTTCATAATCATGGTGGATCGTCTGAATCAGCTCACCTTCAATATCATAAACATCGATATCAAAGTCCCGGGTTCGGCCAACTACATAAAGCCTGTCGCCACGTACATCATAAAAAAAGCCAGTATAAAAAGCTATTCGAGCATTTTCATGCCGACTGAGTTTTTTAGTCACATTTAAAACTGAATCATAGAGCATCACGTGGTAATAATATTTGTCATTTTCTTTGTAACTTTCCGTACCAACATGACCGCGGCCAAAAGGTTGAAATCCAAAGTGATCTCCTTGAGGGATAGCAATTTCACCGACCAGCGTTCCATCCCTTTTGAAAGTTGAAACTTTCCCAGTACTGCTCACCGATAATAAGTCCGGCCGCACTGAAAGGTTTACGTTGTGACCCTTTTGGATCAGGAACTTTCCTGGTTGCTCTCCCACTCCCCCAAATGTGAATAACAGGCTATAATCTTTTAAGGAATATACATAAATATGAGTTTTACGTTCGTCCGGATCTCCGTTGCTGTCGATTAAAAAAAGCTGTTCTTTATCTGCATACATGTATTCTTCAGGTAAGGTGAGTTCCGAAAGTGTACAAACTTTCTGACTTATAGGTTTATTAGTACAGGAAAATCCAGTTATATTCAGCAATAAGATGACTAAAAAAAACGCTATTTTCTTCACTTTGAACACCATTCTTTTGATTTGTAAATATTTGCGATAAAACATTATTACAATTTTCCCATTTGTAGTTTTGAGTATTTCAAGTGGAAGCCGGTAGCGAGAAATAAGATCTCAGTCTTTTCATCGTGCCATCGCTTTTAATTCTTTGATGAAGTAGCATCCACCCAATAAACATCCGATTTTTCGTTTTGGGAGCTATTAAGTGTTTCCTAAACGATTCATTTTTTATTTCAAAGCTTTCTCCTTTTCGTTTAAAGTTTTCAATCCAAGAGTCTACATGCTGACATTATAGAAGAGCATTTCCTTTATTTAATCTTCTGGTTTAGGGAGTAGAATATAATTTCGATAAATCAAGGTAAAATTCTTACTTTATAGGCAAAATTATCTTACATAGATTTCTCCCAAAAAGTGTTATTCCACCCCCTGATATTCTTCAATAATGTCAGTAGTGAGCCAAAAAATATCCGCTTTTCCTCTCCTTCTGCTGGTAAAAAAAAAGTACTTGCCATCGAGGGAAACGCTCGGGCAGATTTCACCCGAACTGGAATTCACCCTCGGTCCCATATTCTTCGCCTGAGTCCAACTGCCGTCATTTTTGCGATAAGAAATGTAAAGGTCTTGCCCGCCGATAGTGTCATCACGGTTCTGAGAACTGAAAATGATGTAGCTTTCATCCGGCGCAATGAAGGAATCCCAATCATTCCTGGAGCTGTTAATTGCGCTGCCTGGATTTTCAGGTAGCAGGTAATGCCCATTCTTAAATCGCGACATGTAAATTTCACAGGCGCCCATTCCCTCATTTCTACAGGAAAAGAAATACAGATTACCATTACGGGCTACTGATGGGTAATTTTCTCCATAGTCAGTATTTACTGGTAAACCAATATTTTTCGGTTCTGACCATTGCCCGGAAGGAAGTCTTTCAGTATAAAAAATATCCAAAGATTCTAAACCTTTGCCTGCCTTTTTTCTGGGCCTGTTGGAACCGAAAAAGATTCTGTTACCATCCGGAGACAAGGTGAAATCCCTGTCTGTATTGTTCGACGTGAACCACAAAGGCGCCGGCTTCAGCCATTTTCCTTTGACTTCTTTTGTAAACAGGATTGCCCAGCTTCCTTTGTATTGTGCGTTATAATAAAATTCTTTGCCATTCCTTGTAAATGCCGCACACATTTCGGGTTCATTCAAAGTGGAGATAATCCCGTCCATAAATATTTCTGCTACCTCCATTGGTGCTTCCCGACCAAAGTACGGGCCAGTCAATTCAGGAAAATTCGATTCTTTTGCAGAGCTTCTCTGCGCAGGTACATTATTTATGATTAATAATAGAAATATCAAAAGTATGATTGATATGAACTGTAATTGTCGAGTAGACATAATATGACTCCTATATTAATACACGTACATTAAGACAAT
>CAZIKB010000101.1:0-24632 GCA_964539665.1 uncultured Cytophagia bacterium
ACAATAGCAGCGGCAATACAGTACGGCAGGCTATGATCTGCGGTTTCCCGGCTTTTGGGACGGTATTTCTCCGCATCAAACAAAATGTCCACCGCTCTTGCAATAGTCGTCACAGTCACAGTTTCAATATCATCGGGTTTGATGTCGTTATCAATCACAACTTTCAGAGTAGCTGAGATATGGGTATGAGTTAAAGCCTCTGTGGGGAAAGCTTTCATTGAACATTCACATATTTTAAACTTGTTACCAAGATTTCCGACGAGTTTACTTTCATCCCAATCAGGGCCAAAAGTCTGCATAAAGCCTTCTTTACCTTCGAAAATTGCCTCGGTACCTGAGAAACCTTTTTGTGCCATTAACGCAGCCATCACTCCGCTTTGTGTGGCAAGAGGATCTACTGTGTTTTTCATCATAGTTAACTTGCCCGCAGTAACTGCGCCAAGTGTTAAATTATGGGAGCCAGAGATTCCAATAGCATGAACCATTTGATCTTCATTCAAACCAAGGAGATAGCCAGCTACGATTGGGGAAACAAACTGAGTTAAAGTCGCATGGTGCCATTTTCGTTCACGGATTCCAGGCACGGCAAATTCACACAAGCGGCATTCAAATTCATAAGCTAAAACAATCGCTGTAATAACATCTTTTACGCTGCTGTTTTCTCTTTCCCCTACTGCCAGGGCAGCAGGGATAATATCACTTGGATGGCTGGGATCTTGTTTCCAGTAAATATCATTGAAATCCAGGGCACGCATCATCAAACTATTCAGGAATGTTGCGTTGTATGCTGGTATCCTTTCACCACTGCCGATTACAGTAGCTTCGGCTTTTCCACCCATATCCGTATAAATATCCTTAACAATATTTACATCATGAGTGGTATAGCCGCCAAAAGCACAGCCAATGGAATCATAAAGAAAACGCTTTACTTCATTAACCACTTCCAGTGGTAAATCATCGTATTTTAATCCTAAAGAAAATTTTGCAATTTGTCTTGAAAGTGAGTCCATGTTTTTATTTACCTTTGCCTTTTTGATTGAAGATTCAAGTATTATTGACAGAACTTTAAAATATATTTTGCGTTTCGCATTGTTCTATTATTTCACTGATTCATAGCTATAATGTCTGCATTGTTGTCATTCCCGCGATCTTTTAAGCTTGAATCCGAGGGAGGACTGGACGCCCAACTACAACATTCGGGCCTGCCAGACTGGCCATTATTTATGAAAATCATTAACATAATTCGTAATCACGGCTTATCGCGTAACGATTTCAACTATTTAAAATTTTCGTGCAACTTCTTCTGCAACTTCCAATGTGGTTGAATTGCCGCCCATATCATAAGTTTTTGCTTTGCCTTCTTTAATAACAGTAGCAATGGCGGATTCTAATTTTTGCGCCATTTCCGATTCACCTAACCACTCGAGCATTAACTTCGAAGTAAGTAACATGGCCATTGGATTAACTTTGTATTGACCTGCATATTTAGGAGCAGAACCATGTGTTGGTTCAAAAACGGCATAATTATCTCCGATATTTCCACTTGAGGCGAATCCAAGCCCGCCTATCAATTGCGCGCATAAATCAGAAATAATATCGCCAAACATATTTGATGATACCAGCACGCCATAGTCCTGTGGATTTTTAATGAGCCACATACACATGGCATCGATATTGGTTTCCCATAAGTCGATTCCGGGATATTCTTCAGCAATTTTGCGGGCTTCTCTGATAATCAAACCACTGGTCTCACGGAGCACGTTTGGTTTTTCAACAACGGTCACAGTTTTATAGCCGTGTTTCTTTGCATATTCAAATCCCTGGCGGACAATATTTCTGGATGCTTTTCTGGTGTTGATTCGAATAGTCATCGCAATATCGCTTAGATCGTGCTGGGTAAATCTTTTTATTTTAGGATTATTACGTAGTAAAACATCCATTACCTCTTGCGGAATTGGATGAAACTCAACACCGCTGTACAGATCTTCGGTATTCTCACGAAAAACCACCAGGTCAAGATCATTGCGATAATTCAATGGATTGCCGGCATAGGCTTTACAGGGACGCAGATTAGTGTGCAAATTAAATTCCTGCCTGAGTTGGACGATTGGACTGGAATACACTAATCCTTTTCCTTGCAGCCCCGGGGCCAGCTCTTTTGCCGCTTCCTCTTTAGGTTTTGAAGTAATGGCTCCAAACAAACAGGCATCAGTATTGTGCAGCAAGTCTTTGGTTCTATCTGGTAATGGATTTCCTTCTTTTATCCAGAACTCCCAGCCAATATCTCCATGAATGTACTCGGCATCAAATTTTAATGCATCTAAAACGATCTTTGCCGCTTCCATAACATCGTTTCCTACACCGTCTCCAGGAAGCCATGCGATTTTATACTTTGCCATTTTATACTTTGCCATTTTATTCCTCTCAAAATATAAACGTTAATAAGTGTTAGTACAATTAACTTAAATTTTGTTTCTTAGTCCCCAAACATCTTCCATGTCTTTTTTAGCAAGGTCATCAAATCGTCTCAATGTGTTTATCCAGTCAGTCATATTTTCCTTAATGGTACTATTCACATCTTCGCAATCTTCCTTATCAATTCTACCAATTTCCAGCATGAAAGTGTAAAATATTTTCAAACTTGCCGCATTACTCTTTATTGATGACTCACTTGCCCACATTGCTTTTCTAATAAACCAGTAACCAAGAAACATATCAATAGAAGAACTACCATCTTCTGGTTTCTTGGTATCTTCATATAGTAGATATTCATTGATGTAAAATCCAATGTTGTCTAAATGTTTGTTAATGGTTTTTTGCTTCAGTTTTTTCGGGAGCAACCAGTTTTCAAATTGAGATAAAAGTTTCCTGTTTGATTCGCGTATCGCAACACAAGCTTTTTCATATGCTTCAAAATCAAATTCCATAGTATTTTTGTGATATTTTTATTAAGGTCATTTTACTAATTCAAAATCAATAAAATCAGCATGATGAAAAATTATAGCTTCTGGTGTTCTTTTGAAGTGGTCACCTTCTTTTGAGTGACATGCAACAATATGCATTACTTCTGCTGGAATATCATATTTAAAACAAAGTCCAACACCACTAAATGGATGACGAAGATATTCACCATGTGTACTCTTCACGACCTTGCCGTCTTTTTTATCATATTCATAGAGTTTGCCAACATCTGCTAACAGTGCACCTGCTACTAAATGGTCACGATTAACCGGGGTTTTTCTATCACCATAGGCATCTGTTAGTACTTTATCGCAGGCTACGCACATTTGACAGACGATTCTCACATGCTCCAGATAAGTGATTTTTACATTATCCGCTAAAAGAGTGAACGGAATTTTCAGCAACTCTTCTGCGGTCCAGTTGCGATAATTGGTTGCTTCTATCCAAACATCAATGGCATTTTCACGTAATTTTTCATCTTCAATTAGACTAAATTCGGGCATTACTTTTAATAAACTTTCTTTGTCCATACTATAAACTCCTGTCTATTGGTCCATCATATTCATAATTTTTGGGTTCAATAACCCGCATTGGTTTTTGACGAGTTTGTTCTTCATATATATGAGCCACAAGACCCGGTACTCTGGCTATCATAAAAAAAGCATTAGCCAGTTTTGGTGAAAAATCCAATTCACACAGAACAGCGGCAATGGCGCCATCAACATTAATTGGTAATTTTTTACCTGTTTGTTTTGTCAATGCTGACTCGACTGTTTGGGCCACTTTAATAAAATTACCGCCAATTTTTAAGTCTTCAACCAGTTGAAACAATTTAACAGTTCTGGGATCTTGTGTATGTATGCGGTGTCCAAAACCGGATATTCTTCGGCCAGTTTGTTTGTATTCATCAACAATTTCAGTTGCAGCCTGTTCAATGGAAATCTTTCGGAATTCATGTTTTTCATTGGTCTGCAGCAGAACTCCCATGCAATCTTCTATTGCACCGCCATGGAATCTTGAAATAGCCAAAATGCCGCTTGCGACTGCTGCGTTTAAGGGTGCACCAGTTGAAGCCACAGTCATAGCTGCCAAAGCTGAAGGAGGGGTTACGCCATGATCAATAGAAGAAACAAAAATTGCATTAATGATCTTACCAACATTTTCTGATGGTAACTCACCTTTTAAAGCTAAATACACAACTTGTCCAAAAGAAACATTACCCATGAGTTCATCAACTCGATAGCCTTTTAGACGAAGCTCATTGGGTTTAACTTTGGTAATTCCCGTTTTCCAATTATTTTCGCTCATTTTTAATCTCTTTATTTAATTTAAATAATTCTGTAGATTAGTTTTTAATTAATTGTAAAATATTATTTACCGCAAAGATCGCAAAGTGACGCAGAGAAAAAAAGTTATTCATAAAAATTGTTGACCATTCTTTTGATGCCGTCTTTCAATAATTGAACATGAAAATTAATCAATGATCCAATTAACTTCAAATCCTCTCGGCGTTCTCTGCGGTTAAAATACGACCTTAATTATTTATAACTTCTTTCGTTACTTTAGGTATATCATCGAAATTGTCGACGATGTGTGCGCCAACTTCTTTCAGGCGTTTTACTTTACTTTCATGGGTTCCACGATTACCTTCGACAATTGCGCCGGCGTGCGAAAATCTTGTGCCCTTCTTTGCTGCGGCGCCACCGATAAATGCTATCAACGGCTTAGTAAAAACGCCATGTTCAATTAAATCCGCTACCTGCTCTTCTTGTGAAGTGCCGATTTCACCAAACATTACAACTGCCTCGGTTTCATCATCATCTTGAAATTGCTTTACTATCTCGGGATGCGGCATTCCAACAACCACATCACCGCCTACATGGACAATTGTGCTCAGCCCGACGCCGTTTTGGCTTAAGTAATAGGCGATTGATGAAGTAATTCCACCACTCCTTGAAGTCACCCCGACATTTCCTTTGTTAAACCATGACTTTGCAGCGGCAGCTTGTCCTCCCATCATTCCTAAAACACCTTTGTCTACACTTAGCAGACCTAATGTATTGGGCCCAACAAATCGAGCTCCCACTTTTTTAGCCGATCTGTCAATTTCTAAAACATCATAAATTGGTACTCTGTCAGGTACGATAACAAGTAATTTAATGCCAGCATCCATAGCTTCTAAAGCCGCATTTTTTACCAACGGCGCTGGAACAAAAATGACTGAAGCATTAATTTCACCCATTTTCTCGACAGCTTCCATAGCAGTATCATAAACTGGCACATCCAAAACAGTTTGACTGCCTTTTCCAGGGGTGACGCCGGCAATAACTTTCGTCCCATAATCCATCATCAACCTGGTACGAGCCATGCCTTCCCGGCCGGTAATTCCCTGTACTAATACGCGTGTGTTTTCGTCTACTAATATTGACATTATCCCTCTTTCTTTAAATATTCTACTAAACCTTCTATGGGTAAATCAACATTCGCTCCTTTATTACCATGAAATTCACATTCAATTTCACAACCTAAACATTCGATACATTTACCAGCTTTGGCGTCTTCTTTTGAAATGGCCAGTACCGGCACACCATTATCAAGTTTTAATATATCCGGAACACAACTCTCTATACAAATCTTGCTTTCGCAGCCAGCACAAAGCGCGTGGTCAAATGTAATGGAACCAGTTATGGTTGCAAATGAATAAGGCTTTTTCGCCTCTGGCTTTTGTTTCACCACTTGTGCATCAGTTGGTGGTTGATAATTATCAACTAACTCACGCAAGCGTTGCGCGCAAAACTTGGCAGAATCATCTTTTTTGTATCCTTCAACCGGCGCTGGTAAATCTTTTGTATAATTTACCAGAATATCAATTGCCCGGTCCTCTGAATTGCCTCCCAAACGAATTACAGTGGGAATGGACAAGTTTAACTCACGAAATGCTTTAACTAATCCTCTCGCAGAATGATATTGTTCCTGACTGGCCACACCTGAACCCGAACCAAAATAAGCGTCAATGTTTTTTTGAGCCAAAATTATTTTTGCAGCGCGATAAACTTTGGATGCTGGCGGATTACCACTGGTGTCGGTAAAATTTGCTATTTTGAAATTTTGACTTTTAGCCGCATCCATCGACATCATAGAACCTCCACCTCCTGCTCCGTGAAAGCCAATATAGCCCAGCCCTTTTTCATAACTCTGTTCCATCTGGATGAAATAAAATGTGCCTCGGTAATCATTCTTTTCTACATCATAGGCAATTTTATCTAATTCAGTTGGCGGCCTGTCAAGTTCCCTGGCGATTTCAATGCCTAATTCCGGGTGGCGAAATACAGCATAATCATCGATAGCTACGCGGCAATCTGCAGCTACAACTTTTCCATCCCCTGTCAGTACAAGCGGATTAATCTCAGCAGACCTGGTTTCATAAGTAGAAGCAACTTTCCATAATTTTACAATTACGCCAGCCAACTGCATTTGCAGCTTACCTGAAATTCCAGTCTGACGAATTAAATTCCGGGCTTGATAATCTTTAATTCCTTCCACTACATCAATCGTAGTCTTTGCGACTTTATCCGGGTGCTTAGCAGCTATTTCCTCAATGCCCGTGCCGCCAGTAGAGCTGAATATAATCATCGGTTGCCGCAAAGCATCATCGATTATTAAACCGGCATAAAATTCACTCTTAATCTCAATCTTTTCTTCAATTAATACCTGCTTAACCTCCATATTTTTAACACGGATGTCAAATATCTTTTTCGATATTTGCTTTGCTTCTTCCGGAGTCTGTGCAAATTGTATTCCACCAATTCCTGCTCGTCCAGTGGTCCAAATCTGGGCTTTGATTACGACTGGTGCGTTAATTTCTTTTGCAGCAGCATACACTTCATCCGGATTAGTAGCAACCGAGCCTTTAGGCGTTGGAATCTTGCACGCTTGCAGTAATTCTTTCCCTCTAAATTCATGTAGTCGTGCCAATTTAAAAACCCTTTAATTTAATGTTCATATAATATTTAAATAAATTAAATTGGTGTTTGAACGAAAACCCGATAATTCTGTCAGTTCCGAAATAATTGGGAATCCATGTGATTTGAGCCTGGATTCCCGATTAAAACACTCGGGAATGACATGTAGTACCAGTATTCGGTCAGACACTAATGATAAAATTCTTTGCACAGTTCATTTTTATAAACAAATGCCTCTAATGAGCATTGAACTAATTCGAGGTTGAACACCTGTTCAAATTTTCTATGAATATGATTCTGGATTTCTTGATAATTTTGCTCAAATCCGAATATCTTTGCCATTGAAGTCACTGGCTTGTCTGTGATACCACAAGGTACTATTTCATCATAATAACTCAAATCAGAATTTACATTAAACGCAAAACCATGCATCGTCACCCAACGGCTTGTTTTCACTCCGATAGCAGCGATCTTGGCGCCATTCACCCAAACACCGGTCAATCCCTTGAGCCGATCTGCTTGTATCTGAAATTCGGCTAAAGTTTGAATAATCACCTCTTCAAGGTCGCGTAAAAAACGGTGAACATCCAAATAATAATTATGTAAATCCAAAATGGGATATCCTACTATTTGACCAGGTCCATGATAAGTAATATCTCCCCCTCGATCAATACGATAAACTGTGATACCCTTCCTCTTAAGTTCTTTTTCATCAGCTACTAAATGGTCTTCACCGCCTGCTTTACCAATTGTGTAAGTATGGGGATGCTCAGTTAAAATAAGTACGTCCTGAATTTTATTTTCAACACGCGCCTGGTGCAGTTCTTTCTGCATGTCCCAGGCTTCCTGATAATCTAATAGACCAGTTTTAATTAATGAGCCTTTATTCATCTGTTAAATCTATATATGAATAGTTTCACCAACAGCATCTGCTGCAGCTTCCATAACGGCTTCCGATAAGGTCGGATGAGCATGAATCGTTTTAAAAATCTCAGTATGGGTCGTTTCAAGAGACTTAGCAACGCCTAATTCAGCAATCATATCTGTCGCTTCCGTACCAATGATATGAGCGCCTAACAGTTCGCCGTATTTTTCATCAAAAATCAATTTTACCATACCGTCAATTTCCCCGATAGCAATTGATTTACCATTAGCGCGGAAAGGGAACCGGCCAATCTTAACCGAATGCCCTTTATCCAGAGCCATTTTTTCAGTCATGCCAATACTGGCTACTTGTGGTTGACAATAGGTGCAACTTGGAAAATTAGTATAATCAACTGGTTTGGTCGCATGCCCGGCCAGGGTCTCTACCATATAAATTGCTTCAGCGGAAGCCACATGCGCTAACAGCGGCGGTCCAATAACATCCCCGACCGCATAAATTCCTTCTACGTTTGTTTGATACTTGTCATCAACTTTGATAAATTCTTTTTCAACTTCAATGCCTAATTCTTCTAAACCGAAACCTTCAACAAGCCCGCCAAATCCTACCGCCATTAGTGCGATATCGCTGATTAATTCATTGGTTTCACCTTTTTTATCCGCAACAGTAACCTTAACACCTTTCGAAGAAATTTTGACGCTTTCCACTTTAGTTTCAGTTTGAATGTCAATTCGAGCTTTTTTATATGACTTCTGCAGAGTATCAACAATTTCTGAATCTTCAAAAGGTAGAATTTGCGGCATCATTTCCACTATTGTGCACTGCACACCAAATGCATTGTAAAAATAGGCAAACTCCACTCCTATCGGGCCGCCACCAATGATTATGATTGATTCAGGGAATTTTTCCAGCACCAGGGCTTCACGACTGGAAATGATTTTCTTTTTATCAATTTTAATCCCTGGAAGTGAACGCGTGTAACCTCCGGTAGCGACGACAATATTTTTAGCGGTTATTTGACTTTCTACTTTGCCCTTTGATACAATTTCTACGTTTCCTTTGCTGGCAATGCGCCCGGTTCCGGAAATATGTTGTACATTATTTTTCTTTAAAAGAAATTCAATACCTTTACTTAGTCTCTCAGCAGCAGAGCGGCTGTGTCTGATAATTTTTTTGGGATCGAAAGTGACATTTTCAACGCTGATGCCAAATCTATCTGTCTTTTGCAACAGATTATATATTTCAGCGCTTCTGAGTAATGCCTTACTTGGAATACATCCCCAATTAAGGCAAAGACCTCCCAGTTTTTCTTTTTCAATTACAGCTACTTTCATGCCTAATTGCGACGCCCTGATTGCAGCAACATAACCACCTGGGCCACCACCAATTACCGCTAAATCAAAATTCTCAGTATTTGCAGCCATAAAATTTTTCCTATTTTTTTACTTTCCCAATAATTTATTTCCATTTATGGACGCTCTATAAACAGAATTAACCTGACAACCTTTTACGATTGCCAGGTTAATAAATAATAATCTATTTGTGTATATATAAAAAGCAAGTTTACTGGAACCTGCTTTTTAAAAATTACAGAGTAAACCTCAGACCGGGTGTCCACTGAAATAAGAATGTCCTTTCATGAGAAACTCCAACTTCAAAGAATTAAAGAAAACATTTGTTATAATCATATATCTCTAATTAACCTCGTCTCTGGGATCTGTTATAACGCCACGAACGGCAGTAGCTGCTGCTACTGCAGGGCTGGCGAGGTAGACCTTTGCCGAAGTATGGCCATTTCTACCGACAAAATTTCTATTTGTAGTAAAAACTCCAACTTCATTTTCAGCCATACATCCCATGTGGGCTCCAAAGCAAGCGCCACATGTTGGCGGTCCAATTGAAGCGCCCGCTTCATGGAAAATTTCAGTTAAACCTTCCTGCAACATTTGATGATAAATAGATTCGGTAGCCGGGACTACAACCAAGCGCAACTTGTCATGGACTTTTTTGCCTTTAATAACCTTTGCTGCAATGCGGAAATCTTCAATTCTGCCGTTTGTGCATGAACCAATATATACTTGATCTACTGCTACAGAATTCACATCCGCAACCGGCACGACATTTCCAGGTAAATGTGGTTGAGCTACCATTGGTTGTAAATCGCTGATATCGTATTCTAATTCCCGGCAGTAAACGGCATCCGCATCTGGTTCAAAAAACATCCATTCTTCTTCGGGTTTTTTGGCTCTGTCTTTCAGATACTCTCGTGTGGCTGCATCGGCTTTTATAATGCCATTTTTGCCGCCGCATTCAATTGCCATATTTGAAAATACGAAACGGTCATACATGGGCATATTTTCGATGGCCGGGCCGCAAAATTCAAGAGCTTTGTAAGTGCCACCTTCAATGCGTAAATCCCGACAAACCAACAGCATCATATCTTTAGCAGACAGCCATTCAGGAAGTTTTCCAGTAAATGAAATTTTGATAGTTTCGGGAGCACGGAACCAGGTTTCACCCAAAATCCATGCTGCAGCCATATCAGTGCTGCCAACACCTGAGGCAAAACAACCGAGAGCGCCATATGTAGTACTGTGCGAGTCAGCGCCTAAAACTACATCACCCGGGTGAATCAATCCCTGTTCAGGAAGGAGCTGGTGCGAAATACCTGAACGGCCGACTTCATAGTAATACGTTATTTCCTTATCACGTGCGAAATTACGCATCATTTTAGAAAATTCAGCTGACTTTATATCTTTTGCCGGTACTAAATGGTCATGAACAAGTGGTATTTTATCACGGTCGAATACCTTTTCTCCCCCCATTTCATCGAAAACTTTTATGGTTAATGGCGAAGAAATATCTGTTGCCATGGCGATATCTATTTTAGCAATAACGAGATCACCAGGCCTAACTTGTTTCAGTCCAGCACGATTAGCTAATATTTTCTCAGTTAAAGTCATGCCCATAAGTTACCTTTTTCTTTTAAGTAAATAAACAACTTATTGTTGCTTGATTATAATTATAAATAAATTAAATTTCAAGGATATTCTACAATAATTATATAAGGAAGAAATAATTGATATTACGCGATTTACAGAGAAAGAAAAATAGTATTTTTATACTTAATCTGTGTGGATCGAAACATTTCAGTTCGTCATTGCTGAAATGAGTTGATATAAATCAGATAAGAATATTATTACTTTGACCATTCCTGGGTGATAATTCGCTCCATTGGTTGCATCCTCGTTGCTGGTCGCAGAGCTTCCCTCGTCTTCAGGTTGTATCGGTCTCCGGGTGCTAAAAAGTAGAACAAGCCGCCGGAATCAAGCATGCGGGTATGATCATAAATTGCCACATAACTTTGCCCGATTACCTCAAATTGATCGCCCTGTACTACAATTGCAGTGTCTTCATCCAATCCGATCCCTAAAAGTTCAGGTCGGGCTTTTATTATTTCAAGCAAATCGAACTGGCGATTACGTTTGAGAATATGTTGATCCACAGCGACCTTCCGAATGAATCCAAATCCCTGTTCCTGATCCCCCATCATAATCGTGTTGGTTTTTGTGTCGCCTCTGGCTAAATAGGAACCCTGAATGGTCGCACCCGCAGAAGAGCCACCAATAACACCTCCGCGTTCGAGCAGATCTAAAAGCGCCTGGTGTACTTTTGTGTTTAGATAGGAATCTGCTAATCTCCACTGTCTGCCACCGGAAAACCAGACGCCTCGTGCTTTATTTATAGGCCGTGCAAATTCATTCGTATCTGCAACCTTTGGATCATAAGTATGTAGAATTGTTAAGTTTGTAGCGCCGGCTTCTTTAAACTGTCTAAGTCCACGCCAGTACTGGTCATAATTATCTCTGCCACCAGCGGTAGGGATAACAACTATTAATTCATCCGTCCCGCCAGCCAATTCTAAAAATCGTGTGATAATAGCCTGGTCTCTTAATCCGCCACCGACGATTACTAATGAACCGTTCGCCGGACCAATTTCCTGCGCCTGCCCCAAATGCGCAAACAAAGTAAATACAGTCAAGTTAACAAGAATCGCATAAACAAACTTTTTCATCATAAGTCGCCTCCGGTAAATTATATATTGCAATTGTATAAGAAATAGATCAATTAAAGTTTGGTAGAAAATATGTACATGGTATATTTTCGGTGTGAAAACATATTCCTGAGTTGAGCTTAGAGTTGAAAATAATAGATGTGACTGGCAATATCAAGCAATAAATAAATATTTTTTGATTATTTTCGCTTTTTGTAACGACGCTGAATTCCAGCCTCACGAAGACTTTTCTCAACCACTTTTCGAATAGAATCCGGATCAATTGCTGGCACTTGTTGTAAATGTTTTAAACTTTTCAAGGCCTCCAGTCCTTCTAATGCTTCAAAAATATGTTTCTCCTTAAGCATGTCAAGCGACTCCTGGAGCGCTTCAAGCTCAACCTTCACTCCTGCCATCTCTCTTTCTAATTCCTCTTCAAGATTTTCTCGCCAGTCCAGTAATTGCTCCTGTTCCAAATGTCTAAGTTCCTTTGCGAGATTTCTGAATTCTTTCAGCTCCATCTGTTCTTTCAGATTAGAATCAAGTTTAAGTTTCAAACCGTTTTGTACATGATAACGGATTTGTCTTGATATTTGACGGCGTTTTACTTCATGCTCTTTCATGGCAATATGTATATGCTCATTAAATTCAAACATAGTTATGAGCCGTCCTCCAAGAATCTCCATGCTTTTGGATCTGGGAAATCTCTTTTGCGGGGGAGGTCCTTTTGGCGAATCTGTATTTCGAGGTAGTATGCTAATTTCTAGTCTAGGTGCTATCATGGCAGCTCTGAAAATCCCCTCGGCTTGTTGTGGAGTTAATGATGTTTCGCTGTTGCTGACATTTAGAATATTAGCTGCGACATGCTCAATCTGTTCCGGAGCAACGTTGCCCTGTATTGCCCGTTCTTTAAATCCATTATATAATTGAGTCAATTTGATTTTCTCGGACCCTTCCGGCACCATAGCCAACAGCTTGTCTCCCATTAAATTAAGGGAGTATTCAAGGACATCCTGCTGCACATCTTCATCCGCGTAAAAAACAAAATAGATGCCCGCAGATATTATTAATACAGCTAAAAAAAAACCGATCTTTCGAAATGCTTCCCACATTTATTGTTCCTCCGTTTAATGGGTATTTACCGCTATTGCACGTAATTTAACCACAAAAATTTCGTGTTTTATTTATGGATGGTTGATATTTTCAACTAGCAGGTAAAAGAAAAAAATCATTAAAATAAATAAGCATACTGCCGCAATCGTAATGTTCAACCATTTGATTTTAATACTAATCAGGACCTCTTTTATTTGCCCATCGTATTGAAAATGCACAATAGACAGCAAATTAATGATCACCGCAATTATGGGGCCTCCCAGGATTAAAAAGCGGATTAACCAGCTCACTAATGAAGAATCATTATCCGGATCAATACTCGTAAGCCACTCGAAAAATGCAGTAAAAATACTGGGATGCATACCCAGATAGTATTTAAACAATACCCCGATAAGAAACAGGAACGGGGTAATTATCAGAAATATTCCAAAAGTAGCCGATTTCCTGGTATTGAGCAAGGTGAGTTTGAGCTGTTTTTTATGGATTTCGCTTGAGAAATCCGGGCGTTCAAGGTTTTCCATTTTATTCATAAATTCTTTTTTTTCCATTTTTATTATCCAATAAACAGGTTGCAGTGATTTAGATAAGTTTTCTAAGTTTTTCCAAACCCCTTGATATGAGTGATTTTACTGTTCCTTCTTTCTTGTTAAGAATCGTGCAGATTTCTTTGATACTTTTTTCCTCAAAATACTTCAGGGAAATGACTTCCTGATATTTCAACGATAAAACTTTTAACCTGGATTGTATAAGCAAGAAATCCTGATAATTATGTAATTTCTGTTCAACCTCATTCTTTTCATTCAACAATTGCTGCTCTGCCGGATTAAAGTCTTGTTCATCCATCAATTTATTCAATGAACGTGGTGCGTAGCGTTTTTTCCTGAAGTAGTAATTTATTTCGTTGATTGCGATACGATATAACCATGAAGAAATTGAAATGCCTTTCCACTTGAATTTCCACAAATTGGTGTATGCTTTAAAGAATACCTCAGAAGTAATATCTTTTGACAGGTCAAAATCAAGAACTCTTCTGTTGATATAACCAAAGATTTTTGCATAATAATGTTCAAACAGTATGCCAAAAGCTTCAGGATCGGTTCTGGCTTTTTTGACGAGATGTTTTTCTTCGTTAAGCGTCATTAAACATACAATGTCTTAACCGTGGAAAGGTTGCAAAACTATTTTTCCGAAGCACAGAAATTCATGTTTCAAATGATTAACAGAGTAATCCAGAACTTCCTTTGTGTATGAAATGACACCAAGAAATACTTGCTCTTAGATTACGTTAACTTTTAAAATAAATCCGATAGAGGTAGGTCATGATTTTCCTGAAAGATTTCAGTGGGTAGATATATAATATATCATCTATCTCTTTGTAAATTATTTTGTTTTGAGTATTTACCGTTAGTTCGATAACGAATGAATTCTAACTGAGCGGAGTTGATGCTTGTTGTATAAACAACAATTTACCGCTAATCAACTCCGCTCAGTTTGAAAAAGTACACACTTTTCGATCAGTGAATAGATGATTGGTTTAGGACCGATTCTCACGATTCTTCCTGTCGCTCGCTACCAGACCATAGATTAATACTCAGGAATCGGCTGCCCATCAATCCAGGGCGCTCCTGCAGCTTTCAAGGCGTCCTCAATTTTTGGAATGTCCTGGTTTATGATAATATCCAAATTTTTCTTTAACTCCTGAAATTCGGTCGCTGCAATTTCCAGATTGCGCTTATGTAATGGTGTCGGCCCATAGGTTGAATTAACCGTTCCCCTTGCAGTCACAGACTGCCTTCTGGCAATGGTTGGTTTGATTTTTTCACCAATTTGCCGCTTTGAACGGTTACCATTCAATTGCTCGTCCAGCGCCAATAAAGTTTGTTTGATTCGATGCAATTCACTGTCCAGGTTTCCTGGTGCTGACACTGTACGGATTAGCAATTTCTGCAATAATGTAACTCTTTGTAATGCCTTAGCCAACACTGTGGAAGCAGCAGAAGTGGATTTATTCAACCTTTCTGTCTCCTTCCAAAAAGCTGCGGTTTCTTTTGGATCTGCTCCAGCTAAAGCTCCTTTGAATAACTGTTCGACAACAAAAGGCACAGGTTCAGATAAATTCGTAACATTACCATCCACTTGTTTCGACAACGTTACGGTATAATTGCCCGGTGCAACCATGGCGCCTGATTGACCTCTACTCAAATCGGCATCATTCTGGACAGCATCGGTTGGTGGGAGGCGCAAATCCCAGGCTATTCGATGAAAACCTGTTTTATTCGCAGCCTTTAGACGTCTGACGACATTACCTTCATTGTCTTGAACGGTTAACCAGATCAATGGTTCTTCCTGCCTTCTTTCAGCCTCAATTTTGTCCCAGCCAGGAAAAGTCACAGCCTGTTTGGTTTTAGTCTGATTTTTTTCTTTCTCCTCTCGCAGGGCTTTTTGGGTTTTTATTTCTTCTTTAAGGTAGTAAGTGAACACAGCGCCATAAGGAGGATTGGGCGCTCTGTAATGAGATGCCCCATCAATGACTCCCAATCTGCGTTCAATATACCACCAGGTTTTGCGAACCGGAAACAGCGTAGCTTCCTGTTTTAACTGATTTTCTGAAACACTGCGTAATACACTGTAATCATCGAAAATATAAAAACCTCGGCCAAAAGAAGCGCCTACCAGATCATTTTCACGGCGTTGAATAGCGAGATCGCGAAATGAAATAGTGGGTACTCCACCCGTGAGTTTCACCCATTTTGTACCGCCATCAACCGTGAAATAAATGCCGAATTCAGTGGCGGCAAATAACAGGTTAGAATTAACATGATCCTGCACCACACGCCAAACCAAAGTGCGTGCCGGAATGTTTCCTTTTATCGAACGCCAGCTTTTTCCTTTATCCGTACTTTTTAACAAATAGGGATTGAGATCACCAAATTTATGATTATCAAGTGCAACGTAAACCGTATTTGCATCGTATAAATCGGCTTTTATGTCATTTACAAAAGCGGTCGCCGGCACGCCTGGTAATTTGCCTACTTCAATTTTCCGCCAACTTTGGCCTCCATCCTCCGTCACATTAATGAGGCCATCATCATTGCCCGCGTAAATCAAGCCTTCCTGTAACGGTGACTCAGCCAACGAAGTGATGGTATTATAATTGGACATGGCGCTGACATCCCAGGGTGAGTCCCAGCTCCAGGTTTGCCCCATAATCGGCAGTGTAACACGTTCCTGGTTACGGGTCAGATCGCCTGAAATTGCTGTCCAGCTATCTCCTCGATTATCGGATCGCCAGACTCGTTGCGAGGCAAAATATAATCTTGTCGGCGAGTGTGGACTGACCAGAATTGGCGAGTCCCAATTAAATCGTTCATAATTTTCACCCGCTTCAGGCTGAGGCTGAATTAAAACAATCTCGCCAGTTGTGATATCAATGCGTGACAGACCACCCTGCTGAGACTCTGAATAAACAATATCCGGATTGCCAGGCTCCGTTGCCGGCTGGTGGCCATCGGCGCCCAATGTAAGATACCAATCGGAATTATCAATTCCAAGTGTCCAGGTAGTTCGCGAAGGCCCGCCCTGGGTAGAATTATCCTGTGTCCCGCCGTAAATGTTGTAGAACGGTTCGGCGTCATCCACCGCGACTTTATAGAATTGTGTCAACGGTAGATTCGCAACATAGCGCCAGTTTTCAGCCAGATCAAAACTTTCATAGATACCGCCGTCTGTGCCTACCAGCAAATAATCCGGATCATCCAGTCGAAAAGCCAGGGCATGATTATCTGAATGTTTAAATTGCTCTTTCATGCGGGTGAATGTTTTACCGCCGTCATTTGAAACTTGCATACGCACATCCACCAGGTAGAGACGGTCAAACTGATGCGGGCTGGCATAGAGTTCCTGGTAATAATGCGGACCCGTGGCACCTGAAACTGCGTCAGATTGTTTTGTCCATGAACTGCCGCGATTAGCAGAACGGTACACGCCGCCTGTGCGACGATCCAGCTCGATGGCCGCATAAATAACATCTGGTTTTTGTGGAGAAATCGCCAGACCAATTTTGGCCATGTTCGATTTGGGTAAACCGTTGCTGAGCTTTTCCCAGGTTTCCCCGCCGTCGCTGGAACGGTGAATTCCCGAACCCGGACCGCCTCCCATGTATGCGGCTACATTGCGGTGACGCTGCCACGTTGCAGCATATAATTGATCCGGATTGCGTGGATCGATTAAGATATCTGTAACGCCTACCCATTCGTCGTCACCTAACACTTTTTTCCATTTTTTACCGCCATCTGATGTTTTGTAAAGCCCGCGTTCACCGCCTTTATACCATAATGGTCCCTGGGCAGCTACCCACAAGATATCAGAGTTGTCAGGATGCACGATGATTTTTGAAATATGGTTGGATTCTTTTAAACCCATGTTTTCCCAACTGGCGCCGCCGTCGGCACTGCGGTAAACGCCGTCTCCATAGCCCATATGGCGGCCGCCAACATTTTCACCGGTACCAACCCAGATGACGCTGTGATTGTTGGGATCGATAGTAACACAGCCAATGGAATAAGTTGGTTGATCATCGAAGATGGGCTTCCAGGTAGTACTGGCATTATCGGTTTTCCAGACGCCGCCGGAGCCCACCGCAACGTACCACTGACTGGGATCGCTCGGATTGATAGCAATGTCGGCGATACGACCGGACATGAAAGCCGGCCCGATGCCGCGTAGTTTTAAACCGGCAAAGGTCTTATCTGCTAACAGGGTGTTATCCTTCTCATCAGCAGAGAAGCCTGAAGAAACAAGTAGTACAACAAAAATAAAAGTGAAAAATCTGGACATTTTAGCCATAGCCTTCCTCCTTTAGAATTGTGAATTATTTTTTATTTATGGATTGATGCGTGTTGAGAGAAATGATAAGCAAATTTGTTACTATTTGCAAGTAAAATGCTCATCAATGTAGCGGCAATATCTCAAGCTGTGCAATCACCCACTCATAATTGGGATAATACATTATTTATGAAAAGTCTATACCTAAATGCCCCGAATGTGGCTTCTTATTTTTGGGAGAAGTT
Organism: uncultured Cytophagia bacterium; assembly: GCA_964539665.1. Taxonomy (GTDB): domain Bacteria; phylum Zhuqueibacterota; class Zhuqueibacteria; order Oceanimicrobiales; family Oceanimicrobiaceae; genus CAZIKB01. The sequence continues at coordinate 18,043 of CAZIKB010000101.1, forward strand.
CTTTTATAAAACCACTCTAACAATCGTAAATCCATCGGGTACAAAAGGGGCAGGTGTTTTATATTTCAGACCTGGGTGTGCGACGTTTACTGCTTTGCCATTTTCTGTGGTGAATCGCGCTACTTTTAAAGGAGTGGTCTGAATTGGAGTTATCCATTCGAAGGTGTCGCCGACCTCTATCCTGTTTTTTACATCCAAAAGGGCAGATTCAGTGTTTGGATCGTAATCTTTCACAACACCGGCAAATCGGTGAGTTAATGGCAGTGACAGACCGTCTTCAAAATTTTCTCCATATTCTTGCGGCCTTTTCTTTAGGAAACCGGTCATGAGGGTGCGGTTGGCTGTGCTTAAAAGTTCTTTTAAATTATCTTTGTTGAAGGGACGACCAGAAATCAGATCATCGATAGCCCGGCGATAGGCACGAGCTGTGATTGCAGCGTAATATACTGACTTGCTCCTGCCTTCAACTTTTAAGCTGCAAATCCCTGCATCATGAAGCTCTTGCAAAAGTTCAATTGCACAGAGGTCTTTGGAGTTCATCAGGTATGTACCGTACTCATCCTCATCAATGTCAAACTTGTCCTGAATAAACTGTTTTTCTGCCCTGATCGCTTCATTGAGCTGATAATTGGCTACAAGTGGACGATATGCCTCATTCACATCCCGTGTCATCTCGGTTTCGAGAAGACTTTCTTTGTCGAGAGAAAGTGAATACTCCCAGCGGCAGGTATTTGTACACGTGCCCTGGTTGGCATCCCGATAAGTCAGATAGTTTGAAATTAAGCAGCGTCCGGAATAGGCGATACAAATGGCTCCATGCACAAATGCTTCGAGCTCGATGTCTGGAACTTTTTCGTGCATAGCTGCCATCTCTTTGATCGAAAGTTCTCTTGGCAGGATGATGCGTCTAATGCCAATGTCGCGCCAGAATTCAACCGTGGCCCAATTGGTCGAATTAGCCTGGGTTGAGAGATGAATGACGCTTTGTGGCCGAGCTTTGAGCGCTTTATTGATTAGCCCCGGGTCTGTCATGATAAATCCATCCGGATTAAGATCTGACATTTCATCAAATGTTTCCAGGAAACGATTGACTTTGATGTTGTGGGCATAAATATTCATGGTAAGATAAATGCGTTTACCAAGCCGATGCGTGTACTCGATTGCTTCACGAATCGTATCTTTGTTAAAATCATTCTCGCGTGCGCGCAGAGAAAAAGCTGGCACGCCGGCATAAACAGCATCCGCGCCATAAGCGAAAGCAAATTTGAGCTTTTCAAAATTTCCGGCCGGCATTAAAAGTTCAGGAGATTTAATTGTTGGCTTCACTTTGTTTTCTATTTTTTTTGTAATTCATGTAGAGATTCTGGTTCATAGAAGTTATTAAAATGTTTAATCTCTACTGCAACGCCTTTCGGACTTCCTCCAGCCTGTCCTTTGACAACAATTTCTCCGACTTGTGTAAGATGAAATCCGCATAAGCAGCCATGAAAACTTTGCCTGGAGGACGAAAATCAAAATTTTCAGGTTGGTCTCTAAAGTACTCACGATGAACCCTGGTCCAGACCAGTCGGCCGTCTGTGTCGATATTGACTTTGGTCACACCTAAAGGAACTGCGCGGGCAAATTCATTCACATCTACTCCTTTAGCAGCAGAACTCAGCTTTCCGCCTGCAGCATTGACACGCTCGACTTCTTCAACTGGAACGGAGCTGGAGCCATGCATTACCATTGGGTAACCAGGCAGCAGCTTTTGAATTGCCGCAATGCGATCAAAATGCAGGCCCTGACCGCCAGAGAATTTATAAGCGCCATGACTTGTTCCAACAGCCACAGCCAATGAATCACAGCCTGACCTCTCTACGAATTCTTTGGCTTCTTCCGGATCTGTCAGCGAAGCGTGTTTTTCGTCAACCTTGATATCTTCCTCAACTCCGCCCAGTTTACCCAGTTCTGCCTCAACACTTAAACCCTTTGCATGGGCTTTATCCACAATACGACGGGTAGTGGCTATATTTCCCGCTAATTGTTCATGGGATGCATCAATCATGACCGAGCTATAAAAGCCGGAATCGATGCAGTCGTAGCAGGTTTGTTCATCACCGTGATCAAGATGCACAGCAAAAATGGCGTCCTGATAAATTTCATCAACCGCACGAATAATGTTTTCCAGCATTTTCACGCCTGCATATTTGCGAGCGCCTTTCGATAACTGGATAATAAATGGCGCCTGAGCTTTCTTGTGACCCTCGAATAAACCTATTGCCTGCTCCATATTGTTAATATTGTAGGCTCCAACAGCAAATTTCCCATAAGCGATTTTGAACAACTCTGATGTGGTTACAATCATGTCTTCTCTCTTTCCAGTTAATTAGTTAGAATCATTGTCTAAAAAATAAATATGATGAAATAATTTCGATGCAAATATGAAAATAAAAATCATTAAAAGCAATGGCTTTATGCTTTTATGCTTAGTTCACCTAATAATTGATCACAGAATTTAAATAGTAATCTTGGCAAAATAATTTACCTTATAAAAAACAATCATTTTGCCCTATTTCAGGATAATGCTTTTACCATTCAATTTGAATAGACACTGCGGGATGATCTGATTGAGTATTTATTAAATAGCGGGAATCGGTTACATTTGTACCAGGAGACACAAAAATATGGTCAATTCTGTCAATGGGATTTGCTCCATGATTGTCAACACCTTGTGGCCATTTTACAAGCCAGGAGTCCATTAAAAATTCCGTTGTCAGTTTGTATTGTTTTGAATCAGGTCTAAAATTAAAATCTCCGAGAGCAATAACATTCTCCATACCTTCTAACTCTGTTAAAATGGCTTCCTGCTGCACCACAGGACCGCCATTGCCGAGATGGGTTACAAATATATTAAATATTTTTTTCCCGACATTGATTTCTGCTGCAATTGTTGCTGTCTGTTCTCCTTTACTATACATATAAAACGTCCGCGGATTTTCAATCGGAAATTTAGAAAGCATGGCAATACCGAATGTGCCCAAGACAGTTTTTGGGCCATAATAAGAATAGAGATTGAGCTTATCAGCAAAATACCTTACAACATCTGAGTTGCCGCCAGAAATTCTATTCGAGTCCGTTTCCTGCAAGCCGATTACATCTGCATTTATGCCACGTATTAAATCAAGCTGGCCAACGTGGTTCTTTAGCCCATTTATATCATATCCCTGTTGAATATTATAAGTCAATATTTTCAGTGACTTCCTGCCATTTTGTTGAGGTATTGGATTTGGTGAAGATAACAAAGCACCAGTAATTGTAATAAAAGATATCAATAGAATAATCACTGGAAAACTTGTTGAAATTTGCAATTTACTTAAGGAATACTTGTAATTGAATGAGTTTTGCTTAATCAGCAATACAGGTAAGGTGAGGGCAATTCCTGCTGATAGAAAGACAAACCAGAATTTATCTCTAAAAAAAGCTCCAACAAAAGGGATGTAATCGTACACTGACGTGAATATCTGGGCAAAAATCATTAATAATATGAAAAAAGATGCCAGAGTTAAGCTACCTCCAACAATCCTGGATGTTGGCTGCCGGGCCGCAATTTCCCCGCTAAAAAGTATGAAATCAATCAGGATGATTGGGAAGAGAAGCAGCGTAAAAATCAGCGGTACATAATGCAGCTTGGTAACAGAAGGTGCAAATAACGGATAGGCGCTGCTTTCTGAAGGGAAGTTCATTTGATGCATTAGTATTGTTGCCACCAGAGCAAGTACAAACAAGCAATTCCAAATTAGAATATTTTTTGATGTCAAAAAAACTATGAGAGGTTTTTTTTCGGTGAACATACTTGAAAATAGACAGAGTACTAACATCATCACCGTCACGATTAGAAGGTAATTTGCTTCAGTCCATCGTGCTATGACATTTGGAGTAGTGAAAACAAAATAGAGAAGCAAATAAACAGCGGCTAAGCCCTGACTTATACCTGTTATTTTCCAGGTTTTACAGGGACTGTTAATTCTGGTATCGCCTTTCGGGATAATTATCTTTTTAGATTGGGTGCCAGAATTTCGTCTTTTAAGTCCAACCAGCAGAATGCCAGCTATTAAGGCCAACATCCAGCCTATTGCTTGAAACCAGTTGTGGGAGGAAATATCAATTCCAGAGTTTAGCGTTCTTAGTAGAATGGACAGAGCGAGAGCAATTGTTAAACCTGCTCCATGGGTCAAGCCGGACAATTCACTTTCGTCATCAGCATTTTGGCAGAGAATTGATGGGAAAAGTAACATAAAACAACTCACACCAAGCCCGGCTATCATCATTCTCCCACGAGTGTCCAGCGCCACTTCTAAAATTCTGCATAATAGCATCATCTCCCCAACAAAGACCAGCAGGTGGCCGGAAAGAAATTTTCTAAATATAATGAAAAGGACTGGTGAAAAAAGAAAGAGAACACTAGCCATCTCAACGGGCAAGCCAGTTCTCAGGAGGCCAAAAGCGTAAATTGCTTCAATAAAATCAGAAAGTAACTGGAAGAAAAACAGATACAAAATACTATAGAGTACAATATCTTTAGTATACTGGATTTTGAGTCTTCTAAACCGCATTATTCCCAGCGCCCAAAAGTGCAGCTCCTAAAGTTTGAAGTGCTTAAAATGCCTAAAATTTTAATTGAACCTTAAAAATTTGCAAGTAAAAAACTATTATAACAAAAACGATGACTTAAGTCGTAACAGAATTGCGCAGTAAAACCGCTAATAAGAAAGATTAACTTCAGAGTTTTGTAGTAATAAATTAAATTTTTATTTCGAATTGGAGTTAAATCCAGGCAAAAGGAATCTCACCGTAAACAAGAGTTAACCTTGTTCTTTCAAACATTTTGTGATGGCTTCGCCCAGTTCTGACGGAACCACTGGTTTACGTAAAAACAATGTTGCGCCCATTTTCAATAGATGAGAAATCTCTTTCAAGCCGACCACAGATGACATTATTATAATTGGCAAATCTCTCAATTGATAGTCACCACGTAATATTTGAATTAATTGTTTGCCATCCATTTCAGGCATCATGATATCAGTAATGAGAAGTCTGATATCCTGATTTACACGCAAGGTTTCATAGGCGTGCTTTCCATTTGGACTGATGAAAGCTATTAGCCCCATGCCTTCAATTTTTTTTGACGTTAGTTGTTGAGTATCCGCATCATCTTCTACAATCAGTATTTTTGTCATACCAGGGTATTGGCTCTCTATTTTAAAAAAGGTTACTATGTATCGACACTTATATAGCTTTCTCCAAGAGTCACAATATTTTTTCTCAAAAATATCTGGCCAGCATTTCACAGCATTAAACTACATTAAGTTCTTTAATAAGCATACCTGAATCGAAGCGTTCGTAGGCGAATTTGTTTAAATCCAGAGTTTGATATGAACCAAACGCAATCAGTTCGCTAATTGCTCGTCCAACTGCAGGCGATTGCTGCAATCCATGTCCACTAAAACCATTAGCGATGTAAAAATTCTTTATTTGCGGGTGAGTGCCAATGATAGCATTCTGGTCGTGAACATTGTAAGCATAGTGACCAGCCCATGAAAATCCCCGCTCAATCGCTTCAAAGGCTGGAACCCGGTGTGCGAGTGTCGGCCAGATGACTTCTTCAAATACCTGATAATCTACTTTGAAATCGACGCAGTCAGGATCCTGGTCTTCAGGCGGAGATACTCCACAGAGAAATTTGCTGCCTTCCGGCCTAAAATATACTCCACCGGGATCGACAACCAGAGGACAATCATGGATCTGGTCGCGGCACTCAAAAGTGTAAACAATGCGTTTGCGAGAATGCACTGGCAGGTCTATACCAGCCATGGCCGCTATTGCGGCAGCTCCTGAACCTGCGGCATTGACAACCAAACCACACTTCATTTCACCACCTTCTTTAAGTACAATTCTTTCTACCGTATGACCTCGTCGTTTTATGCCGACGGCTTCATCTTTTATGTAGGTTACGCCTAAGGCCTGAGCTTTTTTCTTGAAAGCCATTAGTAAGCTATACGGATCGATCCAGCCTTCATTTTTAACGCCTAATGTACCTGCCCCCAGGTCGGAAACATTCAGCCACTCGAAACGGCGTTTAAGCTCATCGGGAGAAAGGAAGAGGACATCTACATCATGTGTTTTATGCAACGCATAGTTGCGTTTTAATGTGTCTACACCTTTGTCCGAAACCAAGAATAAATATCCTGCCTCTTTGAAATATATTTCGGGTATTCTGTCACCAACCGAAAGATTTTCATGAATGGACTTTAAAAAGCTCGCGCTATATTTTGATATTTCGATGTTCTCTGTAGTTGAGAATTGTTGCCTGATTCCTCCTACCGAGAGACAGGTTGAACTTTTGGAATAAGTTGGATCCTTTTCAATAACCAGGACTCGGCCCTGGAAACTGTTTTCAGCGGCCAAAAAATAGGCAATTGAGCTTCCGATGATGCCTCCGCCTACTATGATAACGTCAAATTGATTGCTGTTTATGTGGTCTCCTTAGAATATGATTAACTAACATTTCTCACTTAGAAAAACATGGTATAAGTTGTTAAATACATTAA
>CAZIKB010000102.1:0-24433 GCA_964539665.1 uncultured Cytophagia bacterium
CCATGCCGCAGCAGCTACAAAAGATGGCCGGCTCCTAGACGAGATTTATCCGTTAGACGGCGTGAAACAAGACCTGCTCATTCGGGCAGACACTACCCTGGAAAGATTGGCCAAACTGCGGCCTGTTTTTGACAGTAGTGGAAGCGGTACTATTTCAGCCGGCAATTCCAGCCCCTTAACAGATGGCGCATCTGCAGTGCTTTTAATGTCGGAATCCAGAGCAAAAAAAGACGGACATGTACCTTTGGCATTTATCAAAGGATTTGAGTATGCCGCTATCGATCCTAACGACGGCCTATTGATGGCGCCTTGCATAACCGTACCCCGATTATTAAAAAAGACAGGTCTCAAGCTTTCGGAGATGGATATTATTGAAGTGCACGAAGCTTTTGGAGCGCAGGTGGTATGTAATATTCGCGCCTGGGAGAATGGCTGGAAAGAGGAAGCCATTGGCAAGCTGGAGCGGGACAAGTTAAATCCTCTGGGAAGCTCGATTGCAGTAGGTCATCCTTTTGCTGCAACAGGCGGCCGAATCGTCACCACGCTGGCCAATGAGATGAAACGACGAAATTCAAAATATGGATTAATCAGCATTTGTGCAGCCGGGGCTATGGCTGCAGCTATGATTTTGGAAAGGGATTAGTTTAAATCAAATGAAGATTTCGCAGGGCTTGATGAGCCGCTAATTGCTCAGCTCGTTTTTTACTCGTTGCGGTACCTGTTCCTAACAAGTCATCTTGAATTTTTACTTGAATCGTAAACATCTTTTCATGGTCTGGACCTTCAACTGATTGCACATGGTAACAAGGTGTGCCGATAGTTAGACTCTGAGCATATTCTAACAGCATACTTTTGAAATTTGTATGCAATTCTTCAGAAATAAGATCTTCAAAATTGCATAACATTTTTTGTTCAATAAAATCGCGGGTTTTGTCTAATCCACCATCAAGATAAATAGCGCCGATGATTGCCTCAATAGCATCTGAATTGATAGAAGCCCGTTTTCGTCCACCCGATTTTATTTCTGACTCGCTCAGTAACAGATATTCACCTATTCCCATCGCTCTGGCAATTTTCGCTAAAATTCTTCTGCTGACAATCAGCGATTTCATACTGGTAAGATCGCCCTCTTCTTTATCAGGAAATCGCAGGTAAAGATATTCAACAACTAACAGTCCTAATATCGCATCGCCCAAAAGCTCCAGACGTTCATTGGAATCTATTCTATTTTCCTGAGTTAAAGGCAGGTATGAGCGATGTTTTAAGGCTTGAATAAACAGGTCATGATCATTAAAATCGTAACCAATTGTTTCTTTTAAAGATTTAAAATCAATTTGATGGTTTTGAGGTTTCGGTGTAAAAAAGAATTTCTTGAACGGAAGCTTGATCAAGTTGAACATACAAGAACGACTCAGAGTTTGAGAATAGTAAAACTAACCTGCGTACTTTTTAACTAAAAGAGAAACATTATGTCCCCCAAACCCAAAAGAATTTGAAATAGCTGCCCAAATCTCCTTCTCCTTCGGCTCATTAGGCGTACATCTTAAATCACATTCAGGATCGGATTCTTCCTGATTTATAGTTGGATGAATCAGGTCTTCTTTTATTGATATGACAGTCGCGATAAATTCAACCCCGCCGGAGGCTCCGAGTAAATGACCAACCATTGACTTTGTAGAATTAATATCTAATTTATAAGCATTCTCACCAAAAACTTTTTTGATTGCGCGAGTTTCTGCAATGTCTCCATGAGGAGTGGATGTGCCATGAGTATTTATGTAGTCAATTTCTCTCGGCGCCATTTCAGCGTCTTTTAACGCATTTTCCATAGCGGCAATTGCGCCTTCGCCGCCTGGTGCAGGCGCGGTGATGTGATATGCATCGGCAGTATAGCCAGCGCCAGCTAATTCTCCATAAATTGTTGCGCCGCGGTCTAAAGCGTGTTCCAGTTTTTCCAGGACAACAACTCCTGCTCCTTCTCCCATTACGAATCCATCTCTATTTTTATCAAATGGACGGCTCGCTTTTTGTGGTGCGTCGTTGCGAGTGGAAAGCGCTTTCATAGCGTTAAAACCACCAACACCTAACGGGGTGATTGCTGCTTCTGCGCCTCCACAGAGCATAACATCTGCCTCGTCACGTTGAATAATTCTAAAGGCTTCGCCAATGCCGTGGGAACTCGAAGCACATGCAGAGATAGTAGAAAAGTTTGGACCTTTTAAACCGTAGCGAATAGAAATGTATCCAGGCGCAATATCCGAAATAAGCATCGGGATAAAAAAAGGACTGATACGGCGCGGGCCTTTTTCAAACAGCGTGCGTGATTGCTTTTCAAAGGTTGATATCCCGCCTATTCCGGAACTCACAATGACTCCGATTCGGGCTTTATCTTCCTGATCAAAATTTAACCCAGAATGCCTGACAGCATTTTCAGAAGCTGCAAGTGCGAATTGAGTAAAAAGATCCATTCTTCTGGCCTCTTTACGATCAATATAATTTTCGGGCTGAAAATCTTTTATTTCACCGCCAAACTTAGTATCAAAATTAGTAGTATCAAATTTAGTTATCAAATCTATACCACTTTTACCAGCGACTAAATTCTGCCAGAATTCCTGGATATCGTGCCCCAATGGAGAAATTAATCCCAGGCCAGTTACAACTACTCTGTTTAATTTTATATTTTTACTTGCCATAATATATTACTTATTACTTAATAAAAGCTCGCTAAATTGATGCTCATTATTAAATGGTTTGATAGCAAACGGAAGGCACGGATTTGATTAATATCCACGGATTGTGGGAGTTGTTAAATAAATCAAAACAGAAAACATATCACTTGTCCAGTTCGTTTGTTAATAAAACTTTAACATAAAAATCCGGGTTAATCTGTTTTATCTCGGTAATCCGTGCTGATTCCGGACTTACATCAACTTTTTTACTACTTTATTCTTTTTCAGCTAATTTCTTTTCTAAATAATCTACAGCCTGCTTCACTGTTGTTAATTTTTCTGCATCTTCGTCTGGTATTTCAATGTCAAATTCTTCCTCAAAGGCCATAACTAATTCAACAGTATCTAACGAGTCAGCGCCAAGATCATCAATAAATGATGCCTCTTCAGAAACTTCATTAACATCCACCCCTAATTGTTCTACGATTATTTCTTTTACCTTTTCATTGAGTGCCATTAATTTTTCCTCCAGTTATTATTATCTGTAAATATTTTTTTGCTTTTGATGTAATTAATTTGAACAATATATAAATAAATTTAATGAGATTCAATTATTTTTACATTACCATTCCGCCATCTACATTTATTACCTGACCCGTAATATAGGACGCATCATCAGTAGACAAGAATAAAACAAGCTTTGCCACATCTTCTGGTTGGCCAAGCCGGGCCAAGGGTATAGCGTTCGTTAATTCTGCTTTGGCTTTTTCGGGCAAGTTAGCTGTCATATCTGTGTCAATGAATCCAGGCGCCACCGCATTGACACGAATATTTCGAGCAGCTAATTCTTTTGCTACACTTTTGGTCAGTCCAATCACACCGGCTTTTGAAGCGGCGTAATTAGTTTGACCGGCATTTCCAATTACACCTACAACCGATGCCATGTTAATTATTATTCCAGACCGTTGCTTCATGAATGGTTTAGTAATTGCCCTAATACAATTAAAAGTACCTTTCAGGTTCACTGCAATGACCGCATCCCATTCATCATCTTTCATTCGCATTAGCAAATTATCACGGGTAATGCCGGCATTGTTTACTAAAATATCAATCTTGCCGAATCTTTCAACAGTTTTATCAATTATTTTTTGGGCATCTTCAACCCGGGTTACATTAGATTCAATCCCCATCGCTTCGCTGCCCATTTCAGTGATTTGGTCAACAGCTTTTTGGATGGTCACTTCATCAAGGTCGCAAATAACCACTTTTGCACCATTTCTCGCTAATTCCAAAGCGATAGCCCGTCCAATCCCGCGTGCAGACCCCGTAACTATTGCCACTTTATCTTTAAGGTTCATATGATTTCTCCCTTCAGCATTTTTCTAAACTCTCTATTGTATCGATAGATTTCCCCTCTACTTCCCTATTGATCCGTTTTAGGAGACCTTTGAGTACATTTCCAGGTCCGATTTCATAAAATTCTGTTGCTCCGTCCTGAATCATATTCTCAATAATTTCAAGCCATCGCACCGGACTTGTTAACTGCTCTGTTAAATTCCGCTTAATTTCTTCAGGCTCGGTTACAGGTTTCGCATGCACATTTGAATAGACCGGGATACGAGCTGTTTTAATATCGATCTCATCCAATGCCTTTTTCAAACCGGATTCGGCATATTCCATGAGTGGCGAATGAAATGCACCGCTTACTACCAGTGGAATAACTCTCTTTGCGCCTTTTTCTTTTGAGAGTTCCATGGCCCGTGTAACGCCAGCTACTGAGCCGGAAATGACGACTTGTGCTGGTGAGTTGTAGTTGGCAACCTGGACAATTCCGATAGTACTCGCTTCATCACAAACACTTTTTACAACATCTGTCTTAAGACCAATTATTGCCGCCATAGTACCTTTTTTAATTTCCCCGGCTTGCTGCATAAGTTCAGCCCTGATTTTCACTAATGCTAATGCATCTTCGAGTGACAGCGACTGAGCAGCATAAAGTGCAGAATATTCACCCAGACTATGTCCTGCAACCATATCTGGTGCAAATTCTTTCTTTAACAATATTTGGGTAAGAATCACGCTATGAACAAATATGGCAGGTTGTGTAATCCGTGTCTGCTTGAGTTCTTCTTCCGGTCCATGAAAAGATATTTTTGCTAAATCAAATCCTAATATATCGTTAGCATTGTCGTAAATTTCTTTTGCTTCACTTAAACTTTCATAAAGGTCTTGAGCCATGCCAACAAATTGTGAGCCCTGACCCGGAAAAATAAATGCTCTTTTAGAAATCCTTCTTCCTCCCTGTAAAATTCTTGCTCAACTCTTTTTTAGCTGTTAAAATTATAACTCAATCGTCTCAATTGAAATACTTGGAAACGAGGACGTTTGCGTCACATTTTATTATACTCTAATGACTGCAGAACCCCAGGTGAATCCACCGCCGAATGCCACCATGAGGCACAGATCACCGGGTTTCAGAATGCCTTTTTCTTTAGCTTCATTAAAAGCAACCGGAATAGAAGCCGATGAAGTATTGCCATAATCATGGATATTGATATAGACTTTTTCCTTTGGCAGTTTTAATCTTTTCATGGTTGCATTGATGATTCTTATATTAGCCTGGTGTGGGATTAACAGGTCCACATCATCTGGAGTTAGACCAGTTTTTTCGAGAATATGAGTAGCTGCATCTCCCATGGCTGTAACCGCCGCCTTAAAAACTTCTTGTCCCTGCATTTTAATATTATTCAAATTTTCATTGACCGCGACATCATAAGGATAACGCGTCCCGCCGCCAGGCATTAAAAGCAGATGCGCTAAATTACCATTGGTCTTTATAAACGTACCCAAAACACCGCTTCCATTTCCATTAGAAGGAGCCAGAACGGCGGCACCGGATGCGTCACCAAAAAGCACACAGGTTGCGCGGTCTTTCCAATCAGTGATCCTTGTTAAAATTTCTGTCCCGATTATCAACACATTCTTACTTTTCCCGGAAGCAATTAATCCATCTGCCACGTTCAAAGCAAATATGAATCCGGAACAAGTTGCCTGTACATCAAATGCCGCTGCATTTACTGCTCCAATCTTTTGTTGTACATAACAAGCTGTAGAAGGAAATGTGACATCGCCAGTAACTGTTGCGACTATTATTGTATCTAACTCTTCAGGTTTCATATTTGCTTCACATAGTGCATTTTTTGCCGCTTCAGCAGATAAGTCTGAATTATGCATTTTTTCATCCAGAACATGGCGCACCTTAATTCCAGATCGTTCACGAATCCATTCATCACTTGTATCCACCATTTTTTCCAAATCAGCATTGGTTAGAGTTTTCTCTGGAATGGCTACTCCTGTACCTATAATCATGGATTTTATATTATTCCCCATCTATTTTCTCCTCCATTCTACCGGACAATTCATCTCGTATTTGTTCATTCACTTTTTGTCTGATCATCATCGCAGCCTCTTGCACAGCATTTTTTATTGCCTTTGGGGTTGAACTTCCATGACAGATAAAACAGCTACCGCTAATACCCAGCAAAGGCGCTCCGCCATATTCCTCGTAATCATAAATTCGCCGTAATCGTTCAAATGTAGGTTTTAGAAGAAATGCCCCTATATTCGAAAAAACTTTTTTACCCACTTTTCTCTTTAAAGTTTTTGAATATACCCCATTAAAACTTTCAGCAAATTTTAACACAACATTCCCTGTGAATCCTTCACAGACAATCACATCTACTTTTCCGCTCATCACGTCTCTACCTTCAATGTTGCCGACAAAATTTAACTTGCTCTTAGTGAGAAGTTTATAAGCTTCTTGTATGACTTCTTTTCCCTTGTTCTCTTCTTCACCAATATTTAAAAGCCCGACTTTAGGCTCAGGAATATTATAAACATTTTTCATGTACATATTACCCATTATACCAAATTGCACTAAGTGCGCGGGTTTGCATTCAAGATTCGCCCCAACATCAATAAGCATGGTTACGCCGTGTTCGTGTGGCACCAAAGAACCAATCGCGGGACGCCTGACCCCTTCGATTCTACCCAAATTAAAAAACGCGGAAGCCATCACTGCTCCAGTGTGACCGGCGCTTACTACTGCATCTACTTCTTTGCTCTTATGCAATTCCATAGCTACATTAATAGAAGCATCTGGTTTTTTTTTCAACGCTGTGGTAGGGATTTCCCCCATCTCAATTTTTTGTGATGCATGTCGTATTGATATGGGTAAATCTTGAACTCTAAAGTGGCGGGAAAGGTAAGTTTCAATTTTGTATCTATCGCCAACTAAAACCACCTCGTAATCTCCTTTCCCTGACCGAACAGCTTCAATCCCTCCATGTACGATGGCGTCAGGGGCATAATCACCGCCCATCGCATCGATGGCAATCTTCATCAGATATTCTCCAAGCTAAAATGCCCCACGAATCTGAGCACCGCTTCCTTATTTTATTATACTTCTTTTGGAATAAAAACAGATCGACCGTTGTAATATCCACAATTTGGACATGCACGATGAGGTAGTTTTGGTTGATGACAATGAGAACACTCACTGATTGTTGGAGCACTAATTTTCCAATGTGTTCTCCTTTTATCTCTACGCGATTTGGAAATTTTTCGTTTAGGTAATGGCAATAGTCTCTCCTTTATATAATAAATCTATAAAATTCAAGCGTATTAGTTAAACAGGTTCTTTAAACTTTCCCACCTCAGATCAATGGTTTCGTTAATGCATTGACAGGTCGCTTCATTTAAATTGATTCCACAACCCGGGCACAAGCCTTTACAACTGTCAGAACAAACAACCCTCATAGGAAGCGTCAAAATTAAACTATCCCGGATGCCAGCAGCTAAATCAATTTCACGTGTATTAGGCATAATTAACTGAACCATCTCTTCATCATTGCTTTTATACTCAGCATATTTTTTATCCGAAGTGAATGATAATTTGAATTCATCCTCTATATTAACTGTAAAATTCACCAAACATTTATCACATTCAAAAACGGCTTGAGTTTGGACATGATTCAATACAAAAATATTTTTATCTCTTTTTTCAAGCTCGCTTCTTATATTTATTTCATTTTTAAAGACTTTATAGTCTTCTAAATGTATATCTTTATCATCAACCGTAAATTCAAAGGAATGATTTCCTTCTGTTAAGTTTTGAATATTTAGTTTCATTCAAATCGAATACCTCAAAAAATGGAGTTCAATTTAATTAATATTTTTTCAATAGTCAAGCTAAATAATGGGTCTTATGTAAGACGCATTGATGCGTAAAATCTTTCCCACTCGTTCTCCGGCAGAACCGTGAACGAGTAGAATCAAGCAATGACTGAAATATAATCAGGTGTTTTCTACTATTTCTTTTTCTGAAAAGAAAAATGCAATCTCTAATTTTGCATTCTCCACCGAATCCGAGCCATGGACGATATTATCTTGCTTACTTTTAGCAAAGTCTTTGCGAATGGTGTCCGCTGCAGCTTCAGCAGGATCTGTCGCACCGATCAAAGTTCTGAATTCTGCCACAGCATTTTCTTTTTCAAGAACCATGGGCATTGATTTTCCTGAACTCATAAATTGTATTAAATCCTGATAAAATGGTCTTTCCCGGTGAACTGCATAGAATTCACCAGCGGTATTATCTGTCAAATGCACCATCTTCATGGCGAGAATTTTAAATCGCGCTTGTTCTATTCTTGCTATTACTTTTCCAATTAGATTTCTACTGGTACAATCTGGTTTTAAAATTGCTAATGTACGTTCCACAAACCTGTCTCCTTATTAGTACTATCTTTGTTTTGTATTTAAAATACTATGATTTCAGGGAATATGTCAGTAAGGTGGGGGGTTGAGTAAAATAATGGTTCGACTCCGCTCACCATGAAGCTAACTCTTGAAAACAATCTCTCTTCAAACTGAGCGAAGTCGAAGTATGAACTCCACCCCAGCATAACTGACATATCACGTTTTCAAAACAATGTTGCTTGTAATTTACATTGAGTGTTGAATAAATGGAGTCATGGATTTATGTAACTTAAATAATCCCAAAATGCACAAAACATCGCTCCAAAAATCCAACACTCCTCTGAAAATTACATCTTTTTGATCATTAATTTTTAGTGTTTTAACGCCTGCTGCATAGTTATCCCTATTTCTGCCGGACTCATCGCGACATGCACCCCGGCGCTCTGCAGCATTTCGATTTTTTCTTTGGCCGTACCTTCACTTCCGGAAATGATTGCGCCAGCATGGCCCATTCTGCGTCCTGGAGGCGCCGTTTGACCAGCTACAAATGCAACCACTGGTCTATCAAAATTAGTCTTGATATAAGCCGCAGCTTCCTGTTCAGCGGTGCCACCGATTTCACCAATAATGACAACCGCTTCAGTATCCGCATCATCTTTAAATAATTTTAAGGCGTCGGTAAAAGTGGTTCCGATAATTGGATCGCCGCCAATACCGATGCATGTAGATTGTCCGATTCCCAGATCACTGAGTTGTTTCACAGCTTCATAAGTAAGAGTCCCACTGCGTGAGACTAAGCCAATATTACCTTGTTTGTGAATAAATGCCGGCATGATGCCCATTTTACACTTTCCTGGTGAAATAACGCCGGGGCAATTCGGACCCACCATGCGCGTATTTCGATTGTCTAAATATTGATATACATTTACCATATCTTTAGTCGGGATGCCTTCGGTTATGCATACAACGAAAGCAATTCCAGCATCCGATGCTTCCATGACGGCGTCTGCGGCAAAAGGTGGTGGCACAAATACTGCAGAAGCGTTAGCGCCTTCGTTTGCTACCGCCTCAGCAACGGAATTAAAAACAGGTACTTTTTCATCAAATTTTTGACCGCCCTTGCCAGGAACAACACCAGCCACAATTTTTGTCCCGTATTCAATCATCTGGCGAGTATGAAAAGTGCCTTCACCACCCGTTATGCCCTGTACGACAACACGCGTTTTTTCATCAATTAATATGCTCAATTTTGTCTCCTTCCAATATTTTATTTCGTGAATCTATTTGCTATTTCAAGATTAGCTTGATAATTGAGGATTTAAATCGTCAATTAATTGCCGCAACTACTTTCCGGGCAGCTTCTTCAAAACTCCGCCCAATTTCAAAAGATAGATCTGACTGTTCTAATATTTGCGCCGCTTCTTCTGCGTTGGTCCCTTCTAATCGCACCACAACAGGTACATTAATATCCATTTTGGAGGCTGCTTCAATGACTCCGGAAGCAACCCGGTCGCATCGAACAATTCCACCAAAAATGTTAATTAAAACCGCTTTAACATTTTTATCTGAAAGCAGTATCTTGAAGCCATTTTCAACAGTTTCAGCGCTTGCTGATCCGCCAACATCTAAAAAATTTGCAGGCTCGGATCCGGCTAACTTAATCAAGTCCATTGTGGCCATAGCCAGACCTGCTCCATTGACCATACAACCCACCTGGCCATCTAATTTGATATAATTTAAGTTAAATTTCGAAGCCTCCACCTCTAACGGTTCTTCTTCATGCAAATCTCTTAGATCTTTAAAATCAGGATGTCTAAAAAGAGCATTATCATCAAAGTTAATTTTTGCGTCCAGTGCGAGCACCTGTCCATCTTGAGTGACAACTAATGGATTGATTTCAGCCATTGAACAATCTGATTGAATATAGGCCTTATATAATGCGGTAAAAAATTTCAAAGCATTCTTAACCTGTTCGCCTTTTAATCCCAATCCAAAGGCAAGCTTTCGAGCTTGAAATGCCTGAAAACCTACTGCAGGATCAATATATTCCTTCAATATTTTTTCTGGAGTTTCACTAGCCACTTTTTCAATTTCAACTCCTCCTTCAGTGCTGGCCATAAAGACTAATTGTCCAACCGAGCGGTCCAGCACGATACCCAAATAAAGTTCTCGGGCAATCGCTAATCCTTCCTCTACCAGGACTTTCCTCACTTCTTTGCCCTCGGGGCCGGTTTGGTGGGTAACCAAAGTCATTCCGATCATTTCCCTGGCAAATTGTTCGGCTTCCAGGGCATTTTTTGCAATTTTCACTCCGCCACCTTTACCCCGGCCGCCAGCATGAATTTGAGCTTTGACGACTACTGTGCCTCCTAAATCGGACGCGATCTTTTTTGCCTCTTCAGGCGTCCGGGTTAAACTACCCCGCGGAACTGCTACACCAAAATTCTTTAAAATCGCTTTTCCCTGATACTCGTGAATTTTCAATTTTTAACCTCCTATTGCATTATATTTAAAATTAAACATTATTTTCTGGCAAAAGAATGTTGAATAAATAATTTATTAGTATTACAAATAAACCCTTGCACAAAAGCATAACTTTTTTTTTGAGCTAAGCATTTGATATTTCTGATTTGTGTTTGTACTTTAGCGCACCATATTCGGATTTTTAAAGATTTCATCTTAATTATGGTTGGATTATTTGCCATTTTGCTGCTTCAGGAATTTCGCTACATAAGATGCAAATTTTTCAAAATCATTTAAGTCGTTATTTATAATATCAATAATTTCCTCGTTATCAATTTCCCAATATAGATGCACCAACATGTTTCTTAAACCCGCCATTTCTCTTAAAGGATGCACAAATTCATTGGGGATGATGTTAGCCTCGCCCAAAATAGAAAATATTTCCTTATACCCTTCAAATCTCCTTAAATGCAACCGGGATATTAAATGCGCTCCTATTTCCAAACATGATTCAATTGAAATTTGTAAATAATATTTAATGCCTGCAAATTTAATCGGATCTGATGATATTTCAATCAGGGATGCACCTGGTATTTTTTTTAAAGTATTCACATAAGAAATTAATATCGTTAACTTTGATTCGACTTTTTCTCGATCAATATTATTCATCAAAATTTACCTTCTTTTGCCAATCCATTAATAAAAGCTTTGTTATAAGCATCATAATAAGGCTTAAAATCTAAATACTTTTTTACGACGCCCACTTCAAAATCAGCCGTGATTTCTTCGTCTCGTGAAAAAATGATTTTACCCTTTTGGACGATTGAAAATTTAAATGCTAATGATGCTGAATTTATAATTTTCAAATCAATTTCCCGTTTTTTGAAACGTAAATCAAAAAATTCATTGAAATGTATTTGCAGTCTTAAATGTTCTTTTTTCTTTTCATGATTTATTATTACCGCTAAATCAACATCGCTATCGTTTCTTTCATAGCCATATAAAAGTGAGCCGTGCAAATATACTATATTTACTTCTTCAAATTCTGCAGCAAAAGCCTCTGCAATTTCACATATTTGATTTATTTCATTTGATTTGGCTAAAGTCATGATTCAATTCTGGTCCCGGTTTCACCTTTTATAGCTTCTTTCATTTTTTCAACGGAACTTATAATAACCGAATGCCCGCCATTTTCAATAAAATTAATGGCCGCCTGAATTTTGGGTCCCATGCTTCCTTTGGGAAAATGCCCATCTTCAAGGTACTTTTTTGCATCATTAACTGTTAATCGATCTAATTGTTTTTCATCTGGCTTGCGATAATTTAAAGCTACTTTATCCACCGGCGTTAAAATATACAATTCCTTTGCTTTAATGGCGTTAGCTAAAACAGCGGCCGCTAAATCTTTATCAATAACAGCATCGACGCCTTCATAAGTTCCATCCTTTTCAACATATACAGGGATACCACCACCGCCACAACAAATTGAGATAACACCATTATTTACCATAAAATTGATAGTTTCTTTTTCTACAATTTGTAAAGGCACAGGTGAAGGAACAACACGTCGAAATCCTCTACCCGGATCTTCTTTAACTACCCAACCACGTTGGTTTCGGACGATTTCCACATCCTTCTTTTTAATAAAAGGGCCAACAAATTTGGTTGGATTTAAAACGGAAGGATCATTTTTGTCGACAATAACCTGGGTTAATATAGTGGTTACCTCTCGTTCGATTTTATTTACATGCAATTTATTTTGAAGTGACTGTTGAATCATGTAACCCATTCCTCCCTGTAAATCCGCCACAGTCACACCCATTGGCAAAGGTGGAACAAGATGTCGGGATTCTTCGACTCGAATCAAAGCATTACCAACCTGAGGGCCGTTGCCATGGGTTATTGCCAAACGATATCCTCTTTTAATTAATTCAAGAACACCTATCAAACTTCGCCGCGTATTTGCAAATTGCTGCGTGATATTGCCCTCTTCAAATTCCCTGGTAATGGAATTTCCCCCTAATGCCACCACGGCTATTGTCCCTGTTTTTAATTCTTTACTGTTGCTTCCTTTTTTTAAGCTCATCTCAATTAAAAATCTAAAAAATATTTTGAACGTAATTATAAGAAACATCACTATAAGTAAAAATGACCTCGTTGACACTGTACTTTTTAATCAATTCTTCAAGATCAGATTCGTGGGATATTGGAATTCCATTTGTAAATAATTTCCCGGCTAACTCTGCCGGAAAAACTCGTTCTTCAATGTCGGGAATCTGCGTAGCAGTAAAAGCTACAACATCGTCTATATCATTATCTTTATAACGCGTGTTAAAGTTATGGAAATCTCTCCCTGCCGCACCCGTAATGATAATCCTGTTTCGCTGCATAAATGCTCCACGTTGGTGTTCGTTTGATATTGCAATAAAACCGAAAAAATATAGCACTTTAAAGTATAATTTGCAAGGCTTTTAAATCTAAAAGTTGGGCAAAATCCTGAACTTGAGAATCAATGTTAATTTTTATATTAACAATGATTCACAGAAAAAACTTTCTATTTATGCCTGCAATGTGAAGATGAAATCAGCCGAAAACTACCAGTTGAAAAGAACGCCTGGTTAATCTCCTTGTTACATGTTCTATCAGATAGAATTTCCACATAATATTCATGTTAAGTAAAACATCAACATTTTATATCATCTATTACACTAATTATTTGACACTAATCATTTCCGCCACCCAATGTGGGTAAAATTTCCACTACAAAATTTATCTTCTGAAAAATCAAGATAATGCTTCAGAATTTTAAAATATATTTATCAACTGTATCATTTTGCGACTAACTGTTCA
Source organism: uncultured Cytophagia bacterium (assembly GCA_964539665.1). Classification (GTDB taxonomy): domain Bacteria; phylum Zhuqueibacterota; class Zhuqueibacteria; order Oceanimicrobiales; family Oceanimicrobiaceae; genus CAZIKB01. Next base: position 13,740 of record CAZIKB010000102.1, read on the forward strand.
ATTTTCGTCCAGTTGTACGGTTTCCAACCGTATAAATAATCACCAACTGTTTCATTATTTTCTATTTTTTTACATGATAAAATTAAATTCCGTCAAACATTCAGTTCTTTTTTCCATATTAACTAACTGAGACAAATAAAGATAAGGCTTTGCATTTTCTTGTTATGGGGATCAGATATAAAACAAATAACATGAGTCAAACACGTATATTGCTGCAATGGCACAAATGTTGCAAAACGGAACACAGCATTTCAGCAGACAAGATCATGGCTCAACAACATGTAAAACATCAGAGTCTCGCTCCGGGATCGCCGGTTGTCATTCACAAAATTGAAATAGGAAGAGTATCAAGACGATGCATAACAATTTTAATAACAGCGTATCCCGGTGTGAGGCCAGAATTGAAAATGTTTTATCTTTGTTAATCAATTAAATTCGTAAAAATATAGTTTTACTCATATTTGGAGGTTCAACTATGGACAAGGTGGATAAAGGTAGCGTTATACTTTTTGATAGAACTCAGCTAAACGGCGGAAGAGTTTTGGATGCAGTACTGGAAAAAGAAGGGTATGTATCCAATCATTATGATGAGATAGAAAGCGCTCTGGAGATTACAATGCGAGAGAAACCGTCGGTTGTTGTAATAGATTTAGATGAATTCGGTGAAATGGGCTGGACGACCTGTTTAGAGTTAAAGGATGATATCGGGACGAAAAATACAGGATTGATTTTACTATCATCAAGTGAAGATGAACTACTTAAGATTAAAGGTTTAGAAATGGGTGCCGATGATTTTATTACAAAACCGTATAATAAACAGGAGCTGGCTGCCAGAATTAAAGCTATCACCCGCAGATTAATAAGCAATTCAGGGAAGAAAATAAAGGTTAAAGATATCGAAATTAATTTAGATGAACACAGGGTCAGTAAGGCTGGAAAGCCAATCGATTTGACCTATATCCAATTTAAATTGCTTTATCTGTTAGCCTCACGCAGGATGAACGTTTTTTCGAGAAAAGAAATTTTAGAGAAAGTATGGGGCAAGAGAGTTTACGTTACCAACAGAACAGTGGATGTTCACATCAAAAGACTGCGCGAAAAGTTGGGTGAATACAAATACCCATCGCAGTACATTGAAACTATACATGGTACAGGATACCGTTTCCTCTAACACCTCATTTTTTCCTCCCTCCGGGCCCCTGGCAGAAGTGCCGGGGGCTTTTTTATTTATTAACCTGAATAATTTTCCACCTGAATCCCTGATAAAATTTATCATCAAAAAAACCAATTTTAAATGGTGGATTATTTTTCAGTCGCAGCTTTATGGAAATGTTTTTGATCGATTTAGATAATATTATGCCGGCGTCAGCTTTTTTATTAAAAACAACTCGAATTGGCACGTTAACTTCTAAATCTCTATTATCGTTAACGAAAGTACTTTTTCGTGCCTGTTCATAATATTTCTCAATAATATTAAAATTTACATTTTCCGGTAGAAATATAGTGCCCGTGCCATTTTCGAGTGTCACCACCAAATTGGTTTTTAAGAAATCGTAGAGTTGGTCTTGTGCCCATCCAGAATAAAATGGCATTCTCAAATCAATGGAAAAAATCAAATAATTATTATGAAGACTTTCAAGCGCTTCCAGCCTTCTGTTATACTCATCATCTCCAAATTGTTCTTCATGGGCAATGATTTCTAAATCAACTTTATCTATCTCGGGAATAATCCAGTAAACCTTTGTGTTCATTTTAAAAATCAGGTCGCCATATTGCATGCCCTGCACTTTATCGAGCAATGAAATAAGATAGTCACTGCCGATATTTTCAGCCTTAAAAGGATTGGACTGCTTTGAATATTCCAGTTGAGAGTATGGAATTTTTGGTACCCCCGCACACCCGGCAAATACTGCCAAAATAAACATGTGAAAAATTAAACGAAATGTCATAGGTCTCCGAGTATTAATTAATCAACTTAAACCATTCCCACTTGTCGTGGTTCCATAGAAAGTTTCCGCAGTTTTTGGGCTTAGCCACTCAAACTTCAGACACTTCAAACTCATGCCGCTCGTTGTTCTTTCTCTTGAAATGCATATTGCAATTGATACAATTTATAATATATGCCTTCTTTCGAGAGTAATTCCTGATGAGTGCCTGTTTCCCGAATCTCTCCTTTATGCATGACAATAATCCGATCGGCATTTTGAATTGTTGACAGCCGATGCGCTACAACCAATGAAGTTCGATTGAGCATCAGCCGCTGCAAAGCATCCTGAATAAGAATTTCAGTTTCCGTATCAATACTTGATGTAGCTTCATCCAGGATTAAAACAGCTGGGTCAAAAGCCAGGGCCCTGGCAAAGGCTACCAACTGCCGTTGTCCTACTGAAAGGCTGCGCCCGCGTTCCTGAACTAAATGCTCATATTTATCAGGCAGCTTTTGAATAAAATAATCGGCGTGTACATCTTTGGCAGCCTGATAAAGCTGTTCTTCTGAAATACTGTGGTTACCTAAGCGAATATTATTGGCGACGGTATCATCAAAAATGAAAACATCCTGCAAGACCATGCTAATATGCGAACGAAGTTCCAACGGATTCATTTCTTTTATATTTATGCCATCCAATAAAATTTCACCCGCATTGGCTTCATAGAATCTCAACAACAAATTCATAATAGATGTTTTACCCGAACCAGTCGCGCCCACAAACGCTACTTTTTCGCCTGGTTTGATTTGAAACGAAATATCTTTTAAAACAAAGTCATCATCTTTATAAGCAAACCACACCTTGCGAAACTCAATCTCACCCTTAACAGGCGCTATTTTTTGTGTGTTGTGGACAGCGCTCATTTCCGATTCTATATCCAACAAACCAATGATTCGCTCTGAAGAAGCCATTGCTGATTGCATGATATTATATTTTTCAGAAAGGTCCATGATCGGTCTGAAAAACATTTCAGCATACTGAATAAAAGCTACCAGCGCACCAAATGATAACACGCCATGCATTATCTGCCCACCGCCATACCAGACAATTAATGCCAGTGCAATTGAACTGATGAGTCTCATGCTTGGATAAAATACAGCAAAATATAAAATGGTCTTCAAATACGCATCCAAATGCGCCTTATTCAAACTATCAAATTTATTAAAATTCTTCTTTTCCCGATTAAATATTTGTACAACCGCCATGCCGGTAATATTTTCCTGCAGAAAAGCATTAATTCGTGCAATTCTAACTCTTATCAAACGAAATGAACTTCGTACCAATTTTTTAAATAGAAAAGTTGTGTAAAATAGAAAAGGCAGAACTGAAAATGTAATTAAAGCTAATTTCCAGTTAAACATCAAAAGCACGATGACTATGCCTAATAGTTTAAATATGTCCCCAAATATAGCAACCACTCCTGAAGACAGCATTTGATTCAAACTCTCCACATCCGTAGTAACCCGGGTGATTAAGCGGCCGACAGGATTTCTATCAAAAAACGACACGTGCAGTTGCTGCAAATGAGAAAAAACCTGACTGCGCATATCGTACATGGCTTTCTGACCAATCCAATGGATGAAATAAGTCTGAATGAAGATCATAAAAAATTCAGCTATTAAAATGACCAGAAATATCAGGCAAATTGTGTTTAATCCTGAAATATCCTGATTTGCGATATATTTATCAATGCCGACTTTGGTAAGATAAGGCCCGGCAAGCTGCATTACTGAAGCTAAGAAAAGAACGCCCACCGCGAACAGGACAATCAATTTGTAGGGTTTCAGATATGCAAGCAGCCGAATCATCAGACGGCTGTCATACGACTTGTTAAGTTCCTCTTCTTCGTGATAATTATGGTTCAAAAACTATTTACTCCTTGATTTAACAATATTTTTATAAAATATTAGCACATCATAAACACCAGATGAAAAGTCTGCTTCAGTTTAACGGGAATGACATTTTGCAAAAGTAACTAACTACCTCCAGCAACAGGATTCTTTTCATCAAAATTCCTCCAGCGCCTCCTCCAGAAGTTGTTTTCTATATAATTCTGCATAAATTCCACCCAAGGCTAAAAGCTCGTCATGAGCGCCCTGTTCTTTGATTTCACCATCATCCAGGACAACAATTAAATCCGCACCTTTTACCGTCGATATGCGGTGAGAGACAATGATGCTGGTGCGATCGCGCATGATACCCCGAAGCTGCCCGAGAATGGCTTCCTCTGTGTAGGTGTCCACTGCAGAAAGCGAATCGTCTAAAATCAAAATACGCGGTTTGCGAATGACCGCCCGTCCAATTGCCGCTCTCTGTTTTTGGCCTCCCGAGATATTAATTCCGCGCTCTCCGAGCATGGTGTCAAAACTTTCCGGAAACTCTAAAATGTCTTTCTTAATCTGGGCATTCACAGCGGCTTCTTCAATTTCCTGCTGAGAAGGCGATTCCACGCCAAATGCAATATTTGCCTTTATAGTATCTGAAAAAAGAAACGTATCTTGCGGTGCATAACCAATACTACTGCGCAAGAACTGAAGCGGTATCTCGCTTATTTTATGGCCATCAATTAAAACATCTCCTGCATTAGCCTCAATTAATCGTGGAATAAGATTGATTAAGGTCGATTTTCCTGCACCGGTGCGGCCAACAATTGCAACCGTCTTGCCCTTTTCTATTTTTAAATTAATGTTTTTCAAAACCGCTATATCATTATATGCAAATGACACCCCGCGAAATTCAATTTCTCCCTGCATTTTTTCAATATCAGGATTAGTGCGTTTATCATCCTGAATGTCAGGTTCGACTTCAAAGATGCGGTTGATTCTGCCCATTGAAGCCGTACCCTGCTGGACCAGGTTAATTACCCATCCTAAAGCGATCATCGGCCAGGTAAGCATTCCCAGGTATGCAAAAAATGCCACAAATTCACCCAGAGAAATTTGACCGCGAATGACCAGATTCCCTCCAAACCATAAAATAATCAATCCACCAGCCCCAACTAATGTAGTCATAGCCGCCATCATGACGCCGCGTACTTTTGCCATGCCTAAATTCTTATTTACATATTCCTGACTGATACGATGAAAACTATCAATTTCCCTCTGCTCTTGCACGTATGCCTTCACAACCCGAATGCCGGAAAGATTTTCCTGCACTTTAGACGTGAAGTCCGCATATTTCGCCTGGATGCCTTTATACGCCAGTTGCAGTTTCCTGGCCTGGCGATACATAATAAGGGCCATAACTGGAAAGGGAAGCATGGCTAACAATGTAAGCTTCAAATTGATGAACAACATAATCACGAAAGCTGCCATAGAAACCAGGGTGTTAAATGAGTACATTATAGCAGGTCCAACCACCTGGCGAACCGCTTCCAGGTCATTGGTTGCCCGGACCATTAAATCTCCAGTTTTAAATCGATGATAAAATGACAGAGAAAGTTTCTGGATGTGGCTAAAAATATCGTTTCTTAAATCGTACTCAATCCTGCGTGAAACACCGATGATTGTCTGCCGCATTAGAAATCTGAATATCCCTTCCACTAAGGCGATACCAACAATCAGCGCAGCATATTTCAAAAGAATTTGACTGGTTATTTCCTGCTTTAAATGATCAATCGCGAGTTTCAAAATCCAGGGACCTAACAGCGCAAATATGTTCGTAATTATGACGAATCCACAACCGATGAGCATCGGCTTTTTATAGCGGATCAGATATTTTTTGAGGCGTTTTAATTCGTTAATGAGAAAACTCCTTTGACTACTCAGTCATATTTATAACTTACTAAAATAAAAGATCAAGTTTAAATAATACGAATAAATCAACTTTTTTACAAGAAGAAAGTTGGGGTAAAAATGGAAAAAGGCTGGGATGGTGGATTAGATTTCATACTTTGACTGCGCTCAGTTTGGAGTAAGTTTGTTTTTATGTTTTAACTTCATGGTGAGTCCCGAAGAAATTTCGCATGCGCGTCAACCTGAACCAAACAAAGCGCACCACTCGTCCCTAAACTCCAGTTTGGGGACTCAATTGTCTGAGAAGCTTTGCTTCGTCGGGTTTAAAAGAAAACTCGAAACTAAGTTTCATTCCAATTTCATTCCAAAATAATTTTGGAACGAGACGGCAACCTCCCGAAGGTTTGATTCGATATCAAAAATCAACTTTTAAATGCAACAAATGGCTTGAAACAGTGCCCAATTTACTCCAAAACCTTCGGGAGGTTCTACTCAACACCCTTAAGTTGACGCCAATGTGAAGAAATTTCGGGAAACATGATTTAGCACATAAACCCCCACTACAACGGACATATTACAGGCACAAATGTTTGGCTGGCAAACAACTTTCAGCTTGTACCCTGCATCGCCTCAAATCCTTATTCCCCTATTCTCTTATACCCTATTTCCTCGTTACCCTCTTTGCTGTCTTTTTTCTGGCTGTTTCTGCCTTCAGCAGTTTTGAATGGCTTTCAATGAATTTAATAACTTCATCCTTCACCTGTTCCTTTTCGACATCAACCGTAATCACATGGTATGAATTCAACAAATCGACTTTACGTTTATCTTTCGAGCTGATTGAATTAAAGACTATCTCCGAATTGGCAAATTTAACCGAGTGATCTTTTTTGGAATGCATAATTAAAGCTGGCTGGCTGATTTCCGAGAGATCGCCCCGCACATGCTCCACAAGCTGGAAAAGCTGGTCCACGGCGTAAAGTGGAAATCTTTGATAACTGCCCAGATAAGATTTTGCAGACTGTTCCCGCACATCCTCTCCACTTCGCTTATGCTGATACTTAATCACACTTTTAAAATATTTAACTCCGAGCTTTTTCCACGCCGGGAATTCCACGGCAGCCGCCAGAGAAATGACGCCCTGAACTGACTTATGAGCCGCCAGGTGCAAAGCCAGAGTCCCGCCCATAGAAAGCCCGCAAACAAATACTTCTTCGCAGCTCTCCTGCAGAACACGGTACTCTGCTTTCACGCAACTGAACCAGTCTTTCCAGGTGTAATTGAACATATCGCCGGAATGGGTGCCATGGCCGGGCAAAGTTGGGATGGATACGGTGAGATTTTTGCTCGCGAGAAACTCCCCCAATTCCAGCAATTCGTTTGGGCTGCCGGTGAAGCCGTGTAACATCAGGCAGGCAACCGGGCCGTTTTTATAAAAATTGTTTTTTGGCATATGACGTAGTAAACATTTCTAATTTTTTATGTGAGCTCATTTCAAATTTTGAAATTGTCAAAGTTGGATAACTCGTTCATATTCCTTCTCACTAAGACGAAAACCTGTGGCGAGAAGCTCGTTCAGAGATGTTGGAAAATCCAGCATCTTTTTTTTACTCGCAGCCAGAAGAACACCAACTGTTCCCGTAACCGGTAAATTCAGTGTTTCCGCCTCAATTCTAGCCAATCGATCATCAAAAATTATTAAGCCGGCAGAAAGTTGTTTGGCTAAAACTATACAAGCAGATTCTCCCAATCCTAAATGAGTATTCAAAGTGTGTATAGCTAATTGATCGTGTACAGATTCTGTTCTTATCCAATTAGCCTGTTTCACTTGCTTCGCACCAGGTTTATCAAAACCGTGAACCACGACTTCATTATAACTTCTTTTGGTAACCAAATTTCACCAAAAACATTCTTTAATACATCTAATTTATGTATGGCTGAAAGATGTACCAGTGGAGTAGAGTTAGAAACAACAATCATAGTTTCAGCTTTTCTGTCAGAGTTTTCATGTCTTGTTGAGCATATTCTGCTGAGTAATCAATTGAAACATCATATTTAGCAAGTAATTGCATTGTATCCCATTTAGTTGATGTTCCTGCAATCTCAGTGGCTTTACCGAGCGATATTAATCCTTTACGGAATAGTTCAATTGCCAGAGAGTGGCGAAGCAATCCCTCCAGCTCTTTTTCCCTAACTTTTGCCGCTGACAAAACCGATTTTGGCAATTTAACTGAAATATCGATAGTATCCATTTATTTTACCTCGAATTACTTTTACTAAAAGACAACTCTTATTACAAACTCAACTAATTGGTAAATATATTAAATTCATATAAATAATACAACATATTCTTCAGACATCCATTTCATACTAACTCATACTTCCCCAACCCAAACGTAGCTCCCTTTCCGACATGCACAAACTCACCCAATTTAAGCAAAGGCAGCCACTTTTCCATATCCCCCCGAAATGATATCTCACCCAGGAATCCACCCAATTTCATGCGAGTTTTCTGACGATTGGAGTAGCGCTCCCAGTCTTCCCAATTAAGATTAATCTTCTCCGTTTCTACTTCATCTGCAGCATTTAATGCTGGTCGCCAATTCCATTCCACTGAAGTCCCGGGCATGTGAAAGTAGGCCAATGTGCAAATACGACGCAGCAGCGCTAAGACAATCTCCCGAAAAGTAATTTCGGTAGATAAATGTCCCATTATCTTCATACGAGTAGGTGTGAGAAAGCGTACAGTTATTCTATTTTGAGCCTCTGTTTTAGCGTTGAAAGATTCCGCATTCATGATGGCATAATCTGCAGTTAGGGTTTTGGACACGCCATTATAAATTGGCTGCCAATCATCTGCTAAGCTGGCAACCTCTGTAAGCTTAAATCTTCCTTTTCCACGCCCGATGCCGATGCTGCCCAACTGGTCAAAAGTGTAGATAAAATAAGGCAGGTAATCAATGGCCCGACCGATGAGCACCAGGCTAAACTCCAGGATCTCACCATTTTGGTATACCCGTTTGGATTCCAACGGCGGCTCTACAATAAAAGGCTGGGGGCCGGTTTTCACCCCGCGCATAAACGGCGGATAATCTCCCTCGATTGGAGTCTCGAAGAATTGTGGATAAGGACATTTTAAATGCAGCAGGCAACTCTCGCACAGAATGGGTCCCATGGTGCACACCACCTTCTTAAAAGCATGCCCAAAACCACCACGTAAAGTTGAGCCTTTGTATTCTGGCAGATAAAGCGTTTCTAAAGCTTCGAGGGTGAAGCGGAATTTAGCAAAATTCAGTTTGGGTAAGACTAACAAAAGTGCCGTTCCTTTTTAAATAGTTGACCATGCCACATTGCATTTACAGGAATTTAATTCTAAAGAAGGTTTTCCCTCACTATCGAGGTTTCCAGTAATCCGGTTTTCTGTGAAGATGGGTAACTGCTATAATGAATATTGAGTCAGTTTCTATGCGGTATATTAGGCCATAAGGAAATCGCTTCAACAAATAACGTCTAAATTCACCTTCATAAATCGATCAGGCTAACGGACACCTTTTTATCCTGGCAAACGCCTCGTCAATTTCGGTCAGAAATTCTTCTCCAAGACCCCGGGCACTTGCTTCATAATACTGAGAAGCATGCTTTATTTCTGCTTCAGCTTCATGATGAATTTCTATTTTGTACATCGAAGTTGTTCGCGAGCTTCTCTCAGCACTTGTTCTGCGGGCTTGCAGACCGCTTTGCCAGTTCGAATTTCCTGATCTCTGCGCTGAATCTCCAAAAGCCACTCGGACTTTACAGCCAAATCATCTTTTTCATCCAGGCTTTGTATAAGCATCTCCGCTAATTCTGCCCTGTTTTCAGCAGGTAATGACATTATTTTCGATGTTATTTTTTCAAACTCTGTCATTTATGCTATTCCATTTATTATTCTTTTTCAATTGAATGTGTTTTAATAACCATTTGCTTGATTTACCTGACAATTACGAACAAATCAATTTAGAAATTCTTATGGATTAAATCAAATAAAAATTCAGTACTTGCTATCTAACAAGTTGCTGCTCGCTTCAAACTGCATCGGTCTCAATCCCTTCTACTTAATCAGGTCAATTTCTACAGGTTCTGGAATGTTAGTATTTGCTTGGGACTCCATGACGTCTCAATCCCTTCTACTTAATCAGGTCAATTTCTACATCGTAACAAATGAAGATGCTGATCCTGTTCAAAATCAGTCTCAATCCCTTCTACTTAATCAGGTCAATTTCTACGATTTATCCCTTTCTGGGGTTTACTGAAAATGTAGGCATGAGTCTCAATCCCTTCTACTTAATCAGGTCAATTTCTACTTTTGTTCGGCTTTAGTAGGGTATCCCAACAAGATAGCGTCTCAATCCCTTCTACTTAATCAGGTCAATTTCTACTTTTTTGTTTACCATCAATGGTGCAGCTAACGCACAAGTTGGTCTCAATCCCTTCTACTTAATCAGGTCAATTTCTACGTTTACCACATAGACGACTTAACAGAAAACCAGCCGACAAGTCTCAATCCCTTCTACTTAATCAGGTCAATTTCTACAATTTAATCGCATATTGTACAATCAAAGTTATGCTTGAGTCTCAATCCCTTCTACTTAATCAGGTCAATTTCTACCAAGCAAAATGACACGAATAATAAAGTATTATTAATAACTGTCTCAATCCCTTCTACTTAATCAGGTCAATTTCTACCACAAAATAGTCAGTATGCTTAAGTTAAGGATCAAAATTGTCTCAATCCCTTCTACTTAATCAGGTCAATTTCTACTTTCCTCACTGGTGCTTCTCTTGGTTGGCTTGCTTTGTCTCAATCCCTTCTACTTAATCAGGTCAATTTCTACTGCTGCCATTTTGTCCCCTTATTTTTCAATAGCTTGTAATAGCTGAAATCCGGTTATCCAGTTAGCTCAGCATAGGTTACGGTGGACGTGATGAAAGCCCG
>CAZIKB010000103.1:0-24206 GCA_964539665.1 uncultured Cytophagia bacterium
TATTACAAAATACTAAATTAAAAGATTGTATAATGCAATATTTTGACACTACGGGGAGAAAATTAAGGATCAATAAATGAATAGAAAAAGTTTGAATATTTTGCCCTCAGTTCCTGCCTATGTCTGGACTCTTTCGGCGCTTGTCCTTGGTATTGTTTCAGGCGGACTCTTTCCGGAAACATTGGCGGTAATAGCTTCAGGCACAACGGCTGTTATCAGGTATTTTGTGTTATTCGTGCCGATTTTAATTTTTGCTGCATTGAGCCCCGCCTGTGCAACCCTGGTAAATCGCGGTTTGGCTGGTAAATTCGCAGCTTCAGTTGTCGCATGGTTTGTTTTAAGTTCTGCACTTGCAGGTTTGATCGGCGTTATCGTCTCCTCAACCATGTTCGGAATCCCGTTTTCAAGTGAAACGTCTGGTATATGGTCGGAGGTGATCCAGATGTTTGGGATTTTTGGAGAAAAAAGCGGGGCGTCGTTTCCTTTACTTGCCATTGTATTTGCAATTGGTATTGGGGTCATTGCTGTGTGGATACAACCGCTGTTTAATTTGCTGTCCAGGATTGAAAAAGCCATCGGCAAATTAGGACAAACTCTCAGCTATTTTCTTATACCGATTTTATTTTGCCTGGGAGTAACGATTGGTGTACGATTCGGAGTGAAGCTGGGAATGGAGCACTTCCTGACCCTGGTATTATATACTTTTTCACTGTGTTTTGTTTGGTCAGCTTTTTATATTCTAGTGATCACCAAACTGATTACTAAAAGAAATATTAAGGAACTGGTCACAAAATATTTTCTACCAACAGCAATTTTTGCAGCCGGAACGATTTCATCGCTGGTAACCTTACCAATAAATTTAACGAACATAAAAAAATACGGTGTTCGTGACGAAGTGGCTGATTTTGTCATCCCATTTGGAGCGGTTACCAACATGAATGGCAGCGCTTTAATGAACATTGCTTTTGCGCCTATTTTACTGCAATATGTTTTCGGGCTGGAGATTAGCTGGACCGTCATGCTGATTATTTGGCCTGCTGTAATATTGTTCACAATTGCTGCTCCGGGACTGCCGGCCGGCATGGGATCCTCGCTCTGGACATCCACCCTGATTGCATCAGTACTCGGTTTTGAAGAACCGTTGAAAACCAGTTTTATCACAATGTTTGTGGCGTTTTACGGAGGCATACCGGATATGTTTGTCACGGTTTCCAATTGTACCGGGGATGGCTTAACAGCCGTGTTATTTGACAGCAAGTTTGACAGGTTTTTGAGCTTGAAAAGCCAGACAAGAAATAAACATCAAAAGGAACTTTAAGTCAAATAATTGGAACGATTGAAATACAAGTGGAAGCAATTTGAAAGTATAACTTGCAAATTAAAGAAAATGTGTCTATAATACTAACATGCTTGCGTTGGAATTTCCAAATATTTGAGAAAACTAAGAAAGAATTCCCCGAATAGCGAATCTAAATTACTAACAACGGAAGGAGAAAAAATGTACACATCTAAATCATACCGACAATTGCCTGGCATCATGCTCAGCCTGTTTCTGGTCATTCTTTTAACATCCGGACTACTGGCACAGGTGCCCCATCCATCAGATGTGTTTGGATTTCAGCCGGGAGACGATTACAAACTGGCAAATTATGATCAGGTACTCGAATACTATAAACGCCTGGATGCAGCGAGCGACCGGGTGCAGATGCGCACAATCGGCAAATCGGTTTTGGGGAAACCTTTGCTTTTACTCTGTATTTCAAGCGCAGAGAATTTAAAACGATTAGAACACTACCGCAGTATCAGTGAGCAATTAGCGCATGCCCGTGTGGATGAAGAGACCGCACGGCAACTGGCCAAAGAAGGCAAGTCTATAACCTGGATTGATGCCGGATTGCACGCCACCGAGGTTGCCAGCGCCCAGATGGCGACATTACTGGCCCATAGCGTTGCGACAGAAGAAACTCCGGAGATACAGAAAATCCGTGAAAACACTATTCTCCTGCTTATGCCAGTGATGAATCCGGATGGATTAGACATCGTGGCTTCCTGGTATGAACGTAATCTTGGCACTCCTTTTGAGACTACTCGTCCGCCCTGGTTGTATCACATTTACGTCGGTCACGATAATAACCGGGACTGGTTCATGAATAATATGCCTGAGACCAAGGCTGTATCGCAGGTGATCTACAACGAGTGGTTTCCACAGATTGTCTACAACCACCACCAGACCGGGCCAAGCTGGACTCGTATCTTTTTGCCACCATTCGCCGATCCTGTGAATCCGAATATACATCCCGGAGTGACAACAGGCGTTAATATTGTGGGCAGCTCTATGGCAAACTACTTTGCCATGAAACACATGCCTGGAGTTGTTTCCGATGTCATTTACAGCATGTGGTGGAACGGAGGCATGCGCACTGTACCCTACTTCCACAATATGATCGGCATTCTCACGGAGACGAGTCATGCCACACCAACTCCGAGATTCTATGATCCGGATTCGATTCCCAAAACGATAGCCGGTCGCCGTGGCGGAGGATTTCCCACAACAGGAACGAATATCTTTTATCCCTACCCCTGGAAGGGCGGGGAGTCGAAATTCAAAGAGCCCGTCGAATACATGTTCACGGCATCGATGGCAGTACTCAAGATCGCCACAGACCTCAGGGAGCAGTGGCTCTATAATATCTACACGATGGGGCGCGATGCGATTGCAAAGGGCAAAGATGAAAAACCTTTTGCTTTCGTCATTCCGCCAGAGCAATGGAACGCGGGTGAGGAATTGAACCTGGTTAACTTGCTGCTTACCAGTGGCGTCGAAGTGCACAAAGCAACCAAAGGTTTCAAGGCTGGTGATAAAAAATATCCGGCCGGTTCCTTTGTAATATATACAGAACAGGCATTTCGTCCATACTTAGTCGATTTGCTGGAGAAACAGGAATATCCGACTCGAAGAAGTACGCCTGATGGTCCACCCGAGCCGCCTTACGATCTGGCCGGCTGGACTCTGCCAATGCAGATGGGCGTTCAGTTGGAGAGCATTGACACTTCGTTTCAGGCGACTACAGAGAAAATAGCTGCGAAGGTTTCTCCGCAGCCTGGAGAAATTAGCAGTCAGGCTCGATTTGGCTATCTGCTTTCACATCGTCCGAATGCGAGTGTTTTGGCTGTTAACCGGCTGCTCAGTGCTGGAGAACAAGTCTTCTGGACCAGCGAGGCCATTAAAGTAAAAAAGCAAACCAATGATGCCGGCGCCTTTTTGATTAAAGCGAACGAAAATAACACTCAACAGCGAATAGAAACATTAGCCAGTGAGCTTGGTCTTGACTTTACGGGCATCGAAAAACAGCCATCCGCAAAAATGCTTGAGTTGAAAGCACCGAAGATTGGTCTGTATAAATCATGGGTGGGTAACATGGATGAGGGGTGGACGCGTTGGCTGTTAGAAGAATATGCCTTTGCTCCGGACACCCTTCACGATGCCGACATTCGCAATAATAATTTATCAAATTACCATGCCATTGTCCTGCCGGATCAAAGAGTAAGCCGTATGCTGAACGGCCATGCTCCTGGTACGATGCCGGAAGAATTTGTGGGTGGTCTGGGGCTTGAGGGCGCCGTGGCACTAAAAAAATACGTCGAGCAGGGTGGAACGGTAGTTGCGATTGATGGCGCAAGTGATTTTCTTATTGAGCAGTTCGGCCTGCCAGTCCAGAATGTAGTAGCCGGCGTATCATCCCGCCAGTTTTTTGTTCCCGGTTCGTTAATAAGAATGGAAATAGACACAAAACATCCTTTAGCCTATGGCATGCAAGAAGAAGCAGCAGCTTCCTTTCAACGCAGCCGTGCTTTTAAGGTCGTCCGTTTATCCCGAAAAGGTGAAGGGGGAAAAGAAGATATTCCCGCTGCTCCGTTTCCGGCGGTTGAAGTTGTCGCTCGTTATGCCAAAGAAGATATTCTCATGAGCGGGTGGGCGCTGGGAGATAAAAAACACATTGGCGGTAAAGCAGCAATGATGCGGATTCGACTGGGTAAAGGCGATGTTGTGCTCTTTGGATTCCGTCCGCAGTTTCGTGGACAACCGCGAGGAACGTATAAATTGTTTTTTAACGCCTTGCACGGAGCCACACTCGAACAATTACCAGTTATTGAGAATGTGCAACAAACGAAATCAGAGACTGAGGATCGGTGAGTTAACTGTCCGGTGTAAAAGTTAAGTAATTATATTCTATTAGATAAAATTTCATAATCAACACGGATAAAAGACCCACGCCGAAATTTTTATAATTAATCAGTGTGAGTTTATTATCTGTGTGATTCATAAATTTAAAATAAAATTAATATCTTTGCTGGGTTATATTTGGGCGGAAACTGAGGGAAAAGAGGTATCCCTTCCATTAGTAATGGAAACTAAGCTTTACTAAACTTTGAAAGTTTAGTAAAGCTTCAAATACCCTCCAATTTTGTGGGGGCACAAAAAGAATTTGAAAAAACTGATAGTCAAAACTATTGAACCTTATT
Organism: uncultured Cytophagia bacterium; assembly: GCA_964539665.1. Classification (GTDB taxonomy): domain Bacteria; phylum Zhuqueibacterota; class Zhuqueibacteria; order Oceanimicrobiales; family Oceanimicrobiaceae; genus CAZIKB01. Next base: position 4,525 of record CAZIKB010000103.1, read on the forward strand.
TATGAAACCGATAAAAATTCAAACTCTGCTGATCGCTACTTTCTTCTTCTCATTTATTCTATGTAGCTGCAATTCACTCCAAACGAACCAACCACCTAAACCTAAACTCGTCATAGTGGTCGTTGTCGACCAGATGCGTGCTGATCATCTCACACGATTTTCCAGTGTGTATAAACATGGATTTGCCCGGCTTCTTCGTGAGGGCGCTGTGTTTACAAATGCTCATCACGATCATGCTTATACGGTTACTGCTGTCGGACATGCAACGATTGCCACCGGGGCATTTCCATCGCGCCATGGCATTGTCGGTAACAACTGGTACGACCGTAAAGAAAAGAAGTCTGTTTATAGTTGCGAAGACACATCTTATGCACTGTTAGGTTATCCAGATAAATTGGCTAAAAATGGGCGATCTCCCCGACTAATGCTTGCACTCACAATTGGAGATTGGCTTAAAGCACAATCGTCAGAAAGCAAAGTATTTACCGTTTCCCGTAAAGACCGTGCAGCAATTCTATCTGCTGGAATGAAGGCAAATTGTGCCTATTGGTATAATCCAGACGACGGCAACATTATCACTTCAGAATATTATGCAAAAACATATCCTGAATGGGTGAATGAATTTAATAATTCACGCATTGTCGATGAATATTTCCAGGCTGGCTGGGAAAAGATGATGCCCGAAGAGATGTACTCTTTAGCCCGCGAAGATAAGTTTAGCGCTGAAAATGATGGCCAGAATACAACTTTTCCTCATTCATTTGCAACAAATTCACCAAAACCAGATATTACATATTATAAAGCGCTCCAAAACACCCCGTTCTCAGATGACTTAATTCTCAAATTTGCTGAAGCCATAATCGAAAACGAAAAACTTGGTCTGGATTCATCTCCTGATCTTCTTTATATCGGCTGCTCCGCCGCAGACGCTATCGGTCATAATTTTGGTCCCCGAAGCCAGGAGAGTATGGATCATTTTCTCCGCCTGGATGGATATCTTGGGGATTTCCTCAGTTACCTTGATAACAGAATTGGTTCAGATAGTTACACGGTTGCCTTAAGCAGCGATCATGGAGTGATGACATTGCCGGAAGATCTTGCCCGCAGTGGAATTGACGCCAAGCGCGTTTCAAGTAGAGAGGTCAACAGGAAGCTGGGTGATGAAATTTCAAGAATATCAAAAGAATTGGGTATTTCAGAAAAACTGATAATCAACAGGAGTAATAATGCTCTCTTAGTAAATTACGATGCAGCCGAAAAGAAAGGTATAAGTACAGAGGAATTGAATAATTTGCTTATTGATAGACTAAAAAAAATTGATCCGATTACGGACATATTCACAAGAAAAGAACTTCTAAATCCAGCGAAAAACGACCACGAATACCTGGAAGCCTATCGTCATACATTTCATCCGGATCGTACTGGCGATCTCTTTTTAAGATTTAAAAAATTCCACCTGCTAAGAACTTCAAAGCAGGGGACAACCCATGGCTCTCCTTATGAATATGACACACACGTGCCCATAGTGTTTTGCGGCCCAGGTGTAAAAAATAGCAATTATTCCCAGAGAGTACGCACAGTTGACATTGCCCCAACTTTGGCTGATATTTTAGGCATAAAACCAATTTCAGAAATTGACGGAAGGAGTCTTTTGCCGGTAATCGCACCTGAGTGAAAAGCGAAATAGATACAAATACATTGACATTATACTTGAATATCAATAATAATAGTCAGCCACTTAATAATTTCAAGGCGTGGGGTGTTAACTCCCGAATAATTTCTGCATCATTCTTGGCTCTGGCAATAAGCAGCGCTCCTTCATAAAAAGCTAAAAGTGCTTCAGCACAAGTGGGCACGTCCTCAAATTCAATGTTTACAAGTCCGAGGGCAATGGCGTCTTCCAGGGCGCTTTCGAAATATTTACGAATTTCAGTAAAGACTGTCTCGATTCTCTGTCGGATTAACTCATCCTGTTCACCGAGCTCACCCACAAAACTACCAAACAAGCATCCTAAAATGCGTTTATTCTGCTCTTGCATTGCAGAATGGTCATCATAAATGATTTGAAACAATTTAGTGATTCTATCCAATGGAGCGACATTCATGGCAAAGGCCGGCTCGAGAGCATGACTTTGGAATTGCTGCCAACCGTCTTCAAGAGCTTCAAGCGCTAAAGCGTTTTTCGAAGGAAAAAAATAATAAAAACTTCCGGGTTTAACACCGGCCTGCTCGCAAATCTCGTTGACGCCCACATTTCGGTAACTGCGTTCCCAAAATAGATTTTGCGCTGTGGCTATTAAACGGTTTTTTGCGTCACTTGTTCTTCCCATTATTATTGCATATTTTAATAGTTGAGTATTCGACTACATGGATTGGCAAAATATGAAATGTTGGTTTTTTAAACAAGTTAAATTATTACAACAAAATTGCAATTTTAAAACTTATTTCTTGCACTTATGGTACATTTCTGTTAAATTTCGGAAATTTATTTTTCTTCAGACAATTCTATTAAATTACGTTAACAATCAGATAAATATGTTTACAGGTCTATCAAAAACTATATATTTCCCAATCAAATTTTACTGCTTATGGTTAGGCCTCGTTTACCTGATATCACTTCATCCGGAATCTGCTCTTAGTCAGCCTGTCGATTCAACCCGGCAATTAATTGTTGAAAACATTGAAATCGTAGGCAACACCAAAACGAAACAGAATGTTATTTTCAGGCTGTTAACCATTAGTCCGGGCGATGTGATTAATCCGGCGCTTGTCGAAGAAAATCATCGTCGATTGTCTCAAACAAATTTTTTTAAGGAAGTAGATATCTATGCCCGCCCTGGTTCTGAAAAAGGCAAACTGGTGGTGGTCATAGAAGTCAAAGAACGCCGCTGGCCTTATTTTCAGTTTGAAGGCGGACATAGCGATCTCAACGGTTGGTTTTTTGTGCCGGCAAGTCTCAGGTTTGACAACTTTTTTGGCCGGGGGAATTTCATGTGGGTTCGCTGGTTACTTGGCGATAAAATCAGTATGCTTTCACTCGGGTATCGAAATCCGAATTTGTTTGATAACAGCGCCTTCCTGGATATTGAATTATTTGGCGCAGATCAAAGATTTATCCATTATTTTACCAGCGACATTACTTCACAAGCTGTGAATTTAGGAAATGAAAGAGTTACTCAGAAAGTTAATTTAGGCGGATTGAGAACTAAAATAGGTGGTACCGAAGGTATATTGAAATATTTCTACTTTTCCTTTCGAATTAATACTTATACGCCGGATACAACTGCATCACTTTCAACAAATGATTCTACTATCACTTCTTTTCCTTCGGAAATTGCGAATGAGCTGGGAAAAACCAAGGTAAACGCATTTTCTGTTGGAATATACGCTGATCACAGGGACAATACCATTTATCCGTTAAATGGTTTCTGGGGCGCTCTTTCGGGTGAATTAGCTCACGATGAAGTGGGGAGCGATGTTAATTTTCCCAGGATTACTTTTGACACCAGATTCTATAAGCAAATATTTGGCCGCCAGGTTTTGGCATTGCATGTGAAGGGAGGTTATACAACTAAAAAGGCGCCTTTCTATGAAAGGTTTTATCTCGGAGGAGCCAATTCTCTAAGAGGCTATCCAGATAGACGACTTACTCCAATAGGGTGGGGTACGAAAATGATCCTGACCAGTACTGAGTACCGATTTCCTATCTCCAAACGAAATTTTCCGTTTCATAAAGTCTCTGGCATTCTTTTTTTTGATAGCGGAGGAATCTGGCAGCCAGGGCAAAATCCCAAATTAGATGACTTGTATTTATCAGCCGGTTTTGGTTTCCGTGTTAAACTTCCTGTTTTAGGCATTACCCGGTTTGATTTTTCATTTCCATTGAACAATGTGGACAACAACGATTTTCAATTTCACATTTCTCTGGGGCATACTTTTTGAAAGCGATTACTAATAGTTTATTATTTTGTCTTTTATCGTTTTCGGGCTGGGCTTATCTTCTTGCCGGTGATGGTAATATAATTAAAGTAGACCAAATCGTGCCACAACTGAACCAAGGATACCTGACGGTTTCAGCGGATTTTCAGAATTTATTTTCAGAAAAAATTATTGGCACCATTCAAAGCGGTTTGCCATCCATCGTACAAATTGAGATTAAATTAGTAGCCACAGAAAATAAACAAATCGTGCGTCGTCAAATCGTTTGTTCTATCTCCTACAATATCTGGCAGGAACGCTATTCAATTATCTATGAAGACACGGCAGAAATTTACTCAGATTTCACTGAAGCCAGGAAAAGGAGCAGTCATCTAAAAAATGTGACCCTGATTACAAGCAAATTCTTAAATAAAAAATTAAATTATAATATACAGATTAGAGTTAGTATTATCCCCATTTCCTCTCGCCAGAGTGATAAAATCAATGATTGGCTGCTTGATCCGAATCAAACCGAGGAAAGTTTAGCTTCTGATGAAAGAGCCAGTGGTTTTAAATTAAATTTAAGCAACCTGGTTTCATTGTTTGTCGGAGGTAAAAAACGCTCCCGCTACAGCTCCGACTGGTATTCGTCAAAAACTTTTCGCATTAGTGATTTGCAATGAGAAAAATTCGGACAAAGTTAGTTCTTTCTCTTTTAGTTATAACTTTGTTACCAGTTTTCCCCGTTTATTACGTAGTTAAAAACCTTCTGGAACGAAGCCTGGAAATTGGCTTTAATAAAAATGTTGAATCAGCGTTAGAGCAGGCTGCCGATATTTCTCGCGAGCTATATTCAAATTATAAACGTGAAACATTGTCTATAGCAGAGGAATTAGCCGCATCCGATTGGGCGAGGCGATTAATAAACAGGCAAAATATTCTTGCAACAACGATTGCATCCAGAGCAGAATTACTCGGCACAGGCAAAGTTGATTTTTTTGATGGAGAGGGAAATCTAATTTTCACAGGCAGTAATGTTACGGAACATCCCTTCCCGAAACTTTACCAGAATAACATCAAGTCTTTGATTCAGAAAGAGCAATCGGAAATATTAAATTTTTCTAACGACCGAGGCTATATTTCTGCTTTTTCTCCCATTAAAATAAATGGCATCAAGCGTGGATTTTTAGTAGCCACGAAAGCAGTTGATGAAAACTTTATTCAGGGTTCTCAACAAGTCGTCGAAGTCCATCAGATGTTTAAAACATTGGATTATTTGGAGGAAGATTTGCCGCGCGGTTTTTTGCTGGCCTTCATTGTGGTTTATGCGCCAATTGCAGCGTTTTCTATTGGAGTCGGGTATTATTTTTCGCGCAAAATTACTAATCCACTTTTAATGCTTGTTAGCAGCACCCAAAAAGTCGCGGCAGGTGATTGGGATTATCGGGTAAACCTTACTTCAAAAGATGAAGTTGGTGAACTGGGCACGGCATTCAACAACATGATATCCACCCTTAAAGAGAAGCAAGATCAGGTGATTGCGTTGGAGAAGATGGCGGTCTGGCGGGAAATCGCTCGTATTTTAGCGCACGAAATCAAAAATCCACTGACTCCGATTCAACTCACTGTGCAGCAGATGAAAGACAAATATCCCGGCGATGATACGGAATATCGGCACTTATTAGAGGAATGCAGCGAAATTGTTACGGATGAAATCGAGAGTCTGCGAACTCTCGTACGTGAATTTTCCGATTTCGCCCGTATGCCAAAACTCAATCTGGTGCCGGCGAATTTAAACGAGCTGGTTCAGGAGGTGAGCAAGCTTTATGCTGAAAGCGATTTAAGCCTGAATCTTGATTCTACAATCCCTGAGTTTAATTTTGATTATGAAAAAATGCGCCGGGTACTGATTAATTTAATTGAAAATGGCATAGACAGTCTAAAAAGTAAAGGTACAGGCAAGATCCAAATAAAGACCTTAAAACAAGAAAACGAAGCTCTTTTGCAGGTTACTGATACTGGCGATGGGATTCCACAAGACTTGCAAGAGAAGATTTTCGAACCCTATTTTTCTACCAAAAAAAGCGGCGTTGGCCTGGGATTGGCCATTGTTAAACGAATCATTGAGGAACACGGCGGGAGGATTTCTTTAGATAGTCCGGAAGGTGAAGGGACGACGTTTTTTATTTGGTTGCCTGGAATAGTCAATTAGTCATCGGGTCATTAAGTCATTAGGTGATAATGTGGAAGGGAGTGTTTATGAAATTGGAGGAACTTCAGGTTTATAGTCTTTCTATGGATATTGCTGAACGAATTGGGAATTTAAATAATTCAGGATAAATGAAAAATGACCAAACAAACCATCCTAATCATCGATGATGAAAAAAACATCCGCCGCTCTGTGGAGATGATTTGCACGGGCGAAGGATATGAGGTGAAGACTGCCGCGGACGGAGAAGAAGCGATTAAAGTTCTTGATTCCGGGCCAATTGATTTAGCGCTCCTGGATATTGTCATGCCCGGTACCGACGGCCTGCAATTGCTCAGGCAAATTCATGCCAAATATCCTGATGTAGTCGTAATTATGGTCTCAGGTCATGCCACAGTGCAAAATGCAGTGACAGCCACAAAAGATGGCGCTTTTGATTTTATTGAAAAACCTATCTCGAAGGAAAAGCTGCTCATCTCCATAAAAAATGCTTTAAAGAACCGGCGTCTGCAAAAAGAAAATCTTGAACTACGGCAGCAGGTCACGGGTAAATATGAAATGATCGGGCAAAGCCATGCGATGAAAGATATTTTGGAACAGATTTCCAAAGTCGCCCCGACCAATGGACGAGTGTTAATTTACGGTGAAAGCGGTACAGGTAAAGAGTTAATCGCGCGTGCGATTCATGAGAACAGTACCCGTGATAAGGGGCCATTTATAAAAGTAAATTGTGCTGCCATTCCGGAAGAACTTATTGAGAGCGAACTTTTTGGCAGCGAAAAAGGGGCCTATACCGGCGCCCACCAAACCCGAGAGGGAAAATTTAGCCAGGCCAACGGCGGTACCCTGTTCCTGGACGAAGTCGGCGACATGAGTTTGAAAGTGCAGGCCAAGGTTTTAAGGGTATTGCAGGAAGGCGAATTTGAAAAAGTTGGCGGCAGCAAAACAGAAAAAGTAGACGTACGAGTTCTATCCGCCACCAATAAAGATTTAGAAAAGGAAGCTAAAGAGGGCCGATTCCGTGAAGATCTCTTTTTTCGCCTGAATGTTGTGCCAATTATTTCACCGCCTCTGCGAAGGCGAAAAGAAGATGTTTCAATTTTAATTGAATATTTCATTGCAAGCTACTGCCAGGAAAACGGTTATTGTGAAAAGGATATGACCCCAACGGCCCTGGATGCCCTGAAAAACTATGATTGGCCAGGGAATATTCGCGAATTAAAAAATGTCATCGAACGGATGATGATTATGTGCAGTTCTACTTCAATCGACGTTGAAGACCTGCCGCGCAACATTCAAAGCCCTTCGCACCAGATATCACCTAAATTAGATTTAGGAATGACATTAAAAGATTTAAAAGAAACTGTGGAGAAAGAATATATCTTAACCACCCTTAAACAGAATAAATGGAATGTCAGCCGCACAGCAAAAGATCTGGACATTGACCGCACCAATTTACACAAGAAGATGAAGTATTATGGACTGTCGAATGAGAGCTGAAAACTCAGTATCAGTAAAGTCAAGAATCCAGAATGGAATTTCAGAAAGAGGAAAATTAGAGTAATTGAAGTTATTTTAAAAAATCGAAAATCCTAAAATTCTCTTCATGGTGAGCAGAGTCGAACCATAAAGTTTTGCTCAATAAAGATTTATTACTAACGTGATTTAATATTGAAATCCTCCCACCAAAAAATCAACATTACTTTTCTGTCACCCCAATCCCTGGCTGGTTATTTAAAATCAGTTTGCCTTTTTCAACTTTTACGCCAGTGAACGGATCATTTTTAATCAACAAGTTTCCATCCAGATCGGCATAGTCGACTAATGGAGAAAGGTTTGCTGCTGCCGAGATTGCCACAGAACTCTCAACCATACACCCCAACATAATCTTCATTCCCAGGGATTTTGCCAGCCAGATCATTCGCAGTGCTTCCTGTAAACCGCCAGATTTCATGATTTTGATATTAATTCCATCAAAAGCAGCGGCCAGTTTGGGAATATCGCGGGCATTTTTAACGCTTTCGTCTGCTATGATTGGAATGTTGACCCGTTCGCGCAGCCACCGGGTTTCGTCCAACATACTCGATGGCATGGGCTGTTCAATAAACTCCACTCCTTGCGTTTCAAGCCACTGGATTTTTTCCAGCGCTTCCTCTTTCTGCTTCCAGCCTTCATTGGCATCCACCCGCAACGGTTTATTTGTTACCGAACGTACCGCAGCGATCACTTCCTCGTCATTGTCGAGTCCGACTTTGATTTTGAGAATCGGGTAAACGTCGGCTTCCTGCACTTTTTGTTTGATCACTTCGGGTGTATCAATTCCGATTGAATAAGTAGTAATCGGGGTTTTGCTTTTGTCTAGTCCCAAATACTTAAAAAACGGAATATGCAGAGATCTGGTTACCCAATCCATCAGTGCAATATCCAGGGCAGCTTTAGCCGCGGTTTGAGCCGGGTCAAGCTTTTGAATAGCGTAACCTAAATCTACAAAATTCCACAAATCATAATTTGAAAACAGAAGTTTCGCTTTCTCGATTATCTCTATTGTCGATTCAGGAGTCTCATTGTATCTGATGTTGGGAGCAGCTTCTCCGTAGCCCATGATGCCGTCTTTTTCCAGCGTGACGATAACATTCTGCTTAAAATCACTTGAACCTCTGGCAATGGTCCAGGTGTGCTTCAGTTTTAACTGTTTAATCTCGTAATGTATTTTGATGTCCATGGGAATTGACCTGCTGTTTCATCGCTCTAAAATTAATTCGTTTGATTCACTTGAACTGAGATTTAACATTACTACAACACCCGTTTTGATTTGCGCAAAGTTCTATGACGATATTCGTTATACAGAGGATGTTGCGGATCTAAACTGTTAATATGAACCGATCCTGATGAATGAATGAATTTGCTATCTCCCAAAAAAATACCGCAATGCGTGATTCTCTCAGGATTCGAACCAAAAAAGAGTAAGTCTCCGGGATACAAGTTACCGAAATTTTCACCAAATGAAATTTCTTCTCCTTCGCGGACTATCTGACTGGCGTCGCGGGGAAGCTGCACATTATTCAGACGAAATACGGTTTGTACGAAACCAGAACAATCGAACCCCTTAACAGAAGTCCCGCCCCACAAATATGGCACTCCTAAAAACTTTTTCGATGTGCTGATTATTCTTTCGCGAGTTACCCGGACATTTTGTAATTCTTTAGCTTCGACAACCAAATCCTTTTGGACAAACCCTTTTCGCCCGTCGGGTGTTTCAACCTTGTATGAACCATAGCCTCTGTTAAGTAGCTTTATTCGGGCGCCGGGTACCAGATCAACTATAAAATCATCGCTTGTTCCAGCCTGTGCACGCACGATTCCGTAATTCGCCGTACTTACGACGTGTGCTGAATTTTGCCATTCCCGCGCAGTGAGCGAATCCACTGCCGCAAGCGAGCTTTTACTTAACCAGCCAAGATATTTATCCCAGTTTTGAACATAGTAAAAAAAGCCATCTTCCTTTAATATGCGCACCACCGTGCCAAGCAGAGTTTGACTTACTAATTCAGCCTGGTATTTCGGGTCGCGACGCATATTTGCCACACTAATTTTGACAATGCCATAACTACGGTCTTGCACAGACTCATCGGGAAGCACCCAGATACTATCTACGAAAGTTAAGTTTTGTTCGGTATGACGCAGCGAATCCAATAAAATATTTGGCAGGTTTGGATTGAGTACTTCGCCAGCGACAATAATTTGTCGGCCTTTCCTGGTCAGGTTTATATTAAATACATCTATTCGTGAATCGGGTACGTACTGCTTGCCGACTTGCTCTACTACATTTTGTAAGTCGGCAGATATTTTTGAAGAAGCATATTGACAGGCGCTTTGGGTTAGCGTAATTATAAATAAAAAAATCAGAAGTTGAGAAAAACGAATAACTTTGAAATTTACCAGCAGATTATTCAGAGTATGATTAGGGCTTAATTCGGTACTAACTGTTTTGCGGTTTCTGACATTCATTGATCCTCCTTGTCTCCGTTATTTTACCTGAGAAGGTTTAATTTATGAAAATTAATATAACAAAATTCAAACAACAAATAAACCAATTTATATAAATTAACCGTTAGATCGAAAAATATAAACCAAAGAGAACCGGACGATTTCTCCAGCTTATTAAATAATCAAACAAATTGTTGAGTTAATAGTCGAGGTTTATTATATTTAAACCCAGATTTCGAATTGACCTTAAAATTTAAGATATTTTAATTCGGAAATTTTGAATAAAATGCTACATTTAAAGTTGCTGAATACAAGTTTAATTATGGTGACATCACAGACTATTTGATGTGACTGGCACAAACAGGAGGTAAGCAAGATGTCATTTAAACCCAGATTTATGGCTGCCGGAATTGGCAGTATGCCATTTGATGATCCGGAACATGCTGTAGATGTATCACTCTCAAAATTGCACGAAGCCCCTTTTTGGCCGCAGCTGCCGAAGATCGGACTGAACGAACAAATGGAAATTCAATATTCGGAAGGCCTGCCCTGCATTGTGATCGATCGGGTTAAAAATCGCATGTATTTCGACACCTTTGGAGATTACACAGATGCTTTTACCGAGTTTTACGAGGCTTATCTCCTGGCAATGGATCCGGATGAAGGGAACGGGGACTGCTCCGCCTTGGCCGTTAGTGCAGATTTTTCCAGGGGGATATACGCCCTCGAAAAACGCCTGCAGGCCAAAGACAGCAAGCTGCCATTTGTAAAAGTTCAAACTACCGGGCCGTGCAGCTTTGCCCTCACCATTGTGGATGAGAACAAGCGGGCTATTTACTATAATGAGGAGTTTCGTGATGTGGTCATCAAGGCGCTGGCCATGAAGTGTAGGTGGCAAATCCAGAAATTTCAGCCGTTCGCTGAGCAAGTGATATGTTTTATTGATGAACCGATTCTTTCTGGTTTTGGCAGCTCGACTTATGTTTCTGTAAAACGCGATGATGTCGTTGCTCACCTTGCCGAGATGATTGAGGCCATTCACGCTGATAATGGCATTGCAGGCATCCATTGCTGCGGCAATACCGAATGGAGCATTCTCATCGACGCTGGTGTTGATATTGTGAATTTTGACGCTTTCGAATTTGGTGAAACAATAGCCATGTATCCAGAGGCTGTCAAAAGTTTCCTCGAAAGCGGTGGAATGCTGGCCTGGGGTGTTGTCCCCACTTCCAAAGCGATTCAGGAACAGACTGTCGGAAGTATGGTAGTTCATTTGGAAAAGATGATGGATAACCTGGCTGCACAGGGCGTCGATAAACAGCAGATTACAGAACAAGCCATCATTACTCCTTCCTGCGGCACCGGCTCCATGGAGCCGGCAGATGCAGATAAAGTATTTGAGATGACTGATCTGCTTTCGCGGGCGATGAAGGAAAAGTACGGATTCTGAAGTTGAAAGCTTCATTCTTAGCGCAGAGATAAAGGAAAATTATTTGTTATGCATGAGTTGGATTAATCATTAACTTTCATGTTGAATTATTACGTGATGGAATTGAACGAGTGGTCAACGAATTAACGGAGTAGTTTTATTAAAAACTCTGCGAATCTCAGCGTACTCTGCGTCTCTGCGTTAATTTGATAATCATAGTACAACAACAAAATCGAGTTGAAATTATCAACCGAGCACTTTTTATATGTGAATTATTCAGGATAAGAAAAGTCTAAATGAAAATAGCAATTTCAGGTAAAGGTGGTGTGGGCAAATCAACTCTTGCGGCAGCGCTGGCGCTTTTAATGGCCCGTGAAGGTCGGCGGATTTTAGCAGTTGATGCCGATCCGGATGCGAATCTGGCTGCAGCGCTCGGTATTCCTGAAAATGAACAGCAGCAGATTATCCCGATATCCCAACAAGTAGCGCTGGTTGAAGAACGCACCGGGGCTAAAGTCAAGCAGTACGGCCAGATGTTCAAACTCAATCCTGAAGTCGCAGATATTGCTGATACTTACGCTACTGTCCATCATGGCGTCAATCTTCTTGTGCTGGGGGCGGTGGAACAAGGCGGCAGCGGCTGCGCCTGTCCGGAAAATGTGTTAATTCGAGCATTGGTAACTGATTTGATTTTATACAAGGACGATGCTCTGATCATGGATATGGAGGCCGGCGTTGAACATCTCGGACGCGCTACAGCACGCGGTGTCGATACCATGCTCGTGGTTCTCGAACCCGGCCAGCGTTCCATCGATTGTGCCCGGCGCATAATCAGCATGGCTGGAGAGATCGGATTGAAAAACATCCAGTTTGTGGCAAACAAGGTTATAGGAAGCGAAGATGAAAAGTTCATTCGATCTGTATTCCCGGATCGCGAGCTACTTGGTGTTATCCCTTACTCCGAAGAAATTCGGCAATCTGACCGAAACGGCCAGTCAGTTTTGCACGGTTTGGGAGAAGAGATGATGGGATGTTTTAAGGGTATTTTGAATAAGTTGTGAGGATTTGTGGAATTGAGGAAATAAGGGAATAAGATTTTAAGGTATTTGGAATTCTGAAATGCACAATCTAACCTAATGCCCTTAGATCCTCATTTCCTTATAGCCTAAAAGTAATAATTCAATTTTCATGCAATAAACAAAGATATAATTGCTTAAACTATCATGAGTTATCTAATAGCCATAACCGGCAAAGGCGGAGTTGGAAAAACAACCGTAGCCGGATTAATCGTGACCCGCTTAATTGCGCGGGGATTTGGCCCGGTACTTGCGGTCGACGCCGATCCAAATACTTGTCTGGATGCTGCGCTTGGTGCACAGGTGAATTCAACCATCGGAGGCGTTCGGGAAGAAGCCAGGGAGATTGCCGGCAAAGGTATGGCCAGTGGGATTTCGAAACAGCAGCTTCTTGAATTAAAAATTGCTGAGAGCATTGTCGAAGCGGATGATTTTGATTTGATTGCCATGGGGCGCCCCGAAGGCCCGGGGTGTTATTGTTATGCCAACAATGTGCTTAAATCAGCCTTAAATAAACTCTCGGTAAATTATCCTTATGTAGTGCTGGACAATGAAGCAGGCCTGGAAAATCTGTCACGTCGAATTGTTCAGAAAGTTGATTTGCTCGTTATGGTAACCGATCCCTCAAGTCAAGGTCAGCAAACTGTCAGCCGCCTGTACAAACTGGCTCGGGAGATGGATATCAATTATGATTGTCTTGCCATTATTGTAAACAGGATGCGACAAAATGAAATGCCGGCTAGGATTTCAGCATTAAAAGCAGAAACAAGTGCTGAAATTATTGTTGGTTTGCAGGATGATATGGAAATATTTGAATTTGCAGAAAATGGCAAAAACTTGATGTTGTTACCAAAGGATAATTTTGTGGTCACAAAAATTGATAGTTTTTTAAGTGAAATTGCTTTACATTGCGTGGTTTAAATATACTGGAGTTACTTATGCCCAAAGAAGCTGTAAAAACTGAAGACCGAGTATGGGATGCTGCATCATTAGATACTTTGATAAAAGCTGAAGATGAATGCGTAGAGACCTGTTTCACCCGAATGGATACACAACAGAATCAGTGTAAATTTGGCACTTCTGGTGTGTGCTGCCGACTCTGTCACATGGGTCCTTGCCGTATCACGCAAAAATCGCCGCTCGGAGTCTGTGGTGCAGACGCAGATACAATTGTCGCGCGTAATTTTCTGCGGGAAGTTGCAGGCGGTGCGGCGGCGCATTCCGATCACGGCCGGCATCTGGTGCTGAGATTAAAAAAAGTGGCTGAAGGTAGCGGCAATGGCTTCACAATTAAAGATGAAAAAGCCCTGCGTCAGGCGGCTCAATTATACAAAATTGCAGAAACCGGCAGAAGTAATCCAGAAATAGCGCTCGATTTGTGCAATTTATTCCTGGAGGAATTTACCAGCCAGGAGGAAGCGTTAAAAACCTTAAAGTTGTCGCCATTAAAACAGCAGAATATCTGGCATAATAATAATATCGCCCCACTGGGAATTGATCGAATGGTGGTCGAGTCCATGCATCGCACCCACATGGGCGTTGATCATGATTATCGCAACATTTTATTGCAGGCATTTCGTACTTCGCTGGCAGACGGTTGGGGCGGTTCCAGAGTGGCTACAATCGTATCTGATATCTTGTTCGGCACACCATCTCCCATACGAAGCAACGCCAACCTCGGTGTGTTGAATGAGAAAACCGTGAATATTCTGGTCCACGGGCACGAGCCGGCAATATCAGAAATGTTAGCCGTGGCGGTTCAGGATCCGGATATAGCCAGTTATGCTAAACAAGCAGGGGCGGGTGGCGTCACGCTTGCCGGAATTTGTTGCACGGCCAATGAAATTTTAATGCGGCACGGTATTCCAATAGCAGGTAACTTTCTGCAACAAGAATTAGCCATCATCACTGGCGCGGTGGAAATGATGATAACCGATGTGCAATGCTGCATGCCAAGTCTGCCAGATGTGGCTAGTGCTTATCACACTGAGATTGTATCCACCTCAGATATCGCTAAAACAATCGGTTCAACCCACGTGGCATTTGACGGAGACAATTCATTAACTTCAGCTAAAAATTTAATCAAGCGGGCTATTGATAATTTTAAAAATCGCGATCCTGATAAAGTTGCCATCCCGAAGGCAAAGAAACCGCTGGTGGCTGGATTCAGTGTAGACGCGATTAAATATATGCTTGGTGGCAGTTTTCGCGCCTCATTCAGACCCTTAAATGACGCCATCATGCAAGGACGAATTAAAGGAGTCGTGGGTATCGTGGGATGCAACAATCCCAAGTCCAAACTTGACAACTACATCAATACCCTGACCAGGGAGTTGATCGCTGAGAATGTGTTGGTGTTAAAAACTGGCTGTGCCGCCATTGCCTCGGCAAAAGAAGGCATGCTCACCCCTGAGACCGCGCTTGAAAAAGCCGGTAATGGACTGCGAGAAGTATGTGAAGCAGTTGGAATCCCGCCGATTTTGCATATGGGCAGTTGCGTGGATAATACGCGCATCTTAGAAGCCAGTACAGAGGTCGTATTCGAAGGCGGACTGGGTGATGATATTTCTCAAATTCCAGCCGTTGGCGTGGCTCCGGAATGGATGAGTGAAAAAGCGATTGCAATAGGCTGCTATTTTGTTGCATCCGGCATCGACGTTATTTTAGGACACCCTTTCCATATTGCCGGATCTGAAAATGTCACCCGATTTTTAAACGAAGAAACAAAACAATTATTTGGCGGTTCGTTCCATGTTTGTGAAGACCCACATGCTGCAGCCGCCAAAATATTTGAACTGCTCGATTCTGCCAGAGAAAAACTTGGAATTAATAAGAAAATTGAACGGAAGCTGTATGATATGAAAGATAGGAGAGAGCTCGATGTCTAAGCACATTTGTACCAGTGCGATTGATGGCGCTGTGGAGTGGATCGTCAAAGCCGAGGCAAAATTAAACGATACTATTCAGGCAAAAGGCGAATCCTGTCCCGTAGGTTTCCCGGATACCGCTTACTATCTGCCGGTTATTTATTCCTTCACGGGTAAAAAAGCAGAGAAGCTGAGTGATTTGCGCTCGATATTGAAACAAGCCAAAGAACTGCTTCCTGAACGTCCTTCGGAGAAGCTCTGGCTGCCGTATCTCGGCAATACCCTCGATGCTGGTGTTGCGGCTCTTTTCGCGTGTGAAATAATAGAAGCCTGTAAAGTAGTTCTTGAGCCAAAGTCAACTAATGGAATCTGGCTGGGGGCGGCAAATGATATGATTATGCGTGAACGCGGGATTGAATTTGTTGATGGGACCGCACCTGGATTTGCGGCAATTACCGGCGCTGCGCCAACCAACGAAATCGCTGTTAAAATTGCCCGGGAGCTTCAGGAGAAAAATTTATATGTATTTATGGGCGGCGGTACAAATGGCAAACATTTCGCCGAACAGTTAGCAGAAGAAGGCGTGCAATTGGGTTGGGAGACCCGTTTGGTTCCGTTTGGCCCCGATGTTTCTGCTTTGATTTATGCACTTGGATTTGCGAATCGGGCAGCGTTGTCTTTTGGCGGCGTTAAACCCGGTGATTTTAAAGCAAATCTAAAATATAACAAAAACCGAATTTTTGCATTTGTGTTAACTTTCGGCGAGGTTACTCCAGACAAATATGCGGTGGCGGCCGGTGCAATCAACTACGGATTTCCGGTCATAGCCGATACGGATATTCCACAAATCCTGCCGACCGGAGTTTGCACCTATGAGCATGTGGTCTCCAATGTCCCTTATGATTCGATGGTCGAGAAAGCCCTGGAAGTCCGGGGGTGTAAGGTTAAAATCACCAAAGTACCTGTGCCGGTTCCTTATGGTGTGGCATTTGCGGGAGAACGTATTCGAAAAACCGATGTCCATGCAGAATTCGGCGGAAATATTACGCCGGCGTTTGAATTTGTTACATCAGTTGAACTGGATCAAATTAATGATGGCGAAATTGAAATTATTGGGCAGGATATCGATACAATTTCAGAAGGTGCTGCTTTGCCGCTCGGTATCTGGGTGGAAGTGGCCGGCCGAAAAATGCAAACCGATTTCGAGCCTATATTAGAACGCCAGATTCACCATCTTCTTAATGGCGCCGAAGGCGTCTGGCACATGGGACAACGTGATATTGTGTGGACACGCGTATCCAAAGCAGGGTTCGCCAGGGGCCTGAGGCTGCGTCATTATGGTGAAATTCTGCATGCAAAATTACTTTCTGATTATCCAGCAATTGTTGACAAAGTAAAGGTTACCTTAATCACTGATCTGAGTCAGGTGGAGGAACGGATTAAAATAGCTCGTAAAGTTTACGATCAGCGCAACCGCCGCCTGGAAACCATGACGGATGATTCAGTGGAAATATTCTATTCGTGTCTGCTGTGTCAGTCTTTTGCGCCAAACCATGTTTGCATGATTACACCCGAAAGATTGGGATTGTGCGGCGCTTATAATTGGTTAGACGGCAAAGCAGCTTTTGAGATTGATGAAACCGGACCGAATCAGCCAGTGAAGAAGGGCGAATGCCTTGATCCGGTTAAGGGTGTCTGGAAGGGAGTTGATGATTATGTCTTTATAAACAGCCATAAGACGGTAGCAAGCTTCAGCGCCTATTCTATCATGGATCGGCCAATGACCAGTTGCGGCTGTTTTGAGGTCATTTGCGCTTATGTGCCGGAGTGTAATGGAGTGATGGCGGTGAATCGCGAGTTCATGGGAGACACCCCTGTTGGTATGACTTTCTCCGCTTTAGCAGGAAGTGTTGGCGGAGGACAGCAAACGCCCGGTTTTATGGGTTGCGGCAAGGTATTTTTAACCTCGAAAAAATTTCTTTTTGCCGAGGGCGGCTACAAACGATTGGTTTGGATGCCTAAAGAACTTAAAGATTTACTCGCTGCTGATTTACAGAAACGTTTTGAAGAACAGGGCGTTCCAGGTCTTCTTGAAAAAATAGCCGATGAAACCATTGCAACGAATGCCCATGAAATTCATGAGTTTATGAAAAAAAATGATCATCCGGCCATGAAATTGGCGGACATGCATGATTACGCTGACTCGGGAAATGGTGTCCAAAAGCAGGATAGTGCAAATAATTTCGATGATGGGAAAACCGCTGACGCTTCACCATATGCAACTGAAGCTGATGAAACAATTTCTTCTTTAACTACTGAAACTGAAGCTGTGAAACTGACACCGGAATTAATCAGCAGTATCAAGAAACAAGTTGCAGAAGAAGTAATAAAAGAATTAAAAACCAGCATACCGAAAGATATTGTTCCTGATATTATTTCAATATTAAGCCAGAAATTTTTGGGTGAGGACATATCGGTTTCTGAGAATATTTCTATTCCTGAAACATCAAAAATAACTGAATCCAAAATCGAAGCGCCTGAAATTACTTTTGAGCCGACAGGCCCGACTGCTAAAGAACGCATAGCTTCAATCAAAAAATTCAATATCCTTAAGGAAACATGCGAAGAACCGGTCTGGGCGGTAAAACTTGGAGCGACCAAAAGAGAGGGCGGAACGCGAGGTCACATCCTTACCGTCGGCGGCGCGACCTGTATGCCATTTCATCTATGGGAAGGAGAAATGCCAAATCGTCCGCTGGTGGCCATGGAAGTGTTTGATGTAATAAGCGAAAAATACCCGCAAATTCTGCGAGACATCTATGGCGAACTGCTGAATAATCCAGCTAAGATGGCGCAAATGTGTGTTGAAAAATATGGCGCGGATCTCATCAGTGTGCGACTGGAAGGCACCCATCCTGAGAAGGGAAACCGATCTCCGGAACAGGCGGTTGATTTGGTCAAGGCAGTTTTGAGTGCCGTAGAGGTGCCGTTAATTGTCACCGGTCACAGTCACTTTGATCGAAACAACGAAGTATTTAAGGCAGTAGCCCGGAGCTGTGCCGGTGAAAACCTACTGCTGAATTGGGTGGAACAGGACAATTATCGAACCATTGCCGGTGCGGCATTGGCATACGGCCACTCCATCGTTGCTCAAAGTCCGATTGACGTGAATATTGCCAAACAGATGAACATTTTGCTGACTAATATGGACATCAAAAAAGACCAGATTGTGATGGATCCCCTGACCAGTGCGGCGGGATACGGTATTGAGTACACCTATTCGGTTATGGAACGAATTCGGTTGACAGGGCTGAACGGGGATAAGATGCTTGTTGGTCCAATGATTGTTTCACCAGGACAGGAGTGCATAAAAGTCAAGGAATTTAAAGCTGCCGAATCCGAATTCCCTGCCTGGGGCGACATATCAAAACGAGCGGCATTGTGGGAGCTGTCCACGGCAGTAAATCTGCTTTATGCGGGCGCAGATATTCTTATTATATATCATCCGGAAGCAGCGCTGGCTACAAAACGAACTATTTTAAAATTGATAGATGGGTAAATGAATAAAATAACAAATAACAATAAAACCAATAATGTACAATGACCAAAAATTAATATACCAGGTCTGTATTTGATTCATTAGAAAGAACGTTTTAAAAGTTACAATCGCATTGATCGGAAATTTGACATCTGATTGATTGATATTTATAGGTGATAATTTTATGTTTGAGAAAAATATCTGTCATGCATCACCAACGGATGATTGCGTATGCAAGAAAATCTAAATAAAATTTTCAAAAAGCAACGAAATTTAAACGAAGATAGCGAACCATTAACATTATAAAATTGTTTAATTTGTCATGAAAGCGTTAAGGATAAAACGATGTTACTATTTCAATGGGATCCTGATAAGGCGAAAAAGAATATAAAACTCCATGGAGTTTCTTTTGATGAATCTTGCACAGCATTTAAAGATACTCTTTCGCTGACTATTTATGATCCCCTACATTCTGAAGATGAGGACCGCTTTATTCTAATTGGTAATTCAAATAAGAATCGTCTATTAGTTGTGATCCATATAGAAAGAGGCGATACTATTCGAATTATTAGCGCGAGAAAAGCAAATAAAAATGAAAGGAAATATTATGAGTGCGCCAAGCAAAGCTAATATAGTCAAGCCGGCCAATCCGGCACGA
>CAZIKB010000104.1:0-24138 GCA_964539665.1 uncultured Cytophagia bacterium
AAACCAATTAATGAAATCAAATATGCCTTCTCTTAATTATGCACAACGGGTTAATTCTAATCTTTTAATATGGATGTATTCATGGCTACAGCCACTGCACGACATATATTAGTAAGCACACAAGAAAAATGCGAAGAAATCAAAAAACAAATAGAGGATGGCGGTGATTTTGCCGAATTGGCCCGTACACAATCCAAATGTCCATCGGGCCAGCAGGGCGGGAATTTAGGGCAGTTTTCCCCGGGTCAAATGGTAAAAGAATTTGACCAGGTTGTATTTAACGAAGAGGTCGGAAAAACACACGGTCCCATAAAAACACAGTTTGGGTACCATCTCATTGAAATTACCAGCCGTAGTGAATAAAAATTCAAAATGGCTAAATGTCTTGCACAAAAATAAAAAAGTCCAAAGAAGCCATATCATTCAACCTGTATCTTTCGCTCATGTTCATTTTATCTGCCGCGTACTTTTGGGAGGATGCTGGTTGAATTTCAAACTCTTCATGGCGAGTCGTGAAGTAAATTCGGGATGGCATCATTACGCAGAATTTTCGGACTTTTGATATTCATTAAATAATCAGAAACACATGAAACCGTACCCGAAAACCGCCCGCCTGATTTCTTCTCGTGTATAGTTAAAGTTTTAAACGGGCGCTTCTTTATTCTCCTGAAATATCCCGGTGGTAACCACAATCGCTCACATTCAATAACGCTCTGTGCAAGCTCAATTTCTTCTACATAAGTGATTTTACCTCTTATACCTCGCACTTCTGATTTAACCAGCTTGTTATAACCAGTATAAATAATTTCCGGTTTGTAAATAATTCATAAAATTAATACAATCAAGTACTAAACCGAACCATCCGATAGATAAAAGAATTCCGAATATATCTAAAAAAAGATGGAGCGTTTTATGAATAAAAGTGGTGTTTTTCAAAAAATGAAGAGTGTGCTGTTCTTTATTTGCTGGTTTTTGATAACAAGTCTGACACATGCCCAGGATGAAATCACTGTTGATGGAATTGAAGGATTGACCTTCACCAAAAAGGTGGAAAGTTATACTGAAACTGTACCGGATACGTTCTCCCTCCACTTGATGAAGATTGTACCAGATAGTTTATTTCTCAAATGGGACGCGGATAGTACATCATTTAGTCTGTTTGGGGGCGCCAAAGTCCTTTTGACCGAAGAAGAATTTTATGTGTCGCTTGGGACTGAAGAAGAACCGGGAATTAGTATCAAAAACGACGCGCTGGAAACAGTCAATTTTGGTTTTACAGCCTCTTTTGGATTAAAAGATATCACTGTCATCCCCGACTCTCTTTCGTTTGAATGGGACAGGGCAGAGGACAATTATGATATTTATGGGGCGATTAAAGTCGATATTGAGGGCGATACGCTGGTCGCTTTGCTGGGTGATTCGGATAATCCCGGCATGGAGATCAACGATGGCAATGTTGTTCACGTCAATATTGGCATTAGCAAAGATTTTCAAATGAAGTCGCTAACAATAGCGCCTAAAGAGCTTACTCTTATGTGGGATGAGGGGGGTAGTTATTCCATTTATGGCGGTATTGAAATTGATGTTGAAGGGGATACTCTTATTGCAACATTAGGCGATGCAGATGATCCTGGTATTGAAATAAAAGATGGCAGCGTTATTGAAATTAACATTGGCATCACTGATGACTTCACTATGAAATCAGTGCGAATCGAGCCTCAGAATCTTACTTTCAGGTGGGATGAAGAAGAGGATGATTTCAATATTTCCGGCTCTATTGAAGTCGATGTCGATGGTGATTCAATGAAGGCAGTGCTTGGCGATCTTGATAATCCAGGTATCGAAATCAAAGATGGCGCAGTGGATAAAATCGATATTGGAATTACTGAAGATTTTAAATTGAAATCTCTGGAAATCAGGACAGACTCTTTAGGTTTTGCCTGGCAAAAGGAAAAAGTTGGGGATGTTTTTCATCTTTTTGGCCGTGTTAGAATTCAGATTGAAGAGGATGAGGTTGGCTTTTCGTTTGGCGATATGGAACATCCCGGATTAGTACTTGAGGAAGGCAAAATTACATCGCTGGAAATCAGAACAAGCGCGGATTTGCATTTTGGCGGTATGGAAGTCGCAACAGAAGACTTGACGGTTGAACATCATGAAGATGAGTATCACATCTCTGGTAAATTGTTTATTAAAGAAATGTGGCATGCATTAATTGACCTCGGTGAAGGTCCGGGTTCGGGCGTAACGCTGGATTTTAGCGATGGAGAAACGAAATTCAAAATAGAACAGGCAACTTTTGAATTGGGGGAGGTTGATCTTGGAGCGATTTCTATCAAAAAAATGTTGCTTAAGCTGGAAGATAATAGGATTGTTGAGGATGCCGCTAAAATTGAGTTTCCTCCCGGCTGGGAGATCGATGCAGATATTAAATTAGCGGATGGCTCATTAGAAGGTATCGATATTGGCTGGGAAGCAGTGAGTTTTGAGGAGGCTATTGAACTTCCCGGCACAGGCGCATTCATCACAAAAATGGAAGGCGGCGTAGAAAATCTTAATGATATGCATAACTTTAGTTTTGAAGGAAAAATTGGAATCTGTTTTGGCGGACCATTTACCATAGGCGAATATGAAGTGTCCATTGTATATTTGGAAGCGGATGCCACTATAAGCCGCAGTGAGCTAAGGATATCCTCAGATATAAAAGTCGGCGCCTATATGGATGAAGAAGGAACATGGCATTCTGTATTGGGTGATGGAAATTTGCTTCTTGATTTACAATGGGGCCATTTGTACTCATTATCGGGACAATTGAATGTCCCGTCTTCTCCAAATACAATGATCAAAGCAGGACTTGAGGCGCAACTTTCCAATACCGGCGCATTCAATGCTTTGATTGATGTGGAACTCGTGGTTCCTGAATCTGTTCCGCTTATTGGTGGACATAAATTTGGCGAGGCGGACGGCGCTGTGCATTATGATAAACATGATCCTTCAAGTTTCGCCGCAGGCTGGGTAAGTATTGATTTGTTTTTTGATACTATTAAAAAGGGCGTTAAATACAGTTTCAAAAATAAAGATTTTTCAATTATCGGGGCGAGCAGTATACGAAAATTAAGACATTCTGCCTCGAAAACGTTAGATAATAGTGTAACGACTTATTGGAAACATATTCGGATTGAGGTTGATGGCGATCATATGCCCCATTATATGCAAATTAAAGTGAAATTAAAACAAAAGTTCGCAAAAGTATTTACTGATGTTTATACAACGGCTATGCATCAAAATTATCCGTATGCCCCTTGTTATTATGTTGACGGTGTGGATCTTATGGCTGCAGACCGAATTAATTTCAACATGTTGCAAACATACAATTATCTCTGGTCATATAATAAGAATGAAATTATCTTCTATGTTTTGCCAGTTGGCTATGATACAAACATTAAAGCCAGACTTGCAGCGGGAGCATACTGGTTAGAGGTAGGCGTTGTAAATACAAAGGATTTTATGGAAAGCTATGAAGTTCATAAAATTTATGATGATCCTAAAATGTACGATACCAACTTCATTACTAATTTTGTAACCAGACCTGAAGATTCAGGACCCTTAGGCGGGCATGTTAAAGATCTGCATGTTCAATTTGATATCCATTCATGGGTTTTCGCACCAGATGTAGCAAAAATCACCTATTTCATTTCCAAAGATGGTAGAACTGGAATACCGATTGCGATCCTGAATTATAGCGATGTGGTTCAGAAATATGAAAAAAACCGACAGTTTACCAGAAAGGGGTTTTTGTCTCAAAATATATGAGTCTTGATCAGGACTTGTATTTTTATGCAACAATTAATGACGATATCAACGCGATCATTTCTACAGATAATGAATTACCTCGGGGCAGAGCCCACGAGGTATCAATAAGGTTGTTTTCTTCGAAAACATTTTATCATACTTAACCCGCGAGGCAGAGCCTCGGGGAATTCTTTTGATTAAACAGAAATCATTTTCTTTTCCAATATACGGTGATGTAGGCTTTGAAAATGATGACGCAAAGGGTGTTGCGGTCAATCTTTTAGTAAAAGTCGGCGAGGAATGGCATCCGATTAATAATGATGATGGTTTTATAATTAGAGATGAACATGGGTTTGGTTTTATTAATCAATTAGCCAGTGGAACCAAAGTTAAAATTATTGTTGATATTCCGCATGGTTATGAGGTGGATCCTGCATCAGATTATATTCCAGGAACTGAATATACGATTGATGAAAGTCAGACATGGGATGTTGGTGGAATTGGACTCAGAAGAAAAAAACTGTATATGGAATTAAACGAGGTTAGAATATGAAAAATATAAAAATCACTATACTGAGCATTGTTATTCTTATAAGCAGTTATGTTTACAGCGCTGATAAAACAGTTTACGGCGGCGGCGCAAATTTTTATGGCAAAAGTAAGAAAATATCCGGCGCTGCTCAATCAACGCTGCCAGCTCATAGTCAGTTTGGCTGGGCGACATCCATGCATGGCGAATTCACTGCGATCTCTGCGCCAATGGAACCCAGTGACAGCGTTGAAGTGGGAGCCGTTTATGTTTACAGAAAAATACCAGGAGATTGGTCGTTTTTTCAAAAAATTGAACCAGAGAATCCAGTCATGTTACATCGTTTTGGAGCTTCTATTAAATTAAATGACAAGACATTGCTCATAGGCGTCCCTGGATATAATGCAAAAAGTGGAGCTGTAATTGTCTACGAATTTGATGGTTCGAAATGGAATAAAACGCAGACAATAATTCCGAAAGAACCCATCAGATTTCAGAAATTTGGTTCAGCTCTTGAAGTTAAAGACGATCTTGCATTGATTAATTCAGTCTCCTCAAATGAAGAAGGAAATGCGTCGGGAATTGTCTATATTTTTAGGAATACAGTGGATGGATGGATTCAACTAGAACTAATCGTTTCCCCATGTGTAAATAAAGATGATCTTTTTGGCGCATCGTTTCGAATTGTAAATGAGACGCATCTCATTGTGGCCGCTCCTCGTGGAAACAGTTCTGTAGAGGAAGCAGGGCTTGTCTATTCTTTCATCAAATCCAATGAAGGATGGACAGTTAACCAAATTATAGCGCCCGAAAATGGCAGAACTCATGGCTTGTTTGGAGCATCGATCGACTATTCTGCTGGTCGATTGATCGTTGGAGAAATGGAAGCTAAAGTTGATTCACTCTTTTCAGGAGGGGCGAGCTTGTACGAACTTGATGCTTCCCAAAAGTGGGATCATACCTATAGATTGGTACCGGAAAGCCCAGTCCATCACGACTACTTTGGCGCCACCGTCGCAATTGATCAGGATTATCTGATTATCGGAAGCCCGAAATGGGATAAGGGGATCGAGGATAGCGATCACGGAACAGCGTACATTTTTTCCCGCGTAGACAGCACATGGGGACAAGTTGGCCAAATCACGCCGGAGGACCTCGATAAAAATGATCATTTTGGAATGGCCATGTCCCTGGATGGAACTAATCTTGTTGTCGGCTGCAGTTTAGATGATTCACCGCATTTTAACAACGGTTCATCCTATTTTTATGATATAAATACATTGACTTCTGTGCTGGTTGATAATTCCATTCCTCTGTCATTTGAAATTTTTCAAAATTATCCCAATCCATTTAACCCGGTAACCACGATAAAATATAATCTGCCAATGCAGACTCATGTCAATATATCCGTTTATGATATTTTAGGACGTAAAGTCATTGAATTGGTTAATATTAAGCAAATGGCTGGTAGAAAAGAGATTAACTGGAACGGGATAAATTCAGATGGAAATTTTGTTTCATCAGGAACTTATATCTATCGAATCAAAACAGATGAGTATATTATGTCGAAAAAGATGCTGCTTTTGAAATAAGGAAAACCTTCCGGTAGTTCATTGACAAATCCAGTAATGTTTCATAGATTTGTTAAATGAAGTAACCTGAATGGCACTTAACTTACCGGAGGTTTCATGTAATGAGTTCCCATTATCTATAGAGGGGATACAAAATTTATACGGTGGTAATTTGAAATTAATAATTCTTATGGTTGCTTCAGGGTTTATTAATTTTGTCTAGCATTCGAATTAGGTATGTTTCTAAATCCAGTCCTTTGTTGTTGCTGCTCAATTCTGCTAATTCATCTCCATTAAGGTCAGCGATCAATTGACCATCTTTTAAAATTAAATTACGATTACAGAGCTTTTCAACCACTTCCAGTATATGAGTAGACAGAAATACCGTTCCCCCCTGTTCAACATATTCTTTTAAAATTGCTTTTATGTGAAAAACGCTTTCAAAATCCACGCCATTGAGGGCTTCGTCTAAAAATAATATTTTGGGAGAACCTAAAAGCGCGGCTGCAATCGATAATTTTTTACGCATTCCGAAAGAAAGTTCCGACGTCAACTTATCGCCTTCTTCGATAAGAGAAACTTTCGCCAGCATAGTGTTGATTTCAGCCGCCGCCTTTTCAAACGGTAGCCCTTTAACTCCAGCTACAAATCGCATAAAATCTTCCGCAGTCAGATCAGGGTAAAAGAAAGGGATATCATGCACATAACCAATATTTTTTTTATATTCAAGATTTTCTATGTAAATGTCGCTTTCGTTAAATAATATCTTTCCTGTATCCGGTTTAAGCTGGCCGGATATGGCTAAAAGCAGGGTGGTTTTACCAGCGCCATTTGGGCCGATCAAACCGATAAATGAGCCGGAAGAGATTGCGGTTGAGAATCCTTTGATTATTGGTTGCTCTCCATAGCTTACAACTATATCCTGAATTTCGAGAAGGCTGTTCATATTCATAATATTAAAAATGGTTTTGTGTGACGTGTATGAGTTCTAAATAATTTTACTTTTCTCAGAGAAATGTATGACATTAGTGTTATGGTAATAGCAATTAAAATTCGATATTTATATAACAAAGCGCCGGCGAAAATCAGCGCCATAATCCATTTTGAAAAGTGTTGCTGGGCTGTTTTTGTGCCTGGATAATTTGCCAGACCACAATTCATGGCAATAGTTAGCAGTAATAAAGACGCTGTAAAAGATTTAAGCCAGAAAAAGGAGACCTGGTAGAGGTTGCTGCCGGCAATAAAAAGTAAGAAGGTTATCGAAGTATAAATAATCAACGTCCAGACTATCGCAGGCCAGAAAATTGAATAATAAAATTGCCTAGTAGAAATCGGCAGGGTGAAAATTATTTTAGTCGATTCTAAATCCGTACCCATGCGGCTTATCAACCGGTAGCAATAAAACAAAATGTAGATAACTGTTAACACATACAGTACTGCAATTCCATCTTCTAAATTTGGATTATTCATGGCCATTAAATAGGCAATTGCAATGAAGACACCGGATGAAATAATATTGGAGACGCCTGATTTGGCACGTCCGCTGCGGATCATATTTTTGAGTAATAATGGATTGGAAAAGGAACGTTTGCTTAAATACCCGATAATTTTCAAAAATAGAGAGTCAGTAATTTTGACAGCTTTTCCGCGCGGGACAGAAACTTTGCTCCAGGAATTCTGATTGTGCAATTTAATAAATAGCTTCTCAGCTAATCTAATCAAAATAAGAACAAAGGAGCATTGAATTAATACAATAATCAATATATTTAATTTTGAGGCTGAAAATGGATTAAGAATAATTGCTATTTGCATACCTTCAAAACCAAGCAGTACCAGACACTGAACCAATGGATTCGGTTTTGTTAAGTAGTTATGCGATTTGAATCTGTTAAATTTTAGAGAAATAAACAAATGTACGACTGCCATAGCAGCCATGGCGCTGAGGTATGCTACAACTGAAAGAAGGATCGGGCCGGCCAGAAATGACAGAGAGGATAAAGGCAGTAATCCTAAAAATAAGACAACGAGTATAATCGGAACCCATGAAAAATAATAGAGATCTGAAAGGAAAAAAATGTCAAAGATTCTTTGTGGTTGAATAGGCAGACTGGCCAAAAATTTGAATTCCTCAAAACGAGATGGTCTCTCCTTTATTGAAGCAATGAACCAGGATACTACTATAATCAATTGGATTAAAAATGGACCCTTAAAAAATTCACCCCAAATACGATCATAATTTGGTTCAACTGCATTTTTACTGCGCGCAAAAAAGCCAAATATGATAAAGGAGCCGACAAGGCTAATAAATAAAAATACAATACACCATTGAATTGGTCGAATCCATTTATTGGGGAATTTTCTGGCCAACCAGGAGTATTGCTTATTATAAAATAGATACCATAACGGTTTAAATGATTGAAAGTAGTCTTGAATTTTAGTCAATGCTCAACAAAAATCATTAAATTAAGAAGGTGTGAAATGATGATGCCAAATAGTAAGCCATTCATGGATAAAAATCAATAACAAATTTAAAAATATTTATACTCTGAAAATTTGTTGCATTAAAGATAAAAAGCGTTAACTTTATTTTGTCAAAAGAAATGATAATTAAACACCGGAAAGACTATGCGCTATTCTACAATTAATTTAGTAAACAACAGATTTTTCCTGCAATTGGGCCTTGTATTTTTAACTAACTTCACAGGAACATCGATTGCCACTACCTGGAGCCAGGTTCAGGTGACACACGGCCCCTTTGTCGGCGCAGTCACCCAGAAATCGGCCAGGTTTTTAGTCAGGACTGATGCGCAAGCCGAAGTGCGCTTCGAACTGGATCAGGCTCAAACTTTTACCAATCCTGTCGCTACTCTTTCAGCAAATACAGAAGAGGAAGCGGATTTTTTTGTGATTATAGAAGTAAACGGCTTGCTTCCAAATACCAGGTATTACTACCGGGCCGTGATAAATAATATTCCCCAAACCGACATTCGTTCATTCATGACTTTTCCAATAGAAGGTGCTGAAACGACTTTCAGCTTTTCATTCGGCAGTTGCCAACAAGCGCCGGGCGATCCAGACTCTTTTAGCGGACGAGTTTTTCCGTTGATTGCTGCGGGTAATCCGCGTTTTTTCCTTCAGTTAGGAGATTGGACTTATCCCGATACTACCGACACGCATGAAAATCCGGATAATTATTTCAACACTGATTACAAACTCGTCCAGGCCAACTATCAGTCGAAATACGATCCGGATTACCCTATGGATGAACTTTTCAAGGTAGCGCCGATCGAGTATGTTTATGACGACCATGACTATTCCAATAATAATAGTGACCGGACTAATTCAGGTAGTGAAAACTCTATTCGAGGTTACAAAGAAATGTTCCCCCACTATCCGCTGGGAAATACCGATAACGGCATCTGGCACAAGTTCGCTTTTGGTAATGCAGATTTTTTCGTGCTGGACACACGAACTCAAAGAGATCGCAATATTGAATCCTTTCATCAGGATTCTACTGGAAAGTATTTTTTTCTGCCAGGTTCTGATCATGCAATCCTGCAGGGCGACCCGAACATTTCAGGGGAATTGCAAATGGACTGGTTGATTCGGGAGTTGCAGGCTTCAACTGCTGCCTGGAAATTTATCTGCTCCGGCGTGCCCTTTAATCCGGGCCATCGCGCCCTGCTTGAGCTGGCTCTGGCTTTTCAGGGTAGTGAGTTTGATCCTTTGCCTATTCCGGGGAGAATGGTTACAGCGGCATTTTTGGCGATCAATTTGGCCGATGCCTGGAATGGATTTCCACAAAGTGTTCAGCGATTGGTTGAGGCCACCCATGACGCAAACATCCAAAACGTGATTGTTTTAAGTGGTGATTCACACACAGCCGCGATAGATGACGGCGCCAATTCTTTGTTTCCTGAATTCATGGCTGGTGGACTGGATCGCAGTAATTCCACAGTAGTTGCCATAGCTGAATTATTGGGATTGGAACTCTGGAATCAGGGGGGGCAGACTCTGCAGAACAACAATTTCAACAACCATTATGGCCGGGTAACTGTTTTTGGCAGCGATTCGGTGCAAATAGAACTGATCGATGAATTTGACGAACGATTCGCCGGTTATACCCAGAAAAGCGGGCATCTGGTTTCAAAAGTAGCCCTGACCTGGGCAATCAAAGCAAAGGAGCTGCTTAATGCAACCTACAATTTTAGTGAAGTAGACATTGATTCCTCCTCTTCAATTTCACTGCTCTTAATGAGCACAGGAGCTGACTCTGTTTTTATCAATAATATTAAAAGCTCAGACTCGGCATTTTTTACTAAACAGCAAAATTTCGCGATTCCGCCCGGAGAACGCATGGATGTTGACATTGTTTTTCAACCAAAGACTGCGGGAGACATTCAGGCCATCCTGACCATTGAAAGCAATGATCCTGAAAGCCCGGTTCAAATTTCATTACAGGGAAACGGGAAGCAGTCCACTGCCGTTGAAACAGAGCTCACCAATACCCCGACGATGTTTTCACTCAGGCAGAATTACCCTAATCCTTTTAATGCTTCCACCCGCATTACTTATGAACTTGTACAAACTTCAGATGTGAGTCTTGAAATATTCAATTTAAAGGGCCAGGTGGTTCGGAGATTCAGGTTTTACAATCAAGCGCCCGGCCGTTACATTGTTGATTGGCATGGACTTAATAGTACCGGCCAGCGGGTCGCCAGCGGTGTTTATATTTATCGCTGGCAGGTTAATACAACTTCAAATAAGAAAATTTATTTACAAACCAGGAAAATGATTTTATTACGATAAGGACAGATTATATTTGTAGACTGAATTTTATTATAAGATTGGAAGTTAAATCGTTGATATTCTCCGAAAACTACTCGGAGAAGGCTGAAATAATTTGTTTGTATTATGTGTTGCCTTTCTAAAGTATGAATTGTTTTTTAAAACCTCCTATAATAAAAAATACGAAATGGTTGAAAATTACTTTATTTTTACATTAATTTTGTATATAACTTAATTTTGCTCAGGCGTTAATAAGAATTAATTTAATTCGGGCCCGGAAGCGTAGATTATTTATTAAGGGACAACGATGAATAGTACGAGAAAAAATTCAAGAATAATAGTTGCTGTTTTGCTTCTGACAATTTTAAGTTCGGTTTCAGTATTTGGGTTTAAGACCTTTAAAAAGTCAGGTAAAAAAGTTGGACTTAGAACACAGCAAAATACAGGAGAAAAGCGGGCCGAAACTGTACCTAATCAAATCGTCATAAAGTTCAAAGACCAACATCATTTTGGTACACAACTGTTTTCTACTGGCATAACTCCGGTGGATAAATTGCTGAGAGATTATAACGTTACGAAGCTCGGGCAGGTGTTCAAAAGGCGCGGGAATAGTATTAAAAATCTAGCATTTGAGTCGTTGGAGAATATTTATTACGTTTATTTTTCCGGCGACTATTCGCCTGCAAGTGTAGCCAGCACATTAAATGTTAGCCCAAATATCGAATATGCCGAGCCATTATATTATCACTATCTGAACATCACCCCCGATGACAGCCTTTTTAGCCAGCAAGCCTTTCACAGTGTTATCAAGACAGAACAAGCCTGGGATGCAGTCAAAGGTGAACAGGGCGACGTAGTCATTGCCGTTGTTGATGGCGGCACCGATATTGAGCATCCCGATTTAGAAGCCAATATCTGGATTAATAAAAATGAGATTCCCAATAATGGTTTGGATGATGATGAGAATGGATTTGTAGATGATACTCATGGATGGAATTTCGCAGACAGTACTAACAACCCAGCTGGATTGCCGGCAACTCCACAAAGTGCGGATCATGGTACTTTGACCGCCGGCCTTGCTGCTGCGGTTACCAATAATTTAACTGGCGTTTCCGGCGTTAGCTGGAATGCAAAATTAATGGCGATAAATGCAGCAAGTCCAAATGAAGATCTTGTCATTCAGCATGGGCCCAGAGGAATCGTCTATGCTGCGGAGAACGGCGCGGACGTCATAAATTTAAGCTATGGGCGAGCTGGAGGGCCTTCAGCTTTTGAGCAGGACATCATCAATATGGCTGTTCAAAGTGGCGCAGCCATTGTCGCGGCCGCCGGTAATGCAAGCAGCTCAATCCCGGAATTTCCTGCTTCTTATGAAAACGTTTTATCCGTAGCTGCAACCAAAAACGACGATGGAAAAGCCGGGTTTTCAAATTATGGTACTCATGTAGATTTAGCGGCTCCGGGAAGTTTAATTTTAAGTACTAAGAACTATGGCAAATACGGGAAAGCAAGCGGCACTTCTTTCTCATCTCCGATTGTTGCAGGCGTCGTAGGCCTAGTGAAAACACAACATCCAGAGTGGCTTGGACTTCAAGCAGGCGAGCAAGTCCGTGTAACCGCCGATAATATTGATGATAAAAATCCAAATTTGACCGGACTGCTGGGCAAAGGCCGGGTTAATGCTTTCAGAGCTGTGACCGAAGTTTCGCCCTCTGTTCGAATCACGAATGTACAATTTAGCGAAAGTAACGGGGACGGTGTCATAGAGCCGGGCGAAACAGTTGAAATCATTTTAACATTGAAAAACTTTCTGGCGGATGTTTCGAATCTTAACTTGTTGCTTACGGTAGATGACAATTTCGTTACCCTGACGAATGCAAATGTAAGTTTATCTTCCATAAATACAATGGAAGAGAAAGCCATTGCGACGCCGCTTTCATTTAGTGTTTTAAGCAGTGCGCCCAGCGGTCACCCGGTAAACTTAAAACTGGAGATTTCATCTGGACCTTATCAGGATTTTGATTATTTTAACTTAACAATTTTACCTGCTTTTGAATCGGTTGCTGTGAATAACATTGAAGTCACTGTAACAAATGTTGGCCGAATTGGATTTGCTGACCTCAACAGCAGTGACAGCGGTATTGGATTTAAGTTTAAAAATGGGCCAAATTTGCTCTATGAAGGAGCCATTATAGCTGGAACCAGCGCCGATCAAATCTCGAATGCCGCTCGAAACGGTTCAGGTTTTGACGATGATTTCAATGTTGTTGACGGGGGGGATTTGCAGGTTATTACCCCGGGTACCATGAGCGACCAGGAAAGTATGGGTATTTTCAATGACTCTCAGGCGGGGAATCCAATGAATATCCGTATTACCCAGGAAACTTTTGCCATGAACACAACTCCAAACGATGATTTTATCCTCTTTCGATATTATGTGGAAAATCAGAGCGCGAATGCTTTATCAAATTTCCACTTTGGAATTTTTTACGATTGGGATATTGACGGACGGCATTCCGGTTCTAATATTACGGAATTTGATGCTGCACGAAAACTTGGCTACGCCTATGATACAAGTTCTGGCGGTCCTGACACGTACGCAGGGATGTCATTATTAACTGAAGGCAGTGTTTCTTACCGCGCAATATATAATGATGATGACGATCCCGGAAATCCGTACTGGGGTTTACATGACGGCTTTACTGATTCCGAAAAGTGGGAATCTATCAGCAGCGGTGTTCAAATAACTAAAGCTGGACCCGCGGACGTTTCTTTCGTTATTGCCGCAGGGCCATTTTCAATTCAGCCAAATGAATTGATTCAGCTTGGCTTTGCGCTGGTCGCTGGTGAAAATTTGAGCGATATTCAGGCCAATGCCGAGGCGGCAAAAAGTTTTTGGGATAAATTATTTGTGACCACGGTTGATGATGAAAATCCTGTCATTCCAACAGAATTTTCACTTAAACAAAACTATCCGAATCCATTCAATCCAACAACTGCAATTGGTTACGACCTCCCCAGAGTGAGTGATGTCCATTTAACCGTTTATAACATGCGAGGACAAAAAATACGCACTTTAGTAAATGAAAGACAAAGGGCAGGATTTCATTCAATTCAGTGGGATGGCAAAAATGACGCTGCTCAGGCGGTTGCGAGTAGCGTGTATGTGTACCAGTTCATCGCTGGCGATTTTAAGCAGTCGCGTAAGTTGTTATTAATAAGGTAAGATTATCCGGAAGTCCAAATTCATTTGGGATTCAACCTCGATGAATCGAGGCTTCCACTTGCATAATAGCTCAATTGGAAATAGCTTCAAACGGAAGCAAAAAAAACATTATCCATTTAATGAGGTGAAAGATACAATGAATAAACAAATTATTTTCTCACACAACAGGAATACTTTTATCTTTGTCGTATCTGTATTCTTATTGGTAATAAGCTCAATCAATTTTTCCTTCGCAAACGATAATCGTCAGAGAGCGAAGGTTAAACAAAAGACTGAAATAAGCGCCATATCAAAAAGCTCCAACTCAAGCTCAAAGCCTGAGATGCAAAAAGCGAATAATAAGGCATTTGTCGAGGGTGTTGTCGTTGTTAAGTTCAGGCAACATGTAAATTTGCTTAATAAATCTGTTAGAACAAACATTAGTGCGATAGATAATAAATTGAATAAACATGGTGTGTATGCCATTGAAAGAGCTTTGCCCTTTCTTGCTCATTCGACTAAGAAAACGGCAAATAATTTGCGCAATATATATTATTTTAATTATAGTAGTGGAGAAAATCCCAAAGAAGTTGCTTTGGATTTCGCCATTAATCCGAACGTAGAATACGCCGAACCCCAGTATTTATATAAACTAAACGCTACCCCAAATGATTTGTTATATGCTTCCATGCAACAATTTTCTGTTGTTGACGCCCCCGAGGCCTGGGATATTATAAAGGGAGAAGCTGGAAATGTTGTTATTGCAGTAGTGGACGGTGGTACGGATTGGCAACATGAGGACTTGCTCGCAAATATTTGGAATAACAGCGATGAAATAGCGGATAATGGCATTGATGATGACAATAACGGCTTTGTAGATGATATACGAGGATGGAATTTTACAAATAATTCAAACAATCCCAAAGGACTTTCCAGGACACCGTTTAATGCTGAACATGGAACTCATACCGCGGGAACTGCATGTGCCGTAACCAACAACAATATTGGAGTCGCCAGCATGAGTTGGAACTGTACGCTTATGCCAATTAACATCTCCTCACCTCAAGACTCAACACTTAGTTTCGCCGCTCAAGGGATAGCTTATGCCGCCGATAACGGGGCTGACATAATAAGCCTGAGTTTCGGAGGACCTGGGCCTCTTTCATTATTTGAGAATGAAGTGATTAACTTCGCTCACGAGAATGGTTCCCTGGTTATAGCTGCTGCTGGAAATGGAAACGAAAATAATGATATTACACCACATTTTCCATCAAATTATAAACATGTACTTGCAGTTGGCGCCACAGATAATAGCGATCGCAAAGCAAACTTTTCAAATTATGGTGTAACCGTGGATGTATTTGCACCTGGCGTCGGCATAAATAGCACCCAGCCAAATAACCAGTATAGCGGGAATTTCTGGCAAGGAACTTCAATGTCGGCACCATTTGTAGCAGGGATTGCCGGGCTGGTGAAAACCCTGCACCCAGATTGGTCACCCGACCAGATAAGAGAGCAGTTGAGAGTAACCGCAGATAATGTAGACTCCCAAAATTCACCTTATGCCGGTCGAATGGGAAAAGGCCGGGTAAACGCACTACAGGCTCTGACTCTAACCGAACTTCCAGCTATACGATATGCAGGTTCTTCATTTACAGACAGCGGAGGCGATGGAATAATTGACGCAAATGAAACGGTTGACCTCCAGGTACTCTTCACGAATTTTCTTGAAAATGCCGCAAACGTTTCATTAACTCTAACCTCCGACGATCCAAATGTTACAATTACAAATGCAACGGGTAATCTATCCGCTTTAAATACTAACGATACTTTAGCGGTCAATTTTCAGTTCCAAATTTTGAATGCTGTAGAGGATGGTACTATTTTGAGTTTTTACACAGATATCTCAGCAGGTAATTATAGCGACCGCGATTTTTTTACTATTCTTATCAACCCTGCGCGATTTGCAGATCATGACACGGGTACTCTGCAAACCTCTATTACGACTCAGGGTAATCTTGGATTTGTTGGATTTGCTGAGGAATCTCCTGGTGTTGGATTTGTTTTTGATGGCTCAAATTATCTCTTTGAAGGCGGGTTAATGATTGGCACAGGAACCTCCATGGTTTCTGATTGTATTCGGGGAACTGTTGGCTCCACACAGGATGATGACTTCAGGCCTGCTTCAAATTTGTCAATCACCTCTCCCGGAGAGATAGCAGATGAAGAAGGTATGATTGTGCTTGATGATGCATTTGCTGCAAATCCTCTTGGTCTTGAAATATCCCAGGAGTCATTTGCTTATACGAGCGAACCGTTTAATGATTTCGTGATCTTTAAGTACACAATTCAAAATAACGGTAGTGTATCCCTTACGAATTTATATGCCGGGCTATTTTTTGATTGGGATATTTCCGAAAGTGGGGGAAATGATGGCGCCAGATTTGATCAAGTAAGAAATATGGGTTATGCTCAAAACCAGGCAAATAATCCCACGAAACTTGCTGGTACTAAAGTTTTGACTTCTCCAGGCGCAACTTCATATCGTGCAATCCATAATCCCAATGATATTTACGGAGGTGACGCTGGTAATGGATTCACTGATATTGAAAAATGGAATTTCCTGAGCAGAGGTATTCAAACGAGGTCGATAGATACTACTGATGTCTCTACATTGACTTCTACCGGGCCTTTTACACTCTCACCTAATCAATCGGTGGAAATTGCTTTTGCTGTAATCGCAGGCTCAAGCTCAGATGATTTATTTTCTAATGCGGATGCTTCACAGTATTTATGGGACAATGACCTGATTCCTGAAATCGATCTCAGTCCTCCAAGTATTTCAACTTCGGTGCTGCAAAATCCGGCTGCTTCAAAATATGCTGATATTGTTGTATTATCAGAGAAAGCGCTAAAAGAAGTGCCGAAGGTAAAGATTTGGGTCGGCAGTGATACGACCTCCGTGAATATGTCAACAATATCCAATACATTAACTGGATATAAAGGAGCATTTGAATTTAATGAGATTGGAACATATACGATTCAAACAAAAGCAGTGGATTTAATCAACGGCGTTGACTCAACACAAACTCGTTCCTTTGCAGTTGCGTTGGCCGGGCCAGACTTTTCCACAATTCTTTCTTCTTTAAACAATAAAGCCATATTGTACATTGACGAACATTCGGTTCGGGAAGAAACCTATTTCATCGCCGATTACCAGGAAGTTGAGGACGAAATCATCTATCAATTCGGCCCTCAAAAAGAATTGAGTAAGCCTCTAAACCTGGAACTGGACTATAATGAAAGCGCCTTCCCGGACGTCAGCAAACTTTTCATTTATCACAAAGAAGGAGAAGAGTGGAAACCTCTGCGTAGTCAGGTTTTTACGGCACGGCACAGGATTAAAACACAAATATTTGAGCTGGGAGAATTTAAACTTGTTTACGACTCAAGTTTTGATGGAAATAATCTGGTACCAGAAACATATTCACTAATGCATAACTATCCGAATCCATTCAACCCGGCAACCACAATTGAATATGATCTTCCGGAGGATGGACTTGTGGTTATTACCGTTTTCAATTCCCTGGGTCAAATAGTCAGGACATTGTATGATGGGCGCCAATTAGCAGGAAGCTATAAAGTTCATTGGGACGCCACAAATGAGAAGGGGCATCAGATCTCCAGCGGAGTTTATTTTTATCGTCTCAAAGCTGGAAAATTCATAAATATTAAAAAAATGATTCTGTTGAGATAGCATAATTCAAAATCCAATTAATTTTAAGGAATTTCAAAATGAAAAATAATTATATTAAGTACATGCTTTTTGTTGGATTTATAGTAATAGTTATGTCATGTGGTGGTGGTCCAACTGGACCAAGTTATGAGGTGTTAATAACTGAAGGTTGGTCGTCCTTCAGTCAGAGTGAGTACCAGAATGCTTCTGATTCATTCGCCGACGCCAAATTGAAGGATCCCGAAGAGGCCGAAGCTTATACGGGCTCAGGGTGGAGTTTATTAAAACTGGATAATTTAACTCAAGCCACGTCCGAATTTAGTTCTGGCTCAACTAAAACCAATGCATCAGCAGACCTATATGCAGGCTGGGCATTCGTACTAAATGCCCGGAAAAACTATGCTAAATCGAATACAGAAGCTGAGCAAGCTTTAACAATGGAGCCTTCATGGAGTTTTTCGCATGGGCTATCTTTAAGCGCTGCTGATCTACATGTATTGAAGGCCGAAAATTTCTTCCTGCTCGGTGATTTCGCGAACAGCCTTGACGAAGTGAAAATCCTTAATCCTGGTTTTACCGCAGATGTGTCCACTCAAGACGGAATGGCCGCACTGGCACAGGAGATTGAACGCTTGCAGGGGACGTCATAGCATGGCTGTATTGGAATATTGAAAAACTGGATTAGCCTTTATGTATTTTTTCAAGCAATAAATATTCCTCTGTCAACTTCTTAAGCATTTGTTTGCGTTTGTGATAAAGTCGCTTTAGTTTTCGTGATTGGTTTTTTGATAAAGCATAGGCGGTGAGAACGGGTAAGGCAATTGTTGAATCACAATAGCAGGTGACAGCATCTGGCAGGTGCGCCGGGTCAACTTTACCCCAGCTAACAGCCTCTGAAGGTGTGGCGCCGGAAAGACCTCCTGAATCTGTTCTGGCGTCGGTAAATTGCAGAAAATAGTCGTGACCCTTTTCTTCAATTCCAAGGACTTCCTGAATTTGCGGCTCAGTTTGTAAAAGAAAATTTTTGGGAGAACCGCCTCCCAAAATTAGTATCGCGCTTTTACCTTTGGAACGTTTGGCGTTGAAGACTATGGCTGCTGTTTCGTTTACATCCGCAGACACATCAATTTTTAGCGCATGACCCTGCAATGCTTTGGCAGCTATATTCATACCGATTGAGCTGTCTCCGGGAGATGGCGTGTAAATGGGCACGCCAGCCAGGAATGCGGCCGAGAGCAGTGATCTATTTTTTAAACCGAGGGTTTTTTCGCGTTCATAAACATATTTACCTGTGAGGTAATGAAACTCTGCCGTGCTCATGGTCTTGTGAAATTCAGGGGCGTCAATGACTTTTCTATAAAAGGCATCCGTAGAGAGCAGCACTTCATAATCAAAAAAGATGTCATAAATTCTTACCACTTTTTGTTTACGCAAAACTACATCGTTTGCCTTGAACGATCCCTGGTGCATGGAGAGCCCTAAAGCAAAGTGCGTGTCATGATACAAATTGGCGCCGGTGCTGACTATCCAATCGATAAAACCATGCTCAATCAGGGGAATAATGCACGACATGCCCAATCCTGCCGGCGTCAGAGCGCCAGCCAGGCTCAAGCCCACTGTCACATCTTCCACCAGCATGTTTTCTGTAAAAAGCTGACAGGCTTCCCGCATACGCCCCGCATTGTATGCTAAAAAAGTTTTATCGACCAAATCCACAAGTGAGATTTTGGGATTGATTGGTTCTGGTGCTATTGGTTTTCCTGAGAGATGAGTGTTTTTGGGGCACATTTTATTATTTTCTTCCCTAAAAATATTAAGAAATGATTAAATCAGATTTTAGGCGACAAGTACAATTTATTTGGTCAGTACATATTTATTTAAACTTGTATCAATTGATTTATTTTGATTTAAATTGTTGTTGGATTTTACAATTGACAAATTTTGATCAATAAGTACTATCTCATGCAATAAAGGGCTTGTTTCTACTCCAAGTCTATTATAGGCTGTTCTACAATACTCAAAATTATTATCAATTAAAATACAATTTCTACCAAGAGACAGCGCTGCAATTCCTGTTGTTCCACTACCTGCAAAAGGATCTAGTATCCAACTATAAGTTTTTGAAAACAATTTTATAAAAAAACTTGGAAGTTCGACAGGATAAACAGCAGGATGTCCTTTATTTATTCCAACTAACGGAATGCTTAGTACATTTGAAGGGAGGACTTCTTTTTTATCTTTCCATTTTGAAATGTCACGTCCAAAGCCACTATTATTTGCCGAATTTTGACGTGTGATATCATTTGTTCCTAATTTTTGTAATCTTTGTTTCACCCAATCACCGACTGGAACTTTGACTGCTTCCTGGTTTATATGTGGTTTCTTTTGTTTAGCTAAATGGAAACAATATTCCCAACCATCTCTAAACCTTGTAGGCCAATACCCGGGCATTGGATTAGTTTTATGCCAAATATAATCATCTATGCAATACCAGCCATTATTACAAAGATTGGAGATTGTGTCACAAACAAACCGATGTCTAATCCCATCAACAATTTTATCTTTAATATTTAATACAAAACTACCATCAATTTTCAAGATTTTCCAAAAGGTTTCATGAAAAGTTGCAAACCATTCAGTGTATTGGTCTGGATGAATACTGTCATAATGATTTTTTCTTGCGTCTGCGTAGGGCGGCGACGTAACAATTAAATCCACCTTTTGCTTTAGGCATTTCACTACATTTCTGGAATCACCATGAAAAATTAAGCAAATGTTGTCTTTACTCATTATCTGACTTGTATTAACTATTTATGGAAAATTTTAAAAATTTGAAAGGATCAATTTTCCCCTCAACATTTAATAGTCCCAGACCTTCTAATTGCTCTTTTAAAATGACTGAACATTCTTTTCTGAATTTGATTGTCATAAAAGGCAAATATTTTGACACTTCTTTTATAGCGAACAAATAAATTTCTGTCGCCTTTCTGCCGGTTATAAAGGGAAAAATAAAACCAGGCCCCCAAAACTCACAATTCAACGAATAAGGTTGGCCTTGCCGATTAGTTTTTATTTTTCTGTCGTCAAAACCATGTAATTTACCTTTAGAAGGAGTGGCTATGCATATTACCGCTAAATATGGCCTGGTTAGATTTTTTTCTTCTTTGGCTATATCTTCCAGTCTTCTAATGACGCCGCTTATATCTTGACCACCAACTGTATCAAAAGACTTTTTGACAGACATATAAATTCTTAATCCGGAATCAAAACCAGGTGTGTCAATATCAGCAACAACATCTCCTTCTCGTGTACCATCGAAAGTTGTCCATCTGGTACGCATCAATTCCAAAATCAAGAATTGATAGAAGACACCAATAGTCATCCTATGGCGTTGCATTTCATAGCTTACTGCATCCAATTCGAACAAATCTTCCGCTTTTAATTGACTAACAAAATATGAACTTAATATAGGATCACTTCTTTCTTTTAGATGTCTAATTGTTAAATTTACCCATTTTTCGGGAGAATCAATCTCGGCCTTTTTTTTTGCCAACTTTGGTCATAACACATCTTTCAAAAGCTAACTTTATAGATGATTTAATAACATCATCATCTAATTGCTTACTTGGCAACGGAAATAAGGAATAGTCTGCTAATAAAGTGTTACCCGCTCTTGGGTAAGGTTGAAGTTCTAATTTTTTAGCCACATTAATTACATTTCCATTTTTACAATAAATTAATATAATATATTAAATATTTAATTTCAAGAAAGAAAAAAAAAGATACTCGGGAATTCAAATATTTATGGTACGATTTTCACAAGCATATCAAAATATTTCACCTTCCAGTTTTCCTTTATTTCTCCTGTGGATAAAACCAGTTCTCTATTATTATCACACTGTTTTTGGTTACAAAGGAGACGTCATTATAAAATAAAATATACTTTTCAGAAAAAACACATTATTTTTATACTTGACATGAACCACTCATTTATTTGAACTTACATTCAAAATAGTTCAAGAAAAAGAAAAAATCAAGTATAATAATCATAAGAAAATACTTGAATTTGTTCTTTTGATTTCTAAAATTGTATTTACTTGTTTTGTCAAAAAAAAAC
The DNA here is from genome assembly GCA_964539665.1 of uncultured Cytophagia bacterium. Lineage (GTDB taxonomy): Bacteria > Zhuqueibacterota > Zhuqueibacteria > Oceanimicrobiales > Oceanimicrobiaceae > CAZIKB01. The sequence continues at coordinate 21,739 of CAZIKB010000104.1, forward strand.
GTTCAACCAAACACTGGTGGTCACGGACTAAAAGGGGTAAAAAATGGTTTACAAATCCGTGCAAATTTGTTCAGCCTGCGTAAAATCAGTATGCTAATTATTAAATTATCTCAAAGGAAAGAAAATGGAAAAAATCAATGAATTAAATCCGCCTCAACGTACTCTGCTTGGACCCGGACCCAGCAATGTTCATCCGCGTGTTTACAAGGCTTTAGCAACTCCCCTGGTAGGTCACCTCGATCCTGAATTTTTAAAGATAATGAATGAAATTCAGGATCTGCTTCGATTTGTTTTGCAAACCAAAAATCCTTTTACAATTGCGGTTAGCGGCACTGGCAGCGCTGGCATGGAAGCTGCGTTTGTTAATGTGATTGAACCGGAAGACAAAGTGATTGTGGGCGTAAACGGTGTATTTGGAAATCGAATGTCGGATATTGTCATCCGATGTGGAGGAGAGCTCATTCAAATTAAAGAACCCTGGGGAAATATAATTGATATTCAACGCGTTGAAGATACACTGAAAAAAACCGAAAAAGTCAAAGCCGTTGCTTTAGTCCATGCGGAAACTTCAACAGGTGTCTTACAACCGATTGCAGAGATTGGTGCTTTATGCAAGCAATACGGTGCGCTATTGATAGTTGATGCCGTTACTTCACTGGGAGGTGTTCCGGTAAAAGTGGATGAATGGAATATCGATGTGTGTTACAGCGGCACCCAGAAATGCCTGAGTTGTCCGCCTGGACTGGCACCGCTAACACTGAGCGAAAAAGCGCTTCGGGTGGTTCATAAGCGTAAAACTAAAGTGCAAAGCTGGTACCTGGATATATCCATGATTGCAGATTATTGGGCAGAAGGCAAACGAGCCTATCACCACACCGCACCCATCAGTATGAATTATGCCTTGCACGAAGCATTACGCCTGGTTCAGGAAGAAGGCCTTGAAGCGAGATTCGCGAGGCATCAGCGGAATAGTTTAGAGCTTATCAGTGGATTGAACGATCTGAATTTAGCGCCATTTATCAATCAAGAATTCAGGCTTCCAATGCTTAATTCTATAACGACGCCTCCGGACTTTGATGAGGCGAAAATCCGCCGAACATTGCTAAACGAATATAACATTGAAATTGGAGGAGGACTTGGCGATTTAGCCGGTAAAATCTGGCGTATCGGATTGATGGGAGAATCTTCCCACAAAGCAAATGTAGTCTATTTACTTGCAGCTCTAAAGGACATAATAAAAAATTAATGAATAATTAGCCCGTAACTTTCAATTGAAGAGAAGCGTTAATTAAATAAATTATCATTTTCAATTATGAAAGATATTATAGAAATCAATTGTCCATATTGTGGTGAAGTTAATGAAATTTACATAGATTTCTCAGGCGGTATGCATCAATCTTATATTGAAGAGTGTCAGATTTGCTGCCGGTCCTGGGAAATAGTTGTAGATTTGCTTGAGAATGAACCCGCTGTTTCTGTAAGAACAACAAATGAATAGAATTCAGGAATTTAATTTCACTCAGGGGCGGCTCTCAGGGCAGCGAGCCGCAATGTAGAATTCTGAATGAAATAGGCAATAAAATGCACAATTGCTGTATTGTCTCATTGTTGTCTTTTTTCTTAAAAATAATTTAACAATGCAACAGTAGAGCAATGCAAAACGGAACAAACTTAAAATACTGGTCAGTTCTAACAGGTTTAATAATTACCGAAAGTCTTCTGGTCTGGTTCGCTCCAGCCGAACGAACACTTGGCGAGGGTATTAAAGCTGTGTATATTCACGTTTCTTTTACCTGGGCGGGAATGGCGGGTTTTACCTTAGCAGGAATCCTGGGTTTCTTGAATTTAGTTAAAGCAAAATCTAATTTAAGCACCTGGATTCAAATCATAATTTGGGTGGCTTTTGGGAGTTTTGCATTGGGATTCGCTGTGAGTCTGGTAGCGGCAAAAATCACCTGGGGGGCTGTCTTATGGCAAGAACCACGCATTGTTTTTTCTATGCTGTTTTTAGTTTTGGTCCTTATGATTCTGATGATCCACAGGTGGCTGCACTGGCATAAAATGCAGGGTGCAATAATTGCGATCCTCTTTTTTTTCTGATGCTGTTCATAATTGGTACCCCTCTTGTTTTCCACCCAAACAGCCCGATTAAAGATTCAACCTCGTTACCTATTCAATTAACCTTTTCAGGTATGTTTATTCTCAGTAGTTCGATTGCGGCCTGGTTTGTTTGGTATTTGCGTAAATAAAGGAGGCTCCTTAGTACCCAATTTCATAAATACAGTAACATAAACATATTGACAGGATTAACAAGACAAACAGGATGAATCATTACAGTCAAATTGACTAATCCTGAGCCTAACAACAGACCACAAATCAAATGGGCGCTAAAATATAAAA
>CAZIKB010000105.1:0-23607 GCA_964539665.1 uncultured Cytophagia bacterium
ATCCCCTGGAATTTCGCTTAAAGAATTTACAGGATAAAAAAATGCTGGGTGTTCTCAAAGCTGCTGCAGAGAAATTTGGCTGGACATCCGCAAAAACGCCCAGCAACCGCGGCTATGGCATTGCTTGTGGAATAGACGCCGGCACTTATGTGGCGCTCATAGCTGAAGTTGAAGTTGATCAGAAACAAGGCAATGTAAAAGTAAAACGGGTCGCCTGTGCTCAGGATATGGGTCTGGTGATAAATCCCGAAGGCGCGCAAATACAAATGGAAGGATGTATCACAATGGGCCTGGGTTATGCTCTGACCGAAGAAATCCACTTCAAAGGCGGCAAAGTTCTTGACCTCAATTTTGACACCTATGAACTACCGAAATTTTCATGGCTGCCAAAAATTGAAATGGTTCTGGTTAAGTCGGAAGATCCAAAGCCCCAGGGAGGCGGAGAGCCAGCTATCATTTGCATGGGCGGCGTAATTGCCAATGCGATTTTTGACGCCACCGGCGTCAGGCTGTTCCAAATGCCAATGACTCCGGCGCGAATCAAAGCAGCGATGACGTAGAATCAATAAATAATACAATGGCTGACCTGAGTTGGAGTACATTTATCGGATGACTCCAGGTCATCCGATGAATAATGGAATAAAAGGAGAATTGAATAATGAAAGTCTGGACTGTGATATTGGGATTATTAATTGTTTTTACATGTTTACTTTTAGCGAGCGAAAAATCACCTGATTATGAAAAAAACTGGCCTCAATGGCGTGGGCCCCATGCAAACGGCGTTTCTCCAAACGGCAATCCTCCTATTGATTGGAGTGAAGACAAAAACATAAAATGGAAAATTGAAATCCCGGGCTATGGTCATGCGACTCCAATTGTTTGGGGAGATCAGATGTTCATTTTAACAGCCATTCCAGTCACTAAACAAGAAGAAAAGCAAGAACAGGAAGAACAGCAGCCACAAGGTCGAAGACGAGGCATGCCGTCCAGACAAACTGAAGACGTCCACAAATACGATGTTTTATCAATTAACCGCCATGATGGAAAAATACAATGGCAAAAGACAGTTAAGGAAGAGATTCCTGAGGAGCGAACCCATGAGCTTGGCAGTTGGGCTTCAAATTCACCCGTAACGGATGGTAAACATGTGTACGCTTATTTCGGTTCCCGCGGTCTTTTTTGTTTGGATATGAAAGGCAATCTCAAATGGGAACGAGATTTTGGTCAAATGTCCAAAAGAATGAGCTTTGGCGAGGGCAGCTCTCCGGTTCTTTATGATAACAAAATATTCGTACTCTGGGATCATGAAGGAGAGTCGTTCCTTTTCGCAATTGATAAAAAAACTGGCAAAGATATATGGAAAGTAGCCCGTGACGAAAGAACGTCCTGGGCAACGCCTTTCATAGTTGAAGTGAATGAAAAAACTCAGGTCATTACAAGCGCTACCAGTCGAATACGCAGTTACGATGCTGCCACAGGAGATTTGATCTGGGAGTGCAGCGGCATGACAGCTAATGTTATTCCCCAACCTGTAGTGGCAAATGATATTATCTACCTGATGAGTGGTTTCCGCGGCAGCGCTTTGTTAGCTATCCGTCTTTCTGAAGCAAAAGGAGATATAACGGATTCTGATGCCATTGAATGGGAATATAATAAAGATACTTCTTATACCCCATCGCCGTTGCTGTTAGATAATATGCTCTACTTTCTCAGGCTTAACAACGGGGTATTATCCTGCCTTGACGCCAGAGATGGTAAAGTGTACTACAGCAAACAAAAGCTTGAAGGTATACGTGATTTGTATACTTCAATTGCCAGCGCTCAAGATAGGATTTTCATTTTGGGAAAAAATGGAATTATGTATGTAGTTAAACACGGTTCTGAATTCACTGTCCTGGCCAAAAATGAACTTGCAGACAATTTTCATGCTTCTCCGGTAATTTTAGGCGAAAACCTTTATTTGCGCGGGTATAAATACCTTTATTGTATTGCTCAGGATTAAAAATTACTACTTTAGGAAACGCTCGGTTGTTGTAAAGCAATCGTCTCGATTGCAGGAGTATTTCCTCAAGGACAAGTCAGGTAGTTGTCATTCAGGAGGAATCTTTTTAATTAATGACACTATCGCTGCTTATTAACAAGATTCTTCCAGAATGACTCTAACTGTTTATTTGAGACAAATGGATCGTAACATAACGGTAGAGGTTGCAATGAAAAGAAAATTTATGTTTAATTTCGTAAATATTGCCTTATTTCTGTCTTTCAGCTTTTTAATTAATCCAGCAATGTCTCAAAAGCTCGATGAGCAGCAAGCTCTTGATAAAAAAGTTGAAAATTTCATAGAAGAGCACAGCTATCAATGGCGGGACATGAATGTTCCTGAATCCGATGGCAAAATTTTGTATGATATTATTATTAAGCATAAATATAAAAAAGCCCTCGAGATTGGCACTTCGACCGGGCATTCAGGGATCTGGATTGCCTGGGCACTCAGTAAAACAGGCGGTAAGCTCATTACAATAGATATAGATACAAGCCGTTATAATGAAGCTATATCGAATTTCAAAAAAGCCGGGCTTTCCGATTACATTGACGCCAGGCTCGCTGACGCCCATGAGCTGGTTCCAAAACTCAAGGGTCCTTTCGACTTCGTTTTTTGTGACGCCGATAAATGGTGGTATAAGCAATATTTCATCGATGTCTATCCAAAACTTGAGGAAGGAGGCTGTTATACTGCTCACAATATTTCAAACAGAAGAGGAGGAAGACGAAGGGGAGGCGGCGCCGGTGAATTTTATGACTATGTAAATAATTTACCCGAGATGGAAACAACCGTTGATAACAGTGGTGGGGGAATATCAATCAGTTATAAGAAGTCTAATAAGTGATATGGTTAATACTTACACAAAACATAATACTACCAAAAATGATTTAGAAAGAAGGCTTGGTCTTTTCCCTGTAACAAACATCGTTATTGCCAACATGATTGGCGCCGGAATTTTCACCACATCCGGCCTGTTAATGAGCGGTCTGAATAATCCTTTGTTAATGGTTACTTTATGGATTATTGGAGGAATAATTGCTTTGTGCGGTGCGTTATGCTATGGGGAGCTTGGCGCCGCGATACCTCATGCAGGAGGTGAGTATACCTTCCTGTCCAGGTTGTATAATCCTATGTTTGGCTTTTTAAGCGGCTGGGTTTCATTCATTGTCGGATTTTCTGCACCGATTGCAGCATCGGCAATTGGCTTTACTGAATACTTTGTAAGAGCATTTCCTCAATTACTGGAATCAGGAAACGTTGTGTTTTTTTTGAATCCTTTAGTATTAAAAAGGATAATCTCAATCTCTGTCATCGTTATTTTTACGGGTGTTCATCTGAAAGGCATTAAATTTGGCTCTGAAGTTCAAAATTATTTAACGGTCTTAAAAGTTGCTTTGATAGTGGGTCTGATAGTAATCGGATTTGTCTTTGGCAGGGGTGATTTTAACCACCTCATTCAAGAGAGTGACTTTACTTTTGATTTGGCAGGCTGGAAAACTATCGGCCTCTCGCTTATGTGGATAATGTTTGCCTATGCCGGCTGGAATGCTTCTACTTACATCGGTTCAGAAATAAAGAATCCAGTAAAAAACCTTCCGCTTTCTTTATTGCTCGGGACGGGCGTTGTTATGTTTCTTTATTTCTGCATAAATGCATTATATATATTCGCGATAGCTCCGGAAAACATGAAAGATGTTATTTCAATTGGCGGTCTTGCAGTGGGCAACCTGTTTGGTCAGTCTATGGAGAATATTTTTTCCCTGTTGATATCCTTTGCCCTGTTTTCTTCACTGAGCGCGTTTATCATTCTTGGTCCAAGAGTTTATTACTCAATGGCAAAAGACGGTTACTTTTTCAAATTTGCCAAAGAAGTTCATCCTGTTTCAAAGGTTCCTGTGAAAGCCATAATTTTACAAGGAATCATTTCAATTGTGATGGTAATGTCCGGAACTTTTGACCAGATATTAACTTACATGGGTTTTTCTCTTGGAATTTTTCCGATATTTGCTGTTATCGGTGTTTTTAAATTAAGACATACAAATAAAAGCAAATATAAACTACCAGGTTTTCCAATCGTCCCACTAATCTATATAAGTACTGGTATTGCAATACTTTTTCTGGCTTATCTTGAACGGCCCATCGAGTCTTCGATTGCCATTTTTACGGTGTTAGTGGGAATACCGGCGTTCTACATATTTAAGAAAGCTAATTATAATTAGAATGTGGATATTATATTGCTGATAGCATTTATAATTGTTAAATTGTTTGATTGTTGCTAATCACACAATAAAACAATGGAACAATGGAACAATGGAACAATGGAACAATGGAACAATGGAACAATGGAACAATGGACAACGACAATTTTAAAAAAGGATTAAATCAATGAATATATCTGACTTTTCAGTAAAAAAGCCCATAACCATGCTTATGGCCATCCTGAGCATAATCGTACTCGGGGTTCTGGCTCTGCAGAGGCTGCCGCTGGCATTTCTGCCAAACTTCTCTTCAGATGACGTTAATATCACGGTGCCTTATGCTTCTTCTTCCCCGGAGGAAATTGAGCGGCTCATCACTCGGCCGATTGAGGAAATCATGGGCACGCTTTCGCATCTTGAAGAAATCAGTTCAACTTCTTCAGCAAGTCAAAGCAGAATTGAGGTGAAATTCGTAGATGGTACTGACATGGGCCTGGCTTCAGTTGAAGTTCGCGACCGTTTAGACAGAGTGCGACCTCAGCTTCCGGACGATGTCGACCGTATTTTAATCAGACGATGGCAGACTAACGATATGCCGGTGATTCAGTTTAGCCTTGCCTGGGATGGACCTGCCGATGAATTGTACGACATTGTCAACAAGGTTATTGTTCCTCGCATTCAGCGCATAGACGGCGTAGCCAATGTGGACGTCGGCGGTTTGGACCAGAGACAGGTTCTGGTGAAGCTTGATCTTGAGCGCATGCGGGCCCATCATATCGATGTATATAATTTATCCAGAAGCCTGCGCACGAATAACGTCAACATCTCTGGAGGATGGATCATGGATGCCGGGCGCAAGCACACAGTAAGAACGATGGGTGAATTTCAATCCATTGAGGAGATCGCACAAGTCCCCATCGAGGGTACTAATTTGGTTCTGGGTGATATCGCTGAGGTTAAACTTGATTACCCTGAAAAAAAGGACTTTCAGAGGCTCAATCGGCGGGATGCAATTGTACTGCGTGTTTACAAAACCTCGACAGCAAACGTTGTAGAGGTCGCCTCAAGCGCTAAGAAATTGCTGGAAACATTACGCAGTGAGTCGCAGTTCGCCGGCCTGAATATGCGGGTCATGCGGGATCAGTCGGAGGAGATTGTAAACAGTTTGAGAAATCTCACTTTTGCGGGAATTTTCGGAGCAATCCTAGCCAATCTTGTGCTTTTTGTTTTTCTACGAAAGGTACGAAGCACCGTGATTATCGGGTTTGCCATTCCAATTTCCATTATCACTACGTTCTTTCTAATGTACGTATTGCGACTGGCGCCGTTTAATTCCCAAATCACTTTGAATATAGTATCGCTTTCCGGACTGATGTTTGCGGTTGGCATGTTAGTGGATCCAGCAGTGGTGGTTCTGGAAAACATCTTCCGCCATAAACAGGAAGAAGGGCTGAACGCACATGATGCAGCGATTGTGGGAGCGCGCGAAGTTTCCGTCGCCGTGGTTTCCGCTACCCTTACTACCGTCATCGTTTTTGTCCCGCTTGTTTTCATGTCCGAAACAATGATGGGAAGGTGGTCCAGAGATTTTGGCGTAGCTATCGTAACCGCGACGCTGGCGAGTCTCCTGATCAGCCTCACTCTGATTCCCTTGGCTGCGTCCAGATTATTCACCGGCAAAGAGAAGCCAACGTCTCATTTCTTGTTGAGCATGGGTGATGCATACGGTCGAAGTATTAGTAAGGTCATCAAATACCGATTTGCCTCTTTGCTTGTGTTCGTTCTAATTGGCTGGGGCGCCTGGCAATTATACCAGGGCATCGACCGGGACTGGATGCCGCGAACCCCTGATCGCAGGATGGACTTGAACATCGATGTACCGCGCAACTTCTCCATTACTGAAACTGAAGCGCTATATGACACCGTGGAGTCGATACTACTTGAGCAAAAAGAGCGCCTGGAAATCTCCCAGATTGCCAGCCGCTTCCGCAGAAACCGCGGTAGTATGACCGTTCACTTCACCCCGGAAGAGGAGGCAAAAAAGAATGCCACCGACTTGTACGACGAAGTTCGTGCCGTACTGCCAGAGATTCCCGGTGTTCGGTTCAGAGTCGGGAGGATGCGCGGTCACGGTGGTAGTCAGATGGGTGTGAGTGTTGAATTAAAGGGGAAAAGTACCGCTATCCTGATAACCTACGCGGAAGAAATCAAGCAGCTACTGCAAGGCATTCCAGGCATCAAAGATGTCGATACTTCTATGGAAAGAGGCGACGAGGAAGTGCAGATCAGTGTTGACCGGGTGCGCGCTCAAAGATATGGTCTTTCCGCCCAACAGGTGGCCAGATCAGTAGCTTCTGCGCTAAGCAGCCGCTCCAATTCCCGATTTAAAACCCAGGACAAAGAGGTCAACATTCTTGTCCAATTAGCAGACGAAGACCGTGTGAATCTGCAACAGCTCGAGAACATGGCCTTCCGCAGCAGCACTGATGAAATGGTTCAGCTTGGATCAGTGGCCAATTTCAAAATGAAGAAGGGCCCCGAATCGATCCGACGTGAGGACCGCCAGACGAGCATTTCTGTCTTTGCAAATACCGACCGGGGTGGTATTATGAATGTGAGCCAGGAAATCACAGAGAAAATGTCTTTGGTGAAATTACCCCCGGGTTACAGTTGGAGTCTCGGCCGCAATTGGATGATGATGCGACAGATGGAAACAGAATCGAATTTTGCCATCTTCCTGGCGCTGATACTCATTTATATAGTCATGGCGTCGCTATTTGAATCCTTTGTTCATCCCTTCACAATTTTGTTCACGGTGCCATTTGCTATTATTGGAGTGCTTATTATGTTCTGGGCTACGAGTACGAACCTCACTAATATGGCATATCTGGGTATTATTGTTGTCTGTGGTCTCGTTGTAAATAACGGAATTATACTGATCGATGCTATCAACAAACTACGCCGAAAAGGCCTTTCCCGAGCAGAGTCTATTCGCATTGGCGGCCGCAATCGACTGCGCCCAATCCTGATGACTACCCTGACCACGGTCATTGGCTTGATGCCGTTAGTGTTGCCAGCGCTTTTTCCGGGCTTCTTCGGTCCGCAGGAAGGTCGGTCCGCCATGTACACGCCCGTAGGTTTGGCGGTGGTCGGCGGGCTGTTGACCAGCACGCCCTTAACTCTTTTCCTGATGCCGATAATTTATGTCATGCTCGATGATTTGACCCAATGGATTTTAAAAGTTTTCGCAACAGCGCGTGCGATGCGTACGGGCCTGGGCAAAGTTGTGAAATAGAAGCATAAAAAATCGCCCGTATATTAAGGTTTAGTATAAATGATAATTAGAAAGGTTTTTCACAAATGAAAATCGTTAAATTCTCAATAAATCGTCCGGTAACTGTAACCATGTTAATGGTGGCGTCTGTGGTTTTTGGTTATGTAGCCTTTGACCGTCTGCCCCTGAATCTCCTGCCAGATATTTCCTATCCAACCCTGACGGTTCGCACAGAATATGCAGGCACAGCCCCCGGAGAAGTGGAGAATCTCATCTCCAAGCCTGTCGAAGAAGCGGTTGGCGTTATTTCCGGCGTGGTGCGCACCAGTTCTATATCTCGCCCGGGCTTTTCTGACGTCATCCTGGAGTTCGACTGGGACATTGATATGGATTTTGCCTCCCTTGAAGTACGCGAAAAGCTGGATATGCTGGTCCTGCCAACGGCTTCAGAACCGCCTATCCTTCTGCGTTTCGATCCTTCCCTGGATCCGATCATGCGAATCGGCCTGGCGGGTGATGAAAGCCTGATTGCATTGAGATTGTTTGCTGAAGAACGCATCAAACAGGAATTAGAGTCTTTAGACGGTGTGGCATCTGTTCAGGTGTCCGGAGGCTTGGAAGAGGAAATTCAAATAAATGTCCATGAAGGACGACTGGCAAGCATCGGCATTTCAATCACCCAGGTGTCCCAGCGAATGGCCCAGGAAAATGTCAATCTCACCGGTGGCACACTCAAAGAAGGAGAAGCCGAATTTCTGGTGCGAACCCTGAACGAATTCAAAAACGTCGACGAAATGCGGGAGATTGTTGTTGGCATGCGCGGACAAGCGCCGATACTCCTCGCAGACATCGCTGAAATTCGTAAGGGGCACAAAGAACGGAACGTGATTACTCACCTCAACGGCGAAGAGTCCGTGGAAATTGCCATTTATAAAGAAGCCGACAAAAACACTGTTACCGTTGCACAAACTGTAAAAGCGCATCTGAATCTGGTAATGGAAGAATTCAGAGAATACCAGGTGCCGCTAAACGTGACCATCGTGAACGACCAGTCGCTTTTTATTCAGAACTCGGTAGACGAAGTTCTCAAAACAGCGATTTGGGGTGGTATTTTAGCTATTATAGTGCTATACCTGTTTCTTCGAAGCATGAAAAGTACGGTGATCATCGGCCTTACCATTCCCATTTCAATAGTCGTCACCTTCTTTTTCATGTACCTTGCCAATGTGTCGCTCAACATAATGTCTCTGGGTGGATTGGCCTTAGGGGTCGGAATGTTAGTGGACAATGCTATCGTTGTGCTCGAATCCATTGACCGTTATCGCAAGCGCGACCACTCGCAGTCAGATGCCGCCGACAAAGGAACCAGCGAAGTGGGGCAGGCAGTTATCGCTTCCACTCTGACCACGGTGTGTGTGTTTGTGCCGATTATTTTTGTGGAAGGTATTGCCGGCCAATTGTTTAATGATCAAGCCCTCACTGTAACCTTTTCCCTGATGGCGTCCCTGATAGTTGCCCTGACTTTTATTCCAATGTTGGCCTCAAGAGAATTTCAATCCAAGCTCTCGCCGGAGCTGGCTCAAACTGAATCCGCATCTCAGAGTAAAAGCAAAATCAAAAAGCTTCTGGAACGTATTTTTGTCGACACGCCGGCCTTCCTGTCCAATATGGTTCGAGGAATATTTGCTGGTGCAGGACAGATTATAAACCGCCTGCTGAAACCAGTCTACTCGGCTTTTGATGCAGGAATGCAGCGTTTGACTGCAAATTATCCTGGATTCCTGGATAATGTCTTCCGGCACAGGACCAAGTTTCTTGGCAGTACTTTTCTGCTTTTTGTCCTTGCTATGGTCAGCGTTCCATTTCTCGGCACAGAGCTTATCCCTGAAATGAGTCAGGGTGAATTTTTTGTGGACATCCTTTTGCCCATCGGTACACCGCTGGAAGAAACCGACGAGGCACTGGCTCAAATGGCTGCCATTGCACAGGATGTGCCTGATGTTGCCACGGTTTATACGGTTTCTGGTACTGCTGCACAAATGGGTTTCAGCGCTACAGAATTGCGTGAAAATCTTGGACAACTGCATATCCGACTGCTGGAAAGAGATGACCGGGAAGCCGAGCAAAGAGTCATGGATACACTGCGGAATAAATTTGTGTCATTACCGGGCGTGGAATATAAATTCTCACGGCCAACCCTTTTCAGCTTTAAAACCCCGGTTGAAGTAGAAGTGCGCGGCTACAATTTGCAGGAATTAGAACGGCTGAGTTTGACCCTGGCCCAGGAGATTCGTAAGCTTCCAGGGCTGCGCGACGTAAAATCCAGTACCGAAGGCGGCAATCCCGAAGTGCAGATCATTTTCAACCGCCGCCGGGTAGCGCAGGTAGGGCTGGATATAGCCACTATTGGTAACATTGTGCGCAATAAAGTTATGGGAGAGGTTGCAACCGAATTAAATCGCCAGGACCGAAAAGTGGATATCAGGGTTCGTGCCCGTGAACAGGATCGCAACAACGTGGACGACCTGCGCAGGCTGGTGATCAATCCCACTGGTGAAGTGCAGATTCCTCTTTCCACAGTGGCAGAGGTTAAACTGGTGAGAGGCCCGAGTGAAATTCGGCGAATTGATCAGGAAAGGGTAGCTCTGGTGACTGCCAACCTTAAAGGCCGGGATTTGGGCAGCGTCTCCGCAGACATCCAGCAAATAATAAATGGACTGGAGCTTCCACCAGACTTTCGCGTACGCATCGGCGGTCAGCAACGGGAAATGGTCACCTCGTTTGACAGCATGAAACTGGCTATCGCTCTGGCTATTTTTCTGGTCTACCTGGTCATGGCTTCGCAGTTTGAGTCGCTGGTGCAGCCGTTCATTATCATGTTCACTATTCCGTTCGCGCTCATTGGTGTAGTACTCACTCTGCTGGTAACCGGTACCGCCATCAGTGTGGTCGTACTCATTGGTTTGATCATGCTTGCTGGAATTGTGGTCAACAACGCCATTGTCTTTGTTGACTACATCAACCGACTCCGCAAGCAGGGCATGGAAAAGCGAGAGGCGATTAAGCAAGCGGGACAGGTGCGCATGCGGCCCATTCTCATGACCACGCTCACCACGGTGCTCGGGCTTTTGCCGATGGCGCTTGGTTTTGGCGAAGGCGCGGAGCTGCGTACCCCCATGGCGATCACCGTTATCGGTGGGTTGCTAATTGGAACATTGCTCACGTTGGTTGTGATTCCTACGGTTTATGATGTGGTGGTTAAGAAGTAGATTTTGACCAGTCTATTTCTCGATCGAGGTGAACCATTGCTTCTGATGATTCATTAAATATCATAGCATCAGCAAATTGGAGGGGCGAGTGGTTTCGTATTCACTATTTAATTTCGAATTAAGCTGCTAATGAACGAACACTAAAAACCTCATCTTCTTTTAGTGGTTCAATGTCAGATTCCGAAACCGTAACGACAGCAATTGTATCGCCAAGCACATTAAAAACTTCTAAAGAATACCCATCGTCGGAAATATCCGATGGGTGGTGTTCTACAATTGTAGCTACATCGCCTTTTTTTAATTTTTTATCAGGAATATCCATGAGTAAAACCACCTCTTTGAATAATCTATATTTCATTGCTAACTTCTCCTCTTATCTGGAAACAGTGTAATAAATTTAGTCGTCCTTGATCCATATTCTATCATCCAAATGGCACAAACTAATAATTTTTTACCATTTGGTCCTGTCAATGTTCCTCTTGTCTCGTACAGTTGACCATATTTTGTTTCGTCAGTAGGTACGGCATCAAGGCATAATATTTGAGTTCGTAAATCATTTTCTAATAATTGCCAGTTTTCCAATGTGTACCCTGCTTCAGCAAGCCATTTTGATTTGTCATTTCTTTTTTTCGCAACAAGCAGATAGTTTTTTAACTTTTCAGGTGCAATTAAGGCTGTTGAAAGTAGTATCATTTATCGACTTAATATTATTAATTGTGTTCAATTTACTACAATTATATTCTAAAAGCAAGATTTCCTCTTTTGTTATTTGATATTTAATATTATCTGGAATTTTTCCTGAATTTCGCGTTCGCATTGGTGGACAGCAGCGGGAAATGGAAAATCGTTCGACAGCATTAAACTGGCTATCGCTCTGGCCAATTTTCTGGTTTATCTGGTCACGGCCTCGCAGTTCGAGTCGCTGGTGAAGCCGTTCATTATCATGTTCACTAACCCGTTCACTCTCATAGGTGTGCTCCTCACCATGCAGGTAACCGGCCCCGCCATAAGTGTGTCCGTGCTTATCGGTTTGATCATGCTTGCTGGAATCGTGGTCAACAATGGCAACCAAACTTTTTGAAAGTTACCTAAGTACTCTGGAACGCTAAAGTGCCTCATGTAGGCTCGTAGACGCCTGTTTAACGTCAAGCAAAGAGCTGACGGATTAACTAAACACTAAAGGCTATTTATTGGAATTTTGGAATCAAGATTCTTTTCTAAGAAGCGCTCTGGAGAAGATCAAAAAAGTGATCTTAATCTCATTAATGCGACCACGACTCAATATGCCAATCAATCAATAGTAATGCGTACAAGCACAGTTTCATCTCAGTATTGGCTATGAAAAAAAATGTGATAAGTTAAAATTTTGGTCTGATATGAATGTGGGGATGTTCAGACGCAATTAAATCTGAATAATTTGAAGCTAATTCGATCTTGAAACCAACTGGCTTAATTTGATTAACCAACAATTCCTTAACGCGATTCACCATCAACCAACAAGCACTTTGTTCTTTAAATGACAAATCGAAGTAATCACTGGCATGTCTCTTAGGAATGATCATAGTGCGACCTTTTGAAGAAGGCGTCTCATAAAATAAAGCGTATGCTGTTGCAGATTCAGTGACCAATTCTTTCAGAGAAGATGGATTACATAAAGAACAAGCTTTGTTGTTTTTCAACAGCTTGAGTTGATTAATATGCTGATATTCATATATTTCACAATGTTCGGTCAGAATGAGAGATTTAAAAGGTAAAATTACATTACATTGATAAGTCTTGCACTTATGCTTCGGATTATAACGGAATCCACTTCGCTTTATATCTCTTCGTACCGCATAATAAGCCCTACCGCCTGGATTGAGTAATTCTGATACTGCCATTAGAACGTGCGCTTGTTCCTCCGGAAGTAAAATATTCAAGACATAAATACACAGAACAGTATCAAACTTCTGTTTTGGATAATCTGACTTGTAGTGAGGATCATATCCAGTTACATCAATTTTATTGGTTCTCAAAAATTCAACATCAACTCCCAACCCACATCCAAAATCCAATACTTTTCCTTTCATCAAGCTTCTTGAAAATAATTGCTTGATTGGATATGAAGCCCACTTTCTGTCTTTAGTTGTTAGATGAGAAAAGGGATTTTGAGGTGAGCGATAAATCATGTTACTTGAAAATCCAGTTTGTTTCGAATCCAATATTCTCAGCAATTTGTGTTAATGGCGCAATTGATGAGTAAAGTCGCTCTTTGAAGTTTTGTTCAGACATTTCATAAATATCTATCAATTCACAGTGACAAATATTTGAATAATCTTCAAGAAGCTTCATTTGTTTCCTTTTGAAAATGATCTTAAAGGCCTGATGCTGAGTTTTTGCGAATTTGTCAAAATACTTTTCAAGTGATGGTAAAGAATCACTCTTAGATGAATTAATGAATTTTGGTGTTGGAATTAAATTCCAATACAAATCATGTGTTACAAATCTCCACGGAATGAAATGATCGATGCTATAGTCACTTTTTGTAATAAGGGAGTCTGAGTAAATACAAGATAAATTCAGATATTCATCGAAAACCATATCCCAAAATTTTCTTGCTCGTGTAAGATTGCGAGTTTGAGGCGCAAACAGTTTTCCAGCAATATTGGGAACAGTGGGATTATTTTTCTGCAAATAGCTGAGCAAATTCCAAAGACAAAAGTCCATTAAAATTTTATTATGCTTTTTAAGATATTCAAACCATGAAATTGGAATTTCAATATACTTTGGCGTTCCATTTTGAAATCTATATAAACATCGATTCTTTTTATCATGAAATCCTTTTTTTGCAAATTCGATAATTTTTGTATTTATTTGATAATCTGGTAATCCTCTTAATTCTTCTTTAAACCAGGATCGTAAAAACCGATAAGGAACAAAACGGGTTAAACTGTTTAAATTGTTTTGAAGAGCAATATTTGATTCATTGTCTAATAAATTAAGTACTGCGTTAAGAACTTTGCCTGGGTTTGCATCTACTGGAAGGCAAATTTCAGCCTTAACTTGAAGTACTATTTTTTCCAGTCTATCTTGTTTACCGAATGATATCTTGAAATAATTAATCGGGTACCAAACATTTGAAATCATCTTGGATAAAATTGAATTTACAGAAATCAAAGAATTGGTTTGTTCTCCCACGCATTCAAGTATGGCAAAAAACCAGTAGAATTTATAAGAATTGGTTGTTTTGTTGAAAACTTTTGAGAGGTGCTTAATGGGAAGGTGTCCGGTTTGAGGTAAATTCATATTTACTTTAACCATTTTAAAAACCACCAAAGGTTTCACCTAGAGTGGACGTGAATATATTTACCAGTTTAAATATGCATCTATGTCTCTATATAGATTTAGGCTAAAAATAATTGAAACTGTAAAAACAAGGCTTTTACCTTTTCAGAACAGGATTCAAATAAAAATTTGTGAATCAATCTATATTAAGAAAATTCTAGTCTTTTTAAGTTTGTGTAGATAGGAAATGTCCATTTAAACAGGATAACGATTCTGAAAATAGCATAAATGAAATCTTGGTTTGATAAGTCAGCTTCATCTCTGGCCCCGGCACTTCCTTGTTATATCTTAAAATGTGTACGAAAAAATTACATTTTTGTCAAGGTATTTGTTACAAAATAGAAAGTTATTTAGCTGAACCAGATGAACCTGGCAGCATCAATAATTTAAACTACAGATAGTGCAGCGCAGTGAAGCCGCACATCACAAATTCCAAACGCCCAAATCTCAAATAAATGTGAATGTTCAAAACTCAAAATCGCAAACAACAGTCAAAGGTACACCAGCAAATGACCGAGTCTAAATTCGATGATTAAATGCTAAAATCTATTGTAAATTTAGAGCAAGAAACTGTACAGGAGTTATGATTTTTATGCTTCTGAAAGGGTTCAATACGAGTAAATCGTTGTCGCCCGTAATGATAAATTCTGCTTTACCATTCACTGCCAGTTCAAGATACTTGTCATCTTTGGGATCGCGACAAACTCGGATTTTTTCTTCAATTTCTTTTAATTCAGCTTCTCGTGCAAGCGAGGCCAAAAAATCTTTCCTTTCATTTTCAAGTAAATATTTTCTGAACTTCTTTCTCGTCAGGACTTCATTCAATTCAAGCAAAACAGGAACTGATAGTAAAATGTCGCCATTATCAAGCGCTTTGTCAAAAGCACGACGAGGCTCCGAATTTTTGAAAAGCAGTGCACTGATTATGACATTTGCATCTAAGACGAATCGAAATTTATTCACTTAGAATGGCTTCCAAAATTTCTGGTGTTAGTCCTCTAGCCCGGGCATTTTCACTAATTTCATCCATCAGCTGCTTTAGTGAAGATTGGTCTTTTGCGGTGAACTCTTTAAGCCAGGCACTAAATAAGATTTGAATCTTTCTTTTTTCATCAGGATTGGCTGAATTATAAACTTCAGCTGCATCCGTATCTATTTGCATGGTAATTTCTTCAAGTGAATCTAAATTTGTTTGCATTTTGCGTACTCCAAATTAATTTACATCTTTAAATTACAAAAAAACTGAATCTTTCGCAACCAAATTTTCAATTAGTCTTTTATATAAAGAATATATTTAAATGCATGTTGCGGCTTCAACGAATTGTTCCACATTCGACTTATCCTTTCGCGCTATTATTTTCAAAGAACAAAAAAAAGTCGACTACTTCGTCATTCGCCAGCCAATTATTTTAATTCCTTAATACGGATATTGCGGAATTCTACCCTCGAACCATGGCCAAGAAAACCGATGTGCCCCTTTTCTCGTTTCAGACCCGGGTGGTCTCTTCCGTCTATAGTTCCATTTGCGGTTGCTTCGTCGAGATTGGCGTCAACGATTATCACGTCATTAAGGTTTACTGTAACATGACGGCCTTTCACAATAACTTCTTCTGCATTCCAGGAGCCAACTGAATGGAGGTATCCGCGTTTGGCAGGAACCACACCGTAAATAGAACCGTGATACTGCCATTCCTTGAGATTTTTGTACATGTCTGCCGTGTTATCTAATATTTGCAGCTCCATGCCCACATAAGCAGCATCACCTTCCAGAGGCGCTCGAATTCCCAGACCATTGTTGGCGTCTGGAGTGAGTTTAAATTCAAAACGGAGGATGAAATCACTGTATTCTTTTTCTGTGTACAGGTTACCGCTGCCACCGCCGCGCTCGGGGTGAACCACTATTTTCCCGTCTTCGGCAACATAGCCTTCCTTGTCACCGATCCAACCACTAAGGTCTTGGCCATTGAAAAGCTCGACAAATCCTTCTTCTAATGGCGGGGCCGTTTCAGAGGATTTCTGAACAATCACAGCCGCTTTTCCAGGTTCCTTTATCAGGATATTGCGGAAATACAATCTAGTGCCATGACTCTGCAATTCAATCTGTCCGGTCGGAAAAACTGGTTGGCTTCGATCCCAATAATTTTCCATGACGACATTATTCACTACAAGTGTGTCATTTAAATAAACCGTGACGCGATCTCCGGTCATTTTTATATAAAGCCTGTTCCATTCGCCGACAGGCTTGTCAGCAGCCTTGAGCGGCTTGCTGGCATGCTTTTGATTATTGTAAAGACCGCCGGAACCTTCTGGCCATTGAGCAGTGTCCCAGATTTGTACCTGAGGTGAGCCACGCAAATAAATACCGCTGTCACCGCCGGGCTCGACCTTCCAGTCAAGCTGCATTTCAAAATCGCTATAGTCGCGTTCGGTACAGAGATGGCTGCCTTTGCCGTCAAAGACCAGAATGCCATCTTCTACTCTCCAATGGGTGCGCATCAATTCATCCGCTTTGGCCTGTTCCTTCGCCAGTTCCTCGGTGCTCATTTTCGCACGGGTAAGCGGATTACCAACTAAACCTTTCCAGCCGGTTAAATCTTTGCCATTGAAAAGCGGTACAAATCCTTCGGTTCGCAAGGCTTCCCGTACGGCTGGAATCCAGTACTTTTTGTCGCGCTGCCTGAGCATGGCCAAAATTTCTGTTTTTATTTCTGGCGTAGCAGTTTGCATTTTGTTGTACCATTCAATCGTGGCATTAGTACCCGGAATGGCATTTGCCAGTACCAGAGCGCCGGTACGGATTTCCTGGTGCGAACTGTCAACGACTTCGAGAAGATCCCAGAGTGCAGCCTCGCTCACAGCTCTGACAAGCGTACTCAAAGCAGCGACCTGAATGTTCTCTTCGCCGGGAGCGGTTCGGGTTTTTATCAGATTTCGGCAGATATCCGCGGCCTGATTTGTTTGCCCGGCTTCGGCCAGCCGCTGGGCATAAAGCAGTTGAAAAGAAGTCGCCTTTGCACGTTCATACGCCGATGTCGTCTGCATGGCTTCCGCCAACACGACATCGGTTGAAACAGGCCCAATATTCGCCAGGGCGTACAACGCGGCGAATCGGGTATTCTTATCTTCGCTCACCGTATATTTGAGAATTTCGTAGGCAGCAGCTTTGCTCTGAAGATCACCCAGTGCTTTGATGATGGTGACAAGATTTTTATCATTTACCACTGGCAGGGCGTTAATCAGTGCGGCTTCTGCGCCTTTCGTGCGAATGGCCAGCAGTGCCTGGGTAGCTGGCTCACAGAGCCTTTCATTGGTCAGATACTTACCGAGTGGTGCGACAGCTTCTACGTTGCCGGCATATTGAAGCTGTTTAATCAGGAAGGCTTTCACCTCAATGTTCTTTTCGGAATCTAATGCCTCAATAATCGCCCCGGCGTACATTTTTCTCTCAACCTCTGCTCCGGGACGGTGTACATACCAGGTCAATCCGTTTAGAGCATAACGGGCATTCGTGTCGTTGCCCTTGCCGGGCGGGACCAACTTTTCACAAAGGTACCTCATTCCTGCCGGACCAAGATCGACCAGCGCTGCGCTAAATTCATTTTCCTCAGCAGAATTTTGAGCGGGCATTCTGGTCAGTACATCGTTAGCGGTTGCTTTAGCGCTCGCAGAAATAACAACAGAAGGCCTCGATGAACAAGCCCAAAAAACAGAGGCGAGGAACATTATTACGCAAGTAATTATAAAAAACAACTTTTCTCGATAGTTCATTTATTCTCCCTCCAGGTAAGTCATGACGCGGTCAGGCCGCATGGTTGTAATAGACGCTCTATCTTATATATCCTAATTCCCTCAGTTCCATATTCCCTGAACTAATTTCTTTAAAAAAGCGATAATATGCTTGTTAGCACAAAGTCTAAAAATCCTAAACATGCCACGGTGCACGCATGGGCTGATTAATTAGACGGTTAGCCTCATCGTCATCGATAAAACGCTGGCTATCCGGATCAAATCGGAGCCGTCTTCTTAATCGCAGAACTACCGTACCCAAATTCACAATAGTGCTGGAGCGGTGACCATTGGCCTCATTCAATGCGAACTTTTGACGTGTTTTGACCGCTTCGATAAAATCGCCTAATTGTGGTTCGGGATCGGGTAATTCGGCAAGCTTTTTATCTAAATTAGGTATATCGGAATTGAAGCCTTTGAATATTTTTCCTTCCGGGCCTTCGATGAATGCGGCCTCTTTGTCCCGGTTCTCCCCGTCCAGAATGATTTCACAGCCATCGGCGTATTTCATCCAGATTCGGCGCCACGAGCCTACAGCATCGGGGTGTTGCTGCGGAGCGTCAATGTCTATTTCAATGGGACTGGTGTCGTCTTTTTCAAGGAGGTACTGAACAGGATCGAGGTAGTGCTGACCCATATCAGCGAGGCCGCCGCCGTCGTAATCCCAGTAGCCGCGAAACGATTCATGCACCCGGTGCGGATGATACGGTTTATATGACGCCGGACCAAGCCACATATCGTAATCCAGTTCAGGCGGCACACGCTGCGGTGTCAGGTTGGTTTTGCCACTCCAGAAAAATTTCCAGTCAAAGCCAGTGACGCCGCTGACGGTCACTTTTAGCGGCCAGCCCAGCAAACGGTTTTCAACCACTTTTTTAATCGGCTTGACAGTGGTATCCATACCGTAAAATTCTGCCCGAAATCTGAACCAGGTGTTGAGCCGGAATATCCGCCCGTTTTTTTGCACCGCTTCTACCACTTTTTGCCCCTCGCCAATGGTCCGGGTCATGGGTTTTTCGCAAAAAATATCTTTACCAGCCTCGGCGGCAGCAATAGACATGAATCCGTGCCAATGCGGCGGGGTTGCGATATGGATGATATCGACGTCCTGCCGGCCGAGTACTTCTCGAAAATCCCTGTAGCCTTTGACGCCGTTTTCTGTTTGTGCCAACGCGGCCTTTAAGTGTTTTTCATCGACATCACAAACAGCCATAAGCCTGGCTCCTTCATACTTCATGTGTGTTTTTCCCATACCGCCCACGCCAATGACCGCTTTGGTCAATTGGTCACTTGGCGCTTGATAACCCGGTCCACCCAGGACATGACGTGGTACCAGAGTAATCGATGCTGCTGCTGCGATAGAGCTTTTGATAAATTTTCGTCGTGTGATTAATTTATCCCCGGACATAAAATTCTCCTCTCTCCAAAATATTATATTAAATTGTTTTTCAGGAAGTGATATCTAAATATAATAGAAACTTTTAATTTTTCAAGTGGTTATTTGATGTTTGAGCGAAAACCCGGCGCGGCGAAATCGCAACTGACAAATAACAAAAAACCAGATGAAAAATACATTTCAACTCTCCGGGCTTTCACGTTCTTCTTAAAGAAAGGGCTGAATTATGGGAAATTAGAATTTGTCATTTATTGTCATGGATTTAATGACCGAATGACGATGAATGACATAGTGACTGGTACAACAGCTCAGGCATAATTTGTGTCATTGAATATTGCTATGATAATCAGGAATCGTTCCAGTATTATTCTTTTCTTGCTATGGCAAGTATTGAAACATCATCGACGAACTCCTCACTTCCCCGCCATTCGTAAAGGCTCTCTTCTAATTTGTTCAATATTTCTTTCAAGGGGAGATTTCTATTTTTTTCTACTAAACTCATTAATTGTTCGAGAGAATATTGTTTCATGTCTTTGTTAGTACATTCGGTAATGCCATCAGAATAAACGATTAAGCGATCACCTGCTTTAAAGTCCATTTCAGTGTTCTCGTATTCCATATCTAATAACATGCCTACTGGAAATCCACCAGAACCAACAAGGGAAATCTCCCCTTCATTTTGAAGCAAGAGCGGTGCAGGATGACCGGCCTGACAAAATGTTATTTTCTCTTTTTTTATATTAATGATACCGTAAAGCATCGTAAAGTATTGCATAAAATCCTGTTCGGTGTGAAAGCGTTGATTCAATTCTTTTACAGCGCTTGCAGGAGGTGTAATTACATAATGCGGAGGGTCTGATACAAATTGTTTTAACGGGCTGCCTTGAATGGGTACGGGTGAGATCATTTTACTTAAGGTCACTGAAAGCATAGCAGCCTGGATCCCATGCCCGGACACATCGAGCAAGTAAAAACCGATATTATGTTCATCAAGGCGGAAGAAATTGAAAATATCACCGGCAACATAAGAACAAGGTAAAAATGTCCACTCAAAATTTACCCCGGCAATTTTCGATTCAGCGTCAGGTAAAAGACTTTTTTGCATGGCGGCTGCAGCTTTCAGATCTTTGTTTATTATAAAATATGCTTCACTTAACCTCGTGTTTCGTTCCTCTAAATCCTTTTCAAGTTTTAAAATGCGTTCTCCAGCTCTGATACGCACCTTCAACTCTCCTTTATTGAAAGGTTTCACTATGAAATCATCCGCTCCTGCTTCCATACCTGCTATGAGTTCATCTTTTGCATTTTTTGCGGTCAGAAGTATTATATAAATGTATCTTTGAAAATTTGCGTTACGAATTTTCTTGCAAAGTTGCAAACCATCCATTCCAGGCATCATCCAATCGCTGATTATAAAATTGATTGGTTCTTTTTGTAGAATTTCCCAGGCTTCGGCTCCGTTGTTAACAGCAATGGCTTCAAATCCTAACTTTTTAAGATATTTTGAAAGAAGAAGTCTGGCATCATTATCATCATCAGCGATCAAAATGCGCATAGTAATTTTCCATACTGACAGGTTTTAAAAGTAGTCTTCGAATTAGTTGTCTATATTAATAATCAAATTACATAGATTTGTGTAATTAAAGTATCGACCTGAATATGTCTTGCTTTATTTTAATATTGCATTCAGCAATCTTTGTAAAAGTCATCTACAAATTTTGAAATATCAGGAGTATATCATGAGGAAGTATAATACAGGAAAGCGAAATGAGAATATTTTGCTTTTCAATCAAACATATATTTTAAAATTGTCTACAATTTTTCAGTTTTCCATTCATTAATTATCTTTATCAGAATTATAATATTTTGTGAGAGTTAAAACATTTCTACCTTTGTTGTTTTTGTAATTAACGTTATTCATAATTTTGTTGATAATAAATAAACCCATCCCGCCAGCAGGAATTTCATCCAGATCTTCCGGATTGAATTCTAAAGTTGGAGAAATTGATGTTGACATAGTTTGCCCGGTATCACAAATTTCAAACATAATTTTATCAATACACAACTTTACATCTACCTCGAGTTCACCATCAGGATCATTAACATAGGCATACTTAATGATGTTATTACATGCTTCAACAATACAGAGCTCAGTTTGATAGGCATCGATCTTTGAAAAAGGTATGATCGAACAAATTTTGTTTACAGTAATTCCAACTAACGACACATTTTCTAATTTACTTTTAATAATTAATTTTATACTTCTTAAGACCATATCAGCGATTTCTTGTTTGACAGGGCAGCCATAGCTTCTGTCTCATTATCAAAAATTTGAAAAACTTTATCCATTCTCGTTAATCTGAACATAGATTTCACCGTTTCTTTAGCCCCGCAAATTACGATACTCCCTTTTTTGCCACTGAGTTTGAGACTGGTGACAATTGCCCCTAATCCACTGCTATCAATAAATTCGACTTCAGAGATGTTTAACAAAATTGCATGATGACCATTTTTTATATATTCAGCCATTTTATCTTTGAAATCTACTGAAATTGATGCGTCTAACCTGCTTTCTAACAACTTAACAATCAATATCTCCCCGTGCTTGTTTATTTCTATTTGCATTATATTTTCCTGATATTTTTTAAAGTAGCGGCGAAGTCAATTATTCTTCATCTTCATATACAACCTTAACGCAAGAAAGATAATTTTCTAATTTCTCAGTCATTACGAGGACTGTTTCTTTGTCGCTTGTTTTTGCAGCTTCTTCAATTTCACTGCCAATGTTGGATATTTCCTCAAATCCGTAACCTCCACCAGAGCCTTTCATGCTGTGGCCCAGTCTTTGGACTTCACTAAAATCATCAACTTCTACCAATCTGGTGATTTCAACAATATCGTTTTGCCTGTTTTCCAAAAATCCCGGAGTAAGGTCCTCAAGATCAGAATCAACAACAACAACAATTTCTTCACTCATAATTATCTCCTAATAAATTAAAATTTGTGTGTTTAGTCAGATTCATCTATAGAATAACGTTCTAAGATTAATTCATTTATCGACTAACAACACGAAATCTTGATATATATCTATCGCTTAAAAAGGAGAAATTGTAAGGCTATTATTTCAGGTAATGGAAGGTGAGCAATACTCCCCCTTTAATGGAAATGTCCATTATAACTTTAATTTACGTTTATGGTTCCGCCTTCTTTATGAACAATGCAATAATAAGGGAAGGTACCTGAATTGGAGAAAGTAATGGCATCTGATGAAGTATGTGGATCTAAATTTTCAGGACCAATGAAATCATTTCTTGGATATCCATACGAGCCGCTGTCAACTGAGTGAGATACATCATCGTTATTTATCCATTTCACCTTTTCGCCGGCATCTATTGTTAATGTTCCGGGATTAAAACTGTTGTTTGAGATCGAAACTTCATGAACGCCACTTAAAATAGGTTCAAAAGGATTTTCAGCACACTTCCACATCATAATTGCTGTCAAGCCAAATGCAAACAAAAGCCAGTTATATTTTATTTTCATTTCCAACCTCCTGAATTTTATTAGATTGATTTTGAAAATCATGAGGAATTACCCCAATAGTTTCCAGTATACTAATTGGTGTGCAACAAAGATAATTTAATCAAATCAATTTTCTTTTGCCAATAAATTTTGCATTAATTGCGAGAAATTTCAAAATCAAATTACTCTTGAAATTGACGCATATTTCTGACGAATAAAATCCATTAAATGGTGTTAAACAAGAGGTGAATGAGTACTTGAACGAAAACTAACCCAAATCTCATTTCGAACAAAGTGATAAATCCTGTTTCATTGAAAATATAGCAGTTACAGATTTCCCCTTTCAGTCGAAATGACAAACAGGGCTGTTTTCGATCAAGTACTAATTAGTTTTGTTGTGCGCATTTGTGTCTTTCAGAGTTTCATTTACCGAATTATCTGACAAAAATCATTTTTTTAGTGTCAACAAATTTCCCAGCTTTTAAGCTATAAATGTAGACGCCGCTGGTAACTAAATCTCCTGCTACATTTTTTCCGTCCCATTGAACGTTTTTGGGACCCGCAGATTGCTGTTCATTCACCAGATTTTTTACCAATTGCCCCAGGACGTTATAGATATCCAATTTTACATTCACCAAATTGGCTGATTCGGGAATGTTGTAATTTATTACGGTACTAGGATTGAATGGATTAGGATAGTTTTGGGCTAAGCTAAATTCATCCGGGACACCATTTAAACGGCTCTATGTCGATCGGTGTGGGTAATCATAATTAAGTTTTCCAGCGATGAAGTA
>CAZIKB010000106.1:0-23540 GCA_964539665.1 uncultured Cytophagia bacterium
GGATCTTCAATCAAAGCATCACGATACTTGTTATTAGCCTCGTCAAACTTTTCTTCTGCGTATAGTTTGTTTCCTTCAGCAACCTGTTTATGGCCCCCCTGGGCATAAATTGAAAACGCAAAAACAAAATTTAGCGCTACAATAAAAAGTATGTACTTCATAAATGTTCCTCCCGAATAACTTATTTGTTCATTTGCATCCGGAAAAGCATCATTCAAACCTTCCTCGCCATTCCGCCTTCGATTTTATTCGCTCCGAGAGCAATAACTCAACCATTAGAATAATGATTGCAAAAATTAACAGATACTGAAATCGATCTTCGAATTTGGCAAATTTCATGGAAGCTAATTCTTTTTTTTCCATTTTTGCAATTTCTTTATAGATATCCTCCAGTTTAGTTTCACCAGTTGAGGACTGGTAATACTTACCTCCTGTTGTTAATGCTATTTTTTCAAGAGTGAGTTGATCGAGTTTGGTTGTAATCACTTCGCCTTTTCTATCTTTTTTAAATCCTTTGTGAATCCCTCTGTCGTCATACAACGGTATTGGAACACCTTTTGGCGAACCAATTCCAACCGTATAAATTACCACCCCTTCTCTGTCTGCAGCTTCTGATAATTTTAATGCATCCTCACCATGATCTTCACCATCAGTAATAAGCACCATGACTTTATATTTTCTTTCCTGGGTTTCAAAACTTTTCATCGCCAAAGTTATGGCATCGCCTAAATTAGTTCCCGGCTCCGGTATCAGGCTTGGATCCATTATCTGTAAAAAAGTTTTTGATGCGCCGTAATCCAGTGTTAGAGGACATTGAATAAAAGCTTCCCCTGCAAAAGCAATGAGACCGATTCTATCGCCTTCCAGTAAATCAATAAACGCTGAAATTTCATGTTTCGCTTTCTCGAGTCTGTTTGGTTTAATATCTTCTGCCAACATGGATAATGAAACATCCAATGCAACAATTATATCCACACCTTCTCTTTTTACCTCTTCCAATCGGGTGCCAATCTGTGGACGTGCCAGAGCCAGAGTGATAAATAATATGCAAATAATAATAAGTGCGGCTTTAACAACCTGACGGGCTCGGGAGGTAGAGCGGCTAAGTTTTTCAATTAAATCAAGATCGCCGAAACGTGCCAATGCCCCATTTTTCCATTTAAACACCAAATAATAGAATGCAATCAATAAAGGAATGAGCAAAAGGAGTAAAAAATATTCATTATTTGCAAATCGCAACATGACTATGGAATCTTTCGAAATTTAGTGTTGGTAAGAACTACTTCTAAAACAATTGCGCCTAATGCCATAAAAAGATAAATTGTAAACAATTCCTTGAACCGGGTAAATTGTTTTACTTCGATTTTGGTTTTTTCCAATTCATCAATTTCTTTAAATATATTATCCAAACTTTCCTTATCTGTAGCCCGGTAATAATTTGCCTTCGTTATTTTTGCAATTTCTTTTAACATGTTCTCATCTATTTGTACTGGCATACGCACATATCGTTTCCCAAAAAGTGGATCATCAACAGGATACATAGCCTCACCGCGTTTGCCAACTCCAACAGTATAAATTTTGATTCCGAAGGCATCCGCTACTTTAGCTGCGGTGATAGGATCTAATTGACCGCGGTTATTCTGACCGTCCGTTAACAGGATGACCACCTTGCTTTTCGCTTTACTATCACGAAGTCTGTTGGCAGCATTTGCAATGGCCATTCCGATGGCGGTGCCGTCTTCAATCATTCCAATCTCGATCTCTTCAATGAAATTTAACAAAATACCGTAATCCAAAGTAATGGGACATTGCGTAAAACTCTTTGCAGCAAAAACGACCATCCCTATTCTATCATTATTTCTTCCCCGAATAAAGTCAGCCGCCACCAATTTCGCCGCTTCCAAGCGATTGTTTGGCCTAAAATCCTCAGCAAGCATGCTGCTCGAGATGTCAACAGCCAGCACGATATCTATACCTTCGGTAATCACTTCTTCTTCAGTTCGCCCGGACTGGGGTCTGGCAAAGCAAATGATTAACAAAGAAATTGCTAAAAGTCTTAATCCAAAAGTTATATGCCTGTACTTTTTTTTGTTTGAAAATTTTTCTACATTTTTAACAAGTCCCAGGTTTGAGTACCTAATTGTACCCCCACGATTTTTATTTTTATTGATATACCAATAAATGAGAATTGGAACAATTATCAAGAGGGATAAAAATTCTGGATTGGCAAATCGCAACATTTTCTATTTATATTCCTGTAGCTTTTCAACCAGGACTTGCTCATTATCCGATGGCTGCGTTAGTTCAGTTTCGTTTTCCGTATCTGTCTCGGCTTCTGCCTGGTCATATATTAGTTTTGACTTTTCAACAATTTCAAAAGCATGGTCAATTGAAGTTGAATTTTCTTCTTCTGTCGGTATGTATTTTGCAAATTTTGCCAAATCACAAAATTCGAGAAATTCCTGAACCATTTGTACAATATCTGGTTCGACTTCAGAATTGCTTAAATTTTCAATCAAATCAAATGTGGTCATTTCAATAGCTACTATAAAATAGCGGCCTTCAATATAACGACGTAAAATCTCCGAAATTTTAATATAAAATTCTTTAACTCTTCCTTCTGATAATAATGAGGATTCCTTTAAAGCATTTAATTCGCCGAATGCAATTTCATGAGCTGGACGTGGCGGCACTATTTTTTTGGGCAGTAATCCTTTGCCAGCCCTTCTTCTTCGCCAAATATAGATAATTCCAAGGAGTAACAACAAAAATGTTAATCCTACACTGCTCCACAGTATCAATTTACGATAATCGCGAGGTTGCTCCAGAGGATTTTTAATGTCGCGGACATCTCCTGCTTCACTCGGTAGCAGGCTTTCCACAAATATTTTTAGTTTTTTTGTTTTCAATACATGCTTGGTAGAATCCCCAGGTAAAATATAGCGAAATTCTAAAGGGGGTATCTCAAATTCGCCAACTTCAAATGTGGATATGTCATATTCAATCCGTTCTACTTCCTTCCCATCTAAAGTCTCTGGATCATAAACCTGGTAATCCCGAATTTCAAATTCTCCCAGATTAGCCGCCAGAACAGGCATTTCAACCTGAACTTCACGGGAGCGAGTAATAACAACCGTATATTTTACCAAATCTCCAATTGTAATAGTACTCTTATCCACATGTGAATCTATGGAGATCGAGCTCTCCTGCCCAAACACAAAGGTGGTCAAAGCAATTTGTGTCAGCGCAAGAAAATAAATAAATCTAAACCTCTTAATCATTACACTACTTCAATTTATGTTCGAATAATTCGACATTCATATCACGCATTAGCTTTTGGATTCTGGACTCATAAATTTCTTGTTGTTTTTCACGAATCACATCCTGCATCACTCTGGTTTTTACTTCTTCAAAAGGTTTGGTCCCAACAACTTTTCCCTCCTCATCTTTTTCTGCATATTTTTCTTTATGGGCATCATAGTAAAGTCTAACATCTGAGTCATCCACATTAACATCTTTAGAGATCACATCCGCTAAATAGTTTTGAACCATAATATTTTTTTTCGCTTGAAAGGTTGCTTCTATAACATCTTTGTCCCTGTCCAAACCCTCTCTTTTTGCTGAATCATAAAGGAGCTCCGTTGCAATATATTGTTTTAAAAAATCAATTTTCTTACTTCTTTCAGTTAATTGAGTTTTCATATAGGGCGGCAATTGATTGATCTCAAACTCTAAATCACCGGTTGTAATCCTTCTTCGGCCGATTTTTGCGACAACATCCCCTGGTCTTTGCTGTCTCGCTTGAGAAGGATCGAGCATTACGGCTTCATCCAGGACTTGTTGAGCATCTGCTGAACGTTCTAATCGTTCCAGGCAGGCAACCATTTTTTTGTTTACTTCATTCATTAAATTACTGTCTTTATAGAGGTGTCTAATTTTTAAATAATAACTAAGTGCATTTTCATAATCACGAATTCGTTCAAAAAATATATTTCCGATAATATAGTTTATATTAGCTGCTTCAGAATCATCTAAATCATAATCCTGTAAAATCAGATTATATTTTTGAACAGCTTGCTGAAAAAGTTGTTTATTATAAAGCGCATTGGCGTAGTCGCGCATTTCACTAATATCAAATTGCGGTTTTGAATTTTTTTGTTGACATCCAAATCCACACAGAAAAATTAAAAACAAAGCGAGGATTCCAATTTTACTTTTCTGGTTTAACATAATCTTCCTTCCTGATATTTTATAAAATATTCATATTTTATCTAAACCGTTTAGCCCTCAAACGAAAAAACCGAATGAGCGGTTCAATATAAGAAACGTCTGTACGAATATCAATGGTGTCTACGTTCATAGAACGAAGTAATTTGTCGCGTTCTAATTTAGCTTGCGTAGTTTCCAAAAAAAATGAATCTCTGACGCTTGCATAAGTTGTATCTAATAGTACAACTTCGCCGGTTTCAGCATCTTCCAATTCAATTATTCCAACATTGGGAAGCTCAATTTCCCTTGGATCAGTAATGGTTATAGCCACTAAATCATGACGTTTATTAGCGATTTGCATGGCCTTTTGATAATTCTCAGATATAAAATCTGAAGCGAGAAATACCACAGCACGACGGTTAATTACCCGACTAAGATATTCTAATGCGAGTGCAATATCTGTTTTTCTACCTTTTGGTTTGTGATATAGTAACTCTCTCAATACTCGCAATACATGCGTCTTGCCTTTTTTGGGAGGAACAAATTTTTCGATTTGATCGGTAAAAATAATAAGTCCGACTTTATCGTTATTTTTAATTGCGGAGAACGCCAGCAAAGCGCATATTTCTATTGCAATTTCCCCCTTCATTCTATTCACGGTTCCGAAATTCCCGGATGAGCTTACATCTACCAGTAGCATAACAGTAAGTTCACGCTCTTCTTCAAATACTTTCACGAAAGGATGTCCCATTCGTGCAGAAACATTCCAATCAATGGTTCGAATATCGTCGCCAATCTGGTATTCCCGCACTTCGGAAAATTCCATGCCGCGCCCTCTAAAAACAGAGTGGTATTCACCAGAAAAGACGTCATTCACCAAGCCGCGGGTTTGAATTTCAAGCTGTTTGACTTTTTTGAGTATTTCCTTGGGAATCATGTCTAAGGTACTTCAATTTTATTCAAAACCTTTCTCACTACATCTTCAGATGTAAGCTCTTCTGCTTCTGCTTCGTACGTGACTATGATACGATGCCGCAGGACATCCATTCCAATAGAACGCACATCTTCGGGTGTAACATACCCACGATGACGGAGAAACGCATGTGCCTTGGATGCTACATGCAGATTAATTGAAGCTCGCGGAGAAGCGCCAAACGCGATGAGTTCCTGCAGTTCATTCAGTCCGTATTCCCTGGGATTGCGAGTAGCAAACACAATATCTAAAATATACCGCTCCACTTTTTCATCAATGTAAACTTCACTCACCAAAGAACGTGCTGACACAATTGCAGCCGGGTCGACAACTGAATTGACTTCTGGAACATCCTTGCCGGCCATTCGCCGCATTATTTCCATCTCTTCATCTTTAGTAGGATAACCAACAGAAAGTTTCAACATAAAACGATCAATCTGTGCTTCAGGAAGTGGATAGGTCCCTTCCTGTTCAATTGGATTTTGGGTCGCGAGCACTAAAAACGGATCATCCAAAGGAAAAGTGTTTTCCCCAATTGTAACCTGCCTTTCCATCATGGCTTCCAAAAGCGCAGACTGGACTTTTGCTGGTGAACGATTAATTTCATCGGCTAAAATCATATTTGAGAAAATAGGACCTTTCTTTGTTCTAAATTCGCCATTTCTCTGGTCATATATTAACGTACCGATCAAATCTGCTGGTAACAAATCCGGGGTGAATTGAAGACGTTGAAATTTAGTTAGAATGGTTGAAGAAAGTGTTTTAACAGCCATAGTTTTGGCCAGGCCGGGCACGCCTTCGAGTAAAACATGGCCATTAGCAAGCAAGCCGATAAGCAATCGTTCAATCATGTACTTTTGGCCAACAATTACTTTTGAGATTTCATTAGTGACTTTATCTACAAACTCACTCTCCTTTTTTATCTTTTCGTTAATTGCTTGAATATCAATCGACATCAATCCTCCAATATTTTTTGTAACTGAATAGCTGCTGGTTTCAAAATTTATTCTCTTATATTCATATTTGAATATTCAATGTAATCAGCTTTGTTTCTGTTTAATATATCTTCAACTAATGTGTAAACACGGTCCAGGACTCCGCGCTCAACATGTCCGCCTGAGAACTTGGCAATATCACAGGAATTCAGAATTTCGTTAACCTGTTCAATCACCTTATCGGAAACGGCTAATTTATTTAATTCAATAGCAATTTCTTGTGTTGTTATTTCCATCGCCGGTATTTGATACCTTTCAGACAGGTATCTCCTGAATAGTATAGACAGTGACGACAATGATTCTGCTGTATTTACATTTTGCAAATCAATCTCTTGTTTAAAATCGGTTATGTATTTATCCTCAACCGGTAACATTTCCATTTCTTTGGCTTTTAATTCGGCCTCTTTTATTTTTTTATTCTTAACATAGCTTATACTTCCAAATGATAATATTAAAACCAGGAAAAAGAGGCTACCACCTAATATCCAGGTACGGAAACTTTTTTCTTTAACAGGCTCGACTATTTTAACTTCCAGGCGATTTGTAACTATCCGGTCAATTTTATCATATACCTGGTCGTGATATTCAATGAATACTCCATCAATATATCCCATTCCAAGTGCAAGCGGTTTTAGAATAAATTCATAAGATTTTATAGCTTGCATGACCCCTCCTAATTCACCGACCCAATTTGAAGAAGAATTACCAATTATCTCGAAATTAGTTAAAACGGAATTTTCGAATTTTTCAATCTCGTAACGGTCCAAATCTCCTTGCCAGGTGATTTTTACGGTGTAAGTAACCAACAGATTTTGTGGAACCTGTTTGCGATCTACCTGAACTGTAGCTTTAATTGTATTTGACAGGACATCGGATAATACAGCAGAACTATCTGTATCTTGCGAGAAGCATTGCGTTAAACTAATAAGATAAAAAATAAAAACAAGACTATAAAGACGCATCGTCACCTCAAAAATTTTCGAATTAATATACTTCGATGTCGGATAAAAGTTCCTGAAGTTATGAATACAAAAATAATGCTTAACATAAAAAAAGCCGAATTGAATTAAGGACGACAAAATAATTTTTCTCGAAATTAATCTCTCGGCTATTTTGTTTTTGTAAATAGACTGTTATGACATTTATTTTACTTTTGCTTTGCCATTCGAGTCGTCAGAAGTAAATATATTTTGCAATTGTTCATTAATATCTTTACCTAAATGTTCTAATTCCCATTTAACGCTCTCACTGAGTTCACTATCCTCATGCTTTTCTAAAAACTCTTTATAAGCTTCACGTGCACTATCGAAATCTTTTAGATCGTTAGCGTAAATATAGCCAATCATAAACCGGGCTCGGGCCACGAACTTACTTTCAGGATATTTTGCAACAAGGCTTTTATGCGAATCAATTGATTTGTTGAATTCATGGAAATTATTATAATACAAAAAAGCTACTTTGTGTAAAGCCTCATCAGCAAATTTACCATCAGGATAATCAGCTAATTGCTTTTCATAATTTTTAAGCGCATCTTCAAACTTCTCTTCTTTTTCAAAGAGTTGCGCCTGCGCTCTTAATTGCTCCTCTGTCTCTTTTTGACTACAATTTAATACCAATAAGCCAACTAACAAAAATGCGACAACAGATTTCATCATGTGTTTCATTTGAATACTCTCCTCCTTTGAACTTTATCAAAAGGAAATGTTAAATAAAATTAAGTTAAAAATCAAGAATTATTTCTTCTCAATGAAACTAAATTCGATATTTTATAATTTAGTCGTAACTGTTAAACCTGCTGTATCATCCCGCAGTTATCTTTTAATTGTAAAAATCCGTTCTATTGGGAGGCTGAACAATGACATTTATTTATAAAAAAAGCGAGAGCAGGATTTCTCGCTTTTTTTATCAGGACTGTTAAGCTTGATTAATTAATTAATTATTTTTTGGTTTTCTCATCATCAACCACTTCAAAATCAGCTTCTTCGACCTTTTCGTCTTTGGCCTCTTGCTCGGGTTTTGCTTCACCTTGTGCACCGTCAGCGCTTTCCTGGGCGCCAGGCTGCTGATACATTTTACTGGCCAATTCGTTCCAAACCAGAGTCAATGCCTCTGTTGATGACTTAATTTCATCGACATTGTCCGACTTGAGTGCTTCTTTCACCCGTCCAACAGCGGCTTCCAACTTTGATTTTTCCTCGGCATTTAGTTTATCGCCCATTTCCTTAATATTCTTTTCAGTTTGATAAACCATCTGATCTGCCTGATTGCGTGCATCAACCATCTCACGCTGTTTCTTGTCTTCCGCAGCGTGAGATTTTGCTTCGTGAACCATTTTTTCTATTTCATCTTTATTCAAACCAGTGGAGGCTTCGATACGAATTTTTTGCTCTTTGTTGGTTGCTTTATCTTTCGCAGATACATTAAGTATTCCATTAGCATCTAAATCAAAAGTTACTTCGACCTGCGGCATACCTCGCGGAGCAGGTGGAAGGCCATCCAGGATGAATCGACCCAAAGTACGATTATGCACAGCCATTTCCCGCTCACCCTGCAAAACATGGATTTCAACGGATACTTGATTATCCGCAGCCGTCGAAAAGATTTCTGATTTTTGCGTTGGGATTGTAGTGTTTTTTTCAATTAATTTTGTTGCTACACCGCCTAAAGTCTCAATGCCTAAGGACAGTGGCGTAACATCTAACAAAAGCACATCTTTCACATCACCAGTAAGAACTCCACCCTGAATAGCTGCGCCAATAGCAACAACTTCATCTGGGTTGACACCCTTGTGAGGTTCTTTGCCGAACAGCTCTTTGACTAATTGCTGAACTTTTGGCATTCTGGTAGAACCACCGACCAGTACAACCTCATCGATTTGACTGGGATCCAATCCTGAATCTCTGATGGCAGTTTTACACGGTTCTAAAGTACGCTGAAATAGATCATCACAAATCTGCTCAAATTTAGAACGGGTCAAAGTCAGGTTCAAATGTTTAGGACCTGAATCCGTCGCAGTAATAAAAGGTAAATTAATTTCTGTTTGGGTTACTGTAGAAAGTTCGCATTTAGCTTTTTCTCCGGCCTCTTTCAAACGCTGTAAAGCCATTGGATCTTTAGACAAATCGACTCCTTCCTGCTTTTTGAATTCTTCTACAATCCAATCTATAATGCGTTTATCAAAATCATCCCCCCCGAGATGGGTGTCACCATTGGTTGCCTTAACTTCAAAAACACCATCCCCAATTTCTAAAATAGAAATATCAAAAGTGCCGCCGCCTAAATCATAAACCGCAATCTTTTCTTCACTTTTTTTATCTAAACCATACGCCAAAGAAGCAGCCGTTGGTTCGTTAATAATTCGTTTTACATCCAAACCAGCAATTTCACCTGCTTCTTTGGTTGCCTGTCTCTGGCTATCATTAAAATATGCGGGAACAGTAACTACCGCCGCGGTTACTTTTTGACCCAAATAGTCTTCTGCTGTCTGTTTCATTTTTTGCAGAATCATCGCAGAAATTTCTTGTGGTGAATACTCTTTATCTTCAATTTCAACTTTGGCGACATCATTAGCGCCTTTTATGACTTTATATGGAACTTCCTCTATTTCATTTCCGACTTCTCCAAATCGCCTGCCGACGAATCGTTTAATCGAAAATATTGTATTCTGAGGATTGGTTATGGATTGACGCTTCGCAACCTGCCCCACCAATCTTTCTCCATTTTTTGAAAAGGCAACCATAGATGGAGTGGTTCTCGTACCCTCAGAGTTTGGTATTACTACCGGGTCACCGCCTTCCATAACTGCCACGCAAGAATTTGTAGTACCTAAATCGATACCAATAATTTTACTCATAACAAAACCTCCATTCGGTTCAAATTTTCAATATTTTTTTTGATTGGCATTGAGTACATATTATTTGCCACTTTTAGATCTATTAAATTTATGCTGCTTTTTGCAAACACTATGCCATATTAAAATCGATTACTACTACAGTAGAAATATACTATTGTAATTAATGAAATTATGACCCTCTAATGAAATCTTGTCAACTTGACAAAAACAATAAAAATTAAATAAATCTGTCACTGTGTCATATATTATATGTAAAATTAAGCCTCCTTTTTATCGGATGATTCCTTTGTGGGTTTATTCTCAGCTTTTTCAGTTTTCTTGGTTTTATTAACTCCGGTTGACTTCTTCTCAGGATTATTGTTTGAATTCTTGTAGTCAGTGCTGTAAAATCCAGAACCTTTAAAAATTAAACCATTTCCCGGCCCAATTAACCTTTGCAGGGGACCGCTACATTTCGGACATTGTTCAAGCGACTCAGCGGTCATGCTATGAAATTCTTCGAATTTATAATTACATTCGCCACAAAGATAATCATACGTTGGCATACTTTCTTTCCTTTCACTATTCCAAAATAGAAACAGACAATTTTTACAATATCAAATGACGCTATTTATACACAAGGTATAAATTATTTAAGCGCCCGTATAGCAACAAAAAAGTTTCTGTTATCGCGCCGAATCTGAAATAACAAAACATCACTTTCAGGTTTGTTTAAAATAGACTCAATCTTTCTAGCCGATGTAACTTTCTGTCGATTTATTTCTTTAATTAAATCCCCGGTACGAATTCCTTTATCTTCAGCTACGCTTCCTTGCTGTACTCCAGACACCAGCACGCCTTCTTCACCTTCAAAACCATACCTTTCTGATAAACGATCTGTAAGGTCAGTCAATTCTAAACCAAGTTTGCTCAAGACACTGCTTCTTTCTGAAGTGGATGCTCTTGGTGTATCGGATGCAGCTCTCTCTTCCAAATTAACATTTAAAAATTTAGTTTTACCATCGCGGACTATTTTCAATTCTATTTTAGCCCCGGGACGATACGAAGCAATTAAATTAGTTAACATATCTGAATCTTCTATTTTTTTACCATCCACCGCAATGATCACATCTCCTGCTTTAAGACCTGCTCTATCTGCCGGCGTTCCATTCACTACATCATTCACCAGGGCTCCCTTATTGTCATCTAATTTTAACGCCTCGCTCATTTCATCATCAGGTGTACTAATCAGTACCCCAAGATAACCACGTTCCACTTTGCCGTGAGCAATTAAATCATCCATAACTCGCTTGGCAAAATTGATAGGAATGGCAAATCCAATTCCGATATTACCACCAGTATTTCCAGAAAGAATCGCCGTGTTAATGCCAATAAGCTCCCCTTTAATATTAACTAAAGCCCCCCCACTATTTCCAGGATTAATTGCAGCATCTGTTTGAATGAAATCCTGATAATATAATTCACCACTCAAGTTTAAATTAGATCTCCCCTTAGCACTGATGATTCCCGAGGTAACCGTGTGTTGCAATCTAAGATCGAAAGGGCTGCCGATAGCCAACACCCATTCACCAACTTCTAATTTATCTGAATCACCAATTATAGCATAAGGAAGTTTTTGCATATCGATTTTAATTACAGCAATATCGGTTGCCGGATCAGTACCAACAATACTTGCTTTAATCTCTTTTTTATCAATTACAACATTTATTTCATCTGCGTCTTTAACAACATGATAGTTGGTTATAATATAACCCTCTGCAGAGATTATGACCCCAGATCCCAATCCATGTTGGCGATATTCCTGCTCTCCGTTACCGGGCATTTGAAAAAACCGCTTGAAAAAGTCATCATTATGAAAAAAATTAGCAAAAGGATTTCTAACCTTGACAACTTTTTCACTCGTAATTGAAACTACTGTTGGGGTTACACTTTTCGCAATTGCCACAAAAGCACGACTTGTGTTTTCCAAATCTGATTGGACAGCAGGAATGGATTGGTGTAATACAGGCTCAACCCCACTGGGTTTATTTTCCGCTAACCCTGCTTGTGTCCAGTTTAGATTTGATGCAATGACTAAACCTATAACTATGCCAATAAAAACAGACAGACCTAATACAAATATTTTTTTATTATTATGTTTCATTATGTACCTCCAAGTACGAACTAAATTGAAAAAAATTCAATGTATTCAAACCTGTTTGAATCTAAGAAGTTCCATAATATATAATCTTGATTCTATACTGGCTCTGCAAAGCCCCAGGTCAAATTACCATCACCAGTAGTTATGGTTAAGTTTATTCATTAACAATTTGTCTAAGTAACTTTAATATTAACATACTGGTCACCAGAACATTGTTTATTTTTAACACCCATTCCTTTTAATCGGAAAGTTTTATCAACTTTGGTGTTAGCGGGTATCTTAAGCTCGATTGTATTATCATAAATCGTTTTCACTCTTGCTTTCGTACCTTTCAAGGCTCTTTTTTTATCAATTGGTACTTCACAATAGATATCGTTTCCTTTGTTCCAGAAAAATCTATGTTTACCAACTCGTAAAGTAATAATCAAATCACCTGAAGGGACTCCTTCCCCACCTGGTTCACCTTGACCGGTTAATCGTAATTTATTACCACTTTCTGAACCCGAAGAGATATTAAGGGAATATTTTTTTTGTGCTTTCACGCGACCTGTTCCACCACAATTAAGACAGGGATCTTGTATTAATTGACCCTTACCCAAACATTTGGGACATGGACGATTTACAGCAAAAGCTCCTTGCACTCGTGAAACCATTCCTGAGCCGCGACAATCCGTACAAATGCTTGGCTTGCCTGCAGATTTCACACCTGTCCCTTTACAGCTTGAGCATACATCTTCTTGCTCTAATGAGAAGTTCGCTTTACCGCCTAAAACTGCAGTTTCAAACGGAATTTCTAAATTGACGTGGACATCCTTGCCTCTCTGTACACGATAATTCTGTTGACCGTATCCGTTATCTCTTTCGAAAATCTGACTAAAAAGATCGCCAAGACCACCGAAGCTAAAAAAATCGTCGCCTTTAAATGAGCCTTGTTTATGTGACCTCCGTTGACCAGGTCCCTGACTCCCTCCAAAAAAATCACTTAAATCAAAATTTACGCCGTGGGAGGAAAAACCTCCTCCGCTGCCTGGACCACCAAATCCATATTTGCGCATTTGGTCGTATTGTTGCTTTTTCTTCGGTTCACTTAAGATGCTGTAGGCCTCAGATATTTCCTTGAACTTCTTTTCCGCTTGCTTATCACCAGGATGGGTATCAGGATGATTTTCTTTAGCCAGCTTTCGATACGCTTTTTTTATCGTATCTGATTTGGCATTCTCATCTACCCCCAGGATATCATAATAATTTCTTTTCGCCATAAACAGATTCGTTTATATTTAGTAAATTATAGCTATGACAAATAGGCAAAATTTGTTCAACCCGTTTATTTATGCAAATTATATGCCACTATTTTAATTAAATTTAATTATCAATTTATCAAATAGTTAGGACAATTTAATTATCAGATAAACCTTTGGCTAATTTGTCAAAGTAGAATTACTGCCTGACATAAAGTCACGCCTATTCCGGTATAAATAAAGCCGGGTACAACTCTGCTTGAATAATATGATATTGACGCGATATACCCCGATGAAATTAACCAAGAATTCTGATTGATACCTAGCGCGATGCAGCCGCACCTAATAACACAGTTTATTTCATTTTTCTGATATTTCAGGAGGGAATAAATCAAGAAGTCATTATCTGCACTGTCATTAAGATTTACTGGGAATCCACAAAAAAGTGAAATTTTTCCTTGGATCTGATAATTGTAAATAGTGCAACAGTCCCACTTTCAAGTTGAGAGATTACTGTTTGAAAATCGCTTTTATTATTAATCGAAATATCATCGATTTCAATTATAATATCCCCTTTTCGAATACCAGCTTCTTCAGCAGGACTCCACTTTTCAACTTTAGCGACATAGGCTCCTTGTTTTCCGGTATAATCCAGCTCAACCGCCTTTTCACGTGTTAAATCCTCGCAGCTTATCCCCAATTCACTAAATTCTTTTCGTTCATTGTTATTATTAATTTCAATGCCTGGAGTTTCTCTTAGACCTAATGTAACATCAATATTGATTTCCCGACCTTTCCTTAGCAAAGCAAGTGCTATTGTATCACCTGGATTTTTTTTTGCAATAATTGCCTGCACCTGATTACTTTTCATTATTTCTTCTTCTTCTATCATCAAAATTACATCTTTGTCTTTAAGACCGGCTCGTTCAGCAGGGCTATCTTTTAATACTCTATCCACAAAAACACCAGATGGTCGATTCAAAGACAGAGCCCGAGCTATTTTTTCATCAATATTTTGCATTGCGATGCCTAAAAATCCCCTTTCAACTCGACCTTTATGGATCAAGTCTGACATAATTTTTTTTGCCAGATTTATTGGAATTGCGAATCCAAATCCCGCATTGTAGCCAGTTTCAGTTGCTATTGCGGTATTTACCCCAATAACTTCACCTCGCAAATTAACTAATGCACCGCCGCTATTCCCTGGATTTATTGCTGCATCTGTTTGAAGAAAACTTTCGACACTAAAAGTATCTCTAATAATATCAATTTCCCGATCTTTTGCACTAATAATTCCTGCTGTTACAGTTGATCTCAATTCTAATGGATTGCCAATAGCCAAAATCCATTCACCCACTTTACTTTGATCTGAGTCTCCTAAATTAGCAACCGGTAAATTGTCAGCTTCAATTTTGATGACCGCAACTTCCGTCAACGGATCCAAACCAATGATCTCGGCATTAAATTCCCGATTGTCGTAGAGAATGGCTTTCAATTTTTCAGATTTATCCACTACATGCACATTAGTTAAAATAAATCCTTCTTTGGATACGATTATACCTGAACCTGAACCACGTTGCTGAAATTCGTTCGGAATTCGATATCTAAAATAGTCTTTTAATTCCTCTCGATTATGAAATCGTTCCATCTCCGAGGCACTAACTAATCGGGTACTCTGAATTGTAACCACAGTCGGGATAACCATTTCTGAGATGTACACAAAAGCATCGCTTGTATTTTGGAGTTGGAGGAGTTCTTTCGGAGGGGATTTTTGCGATCCTAAAGTAATGTTTGGATTAGGTTTATATGTTATCGAACTTTCAGATTTTTTCGTAAAATTTAAACTCGACGCAATAATTAATCCTAACAATGTACCAATAAATAACACTAACCCCCCATAAGCCAGGGAATTTATCCTTCGCATTATCTGTTCCCTTTATATTTAATCATTATATTTTTATGGTTCGGCGAATTTTATTAAATAAATTTTCGCCTTGTCGGGGAAAGAGTAAAAAGAAACCTAAAAATAAAAGCGCTACTCCCGGTATAATTGGTAAAAAGAGACCCAGAATGCCAACAGCAATTATGGCAGGAATTAACTTCTTTTTATGTTTCTGAAATTCTTTAATTTCATCTGTTAATGTTTTGTTCGACATTAAAAATTGCTCATGTTATAATATATCGTTAAAAAACGCTCATGCAATAGCAATGTAAACTTAAGATCTCTGAATTGCTTTGATATTGCGACCAAATCATGAATTGTAATAGTTATAAACGAATATTTCTTATAAAAAGTTTTAAATTAAATATCACCTTTTTATATATTTTACTAACTTAAATCTATTACCGTTTATTTCATCAGATTTATAATCAATCTTATCCATTGAACGCTGGATGATGTAGAGTCCAAAGCCACCGGTTTTTCTGTGATCCATGGCAGAAAGCACATCATAATCCTGTGTATTTAATTCCTCGAAGCCAATTCCATAATCCTGCAACACAACGGTAAACAATTTAGAATCATATTCGACCCAAACGTCTATCCAGTTATCCGGATTGGAATGATAGGCATGTTCAATTATATTCAAACAGGCCTCATAAATTGCAATCCTGATTTTGCCAATATCCTTGGCGTTAAATCCCACTTTTTCAGCATCATTGGTCACAAAATCACAAATTTCATATAAATTATTTGTCATACTTTTTACCCGCAGATGATTGCTGGTGGCTGCGTTTGTAACGGTTTTTTTGACCTCCCGATTTTTCTGTACATCTTTTTCAATAGCAGGTTCTTCAATAGATTTTTGTAATTTTTCTATAATTGGATCATCCACAATATCCACAGCAGGAATTATCGGTTTTGCATCTTCATTAATCGAATCATTAAAATCCTGTAAAGCATAATTTTCATCTTTCTCCAAAGAAAGATAGCTCAAAGGCGAGAAAGTAGCTAAATTGTTTTTAGCAGAATGAGATATGTTTATTATTTTCACATCCCCATTGAATTTACGCGCCCGGGATGTTGCTTCAATTAATAAGGCGATGAGGCTGGATGAAGGAAATTGCAAATTTTTCAAATCGACAAGTATTTTAGTCTTCCCATTATTAAAACATTCTTCAAAAGTTACTCTCAATATGTTGATTATTGACTTTGAATCAGTAATATTGGCCAGCGGAATGCGTACAACATCCTCAAAACCATGTATACGTTCAATGACTATTTTTGAATGAGCCATAATTTTAAGGGAATTTTAGAATAATTATGTGTGCCGAATAATTATTAATGCAGATTTGTGATTAACTATAAAAAGAAACAAATTAAGTTTTCGATCGTTTTTTTTCTTCTTCAATTAGTATTCTTTTCAAAACCTTTCCTATATTACTCTTCGGTAGAGATTCGCGAAACTCAATAAATTTTGGTATTTTGAATGATGCGAGCTTTTGCTTGCAAAATTGAATTATTTCTTCGGCGGTGAGCGTTTCGCCTTTTTTACCTACTACAAAAGCTTTCACCGTCTCTCCCCTGTATTCATCCGGAACACCTATAACAGCAGCTTCCATTATTTTAGGATACTCAAACAGCACTTCTTCGATTTCTCTTGGAAATATATTAAATCCGCCGGCAATAATCATGTCCTTTTTTCTATCTATTATATAGAAATATCCATCCTCGTCCATTTTTGCCATATCGCCTGTAAAAAGCCAGCCATCTTTTAAAACCGCCAGGCTCTCTTTTTCCATTTTCCAATAACCTTTCATAACCTGCGGACCTTTTACAGCAATTTCCCCGACTTCACCAAGCGGGAGCTCTTTCCTGGTTTCTGGATCTACAATTATTGATTCAGTATTTGGAATCGGGATTCCGATTGATCCGTCTTTACGATTTCCATTGATAGGATTCGCATGGGTTACAGGCGAGGTTTCAGAAAGGCCATAACCTTCAACTAACTTGCCGCCCGTGATGGATTCAAATTGTTTTGCTACTTCTATTAGAAGCGGTGCACCTCCGCTCACACAGGCTTTAATTGAAGAGATATCATATTTTGATATATTTGGGAAATTATTAACGGCAACATAAAGAGTCGGTACGCCTGAGAATAAAGTAGCCTTATTTTTTTGAATACCTTTAAGGATCATTTTGACATCCCGTGGGTTGGGAATTAAAACCATCCTGGAACTAAGATGAATACTCATGTGCAACCCGGTAGTCAGACCATAACTGTGAAAAAACGGCAGAGCACAGAGTATTACCTCATGACTTTCATTTGTATCACAAAACCAGCTCCCGATTTGCGTGACATTGGCAACTAAATTGCCATGGGTTAAAATAGCGCCCTTTGAAACACCTGTGGTACCTCCTGTATAAAGAAGGATAGCAACATCATCAGGTTTTGGTTTCACATTTGGCAAGGCTGAATGAAATTTTTCAGACATAAGTTCAGCATAAAAATGGATTCCCGGGCCACGACTTATTTTAATCGCCGTACCTTCCTTTTTTGCTTTTATGGGATAGAGTAATTTTAACAGTGGGGGTAAATAATGTTGAACATTCGTCACAATAATATTTTTAAGGCTGGTCTCCTCCCGGATTCTTTCAATCTTTGGATAAAGAAAGTCCAGCACGAATGCAGTTTCAGCGCCGCTGTCATTAATTTGATATTTGAGTTCTCGTTCCACATATTGAGGATTCGTGGGCACCAAGACAGCGCCAATTTTTAATGCTGCAAAATGAACAATTGGATATTGGGGAATGTTCGGTAAAATTATCGCAACACGATCCCCTTGCTTCACACCTAATTGGCTTAAAGCAGTTGCAAGTTGGTTTACTTTTTGCCCCAGGTCATAATAGGAAATATTATTTCCAAAATAGGAAATCGCATTCCCT
The DNA here is from genome assembly GCA_964539665.1 of uncultured Cytophagia bacterium. Taxonomy (GTDB): domain Bacteria; phylum Zhuqueibacterota; class Zhuqueibacteria; order Oceanimicrobiales; family Oceanimicrobiaceae; genus CAZIKB01. The sequence continues at coordinate 18,294 of CAZIKB010000106.1, forward strand.
TGAGGATTTTTAGTTACAGCATCGTCGAAAATGTGAGTCAGCGTTTTATCCGGGAATTGAATTGTATGGGGCACTCCATTTTCATAGAATTCAGTCCAGGGTGTATTCATTTTAACTTCCATATTAATATTTACACCATTTTCATAATACTGTAAAATAAAACACCCACCTGAAAGGGGTGGGTGTTTAAATTTATTCCATTTATTTTAATTATTGCCGCCGTACTTATCTCTATTCTTGATAGCATCAATTTCATATTCCGCCGTTCTTCTCCATTGTCTGTTTTTTGCCACAATTTCGAAAAAACGTATAGCCTCATTAAATTGACTTAATTTATGACACGCTTTTCCAGCTTCGTATGCTGCTGGAGCCCAATTAGGTTTTAACTTCAAAGACTCCATCGCTGTTTGTTTTGCCTGAGTAAATTGACCTTTCTTGTTGTAAATAGAGGCCAGACGATAATGTGGATCTGCCCATTTTTCTCTCTTTGATACCGCTAAAGCGTTTTCTAATGCCATTATAGCTTCATCAAATCGGGAAATTTCAGTCAAGCTAACCCCAAGACTATAAAATGCCAGTTCATATTCAGGATTAATTTGGGTAGCTTTAGTGAAACTCTCAACAGCTGATTTATAATTTTTCTTTCTATTTTGATAGACAGCACCCAGTAGATAATTAGATTTTGCGGAAGTCGGATCATTTTCGATTGCACTTTTATATGTTTTAATCGCTTCATCCGGTAAACCTCTCTGGTCAAATATTATACCCAAAGCAACATAGGCATCTATATAGCTCGGATTTTGAAGGATGGCAGCCTTGTAGGCGGCAGTGGCTTCAGGATATTTTCTTAGTTTCTTCAATGTAAGGCCTTTACAATAATGTGCCTTATAAAATGTTGAATCCATTGAAATTGCGTTGTTGTAATGTTCAAGAGCTTGCTCATTCTGACCCATCTTACGAGCGGTGTTACCATCATTAAAAGCCTTCTTAACTGCGTTGATCCTTTTCATAGCATCAACATCAGCCTTTATTACTTTATCAATTTCTTTAATTTCTGCAACCAATTTTTCTCGCTCTTTGATAAGAGTATTGTATTCATCGGTAGTTATTTTTGATTTAAGCTTGGTATCAATTTGACCAACCTGATTCAACTTCTGTTGTTTTTGTTGATTCAAATCCTGACTTAATCCAGTACCAATAAATAAAATTAACAATGATAGCACCAGGAAAACGCTACTACGATAGTTAATTATATAATTCATTATAAAACCTCCCACTCTTGTGAATAATTATTATCGTTTGTTTTAATTATATAATTAATTTTATTTTACTAAAATTAAACTCCATATTATTATATATGGAGCACTAAACTATTTATTCCTCAGATTACTGATTAATCTTACATTTACAAAGTGCCGAAGGGGGGACTCGAACCCCCATGGGTTGCCCCACACGGTCCTTAACCGTGCGTGTCTGCCAAATTCCACCACTTCGGCGGCTTAGATAGGAACGACTTTATTGTAAACTGTCTGGAATTGTTGTTGCTTCGTCTGTTGTTAAAGGTAATAATTGCTGTGAACCACCTGTCGGTACAAAAGGTAAACCAGAAGCTGGCAGCGTACTTCTTCTTTCTTGCTCTTGCGAAACCAGGCTTTGACTTTCACCTTCTGAGCCTTTAGTTAAAAACGATATCAAAAGTGAGATCGTTAAAAATCCGATGGCTAAATACGTTGTCACCCGGCTTAAAAAAGTGGCTGCACCACGCCCACCAAATACTGCTCCCATGGCACCGCCACCTCCAAATGCACCAGCTAATCCACCGCCTTTACTTGATTGCAGCAATATTACAATAGTCAAAGCGATACATACAATGAGATAAACGATAATTATAAAACTATACATGATTTCCTTACTATACTAATTAACTCTTTCAGTTGATTTAATTATTTCAGTAAAACTATCCACGTTAAGACTCGCACCACCGACTAACGCACCGTCTATATTTTCCTGCTGCATAAGTTCTTCAGCGTTTGTCGGTTTAACGCTGCCGCCATACTGAATGCGTATTCTGGTTCCGATATTTTCTCCAAACATTTCGCATAACAATTCACGGATAAAAAGGTGAACCTCTTCTGCCTGTTGTGGCGTAGCAGTTTCTCCGGTCCCGATAGCCCATACAGGTTCGTAAGCCGCAACAAATGCATCTGCATCGGTTATTTTCACTTCAGCGAGTCCCGATCTCATTTGCTCTTCTACTACCTTTTGAGTCAATCCGTTTCTTCTTTCTTCAATTTTTTCTCCGACGCAGAAGATTGGTACCAGACCTTTTTCCTGAGATTTGCGAATTTTTTTATTAATCTCCTGATCTGTTTCTCCAAAAACATGACGTCTTTCAGAGTGACCAACGATTACATATTTACATCCCGCATCTTTCAACATTTGAGCTGAAACCTCGCCGGTAAAGGCTCCTTCGTCTTCCCAGTGTAAATTTTGTCCGCCTATGCTAATTTTTGACTCTTTGAGAATTTCGTGAACCGGCACCAGAGCTGGGAATGGCGGACATATAACAACATCCACCTCCTGGACATTTATTAATCTAACTTTCAAGGCCTTGGCAGAAGCAACCGCTTCGCCTGGGGTTTTATACATTTTCCAATTCCCACCCACAATCATTCTTCGATTTTTCATGTATTTCGAATCTTTATGATCAACTAATTCATTTAACTATTATAATCTATATTCCGTTTCCAAATCTGTTAGATACTTTTCACAATTCGTTCAATTAAATCAAGGACGCGGCATGAAAAGCCCCACTCATTATCATACCAGGATAAAATTTTTGCCATATTCCCATCTAATACACTGGTTGAAAGGCCGTCTACAATTGATGAATGTGAATCACCGTTAAAATCTTTGGATACCAGGGGTTCCTCAGTGTATCTTAGCACACCTTTTAATTTATTTTCGGCGGCGCTTTTGAATGCCATATTCATTTCTTCAGAAGTAGTATTTTTTTTCAATTGAAATACAACATCCACTAATGAAACGTTTGGTGTGGGAACTCGAATAGCCATTCCATCCATTTTTCCCTTAAGCTCCGGTAAAACCTCGGCGACTGCTCTCGCAGCGCCTGTAGTTGTCGGAATCATTGACACTGCCGCCGCTCGAGCCCGTCTTAGATCTTTATGTGGTAAGTCCAGGATTTTTTGATCATTAGTGTAAGAATGAATTGTAGTCATCAGACCTTTGACTATTCCAAAATTATCCATAACTACCTTCGCTACCGGAGTTAAACAGTTAGTCGTACAGGAGGCATTTGAAATAATATTATGGTTGGAGGGATCATATTGGTTGTCATTGACGCCAACAACAACGGTAAAATCAGGATTTTTGGCTGGTGCGCTAATTATTACTTTTTTCGCGCCGGCGTCTAAATGTTTCTGAGCATTTTCACGTGCGGTGAACAAGCCGGTAGATTCGATTGCGATATCAACACCTAAATCTTTCCACGGTAATTGGCCAGGATCTTTAATTGCCAAAATTTTTATTGTATTACCATCAGCATAAATAGCATCGCCTTCTGCCCTTACATCACCATCAAATATTCCAAAATTTGAGTCATATTTCAATAAATGAGCAAGTGTCCGGGAATCCGCTAAATCATTTACAGCTACAAATTCAATGTCTGTCATTCCCTGTTGTTTTGCTGCTCGGAAAATATTACGACCAATCCTACCAAATCCATTGATACCCACTCTTACAGACATGTCCGTGTTCTCCTTTTTAGTAATCTACTTTAATTTTTAAAAGTGTTAAGATAAACATAATTTAAAATAATGTCAAGTAGAAATTGATTTCCCAAAATTCATAAAATATTATAAATCTTAAAATAATAGAATACTCTTGTTTATACAGCTTCGCATAAAAATTCATTCTTTCTACAATCACTACTTAATTTACTTTCGCGGCAGTTACAGCTAATATTTTACCGGCGCCAGCCTCCTTCAGAGATAAAGCGCAAGCATTTAATGTAGAACCAGTTGTTAAAACATCATCCACAAGAATTAACACCTTATTCTTTACTATCCTCGCATCCTGGACTTTAAAAGCTCCCTGAACATTTTTTATTCGTTCCTCCGCGCTTAGTTTTGATTGAGATTTAGTATAACGCACCCTATTCAAAATTCCGGGTTCGCAGGGAATGTTTAGCCTTTTCGCAATCCTGTTAGCAAGCAAAAGACTCTGATTAAATCCACGTTCTCGTAATCTCGTGTTGTGCAAAGGGACCGGAATCACATAATCCGCTGTTGAAAATTCATTGCTGGCTGAAACCAATTTAGCCATTTCATCACCAACTGCAGAGCCGAAAAATGTTTTCCTGAAATATTTCATCTCATGGATAATTTTTTGAACTTCATCAGAATATTCCCAAACTGAAATAACACTAAAAGAGTCTTGAATCGTCTTTTCGCCATGTGAATCGTTTTGCTCAATCCGAGGTAAATTTTGCCAGCAGGTTTCACAGGTAAGTTTTTTACCCGCTTCCAGGCGACAGTTGCACATTAAGCAATGAGGTGGATAAATAAAATTCAAAAATGCGTCAATATATGGCGCTAAATTTGTATAAATTAAAGTTAGATTTAACATTGTTAAATAATATTTATTATTTCATTCAAAATTATTATTAATTTACAATCTACTTTTTTAATATAAACAAATTTAATTGAAATATAGTTATATTCAACTATATTTTAGGCCTGTACTGAAAAAACATACTATACTGCATCATTTTCCGGGCAGAGCCTGAACGGAATATCATTATGCTGTCACGATATTCTGCACTCACAAGTTTATGTATCAGAGCTATTATATTAAGTTACTCCTATTAAAAGCAAAATACCGATCTCTGGATGACAATAATTGGCTACCTTATAAATTTGATGGCAGGTATGCTTTAACTCTGCTGTGTAATATGAAGTTATTTGGCAACTGGAAGTTTAGTTTATTGGGACAATATTCAAGTGGATTCCTTACACCGAGGTTGCAGGCTTGATCAATAAAGTAGATTACTATGGACATAATAATCTTCCCTTTGAAGGGAGATTTAGGGGGATGTTGCCGATTACTCAGAAACGCAGCTTAATTTTTATTTAAAATTATGTAGCATTTTACTTGCAATATAAGATAATTTAAGGTTCTATGTTGATTTGTGTGGGTAATTTCCCTATTATTTTATAGATTGTTTTT
>CAZIKB010000107.1:0-23319 GCA_964539665.1 uncultured Cytophagia bacterium
ATTGTCTTAATGTACGTGTATTAATATAGGAGTCATATTATGTCTACTCGACAATGTCCAAGTGTGAAAGTTAAGCAAGACTATTTGAATCTTGATATAGCCATAATTGAGCCCCTTGGCTATCTTGATTCTCTAACCTGTTTGACACTTGAGAGGGTGTTGGAATCAACCCTAAAATCCAAGCGCTGCAATATCATAGTTGACTTAATTAATGTTAATTATATTAGTACTGTAGTCTGGAACTTGTTTCTCACTGAAACGATAAAGTTACGCAAAATCGGCGGCAACTTGATATTAGCACAAATGAAATCCGATATATTTGCCAATTATGAACTAATGGAAATAAATAAATTTATTAATTGCTATAGTACATTAAACGAAGCTATCTTGGACTATTGTGATGGCTTCCATCTCATTCAGTAAGCACAACCCTTCTTATATCCATCACCCAATCCCCTACTCTATCCATACCAAACCCTTACCCACATAAAGAAAGTGACTTAGAATCGAAATCGAAAGCCGTCTTTTATCCTTGACAAAAAACTCTTTATTTTGTAACATAGAACCCATAATAATTTAGTGGCTTAAATAAAAAATATGTCACTTCAGGATACAATCAGTTTCAATGGAGACCCTATGAAAGAACACTCTATACAGTCTTTTTTGTACCCTTAGAGGAAGGCGGGTATAATGTTGTAGTACCATATTCCTGAAATATGCACCTTTGGCGAGACGCTCGAGGAAGCGCTAGCCATGGCCATTGATGCCATCCGTTGCTATTTGGAAAGTGCCGTTCAATTAGGCGAAGATATCCCAGAAGATGTCACCATTGATCGACAGCCACTCAAAGAACATTTGGCGGTGTCGTTAGCTGCTTAATGGCCAAATTGCCCATTGTCAAAGCGAAGCAAGTAATCCGAGCGCTTTGAAAAACGCGCGGATTTTTATATACATCACCAGACTGGCAGCCACGCCCGACTGATTCATCAAACGGAATTCGAAAGGCGCGTTACGATTCCGGTCCACAATAAAGATATTCCCAAAGGCACACTGGCCAATATTATCCGGCAGTTGGGATTGACTATCGAGCAGTTTCTCAAACATCTTTGAAATAAAGTATTTGTTTAGATAATTTTTAACGCGGGGCTTCGACCGCCGGTCCAAGTACTGGGAAGGAGACGAATGTCCCAGGGCGTCAGGACAAGCACGTTGGTGCGGATGATTCTGTTATCAGGAGCGCCTGGTCTCATTGCGGCAAAGCCCCGCTATTTTTTAATATATAAGGGAGCAGTGCTATGCCCGAAGGAATTGTAAAGTGGTTTAATCCTAAAAAAGGATTTGGTTTTATCACTTCTGAAGATGGAAGTGACATATTTGTACACAAAAGTGGTGTTGGTTATATTGGATCAAGAAGCTATCTCGAAGAGGATTTACAAGTGAAATTCGAAGTAGAAGTAACACCCAAAGGCAAAAGGGCGATCAACGTTCGGACCGAATTAATTTACTTTTTATCTCTCATTTTCCGCCCTCCCAAATCCCCCCAAAACCCTACTTTTTTAAGTCAAATGTCCGATAAGGATATTTTTTGTTTTAAAAGAACAGTAGCAATCCCTTGATTTTATTATAGCTATTTGTTATAATTCCAATCGGACATTTTACGCAAACTATCCGAGTGGGCGCAAATTCGCCACCGGACATTATGGTAGTGTCAAAAGTAATATGAAAAATCGACCTGTCTTGGTGGCGGAACAAACTACGCCCATGCAGGCTGCGGAGCTGGTGCTGCCAGAAGACCCAGTTCTTCGCGATCTGGTCATAAAAAAGTTCAGTGGCCAGAATGGCGTGGTGTACGTTCCGATTCAAACCACCGATGTCACACCAGATGCGGTAAAGGCTCCCGAAAACCGTCCTAAACAGGATAGCTTCTCAGCCAAGTTGCTGCGTTTATTGTTCGGGGACAATCCCTCGCAACAGAACCAGGACACAACGCGCGGCTGGGGTGACTGAAGATTGAAGGGCTCCCAGGTCTTTGGGAGCCCTGTTTTACCACCTTAACCTAAAAAAGTTTTGAGAATTGTTGAACTCGGAAGAAAAGAAGGCAGTTTTGATTAGCTATTTTTCAAATCAAAGGGAATATCATCCGAGTTTCATTGGGCATTAAAGTACAGAAGAAAGGCGTTGACCGATCAAATAGATGTTTTATTAAAATGCCTGTACCAAGAATAATTACAAAGAGGTTGTTGACTTTGCAGGAGGCGGCAGATTATTTGGGGATTTCGGTGAGGCAGCTCGAATACCTGACGGCAGAGGACGGAGTACGTCAGACCAGGTTGCCGAACACGCGGAAGAGACTATACGACATACTCGATTTGGATGAATTTGTTGAGCGGTCTAAAATTAAAAGTTCTTGATATTTTTCAAATAATTGTTATATTTATTTTTATGCCGATTAAAGAGAGAAAACTTACGAACGGAAAGAAAGTATTTGACATCAGAGTTCAATACAGTAATATGAGGATATCCAGGTCGGTTCCGACTACTTTGACCGATGCCAAAAGAGTCGAATCAAGATTGCTCCAGGAACTGATACATGGAAGGTATGACATTTTAAATAACAAACAGAACCCAAAGTTCAGTCTATATGCGGAAGCTTACAAAAAAACTGTGACATGGCAAAAAAGCTATCGTTGCACGGTTCTTAATGTAAATCAACTTGTTAAGTTTTTTGGAAAAAAAAGGCTTACAGAAATTACCCAGCAGGATTTCATGAGCTACCGTGCCTTACGCTTGAAAAAAGTAAGCATGGCATCAGTAAATAGAGAGCATTCTTGTTTGTTGCGAATGATTAATCTTGCGTTAAAGAATGATCAGTTTTTGATAAACAGAAATCCACTCGAAGGAATCAAGCGTTTCAAAGAACCTCCAGCAGAGAACAGAATTTTAGCCCTGGAAGAATATCATAAACTCTTAGAATTTGCTGTAGATTATTTCCATCGCATCGTGTTTTTTGCCTGTAATACCGGCATGAGGAAAATGGAGATATTGAACCTGAAATTTGGTCAGATAAGAATGTTTCTTACCGGAGCAGCTGAGATAGAGCTGATAGATACAAAGAGCGGAGATAAGGAATATGTACCTCTCAACGAAGAGGTCATTGAGATGCTCATTATGATTGGGAGAGAGCGTAACATAGACTTGGAACGTATATCCATAGAAGATAGGAAAAAGTATGTATTTACTGGGATGCGTGGCCAAAGATTGCAATCTGTGAGAAAGCCCATGGTGAATACTTTTAAGAAAGCAGGAATCGAACTAAGGCCATTTCATACTTTCAGACACTTTTGGACGAAGATGATGTTCGAAAGTGGTGTTGATCCGTATACGATCCAGAAAGTTGGGCGTTGGCCTGATTTCGAAACTATGTTGAAATATTGTTACACAACCCGTGCACAGGAGCATGAAGCGGTTAATATGCTTTCGCACAAGTTGTCGAAGAAGGAGGCAAAAGTTTTAAAGATGCGGCAATATAACGGCAATAATGAATAATAAGTTAAAAATATAAAAATAATTAAACCAATAATAACAATAATTTAGCCACCGTAGCTCAATTGGTAGAGCAGCTGATTCGTAATCAGCAGGTTTCCGGTTCGAGTCCGGTCGGTGGCTCGACTAAAAGTACAAATGTAATGTATCTTCTCAAATAAATCCAATCATTATTAACATTAAATTCCAAATGAAGATGTTCAATCGAATAATTATATTAATCATATTTTCTGTTTTTCTGAGTCCAACGCCACAATTACATTCAAAAAATCCAGTGGGATTTGAATTTCTGCGAACATTTGTGGGCGCTCGGCCGGCGGCTATGGCTGGCGCTTTTATAGCTGTTCCCGGAGATATTCATAATATCGTTTATAATCCGGCCGGACTGGCTGCTCTGTCTGAACGTCAGGGTACGGTATCCTATCTTAATCATCTTTTGGATTTTCAATCGGGATTTATGGCTTATGCCCAGCCATTATATAATGGAACCATTGCGTTAGGATTGAATTTTATGAATTATGGACAATTTGAACGCATGGATGATACAGGAATAAAGCTGGGAGAATTTGGAGCAAACAGTTTCGTATTTGCTGTAAGCTATTCCCAAATGATAAAGCAAGGATTGTCTCTTGGTGCAAGCGGGAAATATATTCGGTTCCAAATAGACGATTTAACAGAAACAGCCGTGGCCGCCGACGTCGGTATTAATTATTCAATTGAGAGCCACAAACTAAATATTGGATTTGGTATATTTAATTTCGGCAAAACTACCAGTGCATTTGTACAGACCAAAGATGAATTGCCGCTTAATTTCCAGTTAGGCGCTTCGAAAGAATTGGAACATTTGCCATTGTTTGTAAGCGGCGCGCTGGTACTATATAAAGGTGAAAGCTTGGATTTTCGGTTGGGAGGGGAATTTACACTTTCTGAACCTTTGCTCCTTCGTTTTGGCTATAATTCAGTTGGTCAGGAACAAAAAGTGGATACCGGCAAGGATAATTTAGCTGGATTTTCAATTGGGCTGGGTTTTAAACTAAGCACACTTAATTTTGATTATTCTTTCTCCTCATTCGGAGAAGTGGGGGCGTTAAATAGAATTACTATTGTAGGTCGTTTATAATCACTTCGGGTCCAATTCCCCGAAACTTGCATCGTTTTTTGAAAGGTGTCATGCCCGAATGCTTTAATCGGACACCCAGAAGTCAGTGCACGCATGGATTCCCGCTTAAAAGATTTGCGGGAATGACAACACCGATACCCCGTCAGCTTACTGCAGGGCATATTCATTTTAAAAACCATCAGGCAAAAAATCAACACAATTGGTGTTGATTTTTTTTGCCAATTTTAAGCAACAGCTTTTTGATATTCGTATTGCTGAGTGAAGATATTTCGATATTTGTAGAAATGCCTGGCTTGATTTTGAATCATCTTTTCCGACTCTACGTGGTCTTTTTCCAGAGTCTGTTTGATAAAAGAGACGACTCGCCCGAAATATAATGATTTCATGGCCTCGACCAAATGAGAATTCAAGTCAGTAGTATCATAAGAATAGAGGAGATTGTAAACAATTTTCGACCAGAGATCTGTACCTATATTGATTTTTCTTTCCGAATACATATTCAAAATTTTGTTAAATATTGCCGGCTCTAAAGCGTTCGCTAAAATATCCTGGTTAATTTTAAATTCATATAACGCAGTAGATTTCATTCCTTTATAATCCACACCTAAATTTTGAGGTTTTTCAGAAAGGTTATTTCCAAAAAATGGATATTTATTAATGGTGACAGGGTCGAGCCATCGGTCCTTATGATTCAATAAAGTCTGGTAGAGCGTTTGGACAACCTGTGTAAACATGGGGCCTAGTTTTGGTGCGCTTGGTTTATGTATTTTTGCGCCTAAACCGACCTGACAACACTCAAAATGGCCTAATATTGCATGTAAAGTCATGAAAATATCAATGCCATACTGTTGGGTTGATTTAGTCCAATTTTGCTTCAGGTAATATTTTGCCAGGGTGTTAGAGAAAGCAAAATCACCGCCAATAGGTTGGCGAATGTCTTTTCCCAATAAACCGTAAATAAGCGGATAGCAAATATTGTTGGTTATGGTGCCGTCATATTCATTTCTTGAATAGAGTGGGGTTGCATAATCGTAACCATTTAATATCGGAGTTCCTAATTCTCTGATCCATTCAGGAGTAATACTGGTAAGATCTGCATCCACAACTACAGCGCCAAGTGCATTTAAATTTACCATTTCGTTGAATAAATTGTAAAAATTATTGCCTTTGCCTTTTACCCCAGGCGGCGTTGAAATATATATTTTAGGGACGCCATTGGGCGCTTTCATAAAAGCAGTTTTAGTATCGTCAGGAGAATTGTTATCCACATTTATAATAACTGATATGAAATCAGGAAAATATTGCTGTAGGCCTTTAATGATTTGTTGTACAACAAATTCAATATTATCAGCTTCGTTGTATGATGGAATGCCAACTACCAGGTCTGCTCGGGTCACCTGTTCCGGATTCAATTTGTACATCCATTACCTCCAGGAAATTCGCAAAATAAGTATAATTAAAGTCATGTGAGGGGTCTCATACAATTAATGTGCCATTAAAAAATGTAGTGAATTGTAGATTTAGTGAAGTTCTAAGTTGTTGTTTAATATATATTCATGAAGCGCTCAATTCAAGGATACAAGTTAGTTTTGAATGGTTTTTTGTAAGACCTTGCGTTTCGGGGTATCACATTGTTTCAAGCCGAGTCATGCTGTATTTTTTTTGCTATATTCTGATTAGATTTTTACTAAACTGATATTTGTTGTAAGATTATCCTGTGTTGTTCGAAATATTTTACTTGAAATTAGCGACATAATTAGATATTTTGCAAAGGCTTTAAAACGACAAAATATTAATATTGAAGGATTTTTTATGTCCGAGGAAATCGTTATTTTTGTGACGACTGGTTCTGAAGATGAGGCCAAGAAAATTGCAGCCAATTTAGTTGAAGGTAAATTAGTCGCCTGCGCAAATATTGTTTCTTCCGTTCAATCCATATTTCACTGGCAGGGTGGATTATGTAATGAAGGCGAATCTTTAATGATACTTAAAAGTGTAAAGACAAATTTGAACAGTATCATTACCAGAGTTAAGCAATTACACAGTTACGACGTACCTGAAATTATAGCTATACCGATAATTGCCGGCTCAGAGGAATATTTGAATTGGATTAATGCAGAGACGAAGTCGGTCGAAAAGTAAAATATATGCAATTAACCATTATTGGAAGTGGTACTGGCGCATTGCAGTTAAAGCGCGGTACTCCAGGCTATATTCTTAAAATTCAGGAACAGGTAATTTTGCTGGATGGCGGTACGGGTACTTTGAAAAAATGTCTTGCAGCCGGTATCTCATATAAAGATATTGACAAAATATTTTATACCCACCTGCACCCGGACCACACCATAGAATTAATTCCATTTCTGTTTGCTACAAAACATACACCTGGATTCACAAGAATAAAGCCTTTAGAAATATATGGTCCAAAAGGATTTAGAAGTTTCTACAGCAAAGTTACAAATCTATATGGCACGGGAATAATTGATGTAAATTATGATATTAATATTAGTGAGTTAAGTGGGAATTGTATTTCGATAGAAAAGTGGAAAGTAGAATCCAGATTCATGCAACATTCTGAACATGCAATTGGCTATCGTTTTGAAGCTGGTGATAGAGTCTTTGTATATACAGGCGATACTGATTTTTGTGAGGAGGTAATTGAATTGTCGCAAGGCGCTGATGTTTTACTTCTGGAGTGTTCTTTCCCGGACCACATGAAAGTACCCGGACATTTAACTCCAACTGAAGCTGGCAAAATAGCCGCCGCCGCAGGTGTTGAAAAACTAATCCTTACCCACTTCTATCCGGAATGCGATGCTGAGGATATTTTGAGCCCCTGTCGATCTCAATTTCGTGGAACTGTTGTGCTTGCTGAGGATTTAATGAATATTGAGATTTAAAGCCATTAATATGAATTCTGGGAAAAATATTTATAAATTTATTATATTTTCAATTATCTTGCATGTAATTATATTCGCTTTATGGGGATGGCTTTACGAGTTAAATATATTTGCTGCAAAGGAACTTCCTGACAACATCCTGGATACCGAACCGCTTGTTTTTGAATTACAAGAGAAAAGGCGTCCCGCAGAAGTTGTTGAGACACCAGAGGATGCCAAAGTTGACGAATTTCAAAAAGATGCACATTTAGCTTCTGATAAAAATGCATTAGCCAGAAACTCTGAAACCAATCCAGAACTTGATTTGGGCGACGCTTTTGCGAAAGGTGATTATGAATTTCGGGAATTACCGACCAATCAATCGCCTCCTGGTGAAGAGGGCATGCAATCTGATGTGAATGAGAAGAAAGATAATGAGTCATCTCAATATTACCGGACAAACAGCTCAGAAAAATTTAAACGGGAATATTTAACCAATAAAAAAAGGACAACTAATCCCGGGGCTAAGAACGAATTACCAAAAATATTATATGACAATCAAGAATCGCGTGCTCCTGATATGGGGGGATTATCTTTTAATACTTATGATTGGGAATTTGCGCCCTATATGTTGTTGTTAAAAAAGAAGGTGGAAGGAAATATCTACCCGCCTCCGGCATTTACCCGGCTGGCAATTATTGGCGGTGAAACATTGTTGAAATTCAAGATTTTTCCGAATGGTGAAATGAAGGATTTGCGAGTTATGAATTACAATGGTCATGAAACATTAATGCAAACCAGTGTGCGGGCAATTGAAATCTCTGTTCCATTTGCGCCATTACCTTTAGACTTTCCGGAAGCATTTTTGGAAGTAACAGCAAAATTCAACTATTTAATACGAAAACGTTATTAAAATAGAAAGGATAATTATGGCAGAAGTATGGCAGTTTTTTGTTAAAGGCGGATTAATAATGATCCCGTTAGGCATTTGCTCAATTTTAGGGTTGGCAATTGTCATTGAAAAATCTATTTCTTTGCGAAGGAAAAAAGTTATTATTCCAGAAGTTGTGAATGTTTTTGATAATATAAATGGCCCGGATGATATTGGGTTAGCTCTATCCATCTGTGAAAAACATGAAGGTCCTTTTGCAAATATTATTCGGGTTGGACTGGTAAATCGGGATGAACCAAAAGAGGAGATAAAAGAATCATTAGTCGACCAGGGACGTCAGGAAGTGCGTACCCTGGAAAGAGGTTTGGTCATTCTGGAAACAATCGCTGGTATTGCACCGCTCCTCGGTCTCCTGGGTACGGTTATAGGAATATTGAAAGTATTCAATAAATTAACAGATATGGATACGGGAGTAGGCCAGGCCACCGCTCTTTCTGGTGGAATATCTGAAGCGCTTATAACTACTATTTTTGGACTTTCGATAGGTATACCCGCTGTGGTGGTGTTTAATTATTTTACTAATAAAGCAGAGGATTTTGTTCTGGAAATTGAAAAATACTCTTCTGCGCTTGTAAAAAAAGTTGCTTCTTTTCAAAATAATTCCAAGGTGAAGGCCGATGCAATTTAAAGTTAAACAAAAAAAGAAAGTATTGATAAACATTACCTCTTTGATTGATGTGCTCTTCCTGCTGCTTATATTTTTTATGGTGTCTTCTACATTTTTGGAGCAACCCGGAATTAAATTAGAACTCCCCCACGCTAATAGCGCTGTAGTTTCGGAACAAAAAGATTTCACTCTTTTTGTGGACAAAGATGGCAAAATGTTTTTAAATAATGACGAGGTTTTAACTGACAATCTGGGGGAAATGTTAAAACAGGCTTTCCCCGACATGAAAGACAGCGCATTGATATTAAAAGCTGACCAGGATGTCTCTCACGGAATTGTTGTGCGAATCATGGATATATCCAAACAGAGTGGGGTGAGAAAGCTAATAATTGGTACTAAATTGGAAGAATAAATAATTTGTGCACCATTGTTTGATTTTGTGATTTCTTCAATTCTTGCTGAGCAAGTAAATCAGTAGAAAATAAAAATCTTGTCAGAACAACCACACACAAGGCTGTTACCAAAATGTTGATACGTTTAATTTTTTGAATTTATAATTTTTTTTGAGCGTTCTCTCTTTTAATGCAACAGGCATGCCAAAAATTCAACAACCGCATAGAATACATATCAAGTAACAAACAATAATGCACCTTTCCCTTACGATCCGAAAGCCGCAAATACCCTTAAGTAAACATTGGTTTGAAACAAAGAGCAGCGTGCCGCATCACGTTGGATGATTTTTTTCATAAAGCGATCTGCAGCAAAGACGAAACCGCTGCCCATCAACGTACGTTCGTTTACGACAATCAGGTTGAAGAGTGGAATAGACAAAAATACAAGGCTTAAAATGTGGAAAAATTTTAGAATTTCATATAAATTATCCATATCGTACCTCATTGCCAATTATTGACTTTTTTTTAAAAAATCAAAAAAAGACTTGACTCAGTACTAAGGTACAGTGCTTATATTATAAATAAAAATTGAAAAAACCACAATAATCCTGGAACCCTGCACTAAGCTACAGACTGTATAACAGTAAAATGAAAGAAAATCACATGAAAACATTTACAGTAGGACAATTGGCTAAGAAGGCCGAGGTTAATATTGAAACGGTTCGCTTTTATGAAAAACGCGGACTTTTGCCCAAACCGATAAGACGTGAGTCTGGGTATCGGCAATATTCAGAGAATGATGTTGCGCGTATCCTGTTTATTAAGCGTGCCAAGGAATTAGGGTTCACCCTGAAGGAAATATCGGAGCTTCTCTCTCTAAAAATTGACACTGATACTACGTGTGGAGATGTAAAAAGATTAGCAAATAGCAAAGTCAATAATATCGAGGAAAAAATTAAAGACCTTCAGCGAATAAAACAAACTTTGAATGAGTTGATATTATTGTGCGATAAAGAAAGTGCTATAAGCAGCGAATGTCCCATATTAGAATCTATGGATAAAAAATAGAGGTGTATATTATGCAAGACAAAATTGTAAGTATCGGTTCAATATTTACAGCATTTTTAGCTTCATTGTGTTGTCTCGGGCCGGCTTTACTGGCGATTGCCGGAGTCGGAAGTGTAGGATTCTTATCTGTTTTTGAGGCGTATCGGCCATACCTGATTGGATTGACTGTGTTACTTTTAGCAACGGGTCTTTTCTTTGCATACAGAGGGAAAAAGGTTGAGTGCGAAGATGGAACCTGTAAAATAGAAAGTGCTGGAAAGTGGAATAAAATCTTATTATGGGTTGCCGCTCTTGTCGCAGTTTTCTTTTTATCTTTTCCTTATCTTAATATTAATTCATTATTCACCAAAGTTTATCAAAATAAGGAAGGCATAGATAAAATGAATCTTCAAGAAGTCTTTATTCCTGTTGAAGGGATGACATGTAGTGGTTGTGAAAAGAACGTGGAATCTGCAGTCAGCAGGATGGAAGGGATTTCAGAGATTATAGCAGACCATACCAAGAGTCAAGCTCTTGTTAAATTTGATAAAAATAAAACCAGCGTAGTTAAAATCGTAGAAGTTATTAATGCAGAAACGGGTTACAAAGCCCAAGTATCCGGGAAGGAAATAAACAAAAAGGAGAAAATTCAATGAATTCTTGTTGTACTCAGCCTATTGAAAAGATAGCTGCCAACCAACAACAGACCGGGGACGATAGTTGTTTAATTACTGGACAAACATCTGTCCCACCCGGTGCGAAGTGTCCTGTTTCAGGAACAAGTGGACCAAAAGTTCAAATTAAAACTTTAGAAAATTTATTGAAATCCGAATCAAAAGCTGACATTCAGCGTGTTCAATACTACTATTGCGCAGAATCTGCTTGTGAGGTTGTCTACTTCTCTAATGAATCCGTGCCCTATTTTACAAAAGATGACCTCATAGTCAAAGTCTTCCATAAAGATAGCGGCGATGATGTGAATGTTTGCTACTGCTTTGATTGGACGCGCGGCAAAATCAGGGAACAAATTCGTTTAACAGGGGAATCCACAGCTTCTATTGAAATTGCAAAAAAAGTAAAAGCAAAGCTGTGTATGTGTGACATCAAGAACCCTAAGGGCAAATGTTGTTTAGGTGATGTAAATACGGTTATAAAGGAGTCCTTAAATTTAAAAATTATAGAAAGGAGTTGATTTTCAATTGTCAAACAATAGATTATTCATAATCTCGGTCATTTTGGTATTCGCATTCGCTGCGACCTTGACCGCTTCCATTCAACTGCAGAAAGTCACCCTGAGAGTCGACGGACTCGCCTGTCCTTTCTGTGCCTATGGTTTAGAGAAGAAACTAAAACGGATTGAGGGCGCTGAGAAACTCGAAATCAGAATAAACGAAGGCGTAGTAATTCTCCACTTCAAAGAAGGCACCAAAATTGATAAAGAACTGATTGCCAAAAAAGTTAAGGAAGCCGGTTTTACCCCCAAAGAAATGCAGATTGAAGGGGTATCCAAAGAAGTAGCTGTGCAATCAGATGCTATTAAGGGCCGAAAAATTACTCTCAACATCAAAGGCATGAAATGCGACGGGTGTGTTTCCAGAGTGAAAACCGCTCTGAACAATCTGGACTGTGTGAAAAATGTTGCGGTAGACTTACCCACAGAAAAAGCCACGTTTACGTGCACAGATAAAAAAGTTGACCAGAGCAAATTTGTACAAGCGGTTGAGAAGTTAGGGTTTAAAGTTAGGGTGGCTGATAAAAAAAGTGAGTAGAATTCGTAGAGCGGGGTATCAACAAATAACAAAATAGCATTTCCAACGGATGAGATGATTTTGTATCAGTTGGGTTGTTTCAATCCGTTGGGTCACTAATCATCTTATTTTCGATTCTAATGAAGTTTAAGCAGTTAAAAATTTTGTCTTTAATATTTCTTACCCTCACCTTTGAAGTTTTTGCTCAACAAAATGCCGCCATCAAAGGATACGTAAAAGATGCGAAGAAGAATGAGCCCTTAGCAGGAGTAAACGTTGTAATTTTAGGTTCAACGCATGGAGCAGCGACAAACAAAGAAGGTTTTTATGAAATCAAAGGCATACGCTCTGGCGAGTACAAATTAGAAGCCAGAATGATTGGATTTAAAAAGCAAATAAGAGGAGTTAAAGTTAAGCACGGAGAAACTCTTCAATTAAATTTTGGTCTTGTGCCCACAGTTATTGAATTGAATAAAATCACGGTCGAAGCAAATAAAATCAGTGAGCCGATACCGGTAATTAAGATAGAAGCAAAAGAAATTAAAAGGCTCGCCCCTACTACCACCGCGGACATACTAAAGGAAGTCCCTGGTGTCTCGACGTCACGTTCCGGCAGTTGGGGTACAAAACCTTACCTGCAAGGCATGACCGATTCCAGAATCCTGGTATTTATTGACGGCGTTAAAACCAACCAGGCCTGCCCCATGGGTATGGATGCCTGCACCGCAACCATCGAACCTGATATAATTTCGAATATAGAAGTACAAAAAGGACCGGGCTCTGCGCAATACGGTTCTGGCAACATGGGCGGGGTTATTCAAATTTCATCGCTAAATCCTGAATATTCAGCAAGCCAAAAATTTGAAACCGACGTTGGGTTTGTCAGCAAATACCAGAGTGTGTCTAATTCCCGCACTGGCCTGCTTTCTTTGAGCGGCGGGAATGCTAAGTTTGACTTTATTGCCAGCGTTGGAGAAGGCAAACACGATGACTATAAAACAAAATTGGGTGTTATTAAAAACAGCGGTTTTGGCTCAAACACCTTTCATCTAAAAACCCGGTATCGTCCTGCTTATAATCAACAACTGCTTTTTACAACCCAATTTTACAGAGCGCAAGATATTGGTTGGCCGGCTGCTAATACCATCATTCCCGAAGAAATGAGAGATACTTATGCCGTGAATTATATTGTTGGCGATATTGCGCAAACGCTGCAAATGATTAAGGTTAATCTCTCCTATCAATCTATGCATCACAATATGATAAATAACATTTCCGACAACAAGCAATTATTTGGAAATTCAAAGTCAATTACCATCAATGGGAATCTGGATAGCTATTGGGCAATCGGGAAAAAAAACAAACTCATATCCGGTGTGTTCTACAGTTTGTGGAAAATGAATGCAGAACGCAGCGGGCTGAATAACGGCGAACGATTACCCGTCATAAGAATTCTTCCTAACTCCTCAGTGAGTGAATTGGGAGTTTTTGTTCAGGATGATTTTGAAGTGTCAGATCGCTTCAAAGTGCAAACCGGGGTTCGAGCAAATTATATCAGCTCAAATGCAAAGAAAGAGCCGGCTTCAACCCTTTCCCAGGACAATCTGCAATCCGAACAGTTTGTTCTCAGTGGCTCTGCGGGCCTGCTTTATGATATAACAGAAAACATGGCGCTTACCGCCTCTGTGAGTAAGGGATTCAGAGCAGCCACGCCGGTGGAACGGTATATTGCCACCCCCATGCTTGACGGCTACTACCGAATTGGCAATCCAGACCTGACTTCGGAAACCAATATCAGTAAACGCGCCGGCATAAGAGGCATGTGGAGCCGATTTAACTGGAGCCTTGAATTTTATACCAACAGTCTTTCTAATCTGATAGCCGCCCGGGTAGATACCACATTGTCCACTCCTTACGCGGAACTGAAAGGGACAAAACGCTTTGACAATATTCAAACAGCGAACATCGTCGGGGGCAGTGTTGTGGTTGAATTCGCGCTAACGCCAAAGTGGTTTCTCAAGACGAATTTATCGTATGACCGCGGTGAGGATAAAGTAACCTCAGCTCCGCTTCCGGGACTGGCGCCGTTGCAGTCAATTACAAAGCTTACTTTTGATAATATCAAAAAAGGATATTGGCTTGAGCTTGCGGCAAAAGTCGCAGCGGCGCAGAATCGTTATGCTGAGCAGTACGGAGAAAAACGCACGCCGGGACATGTTGTATTTGACATTCGTGGCGGATGGGAAATTAAAGAGGGCATCGAGCTCACCGCTGGCATTGAGAATATCTGGAACAAATATTATCGAAATCACTTAAACCTGGCCTTGCTTCCCGAACCTGGGCGCAATGTGTTTGCTTCTTTGAGATTCACATTACCCGTGGCAAGTTTCACGAAAAAGGCGCTGCCATTCACGAATGGTCAACGAGTTAGTCTGGCGATTGAAGGCATGGCTTGTGAGTCTTGTGTGAAAACAGTGCATGAGCGAATCAGCGCGCTGCCGGGTGTGGTTTCGACAACAGTGAGCCTTACAGAAAAAACGGCGCGGGTAATCATCCAGGAGAATAAAGTTTCGCTGGATGAATTGATTACTGTTGTTGAACGAGCTGGCTTTAAAGCTTCACTAATTTCTGTTGAACCTTTTAAAAAAGACAAAAAATGAATGGCCAAACGATGGTAAGGAACTGTTTAAAGAATTCGGCGGTTTTGACAGCGGTTATGATTTTGCTGGCCGCACATGGAGGGTTTGCCCAGGGTCCGCCCATCAACACCGACACGCCCATCATGCTGGGTCTGCAGGGCCGCGGCATTCGAACGTTCGGCAAAATTGTACGCAAAACCACGTTGCGCAACGACGGCGACAAAATCTCAGATCCTGAGAATCGAGAGGTGATGGTCTGGGTTGCTCCAGTGGCTGTGCCCTACAATCTGTTTAACGATAAATTCCAGGTAGGTGCGATCGTGCCGTTTATGAAGGTGAATTCAAACAGCGGGGACGTTTCCACTTCTGGCCTTGGCGATATACGTCTGTTCGCGAAGTATTTGCTCTTCCAGTACGACCGTAAGAACAAAACCATTCGCGCGGCCTCCAAAGCCGGGGTCAAGCTGCCAACCGGCGATGAAAACGAGCAACCGGTGCTGGAAACCGGCTCGACCGATGTTTTCTTTGCCACCGTGGCCGGGTGGATTGAAGGTCGGGTGGGCGTGTACCTGGAAGCTATTTACAACGTAAACACTTCGAAGAACACGGTGGACTTTGGCAACAGCGTGTCTTATAATTTGGCATTTGGCTACCGTTTGCTGCCGGCAGTATACGAGACTTACCCTTCGCCCCAACTAAACGGCTTTCTGGAAATCAACGGAACCACGACCAACAAAAACACGATTAACGGTCAAAAAATAAATGATTCCGGCGGCACCACGATTTTTCTGTCGCCAGGCCTGCAGTACGTCGGCGGGCGACGCTGGTTGATTGAAGCATCTGTACAAATTCCGATTGTCAACGAGCTTAACGGCACGCAGTTGGTCACTGATTGGACAGTGTCTTTTGGAACGAGGGTTTTATTGTTTTAGAACAATTGAGAAACCAATTTATGCGAAACCAAAATTTCGGTCGTTTAAATCTTTTATTAATCATCGCCGCGTTCATGTTTTTTAACTGCTCAAAACAGAGCAGCCTCGAAATTGAGTTTATTACCCAATGGGGCGTCCTGGGTTCCGAGCCTGGAAAATTTAGTGAGCCTGTTGGAATAGCTCTGGACAAATGGGGAAATGTCTATGTATCCGATTCCGGCAACAATCGCATTCAGAAATTTACTGCGGATGGAGAATTTCTTGGCGAGTGGGGCCATACCGGTAGTCAAACAGGCGAGCTTGAGCGTCCCATGCATTTAGCTATCGATTCTGACGGTTTAGTCTATGTTCCAGAGTACGGCAACGACCGGGTACAGGTGTTTAATGATCAGGGACGATTTCAATTTTTGTGGGGCAAATCCGGCAAAGGAGCAGGCGAACTGGATGCCCCAGCAGGCGTAAACTTCGATCTAAACAGAAATGTCCTGTTAGCAGATTTTTATAATCACCGTATTCAAATTTTCAATCCCGGGGGGAAGTATCTGAGTGAATTCGCGACTGAAGGTCATGAGTTTGGACAATTATATTATCCCACGGATATGGCAGTTGATCAGCAAGGCAACATTCTGGTAGCGGACGCATACAACCACCGAATCCAAACATTTAGTCCACGTGGTGAACCACTACAAGCATTCGGGGAAAAAGGTACAGAACTTGGCCAATTTGATGTAGCAAATGCTGTAACTACTGATCATGAGAGCCGAATATATGTGGTGGACTTCAATAACAATCGCATTCAGATTTTTAGGGACACTGGAGAGTTTCTTTACCAGTTTGGTACCGAGGGAAAGAGCGAGGGTCAATTAAAGCATCCAACAGATCTCGCGATCAATAAAAGTGACGAAATCTATATAGTAGATTTTGGCAATAATCGAATCCAAAAATTCAGAATGGTGGAAGAATGAAAAACAAAGCAGTGTCGTTTTCACTTTAAAGGACATTACAAACAACAATGAGTAGATCAGCATATAGATTTGATACCACGCATAGTTTTCAGCCTCTTTTTTTTCTTTCAATTATCACATTAAACTGTGTTTTCACCGCGTTCACCGGTCATCGCTATTTCAATTAAAGACGGTAACTTTGGCAAAAGTCATCATCTTGTCATATTTTATCTTTCAAGCTTGGTCGGCCAAAATCTGCTCGGATAGCTTTTCAGACTCTTCCTCGATCGCAAACCATTTATAGAGCGCCGGAATATGTCATGCCACATATTTTTCACTCCTTTCTAAAGATTTTCAATTATTTTCTTAAGCTTCGCTTGTACCTGTTTAGCAACATCGACGAGCTTTGGATTGTCTACGGCTGCCATAGAAGCAATCGGGTCAACCGCGGAGACTTCGATGCCATAAGAGGTCTCTTGTACATTGATGTTGCAAGGCAACATTAAGCCAATTTTATCTTCCGCTTGTAAAGCCTGGTAAGCAAACGGAGGATTACAAGCGCCAAATAGCAAATCTCAAATTCTAAATATCAATACCTTACATACAACATTTATGAAATACAAGCAGTACAATAAATCTTCTGTTGGCTGATAGTTGATTGCCTTAATACAAAACAGGGATTGCCATCCCTAAAAAGGGAGAGAGCAAAACCACACCCTCTCCCTGTTATCAGGATCACTGAGATAACAGCAATTATTCTTGCGACTTCTTGCTGTGGTTCTCATCGTGTTTTTCACCGGGCTTGTGGCCTTTACACTCACCGCTGTCATGCTTGGCTTGACACGTTGCCGAGCATTCCGAGTGATTTTCACTTGCCTGGCTGTGGGCTCCCTCGTGGGACTGACCCGGCTCATGTCCTTTGCATTCGCCTTTAGCATGTTTCTTGGTGCATTCGGTTGAGCCTTCTGCGTGCGGGTGTTTCTCACTTTCCTGGACGGCAGCGTCCGTCACCGACGCCGTGACTTTTTCTGTCTCGGTATTCGGGTTTTCCTTCGACTTGTTTCCGAGGGCGTAGATCACCGCAATGGTCAGGAACGCTGCCAGCACGACAACGACTCCAATGGTCAGATTTCTTTTCATTCTACTTCACCTCCTTTGTTTATGTTATGATTTTATTTGTGAATAAAAAAACGCTGATCGAAGTTCTTGCTTTCTTTATGTGTTTTTCATTTCATACCTTTCCCATGCATGTGCATTCCATGCTTTCTTGTTCCCTTTGTCTCCCGATATTTTTTCAGTTGTTCAAGAGTAAGAATACTTTTAGCATCTAATTTGGCATGGATGTGTGCTTTGTGCATTTTCGTTTGAAGTTCCCCCATCTTTTCAACCTTTGCGTCAACGGCTTTGACGTCCACTTTATCCTGACTGAGAAGATCATGGAGTTCAATTTGTAGAATCTCGAGATCCGCTTTGGTTCGTATCTTCTGCTTTTCAGTTTCGTTCTTCAAAGCCTTCAGCTTGGCGACCTGCTCGTCTGAGAACTCCAATTCGTCTTTCATGCCGAGAAAAAACTCGTGTCCTCCATGATGTTCACCTTCCATCATACCTTGACATTTCATTCCACAACTGTGTTTTTCTCCTTTCATGCCCTTATGCATCATCCCCATTTCGTGTTTACCTTTCATCATTCCTTCCTGGGCATTTACCGTATTCCCAATAAGAATCACAACGCTCACTATAATTACAGCAAACATCCATAAAACCATTCTTTTTGACATTTTTATCTCCTTTTAAATATGAAAGTGAAAGTTAAAAATATGAATTAGTTAGTTATTATGATTATTAAGCAAATTTTTGTTTTTTGTGCAAAAAAAATTAAATCATGCACCTAATATAACATGCTGAACAATAAATGACCTAATGACAGCGTAGCGAATGACTCAATGACATATTTCCGCCAGAAAAATTCAGCTATGTAAACACAAATAGTTTTTGAACTTGCGGCCAGGCCGCGTTAGAAATTATTCAGTCAAAATCCGTAAACATCGATGCCTTTGATTGAAAGTTAACTTTGTTAATATTTTCTTTCGTTAATAGGCGCTAAGCCATTTTGTCCATGATGTGCCTCTTCCATAAGCAGCCTTTCTCGGATAATCGAGAAAAACTTAAACTGCTGTTCAGGCGTGAGGATTTCCTTTTGACCTAAAAGATGATCAATGACCATCTTTTGTAATTCAGCCTGTAAGGAATCAATCTCCTTCTGAACAGAATCGATTTTTGAACGGTGCGGTGCAGCCGCTGTTAAGAGTTCAATAAGTTGCTCCTGATTTGTTCTTAGAGCAGTGCGGATTGGGTTGACGTTTAACTGAAATTTTTCCTTCAGAAGTTTCATTTGCTCTGCTTGCGTATCCGAAAGGGCAAGCTCTCGATGCAGAAAGTCTCTCTGGGCATGTCGATTTTCATGATGGCGTTCTCTATTAGAACAGAGCCTGTGGTATCCAATCGTTGCCAGAGCAGCGACATTCACAACGGTCAACAGAGCGATTCCCCAGATAAGTAACTTTCTCTTCATTGTTCACCCCCGTTTTCATTGGAGGCCAAAGTTACATAAACGCCGCCAACCGACTCTGGGGGCAGGTCGCGGAAGCTATCCAAATGAAGTGAATTGAAAAAACGCTCTCGCTCCTGTGCTAAAGATCGAACACTGGCGCTTTGAGTATTACTGGATGCAGGAACATTCCCAATATAAATACCAAGAAGAATGCCAGTAACAAGCATCAACAGAACCAAACCCGGTCGGGCAAGCTGAGCCACATGCTCAAAGAAATCAGAGAAAAGGCGCTTATGCGTTTCATACTCTTTAATCCTTGCAGCAACCCTCGTCCAGAGAAATGGGGAAGGCTCAATTGTCTTCGCCCGGCTGTTAAGCTTCCAGAGCTCAGTTAGCGTTTCTAATTGTTTTGAGCACGTTGCACAGCTCTTAAGGTGCTGTTTGATTTTGTTCTTCTCGTTTTTGGTGAGTTCATCGTCCAAAAACAATAGCAGCTTTCTCTGTATTTGTTTGTGGCTCATGGTTATTCACCTCTTTATTTATTAGACAAAAATATCTCTGGAAACTTGCGGTCAAATTAAATTACTTTCAACATTGGCAGCAGTTTCTTTGCCAGGCTCACCTTAGCCCGATGCAAACGAGACTCCACCGAAGCCACTGAACACTCCATAACTTCGGCAATTTCTTGATAAGAAAGACCTTCATACCGGTGCAGAATAACGGCAACGCGCTGCTGTTTGGGCAATGAGTTTATGGCTTGCTGGATTATGCGTTCCTTTTCGCTTTTTTCCAATAAAACATCCGGGATGTTCTCTGGCGACGCTGGTATGTTTTTTGTTTTCTCCTCTGAACTTTCAAATAAAATATCCAGAGAGAACCAGCGCGCTTGTTTCTTCTTTTGTTGATAATTTAAGCAAAGATTCACCGCGATGCGATACAGCCAGGAGGAAAGTTTGGATTTAGCTCGAAAACTTTTTATGGATTTGTAAACCTGGAAAAAAACATCCTGGGTGATATCTTCTGCCTCTTGCTGGTTACCTGACATGTGTAAACAGACCTGAAAGACCATGATGCTGTAAGTTTCAAAAAGTTCCTTGAAAGCGCTTTGATCGCCGGTTTTGATTTTCTTGATGAGTTCTTGTTCTTGCAACGCAGCCTCTGTGAATAAGAAAAGCTCGAACTTCTTCTGATGTATTAGACAAAGAAATTCAGAAAAACTTGCGGTGAAATTAACAGTGAAAGCAAGGAATAAAGCTGATGTCAATGGCAGATAACAATTCTAACAAAATTTATGGGATAGCTCCTGGGGAGCCATCCCGAGTAAGTTGAATCGACTGAAGTCAGTCTTGAAGACGCAGCTTTTTCTCTTCAAATTCCTCGTCGCTGATTTCGCTAAGGGCATAACGCTTTTTAAGAATTTCCATAGCAGTTTCTTGAAGAGAATTTGTGTCCTGGCTACTGTTTGAGCTGACAAAAGCTTTCACACTCCAGATGATGAGGCCAATAATAGCCAGCCAAAAAATCCAACCGAACCACATGCTGTTCCAGCCCCACATTTCATGCCACATGTTCAGTCCTCCTTTTTATAGATTTTCTATAACCTTTTTGAGTTTTGCTTGTACCTGGTTAGCCACATCAGCTAACCCCGGATTTTCCACTGAGGCCATAGAAGCAATCGGATCAACCGCCGATACTTCGATTCCCTCAGAAGTCTCTTGTACAATGACGTTGCAGGGCAACATCAAACCAATTTTATCTTCCGCTTGTAAGGCCTGATACGCAAATTGTGGATTGCATGCACCGAGAATCCTGTAGGGTCGGAAATCTACATCCAGTTTCTTTTTCAAGGTTTCTTTGACGTCGATTTCTGTGAGAATGCCAAAGCCTTCTTTTCGGAGTTCTTCAGTAACCTTAGCAATAGCCTCGTTAAAACTTATGTTTAGAGTTTTAGTAAAATAGTAAATCATGATATCTCCTTTTTATAAAATAAAATTCAATTATTTTTTTAAACTGATTTCAAGTAATATGATGCATGAAAAAATAAATAGATACAATCTTTTTAACTCTTGAGCATGCAAGATCGATCCGTAATCAATCCATGCGAAGTCGTTAAATGGGTAAATGGAAGGCTCTTAAGCGTGGTGAAAATTTAAGAGAGCGCACCCGGAACCAATGTTTCAATAACGGTCATAGCGCGGTAAAGCCGCAAATCACAAATTCCAAATGAACAAATCTCAAATAAATATAAATGTTCAAAATTCCAAATCGCAAACAGCAGTCAAAGGTATGCTACTAATTATCTGGTTCGGAAGCGGTTTGAAATTTGTTGTTTGTCATTTGGGATTTCCTAACCTGATGAAACTTTGCTAAAAATACAAGGTTTTTCAACCTTGTATTATAGAGAAGAGAGGTTTTGGATGTTTCCTCGCCAGTCAAATTATAATGTGAGTGAGGTATTTTTTAATTGAAAAAATGCTATTTATTTTGCATATTTAATTTTGTTTCGTTGACTTAAAAACAATGGATAAAATGGTATGACACTTTTTGGAATTCTGGTGACAGTAACTTTTTTGGTTGGTTTAATTATTCTGGGATTAAATAAACTTTATAAAAATCCGAAAAAGCCCCATCAGACCACACCAGCGAAATTTCATATTCCATTTCAGGAAATTGGTTTCTCCACAAAAAATGATTGTCAATTATACGGCTGGTGGATGCCTGTTCAAAATAAAGCATCCGATTTTGCCCCAACATTGATTTTGGTACATGGGTGGGGTCGCAATGTGGAACGTATGATGCCATACATACAAAACCTTCATCCCAAGGGTTTTAATTTGCTGGCATTTGATTCTCGAAATCATGGCAGCAGCGATTCAGACAGTTTTTCCAGCCTATTAAAATTCGCGGAAGATATTCGTTCAGCCATTGATTTCGTTGAAGAACGTGTTGATGTGGATGCCGGACGGATTGGCGTCATAGGGTTGTCCGTAGGCGGCGCCGCTGCAATCTACGCCGCCGCCCATGACAATAGGATCAAAAGTGTCGTTACAGCAGGCGCCTTTGCGCATCCGGCTGATATTATGCGAATGGAGTTTCAAAAAAGGCACATCCCTTATTTTCCGCTGGTATGGCTGCTGTTTAAATACATCCAACATAAAATCGGGGCAACTTTTGAACAAATTGCTCCTATTAACAACATTCAGAATATCTCTGCAAAAATCCTCTTGATCCACGGTAACCAGGATGTGATTGTTCCTCTTGAACAGGGGCAAAAATTAAAAAACGCCGGAGATCCCGAAAAAATCGTTCTCTGGACGATCCCGGGGAAAGGCCATTCCAATTATCATTCTTACCCCGGCTTCTGGGAGAAGGTGGGATCATTTCTACGTGAGGCTCTGTGAGTTAATTAACGCGGTAACTGTTCAGTCTGATCAGTTACTTGACGCGAAACCTGAGCGCTTCTATTTGTTGGGTTGTTAATTGCTTTAGCTTGGCATTTTCAGCCTGAAGGCTGAACTCCAGGCATATACTCTTTCTATAGTATTACTACTCAACTTTTGCATAGACTTTCAGACCGTAATCTCACCGTTGATGTAATTGGCCACGGTATCAAGAGTAGGCGGTGTTTCTTTCTTGTCGCCGCAGCCAGCCAGTAAGACTCCTATTACGACAAATCCAATCCATTTTTGCTTAGAATAAATAAGAGTACACAAGGTTAATCCCCTCATTTTATTTTATGAAGCATCGTGGTTAAAATCAAAATTACACCTTTACTAAACTTTTAAAGTTTAGTAAAGGTAAGGTCTTATCCACGTTAGACCTATAAAAATATCAACTACCTTTTCGGCCTGAAAACTGTGGCAAAAATCGCCCGGTTAGTGATTTATATTGTGCATATTTTTCACCGTGCACTTTTAAAAGATGGTGCTCTTCTGCAAGCGTTTGCAGATAAAAGCCGCTAAATG
>CAZIKB010000108.1:0-22968 GCA_964539665.1 uncultured Cytophagia bacterium
TTACGTATTTTTAATCATATATGCAATATGTTTAATCGCCTCATTAATAATTAAATGGAGAATTCAATGGGTTCGAAATTATTGACTGTTACAATTGGCTCTCTTCTGATTATTTGGTTTATAGATATATTCATAGCGTGGTATGCCAAATTTCTCAAACGCTGGATGCCGAATATTAAAATTAGAATCCTTTTTGGACATTTGGTTTGGGCTATTTTAGCGGTAAGTTTTTGGAGCACACTTTATCGCGATCACCTGCCTGAAACTTTTAGCCTCACATATTTTTTCTTTGTTTTATTTATTTACAGTGTTAGGGGACTCATCGCTTCGTTTGTCAAAGGAAGGAGACAGGAGCCGAACGAGTGAAAATATTTGATATTAATTTGCCAGAAAGCTGTACATCCAACGAGCAAAACCAACGGCGAACAAAATGATCCCTTCTTTTCTGGATACAACCCAACCAGTTCGCATGAATACTAAAACTAAAATAACCATCATCACCAAAATTCCAAGATGCCACGTTGCGGAAGATACGACGGGTAGCTCTCGTAAAATGGCAGCTAATCCCAGCACGCCAAACATGTTAAATATATCACTGCCAATGAGAGTGCCTACTGAAATACCGTAACGGCCCCTTAGAGCTGCTACTAATGAGGTCGCAAACTCGGGCGCTGATGTACCTGCCGCCACCACAGTTGCGCCAATAACCCATTCCGAAATTCCAAATTCTTTTGCCAAATTTACGGCTGAATTTACCATAAAATGCGATCCGCCTAACACCATTGCAAGTCCGGTAAGCAGAAGAACGGCATCCAACCAGCGCAATTCTCCGGCGGGGAGCTCGGTTTCAATTGGTTGTCTTTTCCAATAAAGGTAGCAGATATAAACTATTAACAGACTAAAAAGAATGAAGCCCTCATATCGTTCCAGTACAAAATCCCAAAGCATCCAGTTCAGCAGAATGGTTCCAAATAATAGAAAAAGGCCATCTCGTTTAATGATAATACTGGTGGTTTTCAGACTGTGGATAATGGCTGTGCCGCCGAGAATAAATCCCAGATTGAAGATATTGGAGCCTACAATATTGCCAACGGAAATGTCGCCCATTCCTCTGAGCGCTGCCAGGATGGTAACGCCAAACTCTGGCGCCGAGGTTCCGAAAGCTACTATTGTAAGTCCGATAATCAATTCAGAAATGCCCAACCGTTTAGCAATTTTAGCCGATGAATCGACCAGCCAGGCAGCTCCTTTGCCAATAGCAACGATACAAACAAGAATAATTAGCAGCTCTTTTAGAATTTCCATAATTCATCCTCTAAAATCACTGAACTTCCGAAACCAGCCAATGTTCATCAATCCATAGCCCTATGATTTGTACATTAAAATTCCAGGACTTGATTACATTGATAGCAGAGATTATGTGCTGTCTCTGACTGTCTTCACCAGTTTGATTTCCAGCACAATCATGATGTCCCACCACGGCAAGCAATCTGGACTTGTGACGTTCAATCGAAACTGCAACCCGTCTTCTTATGGATTCAATAACTGTTTTATCTTTATTTTCAGATAGTATTTTAGTTGGACCGGCTTCGGTTATCATGTCTGTATATTCAGCACTGTAATGTTCCTGTATAAATTCGATGACCGGTAATAGAGTTCGTCCATCAATACAATTAATTGCGGTTGCAAAGATATTTTTATCCCTCCTTACCTCTTATTGAAGAATGAAACCACATCACAAAGAATCCACATTCAAGCGCTTACCGGGCAAAGATATTCCGAGAGCGCCTGAAGTTTTTGCAGCTATTTTGATTTCCCTGTGCTGCGATAGTCTTGCTCAAATTGCGAGGCCTGCTTTCATTTCGTACAAAATTTTCTTTAAATCGGATGTTTCAAACCAGCATCTTCCTGTTAATTCGTTACAAAATGCCATATAAAGCAGAGAAATCAATTCATTGAGCCTTCTTGGTAATGAAGGTGGTGGCGAGGTTATATATTTTTTCCACAATAGGGATTCTTTATTTTTCGCTTGTTCTACTTCCGCGTGCCAGGGCGTATTGCGATAAAATATTCTGGCTACCTCCTTGCTAAGTGGTATGCCTTGATAAGTAAACCGACACTCGTCCGGTGTGCCAAGTACATCTACCAGCAAAAGCTGACAATCTGCATTATGTCCAAATTCTACTTTACCATCTTCGTGCAGCAGACCCATTCTTTCAGTCTCTCGCGTTATAAGTTTATTAATTTGATGAGTCGTGCGTTTGATCCGCTCTAATTCATGTTCATTTATTCCAGCAATCCTCTTCGCTTCTTCCCATGGTATGTACCTGTCACTTGTTTCTAATTTTGTCGAGACATCCACGATGGGCTTTTCAAACCAGAGACCTGGCTCGGGCATCTTTTCCAGGCCGATATCTTCAAGTTTTAATGTCCCATTCTTGAGCCTTTTAAAAACGCTTGAGCCTTCAGGTAAAGAATTGCGGTAGATGATTTCGAGGGGAATTAAAAAATTTACAACGTCTTTATTGTAATTTGAGTAATCGTAAACACCATTGAGCATTCTGGGTTTTATTACTTGCAACAGTTCTACCTGCATGGTATCGACTGGATTATTCAGTTCAGATAGACATTTCACCTCATCATTTTCCACGAGGCCGCGATAATGAGTTTTAATACCTATCTCTTCAAGTTTCTCAAAGAAATATGCTCCGATAAGACACAACGCTTTTCCCTTGTTTATGAAGTGGTCAGGCATCTCCCCCCAATCAAACACTGAATACCGATCTGAAAACACAAAGTTACCGATTCCGGGCTCAATCGCGGTCGGTTTTTTAATAACCACCAGATCCTTTACGCTACCCATTTTAGGTGTCCTCCTTCCTAATCTAAAATACGATGATTTGTAACGCCCATGAACATGAAAATAGTACGATCAAAATGTTTGTGTAGAGCAAAGTCATTCTTCTTCTTTAATCTTTAAAATTTGATAGCGAGCATTTTCTTTTGGAGTTTCTACAGAGAAAGATTCTCCGATGCGTCGTCCCAAAATCGCAGTTCCAATAGGTGACCACGCAGAGACTTCATCCAACTGCATTCCTGGTTGAGCCGAGGATACCAATTTAAAATGCATTACTTCTTCTGTGCCTAAATCAACGATTGAAACTATACTGCCAATTTTTATTTCTACATCCTTCAGACTATCTGATTTTTCCTTTTTTTGCTTATTCTTTGAGTTTTTTAAGTTCATGCTTCCCACCTTTTCAAATATTTAGATATTTACTTCTTTATTTTATTGGCTCTTGCACGGCACACATAGTCGAGTATGTGGTACTGCTTCCAACCGTTCTTTGGGTATTTCTTTGCCACAGACGGTGCAAAGACCGTACTCACCGTTTTCAATACGTGTCAGAGCCGCATTCAGGTGCTGCAGAAATTTTCTGTTCCGCGCGGTAAAATATGAACTTTGTTCCAGCATCATGGTATCGCTTCCCATGTCTGCCATATGGGTGGTGTACTGTGAATCTTCTTTGTTCTCCGATTGCTTTGTTTTGTTGACATCAGTCGATTCCAACAATCCTTCCTTACGAAGGACTTCCTGTCGTTTCTCCAGGATGATGTTTTTGAAATATTTTAAATCCTTTTTAGTCATGGTGATGTCTCCATTGGTTTTGAAAATCTACCTGCGAGATTTTCACCTAAGTTAAAGATTTTAATCCGCATCCCACCCTGTACAACAATCGAAAAAATTTACGAGATTTCACAGGCGGTGCTCTCCAGCAATTGTTCTTTTAAAAGTGATTTACCTTTTCAAATTGGCTGATGGCGGCACAGATTGCCGTTTCAATTTGTTCGGTGATTTTGTATCAAAATATGTTAAATGTAATAATAATTAGATTTAAAAGCAATACTTGCCTTAAAAGTTTTATTTGATTTTTCTGGTATTATTAGTATATTAATAAATACTAATAAGGGTGTTATTGCATAATTAATGGAACAAATTTTCCAGGCTTCTTTAATTATTTTCTTAGTTTTTCTCAATGGATTCTTTGTAGCTGCTGAATTTGCAATTGTAAAAGTTCGTGTATCTCGCATTGAACAAAGGAGTGCAGAAGGTAGATTTTCTGCGAAAATTGCGAAACAAATACTCGAAAATTTAGACGCCTACCTTTCTGCCTGCCAGGTTGGGATTACCCTGGCCAGTTTAGCGCTGGGGTGGATTGGCGAACCGTTTTTAGCCAGTCAACTTGAACCAGTTTTAAAATTCCTGGGTATTAAGTCAGATGCAATTCTCCATGGTCTTGCGTTTGGTGTGGCGTTTGGAATTATTACTTATCTTCATATTGTAGTTGGTGAGATGGCGCCAAAATCTCTTTCCATTCGCCTTGCTGAACAAACCACATTATTGATTGCAGTTCCACTTTATATCTTTTATAAAACGTTTAATCCTTTTATCGCAATTCTAAATCATTCTTCACTGTTTTTGCTAAAATTAGTCGGAATCAAAGAAACAGATGATAGTGAGATGGCACATTCTGAAGAAGAGATAAAACATATTTTTGCACACTCTGCCAAAAGTGGACACCTTACCGGGCGTGAGGTCGAAATAATGGAAAATGTCTTAGCTTTGAATAGCAAGACAGCAAAACAAATCATGATTCCCCGAACGGCAGTGTCATATCTTTCTACAACAAACACATTTACAGAAAATTTGCGACTTACTGAAGAGAGCCAACACACACGGTACCCATTGTGTAAAAATGATTTAGATCATGTATTAGGGATGGTTCATATTAAAGACATTCTTGCTGCCAAAACTCGCGGGGATAAGGGCTTACGTATGAAAAAGCTTAAACGCGATGTGATTTTCTATCCCGAAACCATCACCCTGGATGCACTTTTCCGGGAATTTCAAAGAACTAAGCTGCACATGGCTGTTTTGATTGATGAATATGGTGGAACAACCGGTATTGTTACCCTGGAAGATGTTCTGGAAGAATTGGTTGGTGAAATTTATGATGAATTTGACCAACCCGTCTCTTTTATTCGTCAGGTTGGAAAACGGGAGTATCTGATAGATGGACTGTGCCCGGTTAAAATGTGCGAGGAAAAATTAAAAATTAAATTTCCTGAATTCGATGTGGAAACTGTTGGCGGCCTGGTTTTCAGTCTGACTGGTCACATACCAAAGCTTGGACACAAGTTGAATTTTGAATTTGGAAAATTCATTGTAGACGCCATTGACCGCCAGAGGATTGCAAAAGTTCGATTGTTATTAGTAGAGGATAAAAAAGCAAAAAATCCCGCAAATAAGAAAGCCTGGTAGAAATCATTCCACCAGACATATAATCCCCATCCACAAGATTCAAATCGCTAATTAATAGTACAAATATTTTCTCCAATACTGATTGTTTTGCGCTTTTGTGCGAACCAGATGCAAATAGAAATAGCTGCTAAGGGGTTTAGGCTTGTTCAATACTTTTATGCCTGCTTCTTTGGGAGTTTGATCCCCTTTTTTAGTGTTACATTTTTGGCAGGAAGTCACCAGATTTTCCCAGACGCTTTTCCCTCCACGTGACTGGGGTAGAATGTGATCCAGGGTTAAATCATTTGGATTCCCCCCTTTACCACAGTACTGACAGATATGATTATCCCTCAAATATATATGTCTCTTTGAATAAGCTTTCTTTCGGTACGGGATATGTACGTAGTGAGAAAGTCTAATAACCGCGGGAACGGGAATGGCTGTTGAGGGAGATTGCAAAAAGCATGTGGTATTTTGTTCGCTATGAGCCACACCTTTGACAATCAATATAATTGCCCGCTTTATCCCACAAATATGGATGGGCTCGTAACTCCTGTTTAAAACTAAAACCTGACTGTTCATTTTGCCATTCTGATAATTTGAAGCTGTAAAATTTTACTAAATGTAATGATTTCAGTTTTTTTAATCAAGAAAAATTTGTGTCCACTTAAAATTTAAGAGTTTATGGAGCTTTTCTAAATTTTCAAAGTTTAGTAAAGCTGAGTTCTCAATATTTATTCAGGAGATACCATAAATGTATCAATTCTCCGCTTGCCGGGTCAAATTTGAGAATGTGGTAGGTGACACACTAAGTTTGAGGTTGCGTGAAGTATGTCTATTGCATTCTTTTTTCTTGCTATTTATGTTTGAATGTGTTAAAATATTCATTTGTTAATTAAAGCTAACATTACAATAAAGGAATCCAACGTGCAAAAAATTGACCTGCGGAGCGACACAGTTACCCAACCCACTTCCGGCATGCGCCAGGCCATGGCTGAGGCAGAAGTAGGCGATGATGTATTCGGTGAAGATCCAACTGTAAATAAACTACAGGAAAAGATTGCAGAATTACTTGGAAAAGAAACCGCTTTATTTGTACCCAGCGGAACTATGGGAAATGAAATTTGTATTAAGTGTCACACCCGTCGTGGTGATGAAGTGATTTGTGAATATGGTTGTCATATTTACAATTTTGAATCGGGAGGGGTTTCCTTTCTGGCTGGAGTTCAAATACGCCCAATAGTGGGTAATCGAGGAGTCATTACTGCTGAACAAGTCGAAAAAGTCATCAATCCAACCGAATATCATTTTCCGCAATCGAAGGTTATTTCAATTGAAAATACGCACAATAGCTCAGGAGGTACTGTTTTTCCACTTGAGGAATTAGCCAGGCTTTACGATTTAGCGCAAAACCGGGGATTAAAACTGCATTTAGATGGAGCAAGAATCTGGAACGCCTCCATCGCCACCGGCATTGCGGTTAAGAAGTATGCCCAGTTTTGTGACACAATTTCAGTCTGCTTTTCAAAAGGTTTGGGTGCGCCAATAGGCTCCATAATTGCTGGCTCGGGAAAATTCATTAAAGAAGCTCATAGGTTTCGTAAAATTTATGGTGGTGGTATGCGCCAAGTTGGTATCCTGGCAGCGGCTGCATTGTACGCGCTTGAGAATAATTTTAATCGGTTAAAAGAAGATCATGAAAATGCACATGTACTGGCTGAGAAGCTTTCAGCTATACCTGGATTAACTTTAGACCTTGAATCCGTTCACACTAATATAGTCATTTTAGATATAAAAAAGACAGGCCGGTCCGTTGCTGAAATCATCACCGAATTAAAAAATCGTGGCGTACTTGTCGTACCTTTTGGAAGTACGAGGATTCGAGCCGTCACGAATTTGAATGTCAGTCAAAATGATATTTATAGTGCTGTTCAAGTGTTCGAAGATATTTTTTCATAATTCCATCCATCTGATTTAACATTAGATGCTTTTTTAGATAATAAGAAAAATAAAAGCGGAGAAATATAGAATTGCGTATACTGATTATTGGGGCTGGTGAGGTTGGCTTTCACCTGGCTAAGATCTTTTCCAAAGAAAATCATCAGGTAGTTATAATTGATTCTGATAAGGATAAAATTGACCGGGCAGAATCGTCGTTAGATATATTAGCTATTGAGGGTATGGGTTCGAGTGTCCAAACCCTTGTGAAAGCCGGAATAAAAGATGCTGAGTTGTTAATTGCTGTTTCAGCGATTGATGAAGTGAACATTATAGCCTGCATGCTGGCGGATAAGTTTGACGTACCCCGAAAAATTGCTCGTGTAAGAAATCAGGAATATACAGAATCAAATGCGGTATTAACGCCGGAGCAGTTAGGGATTGATTTGATCATTAATCCTGAATTTGAGACTGCACAAGAAATCGTATTGCTCCTCCGGCGTTCGGCAGCAACAGATGTAATTGAATTTGCTAATGGTGCAATTCAATTAGTTGGGCTTAGGCTGGATTCAAAAGCCAAAGTCATTTCGAAGAAACTGCGCGAAATAAGTATGAGCATTCCTGCTCTTACTTTTCGAACGGTAGCTATTTTTAGAAACGACAAAACCATAATTCCAACGGGAGAAGATTATTTTCATGCTGGCGATCAAATCTTTGTGGTTTCAAAAACCGAATCAGTACCAACGCTCCTGGATCTATGTGGTAAAAAAGATGAACGAATGGAGAAAATCATGATTTTAGGGGGTGGGAAAGTAGGTCGCTTCGCGGCTAAAGAATTAGAAAGCGAGAAACATTTGGATATACGACTGATCGAATCCAGCCGGTGGAAATCTCAATTCGTAGCGGAACAACTCAAGCGAACACTGGTCATTCGCGGTGATGGTACGGATGTTGACTTACTGGCTGCTGAGGGCATAATTGATATGGATGCTTTTGTCGCTGTTACAGATGATGAAGAGTCGAACATTATTACATCCTTATTATCTAAACACTTAGGTGTCCGCCGAACCATTACAATGGTATCTCAGGCAAGTTATATTCCTCTAATGAAATCCATCGGCCTGGATGCAACAGTAGATAAACGAATCATAACAGCCAACGCAATTGCACGATTTATTCATCGCGGCGAGGTAGTATCGGTCGCGACTTTGAAGGGTATTGACGCTGAAGCAATTGAGCTGGTCGCACAGGAAGATTCGCCCATTATTAAAAAGCGTTTAAAGGACCTTAAGTTTCCTGATGCGGCTCTTATTGGCGCAGTAACACGTAATGGTAACGTCTTTGTACCTGTTGGAAATACGTTGATTAAGCCTCAGGACAAAGTAGTGGTTTTTGCTTTGCCAAAAGCAGTTGCAAGTGTTGAAAAAATGTTTGGATAATGAACATCAAATCTGTTCTTCGCGTTCTGGGAGCCTTACTTGTTTTTGAGGGCTTGTTTCTGTTGTTACCCCTGGGTTTTTCTTTATACTACAATGATGGCGATTTTACCGCACTGCTGCTATCCATTTTGATCATTATATTAGTAGGTATGGTTTTATGGAGAGTTACCCCGGGCAAACGAGAACTCAGAATTCGAGAAGGATTTGCAGTTGTTACATTTGGTTGGTTCCTGTTAGCAAGCTTTGGCACACTGCCTTTTCTACTTTCTGATTTTGACATTTCTTTCACGGATGCATTCTTTGAAATCATGTCCGGTTTTACTACAACCGGCGCTACAATACTCCCGGATGTAGAATCGCTTCCTCATGGTCTTCTATTCTGGCGCAGCTTAACCCACTGGTTGGGTGGCATGGGAATCATTGTATTATCTCTGGCTATTCTGCCAATGTTAGGTGTTGGAGGAATGCAGTTGTTTAAAGCAGAAGTGCCCGGCCCAGAAGTAGATAAACTACAACCCAGAATGCAGGACACGGCAAAAATTCTTTGGGGAGTTTATCTTTTATTCACGATAGTTGAAACGGTTCTTTTGAAATATGGCGGCATGACCATATTTGATGCGTTATGTCACACATTTGGAACGATGGCTACCGGCGGTTTCTCTACTAAAAATGCCGGGATTGGCCATTTTAACAGCTCTTTCATCGAATATGTAATAACCTTCTTTATGATTGTAGCCGGGACTAATTTTGCACTTCATTACCGCATGCTCAGAGGTGATTATAAGAGTTATTTTAATAGCAGTGAATTCCGGTTTTATATTGGAATAATTATTTTTGTTACCGCGTTTATTTATCTGGATCTTTATGTTGACCAACATTATAATTCCGCCAAATCATTTGAGAAATCTATATTTCAAGTAACCTCATTGCTGACAACCACGGGTTTTCATTCCGCAAATTATGAAAACTGGTCGGTTTCTTCACAACTGATTCTAATCGTGTTAATGTTTATTGGTGGATGTGCTGGTTCAACAGGTGGAGGCATCAAAGTCGTTCGAATTCATTTGGCAGTTAAGTACGGTATTGTGCAATTTAAAAAACTTCTACATCCGCATGCAGTACTTCCAATTCGTTTGAGTAATCGGTCCGTTCCACCAGAGGCGGTAACAGATGTATTAGGATTTTTACTGCTTTATATTATGATCTTCGTGGTTGCATCACTGTTTATGAGTTTATTGGGCCTGGATATGGTAACATCAGTGAGTACAGTCATCTCTACTCTGGGGAATATCGGCCCGGGTGTTGGCACTATCGGACCTACTGAAAATTATGCTCATATTCCAGTAGTTGGAAAATGGCTGCTCAGTTTCCTGATGTTAACAGGCCGCCTGGAAATCTATACTGTTTTAATCATTTTGAATCGCAATTTTTGGACAAAATAGTCTCGCTTATGTTAAAGAGCTTTTTTAAAAAGATAATATCTTTCCTATTTCTACTATGTTTTACCTCGGGTACATTTTGTCTTTACAATTTGAATATTGTCTCAGCACAGGGAGTAAATCAAAAAGATTACAGGCAGCTTGTGATTGGCGATTTGCTGGGCAGAACTGATATTCGAGAAATAGAAGTGTTTACCAAATTTGGATACGTGAGCATATTTGGAAGTGAAAATAATAAACCATTTGATTTGGTAAACAGTAGCCCTGCACATATAGAATTAAGGTATAATCCTTCGTATGGATTAAACTTTAATAATCCTCACAGTCTGTTATATAAATTCTATGATTCGGAGAGGGCATTAATCTCGGCGCTTATTCTTGATGAAGTAGATTTTGCGGTGTTAGAAAACGAAGTTTCAGCACGGGAAGTGGCCAGCTCGAACAATCATTTTTTACCTTTACCATTAAATATGACGCCAAATACTGTTAAATTAATATGCTACAATTATCGTAATAAAATTTTAAAATCCTCAAAAGTACGCATTGCTTTGGCTTATGCTATTAATCATAATCATATAATAAACAAGATTATATTAGGAGGTAAAGCGAATATCGCGAGAGGACCATTTGATGATGATTCCCCGCTTTACAACTCAGGTATGGAATCCTATAAATATAGTCCTAAATCGGCAATTGAATTGCTTAAAATGTGGCGATGGTGGGATTCTGATGACGACGGTATATTAGATACTGCCGGTGTCCCATTTCGCATAACCTTGTATTTTCAAAAAGGACTAATTCTGGACGAAGCCATCTCCAGGCAAATTAGAATTGACCTTCTAAAAATTGGTGTGGATGTTATACCAATAGCCTTGACTAAAAGTGAAATCAATGCTCATCTCAGGTCAGGCGATTTTGATGCTGTGTTAATGGATCACACATTTGAAAATAACATTCAAAGTTTAGAAGAGTTTTTTTCTGCAAAAGGGGCCAAAAATTATATGGGGTATGTTAGTAGGTCATTTGAAAATTTAATAAGATTATATCACCAAAACAACGATTCCGATATAAGACAAGCGCTAATAAAAAGAATGCAAAATGTATTAAACACTGAGCAGCCTGTAAACTTTCTCTATTTTAAATGGCTGACTCATTATATGGTGAATGTCAATAAATTCGAAAACTATCGTAACATTGAAAGTCGGGATGCGATGGGTCAGATACGGCCTTTTGAACAATGGATCATTAAGGATTTTGTTGAGAAGTAGACATGTTTAAATTCGTAAACAAAATCAAGATCAGACATCGTCTTTTGACGCGTCTGCTTATTTCTTATGTACTCATTACTTCTTTGCCACTGTTATTTACAAGTAG
This sequence comes from uncultured Cytophagia bacterium, assembly GCA_964539665.1. GTDB lineage: Bacteria > Zhuqueibacterota > Zhuqueibacteria > Oceanimicrobiales > Oceanimicrobiaceae > CAZIKB01. Next base: position 11,493 of record CAZIKB010000108.1, read on the forward strand.
AGTTCTTTTGAATACAACTCAGGATTCTATTAAAAAAACCATCTTAGAAAGAAATTTAGAATTCAGCATCCGTTCTGCGAGATTAATTGAATTGAAATTAAAAACAGCCAGAGAAATTATTGAATATTTGGCAAAAAGCAAATCAATTTACGAAATGAATAAAAGTACTATCGACTTGTCAATAAATACGATTGTAACTGAATTTGATCTTTTTAACAAGATTGGGGTTATAGATACCTTGGGTCATGAGGTCGCGTCAACCCAGTTTGAAGGTTATGCCCCTGAACAATTTAGCAGCAAGCCCTTGGAATCAGCCGTTCTGAACGGTTTCAGTTTCAGGTCAGATGTTTATGTTTCAGACGAGCGTTTGCCTTTGCTGGATATAGGCGAACCCATAAAATTGTATGATGATATTGTTGGTATTCTTTATGCCGTTGTAGATTTAAAAGCCATGTGGGAATTAATCCGGGAAAATGTAATTGGTAACAAGGGTGAAGCCTTTATTTTTAATAAAGAGGGTGTTTTCATTGCTCATTCAAATCCAAGAAAAGTTTACGGGAAAAGAGTTTTTAGTAACCAGAACATAATAAACAAAATTAAACTTGGAGAAAATGGTCAGATTATTTATAAAACCGATCAAAATATTGAAATGGTGTCTGCTTACGCTCCAATAGGAGATTATGGTTGGGGCGCCATGATTCAACAACCGACATCAGAGGCGTTTGAACCGGCTATTAGAATGCGAGTACGCGTCATTCAATTTATGCTGGCAAGTGTGTTTTTAGCCTTTCTTCTGGCTTATGGCTATTCCAGATGGATAGTCAAACCTGTTAATCATTTGGTTTCAGGGATGGATAAATTCTCAGAAGGCAAATTAAACTATCGCATTGAAAAGGTTAGCAGCGACGAAATAGGCACCCTGGCAGAATACTTTAATGAAATGGCAGATCGTTTGATTGAATTCCAGGACACTTTAAAACGCAATGAGCGATTGCAAACCCTGGGTAAATTAGCTTCGGTCCTATCACATGAAATCAGAAATCCGCTCAACTCTATGGTCATTAACATGCAAATTTTAAAGCGTGAAATTTCAAAACAAATAGTGAATAAAGACCGGGTTGAAAACTTTTATGGAATCCTTGCTACAGAAATTAAACGAGTTGACCAGTTGGTGGCCGATTTTCTGCTTATTGCACGGCCTCCAACATTAGAGATTACCAAAGTTGTTTTAAATGAACTCCTGGATGAGGTTTTAATGATGCACGCGGCTGAATCTTTAAAAAGAGGCATCCGAATAGAACGTGGTTACGATAATGCTCCAATCGAAGCAAATGTTGATGGCGCCAAAATGAGGCAGGTTTTTATTAATCTGACACTTAATGCCATGCAAGCCATGCGCGGTGGAGGCAAAATAAAAATAGAATTAAAAAAAATAAACAACGTTGCAAATGCTAAACAAAATCTTAAAGGAAAATCAATTTTAGTTTCATTTGAAGATTCAGGCCGTGGTATTAATGTTGAAGATATGAGCAGAATTTTTGATTTTTATTTTTCAACAAAAACAGGTGGTTCCGGTTTGGGATTAGCTATTGTTCAACAAATCGTGGAAGAACACCACGGTACAATCAGAGTAGAAAGTAAAGTTGATAAGGGCACAACTTTTACTATCCACCTTCCACAAGATTGAAAACGAATTGCCCAAAAGAAGGAGGAAATAGATATGAAATTAGTAACAAAAAAGAATATTATATTCAGTATTCTATTAATTGTCTGTGTAGAATTTTCGTTATTTGCTATTAATGAAAGTGACAATGATGAAGCCTGGTTTTTGTCTAATTCACGGCAACTGATATTTGAAGGAAAGCGTTCTGGCGAGGGTTATTTTTCGGAAGATGGTAACGCTTTGATATTTCAGAGCGAACGAGAAAAGGGCAATCCGTTTTTTCAGATCTATATTCTTGATCTTGAAACTGGTGATAGCCACCGGGTTTCACCAGGCATGGGCAAAACCACGTGTGCCTTTTTCCGGTCGGGCACAGACCAGGTACTGTATGCATCTACCCATCTGGATTCTCGTTCGGAAATAATACAAAAAGAGGAAATTGAATTCAGGGCATCGGGTAAAAAACATCGATATTCCTGGGATTACGATGATTCTATGGATATTTTTAGTTCAAATAGCAACGGTTCAAATTTAAAGCAGTTAACCGATGCTTTGGGTTACGACGCCGAGGGCTCTTACTCCCCGGATGGAAGCAAAATAGTATTTTGTTCTTTGCGGGAAGCTTATCCGACTGAAAAACTGAACGCGGAACAGCAAAAACATTATGAAATGGATCCGGCCTATTTCGGGGAAATTTATATCATGAATGCTGACGGCAGCAACCAGAAGCGTCTTACTAACTGGCCCGGCTATGACGGCGGACCATTTTTTACACCAGATGGGAAAAGAATAGTCTGGCGGCACTTTGAAGAAAATGGTATGATCGCTGACATTTACACCATGCGTCTGGATGGTTCAGGCATTCAGAGATTAACACAATTTGAAGCCATGTCCTGGGCGCCCTATTTTCATCCTTCCGGAAAGTATGTCATCTTTGCCTCTAACAAATTAGGATTCTCAAATTTTGAATTATACATGGTAGATGCATTGGGTGAACATAAACCTGTGCGCGTCACTTACACGGATGGGTTTGATGGTTTGCCGGTGTTTTCACCTGAGGGCGGGCGTCTGTGCTGGACTTCAGTCCGAACCAGTGACAAGAAGGCTCAATTGTTTTTGAGTAACTGGAATCATGAAGCCGCATTGGCTGCGATTAATGCAGCGCCGATGCGGGACAACAAACAGGCAGAAGTCACAAATAAACAATTTTCAGTTTCATCAGTAACTCAGAAAGAAAAAACGATTGCGACTAAGGGTGAACATGATTTGTCTGCAAAAATTTCCAGCAGCGATCTCGAAACTCAAGTTGGTTATCTGGCTTCAGATGAGCTTGAAGGCCGGATGACGGGTACCAGGGGCACAAAAATGGCTGCAGACTATATTGCTGCTCGTTTCAAAGAAGCTGGCCTGCATCCAATTGGCGACAACGGTACTTATTTTCAGGAATTTCAATTTACTTCCGGGGTGAAGCTCGTTGAGAATCGAAATCATTTCGCAATCATGAAAGGAGACGATTCAGGAAAAGACAAGGAATTGACCGTGGATGATGACTTTCTTCCATTGGCGTTTACCTCGGATGGAGAAGTGGTCGGTGAGGTGGTATTTGCCGGTTACGGTTTATCAGTTCCTGGAAAAATGGGTGAGGGGTATGACTCTTACGCCGGGTTGGATGTTAAAGATAAAATTGTACTTGTTCTTCGATATGTACCGGAGGATGTGGATGTAAAACGTCGGCAGGAACTGAATGTTTATTCCGGATTGCGGTATAAGGCCATGATGGCGCGGGAAAATGGAGCCAGGGCTATGCTGGTGGTAAATGGACCCAACTCACCAAAGTCAGGTGAACTCGTGTCGTTCTCATTTGATAGAAGTATAGCGAGTTCTGGAATATTAGCCGCCTCCATTAGCGGTAAAACAGCCAGGATGTTGTTCGAGAACTCAGGTAAAGACCTGAAATCCGTGCAATCGGATCTGGATGTTGAAAATCCTCATGCTGAGACTGGTTTTCTTCTGCCAAATGTCAAAGTAAAATTGTCTACCGCGGTTGAACGTACTAAGAAACCGGACAAAAATGTGATTGGATTGCTCTCGCGTGCTGTGGAGGCTACGGATTCAGAATATATTATTATAGGCGCCCATTACGATCACATTGGCTTTGGCGAAATTGGTTCCATGGCACGTAAAGGTGAAGAGAAACAGATTCATAATGGCGCGGATGACAATGCATCTGGCACATCCACTGTTTTGGAATTAGTCGCTGCATTGGCTGATGTGCAAAAGAAAAATCCAAATGCGTTTAGAAGAGATATTGTCTTTGCTCTGTGGTCGGGTGAAGAACTTGGTATAATTGGTTCAAACTATTTTGCTGAGCACCCACTTGTTCCAATAGAAAAGACTGCTGCATATTTAAATTTTGATATGGTTGGCCGATTGAGAGAAAACAATTTAATTCTGCAGGGAGTGGGTTCTTCTTCTATATGGACGAAATTGGTGGAAAAACGCAATGTAGCCGCTGGTTTTAATTTAACACTTCAGGATGATCCCTATCAGCCAACCGACATTACCGCATTTTATCCTAAAGAAATTCCAGTGCTGGCTTTTTTTACCGGCAGCCACGAAGACTATAATCGCCCGACAGATGATGCGGAGACCTTAAATTATGAGGGTATGGAACGAATTGCTAAATTTGCACAGGTAATAATTCAGGATTTAGTTAAAAATCCCGAGCGTCCGGATTATGTGAAAGTCGAACGAACTAAAAGCGAAGGCGGGCAAAGGGAAACACTTCGCGCCTATTTAGGGACGATTCCTGATTATGCCGGCGAAGGTGATGCCGGAGTAAAATTGACTGGTGTAAGAACCGGTGGGCCAGCAGATAAAGCTGGATTGACAGGCGGCGACGTAATCATTGAATTTGCAGGCCAGAAAATCACCAATATCTATGATTATACTTATGCTCTCGATGCCGTTAAAATCGGCGAACCTGTTAAAGTTGTGATTTTAAGAGAAGGTAAAAAGGTTACCGTAACGGTCACTCCCGAAGCGCGCGAATAATTTTGTTAAAACACAAAAGATGCTTTTAATTCGATAATCACAAAGGAGGAAAGGAAATGAACATTTTAACCTGGTTAATTGTCGGTCTGATTGCTGGTTGGCTGACTGGTAAAGTCATGAGGGGAAAGGGATATGGAATAATCGGGGATATCTTCCTTGGTTTGATTGGTGCCGTTTTAGGAGGATGGTTGTTTGGGATACTTAAAATAAAAATTTATTTACCTTTTGTTTTAGGTGAAATCATCGTGGCGTTTATTGGCGCCGTGATTTTGGTAGCGATAATAAGAGCCTTAAAAAAGGCTTAATCTCAGATTCGGGAACATACATTCTAAACTCATTCTGTCATTCCAGCGAAAGAGATTGCTCAAATGACATAAAGAGTCGAGTTTCCGTCCAAGCATTATTTAGGTAGTTAAAATGGAGAATACAAAATGATTCAAAACCTGAATAAAGATCAATTACTTGAACTTATTCAGAAAGTATTTGCGCCGGCCAAAGCTGATCGAACCCTCACTATTTTACTTGATGTGCCAAATTCAAATATTAAGGACAATGAAAATTGGCTGGATCGGCGGGTGCTTGCATTTGAGTGGAAAACCACGCTGCAAACAATCAAAAGAGAATTGGGATTGGCAGAGGTTGACCTAATTTATTATGAAAATACTGGCAGTAATAACTCTGATTTGCCGTCTGTAGCTTTTCACTGGCAAGGTAAACCTGAGCTCGCAGCAATTGATAAATTACAAACCGCAGGGAAAAAGATTGAGTTGGTGGATTTGTTATCTAAAACAGACATAATAATTGCTCCTACTCAATTCTCAGCCACGGCTCCATTAAAAGTGCTGGCGAAAAAACACAATTTTCGTGCAGCAACCATGCCTGGATTTTCACGGCAAATGCTGCCGGCCTTAAGTGTGGATTATAAGCAAGTCCACGAACAGGTGATGAAACTCAAAACCCGCCTCGATGATGCAAATAATATTTTAATGGAATTTCAGGCGGAAAGCCAGACATATAAATTTAATGTGGATTTAAGACACCGCACAGCTCATGCCAGCAGTGGGCTGTTACGAGAGCGTGGCGTGGCTGGCAATCTACCCAGCGGCGAGGCTTACATTGTTCCTTATGAAGGCGAGTTGGCGGATGAAAGTAAAACGGCTGGATTTCTGCCAGTGCAATTTGGGGATGAAATAGTTTCTTATCAGATTAAAAACAATCGTGCTGTTGATGTCACTTCCTGGGGTAAAATTTCTCAAAAAGAACGGGAAAAAATAATTGAGGAACCTGCTTATGGAAATATAGCTGAGATCGGATTTGGCGTCCTGGAACCTTTTGGTATAAAACCCACTGGAGAAATTTTAATCGATGAAAAATTAGGGCTGCATATCGCCTTTGGCCGCAGCGAGCATTTTGGGGGCGCTACATCGCCGCAGGATTTTAAAAGTCCTCAAAATGTTATTCATATTGACCGAATTTACATTCGTGAGGTGCAGGATAAGATAGAAGTTAAGGAAGTGGTATTCACTTACCCGAATGATCGTACAGAAACAGTCATTCAGAATGGTGAATATTGTTCTTTATAGTGCGTTTCCTGAAGATAAAAAAACCGCCGCCCGAAACTTTCCCGAAAGGCCGTTCCAGACAGCGGCTAACCATAAATCAGGAGGCCACTAATAAAAATTTAATCATCTAAATACACTATTTTAAATCCCAGAATTTTTACACTTTCGGCTCCATCAATCGGACCGTTAAGATATTGCGGGTAGATATGAGCAATTTTAACATAATGAAAAGCATCAATGAAATAGGCGCCAACAGAGAGTTTAAATATTCCACTTTGTTTGGAGGCTGTGTGCGGCTCTCCTGGTTCATCTGCGATTATTTTGTGTATACCCGCGTTTGAATTATGTGGGAAGTAAGTATTGCCAGCTTCATTGCGAATTTCCAGATAATAACTTTCGTTCATTTGTGAATCGCCGCTGTTATACCATACTTCAGCAATAATTTGATATTTGCCGGCTCTCTCTACTTTAAAGGTGGCGGCATTCATATCAGTGTAGCCAGATTCACCTTTGTCAGCCCGCAAATTGCTATTTGCTGATAGGATGATATCATCAACAGAAACTATCTCTGGAATTACAACCTCAATGGTATCCTGTGCAGAAACATAACCAGCTTGATTGAACGCTGTGGCAGTGACGATTCTGGTGCCGGGTGTAGAAAATGACAATTCTATATTTCCACTTAAATCAGCATCCCCCACATAATCTACTACAATATAATCCGCATTTTGTGAGTGCCATGTAATGGCTGCCAGGGAATCTACTGTGACAGTACTGGTAGTGGAAAGTATTAGAACAGGCAGTATGGGGATAGGTGCTTCTTTAACAAATACTGAGTCTTGCCTAATCGTGGTTGTATTTTCCTGGCCAGAAGCTATGGCAGTAAAAACTTTATTGCCTGGATTTGCAAAGAACAATTCTTCCGAGCCCATTGAACCGCGTACACCCACGCCCTGATCAATTACGACTTGATTTCCATCGGTATACCATTCAATTTGAACGGGATATCCAAATTCAACCGAATCAGCATTAACTGAAAACTCTAAACTGGGTGGTTCGATAATTCGTGGCTCTACTAACACAGTGTCCTTTTTTACGGTAGTTATATTGTTATTATCATAAGCCGTGGCAGTAAATATTTTCAGTCCGGTTGAAGGGCAAACGATTTTTTCTGTACCATTTGGTCCACGTGTACCTATTCCCTGGTCAATTATGACTTGATATCCGTTAGACTGCCAGTTTAAAGTAATTGCATCTCCGAATTGTACAGAATCTTCATTAATGCTGAACTCTAAAGTTGGCGGTACAATATCAGGAACAATTAGCTCTAAATTAACAGCAGTTGATTTACCTGCAAGAATTTCAACTGCTTTAACTACCTTTGGCACCCCTGGTTTTTCCCCTGATACAATATAGGAGCCAATGGGTAAGATGTGTGATGAAGTCCGCTCATAAGTCTGCACAACTGTGTTTTCTGTTGAATTCTTGACCGTGACCAACGAAGAATCCTGATTAACGGAAATCACCAATTCACCGACGTTGGGAGGCATTGGAATTAAAACAGCTTCAATGTTGTATTGCTGGTTTTGTTCGAATAATAATTGCTGTGTGAAAACATGATAGCCTTCTTTCATTAATCTTAACGAATGCAGGCCAATCTGTATATTTTCATTTTTATATGGGGTAATCCCGATTATTTTACTATCCCAAAAGACCTGTACAGAATCGATCTTTTCTCCAGCTGGATTGATGGCGTTTATTTCTAAGGTTGTATTTAGTTCTGGCGATAGAGGCAATTGCGCCTTACTACAACCCAAGATTATTAATACGAAGATTACCCATATCTTATTCATTGCCAAACCTCCGTGTTTGACTAATTTATCAGGAGCTTTTTTGTACATATTATTCTAAGATGGTACAGTTTATGCTAATAGTTAGTTAATTTTGAAGTTTACTCCCAATATGCTTCCTATCTTCCAAACGGCGCTATTTTCTAAACTGCTTATACTTGAAAAAGTGAGCATAGGATTAAGTTCAATTCTTCCATAAGTGAAAATAATGCCTGTACTCACTCCCGTTGTTTTAAACGACCAATTGTCTGTTGAAGTAAAAAATTTCCAACCGCGATAGGCGCCAGCCGTCACTCCAAACATATCTGAGCTCATGTGTTTTAAGCCAGCATAAATAAAAGATTCTGATTGATTACCAACGGACGTAGAAAAATGCCATGGTGTGACTCCACCTTGAATAATAAAAGAAGTTTTTCCAAAAATAATACTCAAAGCTACAGATGGAGATACAAGACTCCCATTTGAGCCTGATTGCCAGGACCATAAACCACCCAGTAAATGCCAGTTGATTGAGGAATCTTCTTTGATGATAGTTTTGGTGTTTCCATTTGTGCCATTTTTCCCGTTATGGCCATTTGAACTATGTTGTTCCGGCTTCAAACCCTGTAAGTCGCTTTTCAAAGCTTCTAATTCCTCTTTAATGATATTGTTTTGTTTTTGTAGTTCTTTTAGGGTAGTATCACTATCTTGATTATTTTTCTTGCTCCAAAAAACCTTAACACCTGCAATCGGTTCATGAGTTATGCCAACGTTCCCACGTCTATATCGTTCTCGAAGAGCACGTGCACGGCCAATTCTTTTGGCATCGTTCAATGCCTCAGAAACATTTTCATGGATGTTTTTGCCATTCAAATTCCACTTAATGGCATCTGCGGCTCCCAGGAAAGTCGCTTCAATGTTTTCGTCCTGCATCAGACTATCTAATGTGGCTAAGACTCTTTTGTCTATTTGTGGGTCATTTAGATCGTTGCTGCCAGGATTAAATTTTGTAATCCAAAGAATTCCGGAGGTTTGCGTAAAAATAGGGCTGTTTAATAACAGAGTAAAAAAAACTACTGAAATAAATCTTGACTTTTTCATAATATCACCTATGTCTTTAAGTATAATCGTCTTCCATGACTTAACAGTAATGTTGGATTGCAAAATTAATGCCAAAATGACAAACAGGCAATAAAATGTTAATAATCAGCGCCCTGTGTATTTAAAATTTGTTCCAATAGTGAGCTATTTTGATAAATAGTACTACTTTGATACAATGAATTTTTTTTTAATCTGGTTGCTAAATTATTAATTTTATAGAAAAATATATTTGTTTTTTATTCAATATATTTATATAATGTATTAGTCATAATGATCAACATTTCTCACATCGCATCATGAAAATGTCCTTCGGGTGGGTTTCAATTTTAGGGATTATAATAGTTGTCGGTTCTATATATTATTATGCAAATCGCGATAGAATGCCGGATTTGGTTTATCAGAAAAGTCTTGCCCTGTTAAAACGGCAAACGATAGTTCACCTTTCGTCTGAATCGGATGTGAAAAAGATTGAAAATCTATTTGACCGGACATTACAAAAAATACATTCAGAGAATTTTGATAAAAAAAAGTGGCATGATTTGAAAACTATCATTTTGGATTCGTTGAAAGACAGCAAATTAGATTCTATTGAAATTAAATATGTTTTGGAAAGGGTAAGAAAATTTGTTGAATAAGAAATTATTTTTATTCACTTTTATGAATTGGGTTTGTTTTATACGAATCAATTAAAATTTGTTAACATCACTGGCATTTCATGGGAAATATGTTATATTTTGAAGACCATAATTTATTTATATGTAATTATTATTCAGGACGTTGGTTTTCTACTGTTATATACCAGCTATTAGCTGTTATTTGTTTAGTATTTTTTACAGAATTAATTTTTTCACGCAATAATTGGCACTGATGTCTTTCAATTTGTAACTCAAAAAGGAACAGACTTATGACTACTCTCCTCATTGCCGATGATGAGCAAACTTTTTTAGACTTCATGGTAAGACTTCTGCAAAAAGATCACCAACTACTGATAGCCAGAAACTGGACTGAAGTATTAGAAAAATTTGAATCGAATATTTGGCGATTAAATGCAACCATTTTGGATGTGAACATGCCCGGGCTCAGCATTGATCCATTTTCGATGGTTGATAAACTATTAAAAGCCAATCCAACGGTGCCCATGGTAATTATTTCCGGTCAGGATATTGTATTAAAACATGATTTTCTCAGGATGGGAGTGTTTCAATACCATGGTAAACCAATTGACATGCTGGATTTAAAACTAACTATCAGAAGCGCACTTGAGTTTAATCAAGTGAGAAGAAAACTCGAACATTATAATAAAACTGAAAGAGACGAGATTAAATTTTACCAAAAACTGTTCAATTTAGATTTTATTGATTTAATTGATCGAATCAAAAGTCACGATACTTTTTCCAGCAGGACACCAGTGTTAATACGTTCTGAGGCAGGGACCAGACCAGATAAATTAGCAAAAATCATTAGTGAAGAAATTGACGGTAGACTCTTTTTTAAAAAAGTATGTCATGAGAATTTAAAAAATATTCTTCCATACAATTTGCAAAACAGCGATACCTTGTATCTTGAAGGAATTGAAAGCCTGAGCAGAGATGAACATTTATTCCTGCTGAATCTTATTAATAAAATGGATGCAACAAACGAATCCAATGATAAATATATACCAAACTTTAGACTTATTGTATCGATTTCTAATCAAATTGAATTTGAATTAAAAAATAATCCAGAACTCGCTCAACTTGTCGATGAATTATCAAAAGTGGAGTTTCGAATAGATCCCTTACGATTAAGGAAACATGAATTAAAGGGTATCATATCTTTAGTTTTCGAAAAAAAGAAAAAGCAGAAATTAGCAAAACCAGAACTAATTTCAGATGAACTTTATGCTAATTTTGTAGAGTACAATTGGCCCTTAAATTATGATGAACTGTATATCATAATTGAATCTTTATTGTTAACCTGTCCTGAGAAGGTGCTTTTGCCAAAACATCTTCATCAGTTGGATTTTTCAAATATCGCCAATTCCAAATATCCGACTTTGGATGACATGGTCGAAGAACATATTAAAAAAGCTCTTAGAATGACTATGGGCAATAAGTCCCGGGCTGCAAAAATGCTTGGCATTACTCCCAAAACTTTATACGCCCGCATCAGACATTAAATAGGTATTATTAATTTCCTCCTGAATGGAGCATTAAGTCCTTCCTTTTACATGTAATTAGTGTTTGATCGAAAACCATTTAACTAATTGTAAATTAAAAGACATAACA
>CAZIKB010000109.1:0-22728 GCA_964539665.1 uncultured Cytophagia bacterium
GTCTTCGTAACGATGAGTGCATTACTCTTGATCACAATCATGACCGTCACGCAAATCGACCCGCCTGTGCTTTGGGCAGCGAATGAAGAATTGCGTGGCTATCTTATCGAGGCGGGAGACAACAATCCAGGGTTGCGGGCACGTCACACCGAGTGGCGCGCATCACTCGAGGTCGGTGCGCAGGTCACTACGCTCGACGACCCAATGTTCACCTTCGGCTACTTTTATGCTTTTGTCGTTTACTTCACGTCCGAAATTTACTACAAGTTTTTTGCTGGATTGTGGCTTATTTGATAAATGAATATATAAAACACCCACGTTTCCAACTAAATTATCTTTAGTTAATGTTTTTGTTTCAGGACCGAAATGTGTTTTCAGGAATGATTCTAATTTTGCTACAGCTAATTTGCCCCACCATGTCGATTCATCAGAAATGTTATCCTGAGTTTGTATTCCTGATTTTCCAGAGTAAAATCCATTTTTCACATTCCATTCTTTGGCAAAAACAATGGTTGAATCCACAAAATTATCAGGTGGAGCGTTGGTGCTTATTTCTAATACTGATGGATTTAAAATAAATCTTAAATTACCGTCAATGGGGGTCACGTCGATTGACTCGGGATGAGTAAGTTCAAAATTCCGTATTGAAGGATTTGAGGTTACATTGAAATTCGCTGTTGGCAATCCACTTATGCTTTCAATATAACCGGCTAAAATTATTAATAGTCCCTGGCCTGAAATCATCGCGAATCTATAAAAAGTACTGCGCACACCCACAAACCACGTTTGTTTGTGCTTTGAAAGACTTAACATGTAAAATCCATCAATGGCAATATCTTGCGTAGCAGAACCAAAAGCTAACAGCCAGAAAAATCCCAGCGTAAACTTGAAATAATTGGAAGCCGGAATGGTGAGTGCGACCCCGCCTAATCCAGCTCCAATAACAAGTTGCATTACCACAATCCAAAGCCGCTTGGTTTTGAATATATCGACCACTGGACTCCAGAGCGGTTTGATCACCCAAGGCAGATAAAGCCAACTGGTGTAAAGCGCGATATCAGTGTTTGATATGCCCAAACGCTTATACATTATAACTGAAACAGTCATAACTACTACATAGGGTAGACCTTCGGCAAAATACAGGCTGGGTATCCAAAACCAGGGATTTATGTCTTTTTTTGAAGCGTTTGATTTGGTGTGTTTTTCTGGTTCATTCATATTGCGAAATATAATAATTATTTACCTTATTGCAAATCAAAAAATATCAATAAAAAAGGCGTAACCAATTTCTTGATTACGCCTCTGACAATTCAAAAACCACAGATTATTATTATCCTTCGTTTCGTTGTTGCTTGACATCCTTTATCTCATCTCGTAATCGAGCAGCGTCTTCATACCTTTCATCGGTAATGGCTTTTTGCATGTCTGATTCCAACTGCTCTAATTCATCTAAATCAGGAGTAGGTATTCCTTCACTCTCAGTGTCTTTTTCATTCACAGAAGCTTTGTTCATTACGTCCTCAGATACAAAAATCGGCGCTTGCATTCTTAATGCTACAGCAATTGCATCGCTCGGCCGCGCATCGAGATCGGTTTTAGGGCCGTTTAACTTTAAACTTATCAGGGCATAATATGTATTTTCACGTAACTCATTTACGATAACTCTTGATATTTTTGCTTCTAAAGAATCTAATAGATTCTTAATTAAATCATGGGTCAAAGGCCGGGGGGGAGTAATCTGTTCAAGCTGCAGTGCAATGGCTTGTGCTTCAGTATTACCAACTACAATTGGCAGCCATCGATTGCTGGCATCGTCCTTTAATATAACAACAAACCTGTTAGTATGTGTATCTAATGTTACACGATCAACTTTTACTGCTATTAACATTTTAACATCTCCGCACTGAATTGGATTTCCGAAACAGTAAAAATGTAGTCCTGGGAATCCGATAAATAATATTCATTATAAAAAATTAAAAACACACAATCAAGTGAAATTTTCACTAAAACCATGCTCTCAGTCTTAGTTTGACTTTGAATCGTTTTCGGATTTTATTTCCAGGCCCAAGAAATACAACTTTAAAGTTTTAATTATTTATTATTTTTGTTACCCATGTTTTCAAGAAAAATACTCTCAAGATCATTAAATTGCTGATATTGAATTATTGAAACTTAACAATTGTTTTATACCAGAATATTCAATCATAAAGTATCTCAAGAATAATACCTTTATAATAGTGTTCTAATATTTCGTCAAATTTTTTGTCCGACAGCGCCATGACAGCCGCACCAATTTGACACATACCAACACCATGCCCCCAGCCTGCGCCTTTTAAAATAAATTTCTTTGGTAGGTTGCGTGAACCGCCTTCTTTCTTTACATAAAAACTAGCGCTATATAATGTATTTTTTGACAGAGCTCTTCGGATGGCCAATTCCCGGCTGATTTTGAACTGTTTTTTCGTTCCAACAACTAACAATTCAATCAACCGTCCGGACACCCCTCTTTTTTGAGGGATCAAGTCACGTAATTGGCCGAAATTTTCACCAGTTTTCGTGCGAATAATTTCTTCCAACTCAGTTCGTTTATACTCAACCTGCCACCGAAAATATTTTTTACTGTAATTTAAAGAAGCAGGTAGTTTACGGCGGGTCGTGTTGCAAAATACTTCCGGGCTGCTGTCAATCCACTTTTTTACGTTCTGTTCCTTTTGCAATGATGTGCTTAATCGTTCATTACCTCTTCCTCCTCTATCTAAAACGCCTCTCAGAAATGGCTTGGCGTCCATCAGCCAAACATTGTCATTATTTTCAGAATGACCGCCACAAACTGCTGCATAAAAGGCTTCTACTATCTTTTTACGGTGGACCATGAAAATTCCACGTGTGCTTTCCACCGCGTTATTAGTGGATTCTGATATTTTGGAATTTCCACTGAACACCTGACAGTGTACATCATCGCATAAATCAAACGGTTCTAATGGATGGCGTAATCCTACTTTTGCTATTGCTTCAACCCGGGCAGCTACTGCCTGGGCTTTTAATGCTTCGTAAGGAAACCTGACCGGCATTTCAGAAGGTACCACGCCTTTTAGATATTCTTCTAAAGATAGTTCATTTATTACTGTTATTTGTCCATAGTTATCCACCACAAATTCCAATGTTCCGCTATAAACTCGGTTTTCCTTTGACTCCCAATGAAAGCCACTGCCAACTTCAACGCCGATTATTTCAATATTGTTTGTGCTGAATTTGGCTTCTTCTTTTAAATCAAAACTATACTTACTATCAAGATGGGTGAATCTCAATGCGCCTTCAGATCTATCTTTAGGTACCTCCAGTATTTTTGAACCAGTTTTTCCCCGGATTGTGTTTTGATATGCAATAGCATCATTTCTGTTTTTAAAATCTTTATCTAACACAACCCGGTAGATGGCCTTCTCAAAGTAAGGAATGTTTATATTGGAGCTGCGGTCATGCTTCTTAACGTGCGCATTCAACCCTTTTTTATAAACTGATCGCGCTATTTTTTCGGCTTGAATTCTATCTTTTGTTGTCCCCACGGCGAGACGGTATATGAATTCGGCTGGTTTGGCATTTAATGTTTCAACCTTCCATCGTCCACTTTGTAGATTCCGCATTACGATGCTATTGTCTCGTTTTGTAAAATTGACTTCACTATTTATTTTAAATTCAACCGAATTTTCATGTTCCATAATACCAATTCTAACCTCAGGCGGCTTTACATTATTGTCTTCATAAAATATAGGCCTGCAGGTTAAAACCAAAAATGAGAGAATAATTGTAAAGATTGAAGCCATAATGTTCATACCTGAATAGTTACTTTTCATATTTAACGTCATTTCTTTCCCAAATATTGATGGTTATAAAAAAATCTTTTCATTTCAAAAGTGATTTAATAAAAAATGACGTTTATGTAAATAAAAATCTTTCACCTGAAAAATGGATTAAATAACCTTTCAACTCCTACGAGAGTTGAGGAACCATGCCCGGGATATATTACTGTATCATCTGGTAATGATAGTATTTTATTCCAAATGTGCCTGGTTTCTTCCTCAAATTGCTGCCGTGTGGCCGTTCCACCGACAGCGCCAGAAAAGATTGCATCTCCGACAAAAACCGCTTTCTCCAGATAGAAGGAGGCGCTGTCCGAAGTGTGGCCCGGTGTAGCAAGCACGGAAATCTCGGTATTCCCAAAAGAAATTTTATCTCCCCCTGCAATTTGATGACTATATTTTTTTGTTGATGAATAAACAGGAACTTGAAATGATTCTCTAAATTGATTTACGCCATCCACATGGTCATAATGTGCATGGGTTATTAAAAGAAATTCTAATTCAAAGTTATTTTTTGTCACAAAACGTTTTATCCGGTCTTCAAAAGCGCCGCAATCGACTAAAAAGGTTTTTTTAGTGTTTTCATCGAAACATAAAAAACTATTGACATAATTCGTTTCTAAAGGAAAATGAATAATTTTCATAGTTCTTCCTGCTAATCTGAATCTATTACAGAATTTAATGGCTAATGTGTACTATCAACTAAAAAGACTGTGCTAAAACTCCGCTCCATTTATGTTATTTCCTGAAAAGTCTAAATCCTTCGGAAGGATGTCCACTAAGCGAGCTCTTTCAAACACAGCCCCATCTATCTTTGCATTTTTTAGATTAGCGCCGCTCAGGTCCGCTTCCCTGCAGATTGCCCGATTAAGGTTGGCTCCTTCAAAATTGGCGTCCGAAAAATTAGCGCTTCCAGGTCGAATAAAAAAAAGATTAGCATTTTTGAAATTTGTTTTGCGGGCGTCAGTACCCACCAGATTTGCGCGATTTATATCCGCTTCTTCGAAATTGGCATTAATTAACAACGCTCCCCCTAAAATGGCAAACGCCCCGCGGCTGCCTTTGGCGTTAACTCCTTTGAGATTAGCGAATGCGAAATTAGCGTTATCGAAAACAGCGCCTTCTAAATTTGCACCAATGAAAATAGCATGCTGAGCAGAGATTTTTGATAAATCCGCAGAAGATAGATTCGTAAAACTCAGGTTGGCGTAATTTAAGATAGCTTCCTGTAAATTTACTTCACTTAAATTAGCGCCGTCTAACAGCGCACCTTCTAATTTTGTGGACCGGAGTTGCGATTTGGTGAGAGCCGCACTTTCTAAATTGGCCCTTCGGAATTCGCATCCTGAAAAGTCACATTCAGAAAGATTCGCTCCTTTGAGATAGGTCGCGGTGAAATTACACCCTGTAAAAATCCCGCTTTTCAAATCCAAACCGCTTAAATCTGCTTTCGAAAAGAAATCGCCAGTGAAGTGGTGGCCCTCCTTAACTAATGATGCGATTTTGTCACGATACTCAGATTTTGTCTCCGTGTGCTGCCAGCAAAAGTATGATTGCGATATGGCATCAAAATAGCAGCCGGGATGTTGGCATGGATTATTTTTCATAACTGATTTTACCTTTTTCTAAAATAATTTTGATAAAATAGTCATCTCTCTCTACTCGGTTTTTAATCTTTATACCCAAACTCCTTCAGCGCTCTATCATCCTGCTGCCACTTTTCTTTTACTTTAACCCAGAGCTCAAGATAAACCGAACGGTCTAATACGCTTTCAATTTCTTGCCGCGCTATTTTCCCTACTTGTTTTAGAGCAGTCCCACTTTTACCGATCAAGATACCTTTTTGACTGTTTTTTTCTACATATATTATTGCTTTAATAAAGTCTTTTCTATCAGCACGTTCTTTAAATTCGTCGATATCGACCGTGGTAGCATAAGGAATCTCTTCGCCATATCTTTGAAAGATTTTTTCGCGAATTATTTCCGAAACCACAAATCTTTCCGGATGATCCATAATTTGTTCCGGTGAGTAGAACGGCTGTCCCTGAGGTAAGGCATCTACAATTTCCTTTTTTAAAATATCCAGTCCATATGATTTCGCTGCAGAAATGGGCACCATAGATATAATATTCTGAAAACGATTATAATATTCCATTAATGGCAAAATTTGATTTTTTGCAATGGTATCCATTTTATTGATTATCAAAATTATATTTGGATTATAATTACTGATTTGTTTTAAAAGAGCGGCATCATGATTATCAGCTTTGGAAGCTGCCTCAACCATAAAAAGAATCAGATCGGCGTCTCGCAACGATTTGTGAGCTGCCTGCAACATGGCTTGCTGAAGTTTATTTTTTGGTTCTAAAAGACCAGGAGTATCAAGAAAAATAATCTGGCAATTATCTTCATTCAAAATTCCCCGGATTTGATGCCTGGTCGTTTGTTGTTTTTTGGTAACTGCGGAGACTTTAAAATTGAGAAGATTGTTGAGCAAAGTAGATTTACCAACGTTTGGGCGGCCTGCAATAGCAACATAGCCAGCTTTAAAAATTTGTTTATCTATTTGTTTCAACTTTTCCCCGGGATTAATCGGTCAATAACTAATTATCTGCGACACGGCCATTTAACAATTGAACACGTGAAATTTTAATCTCATCCCAGGTCAACCATTGGAATGATATGCTGTCTGGCTAATTTAGCCGTAAAGTGTAAGTATTTAATAGGCTTTAGCTACCACCACCCGTTCGTTCGACTCCTCTCCGCATAACAAGCATTTACCATGTTCTATTGTATTGTCAAGTGGAATGCAACGAATAGTCGCTTTAGTCTCTTCCTGTAATCGATCTTCGCAGGTTCTTTTGCCGCACCAGTGGACCTTGAAGAAGCCGGCAGGTTCTTCTATTTCTTTTTTAAATTGCTCGTAATCGTCACAAAGATAGAAATGCTGATCTCTGAATATCCGGGCTTTATTAAATAAATCATCCTGGATTTTTGGAAGGAGCTTGGCAATATACTCTTGCAGTTGATCCATTTTAATCAACTCTTTTTCGCCGGTATCGCGACGAACGACCACTACCTGGTCTTTCTCTAAATCCTTAGGCCCAATTTCAATTCTAACCGGTACGCCTTGTTTTTCCCATTCATTGAATTTCCACCCGGGACGATAATTTTCCCGGTCATCTATTTTGAAATTGAAGTGGTCTTGCCAATTCCGGGTTAAAGATTCAATTTTAGATAAAATGGGAGCTTTTTGCTCATCGCCTCTCCATATTGGCACAATGACGACTTGAGTCGGCGCGATTTTCGGCGGAAGCACAAGTCCCTTATCATCGCTGTGAGCCATAATGAGCGCACCTACAAGCCGGGTCGAAACTCCCCAACTGGTGGCCCAAACATACTGCAACTCCCCATTTTCATCCTGGAATTGAACATCAAACGCTTTGGCAAAATTCTGTCCCAAATTGTGAGAGGTTCCCGATTGTAATGCGCGCCGGTCTTGCATCATGCCTTCAATCGCGTATGTGCGAACAGCGCCTGCAAACCGCTCTTTTTCAGTTTTTAAACCAGGGATGACTGGTAAAGCCATGTAATCTTCTGCAAAAGTTTTGTATATTTCAAGTATTTTGATGGTTTCGGTTTCGGCTTCTTCATCCGTGGCGTGTGCTGTGTGGCCTTCTTGCCAGAGAAACTCCATCGTTCTTAAAAAAAGCCTGGTTCGCATTTCCCAGCGTACAACATTTGCCCACTGATTAATGAGCAAGGGTAAATCCCGATGAGATTGAATCCAGTTTTTATACATAGACCAAATAATCGTCTCCGAGGTTGGCCTGACAATCAATGGTTCCTCCAATTTTTTTCCGCCGCCATGCGTGACAACCGCACATTCAGGCGCAAATCCTTTCACGTGTTCCGCTTCTTTTTTTATATAACTTTCCGGGATAAATAAAGGAAAGTAAGCATTTACATGGCCGGTGTCCTTAAACATTTTGTCTAAAGCACTTTGCATTTTCTCCCAAATGGCATAACCATTGGGACGAATTACCATGCATCCTTTAACCGGCGCATAATCGGCTAATTTAGCTGCTGAAATGACGTCCAAATACCATCTTGCGTAATCTTCTGATCTTTTTGTAATGTCTTTTGCCATATTAACTTAAGCTTTCAATTTGGTCTATAATAAAACCCCTAAATAAATAGGGATTTGATTTATTTTTATTAAAAGTTATCTTATTCAAAATCTCGATCCTTAAACTTACCTTTGTTCTTTACTTTCTTTTTATCTCGATATCTGATTTCTTCATCATCTGCTTCAAAATATTTTTCCCAATATTTTGTTTCGTCAGAAACATTCCCCTCATCTTCTTCATCTTGATATTGAAAAATATCTTTTTCTGTTTCTTCCCGCGAAGTATCTTCTTTGTCCGGGGCCTCTCTTTTTGGAGGTTTTTTCCCTTCTCGTTCACGGTATTAATAATAAGAATAGTATTGTTTACACGGAGGTTTTTCTTATTAAATAACCTTAAGGAAATGCAGAAGATTCCAAAATATTTTGAAAGAAAAAATATAATTATATAAATTATATTTGTCAAGAAAATTTTTCATCATATTTTCATTGGTTAGAAGATAAAAAAAAGCACAGGACAACAATTCTGAATTAGTTAAACTGGGTATTCACCGAGAACCATGTTATTTATTCGTGAAATTTACCCCGGACACTTATTACTATCTTTCTTATTTTATGTCATTCCCGCATTTTCTAAGCAGGAATCCAGGTCCCTTGCACATGGATTCCCGATTTATCCAGACAGTCATTATTATTTATATAAAGGAAAATCGGGACGGGAATGACATTTGTGCAAAAAATAACAGTTGTAAAAAAGTGTACGGTAGTGAATTGCGAAATTAAATTAGTATTCTGTGTTAACAGCTTGTGATGCTCTTAAATTTACTTTCAAATTAATTTGACCGACTCTGTTGAACATGATTTCCTTAGCCCACATTTCAAAACCGCTTTTTTCGACCTTAAAAAGATACGATTTGTTCAGGGCTAATTTTGAAATAGATATTTGGCCAGTGCTATTTGTTTGACCCAGAAATGCGCCATCCAGATAAATTTCGGCAATCTGTGGAATCTGACCGCCTCGAACAGTAAGTGTCAATTTCACTGACGCTGGCTGCGTGGATTGTTTGGCTATTGAAGAAGCCGTACTTTCCAATCCAGTTTGACCGGGCAAAGTGCCCCTTGTATTTTTGTTGATCAAATTTGTATTAGCTGATTCAGGCTTTTGAACATCTCCTGCTCTATTATTCGTGATGTTGCTTTTATCAGTATTTACAGTACCTGTCTGTACATCATCAGATTGTTTGAGCGCATTAATTTTATTCGATAAGATACTATTTTTAAAACCAGGGAAAAGCGTGTTCCAATTATAGTCAAATACAATCGAAGTTAAAATAAGCAATAATAAAAAAGGGATAATTAAAATAAATACAAATTTTATTATTGATCTGAAAGAGCGCTTATGCAATTGCTCTCTGTACAGGTTTAATGTATGAGTTGTTGCCATCTCTTCAGTTTGAGTTGCTGTATCATCTTTAAAGTCATCAAATTCTGGAAAAGAGGTATCCGATCTATGCCTATTGACACCACCATAATTTAATGGTTGAGAAGCTGGCATTTGGTCTGTTTTATTATCGAATTCGGGCGCTTTGACCTTCAAATCATCTATAATAGGTTGTAGATCGCCAACAACCTGATCTTTTTCAGCATCAGGGCTTGCATAATCCTGTTGGTGGAAAAGTGGCTCGTCTTCTATTTTCGTTTTCTCCGGGGTATTAATTTGCAATTCTTTTTCAAGTTTTTCAACGGGCAGCTTCTTGTAATCATGCCCCAATGATGTCGAAACATTACCGTCGTTATTTTGATTATCAAATGGCTCAACCTGAAGTTCTAGCTCCCGGGCAAATTGAGCAACCTTTTCCTTTTCTTTTTGAGAAAATTGATGCGCTGAATTCAGTTCACCTTCAATCGATGTTTGGTTTACTTTTTCACTTGTTTCATTTTTTTCTTTTATTGTTTGCGAAAGTTCTGTTTTCTCTTTTTTCTGGACGGATGTATTCTTGCTTACATCATTTCGCGGTGTAGAAGGGAACTCTTCAAAATGCTCCTGTTGCGGAAATCCTGAATCTGAATGTGTCTTTTCATTTGAAAGCAACGTTTCAACATAATCCTGCTTTTCTTGCGATGGTTCTTCTGGTTTTTTTTCTGTTAAACGTTCGTTCTGCAGCTCGGGCGTTAAGTTATTATTTTTTTGTACCGTGGGTGGATTGGAATTCAATAATTCAAATTGGTCATTTGTAGCTTGCTCAACCGGTTCTTCATTCTGTTCAGTTTGCGGGGTTATTGGTGTAACGCTTGCTAAAATGGAGGTTTTAGCTTCTGAGATTTTCTTAATAAATTGGCTGATATTTTGAAATCTATTCTCAATTTCAGGTTCCAAAGATTTACAAATAATATTATCAAGAAAATCTGGAATTTCTAATCGTTGAAGGCTTGGGGGAATGATAGCTATATCGCTGGAAATATACCTGTTTGATGTGAAACCCTGGCCATTCCACGGGAAATCTCCTAATAATACTCGATAAAGTAATACCCCTATAGAAAATATATCACTGCTGCGATTTGCTGTGTGCTTCTCTTTGAATAATTCTGGTGCACAATAGGTAAGTGTATTTAATAAACCGGGTTGTTTTTTTTGAAATAACAGGTTAGTGAATTCCTGAAATCCAAAATCAGAGATTTTAACCTGAGCTAAATTTTCATCACAAAAGATGTTTTGTGAGTTTAAATTCCCATGTATAATTCCATCGATGTGATATACTCTAAGAATTTTAGAGATATTTTCTATTAAAGTAATGGCATCAATTATTGAGAAGACCTGTTTTTTATTTAATATTTTTTCAAAGGGAGAGAGATTTGAATACTCTAAAACTAAAAAGTGCTTGCCGTTTTCCCGACCGTGCTCTAAAGCTTTTATATGATTCTCATAGTCTAAAGAACAATATAATTCAGCGCATTTATGAAACGCTTTTACCAAATCATCTTGAGTTGAAAAATGTTCGTGTAAAATTTTTAAATATACTGCTTTGTCTAAATCGGTTGTATTCGCAACGTGCAGGCTTCCGATTACGTCCTCGTATACTTTATTGCCAATCTGATATTCTTTTATATACATAAATGATAATTATCTTTTATTTTTACTACAACATGTAAATAGCATGTTTATTATTTATTAATTACCTGCAAACATAAGAAATTGCTAAATATTTTTATTAGAAAGCCTTTACTAAATTTATTTTTGAAAATTCTCCTTGTGATAAATACGTTAAAACTTCTTCACGTCCCAGGACTTCATCTCGAATTTTTTTTAATTTAAATCCTTCCTGCCGCAATTTCAAAACATTATATTGAACATTTTCATAAAATTCTAATTTTAATTTCAAGTAATAAATTGGCCTGGTCAGTATTTTGCCGCTGCTGCAAAAGTACATTTTGACAGGCAATTTAATCGCTTTCTTTAACGAATCAATTATTTTGTAAATATTTTCATCGTATCTCAGCACCTTGACTTTTACACTTAAAAATAGATCTCCGCCAAACAACCAACCCTGGTCAGGTTCAAAAAAACCGATGTGGTCCTCGGAGTGGCCGGGCAATCCAATAACCTTGAGTGTGTAATTTTCAGTTTCTATTTCTTGTTCAATCGGGACAGTAGCTGCCGATTCAGGCACGCCCCAAACCACTCTTCGGTATAATTTCAATTTGGCGGGTGGATTTCTAATGAGATCGATGGCGGCCGAATGGGCCTTTGCTTTTAATCCTAGATGTGTTTGGAATAGATAATTGGCGCCAACATGATCTTCATGAGAATGGGTATTTACAATTTGTTCAACGGATTTATGGCGAAGGTTCTCAAAAAAGTTGTGGGCACTATAGTGGAATCCAGTGTCAATAAGCAGTCCGTCGACAAAATAGGCTGCTGTAAAATAAAGATTTCGGCCAAAGAGTCTACGTGCTAATCTAAATTGAATAATCGGTCCAATCCGCCGTTCTTTAAACAACTAATCACTTTCAATTTATTATTGAAGGTCGAGCAATTTCCACATGATTAAGACAGGATGCTTGATGCCAATGTAGTCATACGGTCGTTTGCAACGATATGCCGAAGACTCCGATATCGTAGTCCTGCGACAAGCTCAATCAGGGATCTTTTACGCTGGTGGTTCTTCCATTCAGCAAACCTGGTGAGAGTTGAATCGACAGTATGAAACTGCTAATGATCTCCGGGCCTGAAAATCTTCAGAAATTAACGAGACTGTCGAAAAAGTACTTTGGCTGCATCCTGAACGGAGTCGAAGGATACCTAAATCACAAAAAAATCAATATGTTTTCTCGAATTCATTTCGGGAAGCAGTATGAAGTTAGCTGGAAACGAAAACTTTTTCGACAGTCTCAACGTCTGAAATCAGTAAGGAGCTTTGAAGTCCTGCATCATATCAAATACAATATCATTGAAGTATCTCTTAGCATCCTTGGTAATTGGTCCGGGTTCCCAATTCTCCTCCTTGCCGATATATTTCACACGATTTTCAGCCTGAAGGTAAGCGGTATAATCCGCCTCGCCTGTGGTGATACTTCTCGTTTGCCCGGAATTTATCTTGGCTGAAACTGTAATTTTTGAATCCACAGCAACAATTCCAATTGCAATTTCATCAGGAAAGGGGGATCGAGATTTCCATTCAGTATAGATCTCAATTCGAGTGGTCATATCTCGCCGGTTACTGCCTTCCAGATAACGGTATTTCAGAAACACGATCTTATCAACAACTTCGAAAAAGTCTGGTCGCATACAGTGACCGAGGTTCTTCTTAAAGATACGTGATTGTTTTGAGGTGCCACTGGTGCCGCCACAGCCAAGGACGAAACTTGTGAATAGAATAACTACGAATACGAAAACTCTTTTATGCATTTTTCCCTCCCAGGTCATTAGCACAAAGCGGTCTGTTAACCGCCAATCATTTCATTATAATATATCAATATGGCTATTGCTGTTTACAGTATTTGATATATTTTGTTTCTAATTATTAATATAAACTTTTTGATTATAAAGTCAACAAAGTAGTCGTATGGCTGCTAAGGCAAAATATCATGCCCAGTCAAAAAGTGGGGAATTACCCCCCGTTATTATCTGCAATTACCAACAATGATCACAACGATTTTGATGCTTCCTCACACTTGATCCCCATGGTTTCCAGCTCATCGAGAACAGGATTGTAGAGTTCAGGAATGACCGGCACCCAAACACCGGGTTGACTGAATTTGCCTTCAAGGATCATGCGCGAACCGACTGCTGCTGGCAGACTGACGGTACGGGACATCGAGCTGTCTCCGTTTGGAATTCCATAGTCGATCAGGGTTGAGGTTATTTCCTCTTTTTTGCCGCCGGGATATTCGGCAATGAAGTTGTGGTAGAGAATAATCATGTCGCGTTCTCCAGCATCGTAAGGCATTTTCTCCAGCATTCGGGCGGTTAGGATGTCGATTACGCCGCCTTTCTCTACTGGCAGGGGATTATTGGAAAAGAGTCCCAGCCATTCGAAACGGTCGAGGATGAAAGAATCCAACGGGATATTTAGCTTATCTGCAAAAGCCGCCCGCAAATCTCCTGAAGGCGCTTTCCCCACAAACTGCCAGCCCAGATCAGCAAAGGTTTTACCAGCCCAATCTTTTTCAGTCATATCAAGGTAGCCCATTTCCGCGGTTGCTTTCATAGTGTCGCACCAGCCTTTATAGCGTAAAGTCCCTCGGAACATGGTGGGAATGCCCTGCAGTCCGTAGAGATCGACATAGCCCATTGAATCGCGGTTTGGATAGGCCTCCAGCTCGCCAATGCCAGGGATTTCGAGATGCCAGTAGTGCGAGAACAGGTCCGGTCCCGGAACAAAAATTTCCTTGTTATCTTTACGGTACTTGCCGTCGTTTTTGCCAGCGAGGAGGACGCCCTTGGGGCTCCACGAAAACTTGTAGCCGTAGGGATTCGTGTTGGCCTCAGAAGCAGGTAATCCGCCGCAGTAGGACATGAAGCTGACTACTTTGCCACCTTTTTTTTCAACATCGTGGATGATACGCATAGCGGACATGTGGTCGATGCCGGGATCTACGCCGCTTTCGTTCAAAATCACCACACCAGCTTTTTTCGCGGGCTCGTCCAGGGCTTTCATCGCAGGGCTGACGTAGGAAGTCGTCGCCATGTTTTTACCGAGTTCGATGCATAATTCAGCTACCTCTGTGTGATAAGCTGCTGGTAAAAGACTAATTACCAGATCAGCCTCGTCAGTCAATTTCTTTAATTCGTCTTTTTTATCCACGGTCCATTGAATGGCTTCCCCGTTTGGGTGGCTGCTGATCAGAGTCTCAGCTTTACTGACTGTACGGCTTGCCACACGCACGCGGAATCCATGTTTCAAAAGATACTGTACCAGGGGTTTAGTTACTAAACCCGCTCCAAGAACCAAAACCGTTTTCATCGTGTCTCCTTTTAGAATTATTAATCAAATTTTTGATTTATAAATATTTACTCAAATGTTTATATTCAGGGATTAACTCCCCATTATGTAGAATGAGCCCCCGGTGAAGTTCGCCGGGGATGTTCAGTTTTTCAAACGGAACGCGGTAGTCCACCTGCGCTAATTGCTGAATAAAGGGAGTCAGCACTTTACTGAAAGACTCAGAAGCTTCTTTCGCCAGCTCACACGGCAGGTTGTCCACAGCCATTATCACCGGACCGCATCCTTTCCAACCATCAGTAATGTTGGAATCAACAGGATTGTACACATAAACAGGATTGCCAGGATCAGTGGATTTAACAGTACACTGAATCGAACCTTCAATATCACAACTGATATCACCGATAACCCGCAAAGGTGGAGGATGCGGGATGGAATATGCCTGCTTGAGATAATCTAAAGTTACCAGCCGGGGATAGCGTAAATCCCAATAGATGCAATTTACCAGAACAGTCAGATGAGGCAGATAGCTTTCAAACCGGGAACGGTATTTTTGTGGATTGCTGTAATAATCCTGCAGTTCGAAGGTTCCCGCGGCTTCGATGGATTCGACCAGGTCTTCTTCCTTGAAAACCACCTTAAACAACTTTTCCTGTGCAGTTTTGGGTGCAGCGTTGACAGTAGTTATATCTGAGGCTGCAATCAATTCATGCGGAAAAAGGTCAAAGATTTCCTGCGCCCCCTGAGAAACATGGCCGTAGCCTGCGAATCCACAAATCAAGGGTGAAAGTACAGGTGGAATGCCCTCTTTGCGAACCTTGTCAGCGACTGCTGTGATGCGGGATTTGGCGTCCTCCAGGCTGTCGTATTCGTGCGCCATTTTGATTTCACTGAAGAGGTTGGGGATGCCTTCCCATTCCAGCCTTTTTCCCAATGCCCAAAATGTGTCGATCATGCCGGCGAGGCCGGCGTGCCTACCGAAAAAAATTAGTCGACGATTTTGTTCATCTGTGATGAGCTCGTAGTCAATGAGCTGACAATTCAATTCCATCATTTTCTTCAGCAAGGGCATATTTGATTTCTGCCCCTTAATGGTGTGGGAAAAAAAGACGTAAGACTTTGAGGATTCAAAGAAGTCACTCGGAATTTCTTTAACAGCAAGAATAGTGGAACAAGAGTCTAAATTTTCGCTGATTATCCCGCCTGCCTTCTGATATTCTTCGTCAGGGAATATTCTCAAAGGTGAAGGTTGCAACCAGATTTCGATACCGTTTTTTACAAGCCTGCCGACATCCCCCGGTACGAGTGGGACCCTCCGTTCCCACTCGTTTTTATCTTCTCGTCTAATGCCGATGCGCATAGTCATTGGCGGTTACTCGAATTTAATACCCTGAGCTAAGGGCAAATCCTTAGACCAGTTGATGGTGTTGGTCTGGCGACGCATGTAAGCTTTCCAGGAATCGGAACCGGATTCTCGTCCACCGCCGGTTTCCTTTTCACCACCAAAAGCGCCGCCGATTTCCGCGCCTGAAGTGCCGATATTGACATTGGCAATGCCGCAGTCCGAACCTTCATGGGAAAGGAATTCTTCCGCACGCAAAAGGTTGGTCGTAAAGACTGCTGACGAAAGCCCCTGTGGAACTTCATTGTGCCAGGCAACGGCGTCCTCAAAGTTTTCGTATTCAACAAGGTAAAGAATGGGTGCAAAAGTTTCATCGTGGACTATGGGCCAATGATGCTCAGCCTTGACAATAGTCGGTTCTACATAGAAACCGGAACGCTTCACGGTCTGTCCACCGTAAAGGATTTCGCCGCCGGCATTTTTGATAGTAACCAGTGCATCCATCATAATATCGACTGCCTCCTGATTGATCAGCGGTCCCATCAGGGTATTTTCGTCCAACGGATCAGCAATGCGGACTTGGTTGTAAGCTTTGACCAGTTTTTCTGTGAATTCTTTAATAATACTTTTATGGATAATAACTCTGCGGGTGGAGGTACAGCGTTGACCAGCAGTGCCGACCGCGCCAAAGAGTACAGCACGAACAGCCATGTCGAGGTCGGCGGTTTCATCGACGATGATACAGTTGTTGCCGCCAAGCTCGAGAATGGTTCTGCCCAGCCGTTCGCCAACTATTTTCCCAATGCGATAGCCCATTTTGCAGGAACCCGTTGCGGATACAAGAGGGATTCGCTTATCGTTAATGAGTTTTTCGCCAATCACCGAGCCGCGCCCGATTACCAAATTGAAAATTCCGGTTAAATTATGTGCTTTCATCACGTCGTTGCAAACATTTTGTATCGCGATGCCGGTTAACGGAGTTTCTGATGACGGTTTCCAGAGGGTAACGTCTCCACATACAGCAGCGATGACGGCATTCCAGGACCAAACTGCTACCGGGAAGTTGAAGGCTGAAATCACACCAACTACACCCAAAGGATGCCACTGTTCATACATCCGGTGCCGGGGGCGTTCCGAATGCATGGTCAGTCCATAAAGCTGGCGGGAGAGGCCAAGTGCAAAGTCACAGATGTCGATCATTTCCTGGACTTCACCCCAACCCTCGTGGATGATTTTGCCCATTTCCAGTGTTACGAGCTTACCCAGAGAATTTTTCTTCGCACGCAGGGCTTCGCCCAAATCGCGGACGATGAGCCCCCGCAGGGGAGCGGGCAGCATGCGCCATTCTTTGAACGCTTCAGTCGCGGCGCTCATAACCTTTTCGTAATCTTCAGTGGAGGCCTGTGCCACTTTTGCAATTTCTTCGCCAGTGGTGGGATTCACAGAGGCGATTAGATTTCTGCCATCGGTAGGAGTCCAGGTTCCGGGGCCGGAACAGGCTCCGGGATTAATTTTCTCAATGCCGAGTTCTTTTAAAAAGTCCATCAAATCGTTTCTCCTGTTTTAAATTTTAAATCTATTCTAAAGTAATTTTATTGGTCGGTATGTGGTTGTTATCTTAAAAAATGCCGCGCATTCTTTATATCGATTGTCGGGTGAAAAAATATACTATTATCTCATCCTTTGAGCTTCTAATAATATAGGGCAAATATACAAAAGTGCGGATATTTTGTCAAGTGTCTACCAGAGATTTATATTTGTGAAAGTTCCTTCTTAGACTGCCTGTTTCGTCCTGAGATGTCTACCGAACGCGGATTAGTCTATGGGGTGGAAGTTCGCTGCTACTCAGGAAATCATTGGGCATAGAGCTATGGAATTTTTTTCAGCGAAACCTCTGCCGCAGCTTTTATCCGAAGTATGGAATCAAGCGTTTTAATTTCAGTGACACTCTTAAGCTGTTTTAGTTACATTTCACCAATTTAACTAAAGCTCAAGCCAGCTAAACCAGAACGGATGATTTTTCTTATACCAGGTAAGTATCTCCCGCAATGTTTTCTGGTCTTCGAGTGAAATAACATCAGTAGCAATCCGGTCGAAGTGAATCCTGAGGCCGTTTATACCAAAATGCTCGAGCGCTTCTGAGCACAGCGTTTGAAGTTCATTTCGAATTCTGCCAGAATCAGAAATTTTAACCGCACGTTCCAGGTAATCTTCGCCACGCATAAACCGATTTAATAGAGGATTAAATACTAATTGACTTTCTTCAAATGTCTCTGATAATCGCAGTGTAAGCGTGATACGCTTCTCCGCCTTACGGGTAGAAAGCCGAACGGTTACACGATAGGTGTTTTCAGCAATTTCCTCGATCCCAGAGGCTCCAGTATAAGGATCCGGGAGCATATATCCGGAAAGTGCCATGACGCGCCATTTTTTCTCGGGTAGAAAATCGTCAACCGAAATTGTAGATTTCTCTAAATGAATCCCCGCGTTTTTGGCCAGTACTATGTTATCTCTATACAGTTGGACTGTTTCTGCATCCAACTCTTTTTCAAAGATCGTAAATAATTTTGTAGAAAAGTCAGAGGCATCTGGATCGAGATGCATGATTTGCGATTCTCGTTCATAACTGAGTTTAAATTGGGACGAAAAAATTGTTAGAGAAGCGTCTAAATCTAATATCGGACACAAACTGGATGCTTGAATAGCCTCCGCGGAAGCGGCATAACCGTCCACAATAAAAATATGTGTTTCCCGATGGTTGTCCTCCCAGCTTCCCACCAGATAGGTAGGCGCATATGTTCCAGATTCTGCAAACGCTTTGTAACCTGTTGGCAACTCCCAGCCGTCTTCAACCAGATGAACACCAAGTTTTCGCCATTCTTCCCATAATTTTCCAATACGGACTTCTCGTTCCTTACCTGCAAGCGTCCATACGTGTATATTTTCATTCCTTATGTTCGGGTAGATTAGTTTTATTGCCTGGACCACTTTACTGCGCGGAGTAAAGAAATTGATTAGTAATGATTCATTTGCGGCGTTTTGCACAATTTTTCGGGGCAATATGAGATTGCCAATGTAGCCTTCATAAGGCTTGGTAATCTCAAAGGGCTGATCAAAAACATGGAGTACAGTCATTGGACCTGTTTCATTGCCTTTGGCAAAACGAGAGGTATTTTCAAGCGTATCGATTGCCGTGCCCCATATAGTTATTCCAGCACTTCTTAAATCCTCATGAAAGTCATCCCAACCATACTTTTCGTCATTAATTAACTTTTGTACACGTCTTTCTAAAAATTGGGCAACCTGAGGTCGAGCGTAAATTCTGCCAAATCCTAACATAGGATTGGAACCCATTTCCGGGGTCTCGCCGCCTTTTGGCATAAGCCCCTCACCCAGGCACACCATAATCGCATGATTTTCAGGAAGAGAACGGGACAGATACCACAAACCTTCACTCAGGGCATAGGCAGAAATGGCGTCGGCATCTTTTTTTACCTGGTTCAATTCTCTTTTTTCAGCTTCTTTTCCTTCGCCGAATCTCCCAAACAACATGGTTCCCAACGCAGTAACCGCCGCCGTCATGGTAAAAAGACGTTCCATCTGCCCATCGACAAAGGAGATACTTTTGTGAATATCTCTGTCTTCGTGGTCACACACAGATTCTATATCTACATCTTCAAGCCACAAATGAAACCGTCCCAGTAGCGGACGGGTGTCGAATGCCCATTGGGCAATCGTATTTTTTCTTTCCATGATTTTTTGATCCACTTTTTACCCTTCCATGTGTTTAGTTCATAAAATAATATTTCAAAAAATGGGGTACTCTGCGCATTCATCCTGGTGAATATAAGGCATGATCGGCAACCAGATTATTAATTATTTTTTATCCTTGTCATTCCGTGGTAGAATGAGTGATAATGATGTGCTTCAGTATTTAGTTTGAATTTTCCAATCCAGGTTTAATTGGCTTTATCTTTGAATACCAACGCTTTACTACTTCTTCAGCCGGTTTCCCATTCGGTGTGAATCCATTATGTTGTTCGCCACCGTTTTCTAAATAGGTCGGCCATTTCCACCAGTAAAAGCCGTAAAACCATTCTTTGTCCCAAAATGACTCGAATATTGCTTTATAAGACAAAGCCTGGTCCTCTAAAACCACGGACGCCCGGCGTTTTCGTTCGTGGGGATTTTGCCAGCTTGCCGCAGAACTGGTAAAGCCGACTTCTGTTAGAAGAAGAGGCTTGTTATATTTTAGCACGATCTTCTCAATAATTGGCAGTCCTGTTTGCATACCCTCTTTTAAATCAGTTAGCGTGACCGTGTCTTTTTTTGAAAGTGGGTAATAAAGATTTAGGCCAATATAATCCAGCTCGTCCCAAAAAGTGATTTGTTCAAACTCTTCGTACCAATTTGCTGCATAAACGATTGGTCCATGGTAAATCTGCCGGATTCTGGCAATGATTTCGCGCCATTCTGCTTGATGATCGCGGGTGGTTTCCATCAGCTCGACTCCAATGCAAAAGATGTCCATCTCGTACATATCCGCCAGCAGCGCATAATGTCGAATCCAGCTATAATAATATTTAAAAAACATTTGCCAGTCTTCTTCGTTTTGCATCTCGATTTCACCCGGCCAGCCCCAGTTTCCACCGCGCATCAGAATGTGCGGTTTGAGCATCGACCTTAGGCCCAGCTTTTTTGCTGATAGAAAAGCGCTAATAATACTTTCATCATTTTCAGAGCTTGCTCCAAATGAATAGTGCAGGTAACCTGGATTGTTGCGGTTATCCAGATAGCCATAAGGGCTCAATGAAATCCAATCCGTTCCCAATGAACGGAGTTTTTGCAGCGATTCAAAAGACTTCCGGGATATATAGCCATTATATATTTGATACCCTTCGTGGGCGTAACTAAAACCTTTTTGAAATTCTGGCTGGAAAGAAAAGTTATTTGTGTTATTGCTGCCCTCAATCTTTGAATCCAGTCTATCTAAAAAGGCCAGCCAACCCAGTTCTAATTCACGATTCGTAAAGCCAGTCAAATTTTGCTCTGGCAGGCCAGCCCGAGGCCAATTTTTATACAGTTCCAGAAAGTCTGACCAGCCATATTCTGCAATGAGATACTCCACAAAACTACCAGCCAGGGGACGCATAAAAAGATAAGATTCCTGGTTGTACGTGTCCGAGTTCAGCAAATCTGCGAGTGCGTTCACATTTCCTGTTTTGTAAAATAAACTGGCCCAGTACTGATACCCGTGTTTGCCCCAGTTCTTTGAAAAATAAATACCCGCTCCATCCTGTAAAGCCCGTGATTCTGTGTGATCGACAAATTCATTAAAAATTAATTTTGCATCGCAATAGAAATCACAGCCATTTAACTCTTCATTGAAAATGGCATGCACCTGCCGCTTTACACTGTTAAAATGCGATAAATCTGTGTTCCCGGTTATCAGACCTTTATCTTCTAAAGATTCGTAGAGATGATATTCAATTTTCGCGAATGAGGAGAGATTGACAGAGCTATTTTCTAAATGCTCCAATAAATTAGCTATCCTTCGTTCTTGTTTATTAGCAAATTCCTGAATGTTTTTTTCCGAAAATTTTCGACCATGATAAATAAAAATATAGTGTGGGGTTTCTAAAATTTTTTGAGTCAGGTCTAAATAATTTCTTGAATTACTGGAATCAAAAATCCAGGGTCCGTTTTTCTTCTGCTTGAAAAATCCAACAGCCACACCCTGGCCATCACGGAAAACACGAAAATCTCCCGCTCGGATTGACCATCGATATTGGTTAGTAAGAAAATCAATTACTCCTTGATCCGAGTTTCCAGAAATGACTGAAATCGGTAGGGAGGTGTTTAATGGATTGGGATAAGTTGACAGGATCAATACATCATTTATGTCCGCATAAGAAACCTGTCCGATGGAGAATTCATTAGCATTTATATCGAAAGGAAGTGACTGCTGTATTTTGGCTAAAACCGAATTAGAGCTCGCAGTCCCAATCATCAGCAGAGGTGTTGCAGCGATTTCGTCAGAACTTACAATGCTGTCGGGTTTGACAATTGTGTCAATCCAACGCATTTGCCTGGCATATTTTTCTGCCAGTTGTTTGTACGACTCGGCGGTTTCAGTATTATTTGTGCCATACACTAAAATCTCCTTACGAATCTCCCTGAGTTTTCTACGGAGCTCTCTTTTTGAAGGCCAGTAAGTGTCGTTGGTAACAGCAATTCGTGGGGATTGATTGTATTTAAAGGACTGTAAAATTAATACAGAGCCGGTTGTTAATATAAATATAAAAAGCCAGAACAGTATTTTGTTTTTCAATTTCATATTAACTTTCGAATCAATAAGCCTCTTCGAGTTTCAACGAAAAGGCTTGCAATTACACTCCTCCTAAAGCATTTCTAAAACGCAGTCGTACAGACGCACTGTTAGGACTACCATTGGTTTGCAATTCTATGTAAGTTACAATATTCAACAAGCTTGTTAATTAAAAAATGCTTACAATTTAGAACATTTTCGGGAAGAATATTCTTCCCGACTTAACGCTTTTGCAATAAATAGTTTGAGTATGATTAATCAAATTACAGGCTTTTCGACCAGTTTGCAGAAATATAAATAAATATGGAATAATGTCTACAATTTAGGTGAAGGATTGAATCCTGACTTTAATTAAACTAAGATTATAAAAAACAAATGTCAAGAAAATTTACAATAACGTATTTTGCGAAATGCAATATCGAGATATCTCTTTTTGAAGCAATGGATAACACTTTTAATTAAATCCAGGTATTTCAAAACTTGCAATATTTCGGAAACATATATTATAATTGACAAGTATAGAAGAAGGTATGTATTTTCACTAATACCTTTCGTAACATAACAAATCTGTTTTGCTTCAGCAAAAATGAGACATTAATGAGTTATTAGTTACTTGCGGTTGTCCTAAGGAA
>CAZIKB010000110.1:0-22587 GCA_964539665.1 uncultured Cytophagia bacterium
AGTTTCACACAAAAACCGTGTAAAACTAAATGAAAAGTGTTTTTTAAAATAAATTAAAAAAGCATTTGCATTTCAATATAGCAGAATGACAAAATTGGAACTAAATGGCTATCCGTGAAACCTCCTTGTTAGTGCTGGCTATGGTAGTATAATAGAAGGTTCCAATGTCACGCTCCTAACTCCCAACGACGAAAATAGAGACCCTGTCGAACAATGGGCAGTGTTTTGTACTCAAGCTCGGCCAGCTGTTCAGCATTCAAGGGTGAGAATTCTGATGTCCATTTGACATTTTGTTCAACCTGCTCCACATTATCCACGCCAACAATATTGGTGCTAATCGGCAAAGAATAGTTGTAATACAGCGATTCTTTCATAGTTATGGTGCCGGGCTTGGCAGTCCGCATTGATTCGCGTTGTTCTTCAAGCGGGGGCGGCGTCCAGGTTGAAAGCATGCGGCCCCGGGTAGCGAGTTTCATGCCGATAATGCCGAGTCCCTGCTCTTGCGCCAATGGCAGTAAATAGTTTTTAAAGCTCAAATAATGCGGATCAGCGGCATTGACCGCCATTAAAATTGTATCAAAATCATATTGCTTCAATGCTTTAGCAAGAATGAGGGGTTCATAATGGCCGGTGACGCCGAGGAATCGTACCATGCCTTCGTCCCGGGCTTTTTCGAGCGCTTTCAGAGCGCCGTCTTTGGCAAATATTTTATCCAATTGATCCTGTGTTCTCAAATTGTGAAGCTGCCACAAATCGAGATGATCCGTTTGCAATTGTTTCAGGCTCGTTTCTAATAATTTCATCGAACCGTCATAACTGCGATCATGTGTTTTCGATGCCAGAAATACCTCATGACGACGATCTTTCATCACAGGCCCAATATGCGTTTCGCTTCTGCCCCGGCCATAAGCGGCTGCCGTGTCAATATAATTAATTCCTAAGTCGATAGCTTTGTTAATGATAGCAGCAGATTCCTTTTCCGTTCCTTCTCTCTCGATTGTCGCTTGACCTCCAAGACTAAAAATACCCACCTGGAAGCCGGTTTTGCCAAGATTCCGGGTCGGCATGGCTTTATGAGTCCGTTCGTTGTATGGATGCTCTTTTGCTGTCTTTTTACCGACCGGTTGTGGTTGCTCAGGGGAGGCTGTAACATTACCAGCCGCTACAGCCAGGGTCGTCGCCACACTACCCTTGATAAATTGGCGCCTGCTAAAATTTTTTTGTGATTTACTCATGGTTTGAACTCCTCCTATTGTATTATTAAATCTAAATGAAGTTTACTCCGGTCCCATTTCAATTTATGAAATACAAGTTAATATATGTTAACAGTTGGTAATTTGCAATTGAAACTTTTGAGGCGTCACAAGTATTGGTAATCTTATTACTATATCAAGACACTGTCCTGCTTTTCTTAGCCTTTGAAAGCGATGTCATGATGCATGGTATCACAATAATTGAAGTTCAGAGTAAATCTGGTGAAATACTAAATATGCAATTTCACTACATCACCATCATGGAGCACGTGTTCGCGTCCTACTAACTGACCGTCAAATACACCACATCCCCAGACCCTTGCAGTTTTTAGGTTTTCTATGAAATCCTTGTGTACGCTGCTCGCAAATTCTGATATTGTACCGCCTTTTTTCAATACAAATGGCGTGCTGAGATCTGGCTCTTTCCCCGGTGGCTTTGAATAAATCCGAATGATTTCCAGTTTTTTGAAAACGGTCTGTTTGAGCTGCTCCAGGTTTCGACCAGTCTTCGCTGAGACGGCAATCAACGCCCATTCATCTTCAAGCAGCTCGCAAAATACCTCAAAATCCTCATCAAATTTTTCGTCGTCATTTTTATTAACGACCACGATTAGTGGAATGAATGTAATGTGTTGTTGGTCCAGATCGTTTTTTTTTAGAGGAATTGCAATACGGTTTTCAAGGAGTAAGGCCATCGTATCATCGAGCTGTTTAATAGGATAGGTTTGCAAATCTACAACTAACAAGATCAAATCTGAGTGTCGAATCATATCCAGCAATTCTGGATCTGCATGTTCTGTATTCATCGCGGGTGTATCGATCAACTGGATCTGGATGTCCTCTACTGGCATCATTCCGGGTGTGGGCGCCCAGGTAGTAAAAGGATTTTCCGATATTTTTGGCGTGGCGTGCGTCACCGCAGCTACCAGAGAAGACTTGCCTACATTTGGCGGACCAATTACAACGACTCTGCCAGCGCCTTCCCTATCGATATTAAAAACTGATTCGTGCTTGCCCGTCTTTTTTTTGGCCTGGGCAGAGTCCTTGAGCCGGGAAAGACGTCGGCGTAAATCCGCTCTTAACTTATCCGTGCCCTTGTGTTTGGGAATAGTGGTAAGCAATTCTTCCAGGCAGCCAATTTTCTCCTTGGTTGATTTAGCGGCGCGATATCGCTCTTCTATCTTGAAATATTCTGGCGGAAGATTTGTTGGCATAATTATTTAATTGGCCAAAATACAGAGTGCTTACACTGAGATACTCTTAAATATTATTAATATGAAAAGGTATTTTATTAAAAATGTCAAGGAAAAAAACACAGGCTCTATAAATAGAGTGTTTTTAAAAAAATCTTTTGTTAAAAAAACTTCCAATCAGATTTTTGCTTTATTATGAGGAGTTTAATTTGGGTTCTATGTCGATTAAAATGGGTGAAAACACATTATTACCGCTATGGTTTAGTGTGAGAATTTCTAAATACCGTATCTCGATTTCAACTTTTTAATTTCCACTTCAGCAAGTGCAATTTGTTTATAATATTTTTTCGGAGATAGCGCTAAAAATGTCTTAAATGATTGAACAGCTTGCTTTGGTTTTCTTAGCTGCACTAAAGAAAAGCCTTTCCAGTAATAAGCCCAGGTATTTTTATTGTTCAATTTAAGGACTTTGTCAAACTGAACAACGGCTTTGGAGTGCTCCCCTAACTTGCTATAACACTGCCCTAATTTAATAAGTGTGGTTAAATTGCGGCTGTTAAATCCGAGAGATGTTTCCAAATCATCAATTGATTTTTGGTATTGCCCCCGGTCGTAATTTGTCATGGCACGATTGTAATAAGCAGATTCATGACCGGGTTCTTTTTGTATACAATAACTAAAATCACTTATCGCTTTATCATATTTCTTGATTTTCTTATAAGCTGTACCACGATTTATATATGCATTTGAATAATCCGGTCTGATTTTAATCGCTCTGCTAAAATATTTTATGGCATTACGGTTTGATCCGTTTTGAAGAAGCGAGACTCCCCGGTTGTGGAACGCTTCAAATACGGCCGTGCTTTTTTCCCATGATGGATACACTTTTACAGCCGTTTCAAAATCTTTGATTGCAGAGTCATACTTTTTTTGCAAACAACGTACAAAACCGCGCTCAAAGTGGTTGATAGCTGAACCTTGATCGAGTTGGATAGCCCTGGTGAAATCTTCAACAGCATTGATTGGATTTTGCATTTTCACATAATATTTACCGCGAAACATGTATGGCAGCGGGGAATCGGCTTCTAATTCTATAGCTGTTTCAAATTCACTTTCAGCTTGATCGTAATCTTCCAGATTTGTTAAAATCTCAGCCATTATGATATGAGCAGGAAAATAGCTCTTATCTTTTTTGACTATTTTATTTATTTTTTTAAAAGCCTTCTTCGGTTCGTTTTTAATAACCTCCTCGTAGACACTTTTAAATATCTCAACTGCAGTTTTTTTCTTGATGACTTCATTGTTTACATCATCAATGATTGTCAAATACAGCAAGGAGCTGTTATGGAATTGCCAATAATTTTTTGACGCCTCTAATTGTGCTGCCGCCTTTGTGAGCTTTTTACTTTTTGCAAGCTTTATACCATCAAACAGCGTTTCTTGAGCTAAGGTAGAAGCATCAGTGGTTTCGTCCATGTTTTGAGCAGTCACCTTGTTCAAACATAAGTTATAAACAACAAGCAGCGATAATATCGCTAAGAATTTTACTCTCATCATCTTTCCTGTAAATTGATTCATCATTTCAACAGGTCTACTGGTTCCGTTGTCAATTTCGAATATATCTGTAATCTCGCAGATTTTATATTTTTTAAAAACAGAGGTTAATTTTCTGCTCCAAACAATTTTTAACACCTGGCATGGGAATGAACTCTCAGGTTTCAACTACCATATAGGCGATACCCCCAATTTATTGTTTGAAGATACGAAAATTATTGAAAAAAATCAAGAGCCAGACCTGATTTATTCAGGAGACGGATGTTTGCTCTAAGTGTTTTTGGATTCTAAATTTAGTAGATATTGCTTGCGCCATAAGCCACCGCCATATCCCACTAATTTACCATTCGCACCAATTACTCTGTGGCATGGAATTATAATGGATATTCTATTGTCGCCATTTGCTTTTGCCACCGCTCGAATCGCTTTTGGATTGCCCATAATTTCAGCTTGTTTTTTGTATGATCGTGTCGAGCCAAAAGGAATTTTTTGCAATACCGACCATACCTTTTGCTGAAAAGACGTCCCCGGAACGACCAATGGAATCGTAAATTCTTTTCTTTTCCCTTCAAAATATTCTTTCAGTTGTTTATTCAATTCATCAAAATGGTTATTTGCGCCTGGGATTAATTCTGCTTTTAATAATTTCTTTAGTCTTGTTAACTGTGTTT
Organism: uncultured Cytophagia bacterium; assembly: GCA_964539665.1. Classification (GTDB taxonomy): domain Bacteria; phylum Zhuqueibacterota; class Zhuqueibacteria; order Oceanimicrobiales; family Oceanimicrobiaceae; genus CAZIKB01. The sequence continues at coordinate 4,672 of CAZIKB010000110.1, forward strand.
CCAGCATTCTTCTGTCGACAAATTCTAACAGACATATTCCCTTTTCAGTAGCGCCGGCCAGCATGGGACCTAAAGGCGTTAAAATTCTTGTTATCGTAATAATTTGATTTTGCGTACTTTTATTTGGAGAGAAACCAGTAGTTTTTTTGAATGAATCTGTAAAGCCACTTAAAGATTCATACCCGGAATCAAAAGCCGCTTCAATAACTTTATCGCCATATTTAATTCTGCCGAAGGCATGGCTGATTCTTAAGGTTCTTAAATAGGTCTGAAAGGTCATCCCATGATGTTTTTTAAACCACCGTCTGATGCGGTTTGGATCAATGCCTCTTAGTCTTAAATCGTGATCTTTTAATCTTATATCTGGATTATTAGTTATTTCATCCATAAGAGGTTTAAGCCAATCCGGGACATCTCCTTTATACCCTAAGGGTGTGCATATTTTACAAGGCCTGTATCCATGAAGCAGCGCTTCGCGAGTTGAAGCAAAAAACTCAACATTTTCTTGTTTAGGCTTTCTCGCTGTACAGGTCGGGCGACAAAAGATGCCAGTGGTCTGTACGCCAACAATGAAGATACCTTCAAAATTACTATCCTTGTTTACTAATGCATTATACATGGTTTCTATTTCAGGCAATGCTTGGTTCATTACATTTCACTCCGTTTTATTTATGAAATTAAATAAAGAATCATGATTCATTGCTCAATATAACACATTCTTTAAAATTACGAAACCGAAAACTTAACAACATTATTAAAAATATGCATCTGAATAGATTCTTTAGCTGAACAATTGCAAATATATTGTATAAAATTTTGAAATTATCAGGGTAGAAAGCATCCAGAGGGTGAATTGTGTTTTGCTTAAATGTAAATCCGAGATCTGTCTAATGGTAATTGCTAATTAGCGCTGCCTTGACCAACCAAAGGCGCCGGCCAATTTCAAATCATATCTTGTAGAACAACCCACCAGTTTTTGCATCCTGGCCATAGTTTTCGCACAAGGCAAACAGTACATCTTCGTGGGTAACGCCTACATTCATAACTGTGTCGTTACCGCCGTAATAGATGAGAATGGAGCCATCATTACGACGCACGGCGCCACAAGTAAAAACCACATTGGGAACGTGTACATAGTCGGCTTCCTCAACCCGACAGTCTGCTTTTGTGGGAAACAGAATCGGAATGCTTGATACTTTGACCTTTGCGGGATTCTCAAGATCGTGGAGCGCCACGCCGAGAACATAAGGATTACCATCCATGGTTGTTCGAACGCCGTGAAAAATATTCAGCCAGCCTTTGGACGTTTTGATTGGCGGTGCGCCTGGACCAATCTTGTCAGAAAAGGCGCTGGGGCCGCCGCCTGTTTGCATCACTGCCTCGTCAGCAATGTCCCATCTGTTGCTGCGCCAATCCTTCGTATACCCTATTTTGATTTGAGTAAATATACCACCCACATCGCCTTCAGTGATGTCGTTAGGGCGAAAAAATCCCACATAGCGACCATTGATTTTCTCGCTGAACAAAGCCACATTGCGCATATCCCTGTCCAGAATCGGACCGTACCGGGTTAAGTTCATAAAATCCTCGGTAGTTGCCAGTGAAACACGAACTCTGTCTTTTAGGAAAGCATGATAAGCACTGTAGGTTACAGCGTAGGTATCGCCGATTCTGGTTATACGCGCATCCTCTACTCCACCGCTCTCGTTTTCGATTAATGCAGATTTATCGCACCCCTCGGCAAAGATGTCATTTTCTGTTGCGGGCTTGAGAACAGGCGCAGGCTCAATGTGCCAATTGTCTATACCATTTTTACTGCGAGCAAGACCTAAAACGCTGATACCGCACCGCAAATGCGAACGGAAAAGCATGATGGTATCTTCACCCTTTGTGGTAACTCCGGCATTGTGCACTGTTTTGACCTGGATAGCCGGATTACGCCACACCTGGTTTACCTCCCTGGCAGTCAGAATGGGATTGCCTGAAAACCTGACAACCGGCGTATTTAGATCTACTTCTGCAGGTTGACCAATACCGAATTCAACCGATCGTCGGATATCAATATCCATTATTGTCCTCCATAGTTGAGTCTGACTTTTTGGTGTTCCAGGAAATTATACCTTGTTCAACCAGCGCCTCGATCATTGTAGCTGTACAAGATCACATACATTTTCTATTATGAAAAGATACACAAACTACTGGTGAAAGTCAAGAGCCTGCCAGGTTGGATACGGCATTATACGAGGCCTGTCCCTGATTTTTTCAGGACAGAATTTATCAGGTTTTGTTTGAGGATACTAATCTCGTTGGATAATCTTTCTCTCTTTGTTCGAAAGAACATTTTAAATAGTTTTCGACCAAGACTATTTAATAAACAAACACTTTTTCACATCTAAAAATTCTCCAGCCTTTAATACGTAAACATAAACGCCGCTTGCTAAATTATTAGCATTAAAGCGTATTTGGTATACATCCGCCTGCTGGTGTTTGTTCACCAAAGTTTGAATTTTTTGTCCCAGAACATTATAAACCATTAATTCCACCATGCTGCTCTTTGGCAGTTGATAAGAGATTGTTGTGTAAGAGTTGAACGGATTAGGATAATTCTGATCCAGGCGGTAGCTTTCAGGGATATTATTCTTATTGGCGAATTGTGCATAAACAGCCGAGTTCGAGTCTTTATAAGTAAAGACAAGTTTTGGGCGCATACGAACAATGGAATATTCACTGGAATGAAATGCTTTGGTTCCGTTAGCCTGCACGGGTTGCGGTTCTTTTAACAGAATCCCAAAGTTGCTATCCGGATTTTTACTCCAAAAGTGGACAAATTCAGATATATTCCAGGCATACTCCATTTCGGTTTCATTATACACTGTTACTACCTCAGAAGGATCTGTAATTACATCACCTCCTGACGCATCCCAGTGCATGCGGTTATGCTGAGCGCTATTCCAGGTAACCTCACCCTGAGTGGCATAATTCCCGTCAATCTGGACGCCGCTCCCCTCATTCCAGGGTTTTAATAAGCGGTATGAACCAATGTTTTTCGCAGATGCACCGTTTCTGATTTCCGCCAGAGTAAGTACCAGTTCAGCTTTAACCAGGCTGGTGTCGACATTATTCATTCCTGATAAATCAAAATGAACCAGAGCCGATTTATCATCATTATCTAAAGTCCCGGCATAACGGCAGGCTTCAAAACGGTCATTTGTACCCATATTATTATCAGGGAAATATTCGGCAATGTGACTATCGCTGGATCCGTTGTAATCGTTCGTCCCTTCCTGCAGAATTACTGTAAATTGCTTTATAATTGAATAAGTGAAATCCACCGTTTCCATTATATTTCGATGATTACTCTGGTCAGAAATGTTAGCTATGGTCAGACTGTATTCAACATTTTTTTGATGTTTTGAAGTATGGAGTGTTACGGCATCCTGAGCTAAATTTGATTCGATTTCCAAAACCAAAATATTACCGGATATGGTATAATTATCTGAATTTTCAGCGCTGTTATCATCGTCACCAAAAAGAACGGACTCACTAAACTGGATCCAGATGGTTGAATCTGATGAGACCAAAACAGTGTCCACCTTTGGAGCGGTTTCATCGATACCTAAATATACGGTAATTTCGTGTACAGCATTATTGTCCGGAAACCGCACCAGCGCTCCTTGCATTGAGTGATCATACGCCCAACCAACGATCGAGTTATTTCGCAAGTTGTCACTTGCAACCTGTGTGACACGACTATTATCCAGATAGATTGAATCCGGAGTTTCGATAAAGTGAAATTCTGCCAGGTAATCGCGTTGCGGAGGAGTAAACGTACCCGTACGGGCACCAATAGTCAATATCGCCTTTTCGTAATCGCGATAATGGCTGAAAGGCGTCGTTGCAAAATCGCCCATTTCATAGTCATAGGTAACTCCATCATCCTCATAAAGCTCAGTTGAACGATTTCCGCGGCCAAAACATTTTAGTAGAAGCAGATTCTTTACAAACGGATCATCCACATTCGAACCGACAGGAGCTGCTGGTAAAACGGCCCCCGCTTTTATGAAGATGGGAATGTCTTCACGGCGAACCCCATATTCATAACTTCCGGAGCCGTGAATTGCGGTACCGCTATGAAAATCAATCCAGCGCCCTTCGGGGAAGTAAAGTTGTACCTTTGAAATACCCGGATCTACAATCGGATGAACCAGAATATCATCACCAAACAACCATTCATCGAATTTATTTACCACGTTAATATCATTCGGATATTCAAAGATAAGCGGTCGCACCATTGGTTTTCCCGACTCATGGGTTTTTTGTGCAGCCGTGTAGATATACGGGAGTAATTCGTAGCGCAGGCGAATATATTTTTTAGCAATCGATTCGGCTTCACTGCCGTAGTTCCAGGGCTCCCGCTCCTCTCCAAAGGTACCATGCACCCGAAAGACCGGAACAAATGCTCCAAATTGTATCCAGCGAAAATAATTTTCGGGCGATGGTGTGCCAATGAATCCGCCAATATCCATACCCCACCAGGGCGCTCCGAGTGCGATGCTGGTGAGCATAAATAGTCTTTGTTCGGCCATTGCTCCGAATCCTGTATGAATATCTCCGGACCACATGGCATAACTGTATCGCTGTGAACCCAGATAAAAATTACGGTTTATCGACCACACGCGCCGGTTATTGTATTGCCGCTGGCCCTCATATTGCCCGCGCTGCATTTGCATAAACATCAGGTTTCCGCCGTATTCATCTGCTTCGTCATTCCAGTATCCGATGATGCCGGTTTCGTAACCATTGCCGTTGTTTACAAAACTATCCCAGTACCATTCTCTGACCGCTTTCTGATGAAAATCAAGTCTGCCAACTTGTTTACCACTAAAGTAATCTGTCGTATAATTCACAAAAAAACCATTGGTTTCACAATAATTCCCCTGCACCGTGCCGGTATGAATGCGCGGTTTGCGAATGGCCATCAACTTGATTCCGAGTGAATCCAGATCATCTTTTAACTGACCACCAGGGCCGGACGGAAACTTATCTCCCCAGCGGAATTCACCATAATTGTCTTCTCCCCAGGCCATCCAATCAAAATCAAGAATATAGGCGTCAATTGGAATATCTTTATCAAGGTAGCTTTGCAAATCTGCACGTAATTCAGACTCATCCATACTCCATTCGGTATTCATGAATCCAAGGGTGAATTTCGGCGGCATCGGCGGATTGCCTGATACTACTGTCATCCCTTTAAAAATTTCTTCAGGTTTGCCAAACAGAAAATAAATCTCAACATCTGACTTATTGGAGGTTTCACCCTGGAGATAGTTCATCCTGCCGCCAGAAATCGAAATATTGCCGCCATCCGAATCGGCAATCATTCCCCAGCCATCAGGGGTCCAGACAAAGGGAGCGCCGGCGCCTCCCTGTCCTCCGGCCTGAATGTCTGCCCCGGCATTGGATGTCAGGTCTCCTGAAGTGCGATTATCCAGACCATAAAAATTAATAGCATTTATGTTTAAATTCAGTCCATTGGCATACAATCCCCCGGCAGATGGTTCCGCAAAAGCTAACGTGCCCGAAACATCGTAACCTCGGAATCGCAGGGGAGAGCGCTCGATTTCAATTCGAAAATAATCGGTTTGATAGATAAGAATATTTGTCGTTGTGTCAATTGTTGCAGATCTATATGTCCTATTTGTATCACCAATGACCAGCGTATTTGAACCTTCAATCCCTGATGGTCTGTAATTAATCACTACTACGTTTTCTGCAACAGCCCTGATAATCACTTCATCGGAGTAAATGTTTAAAATCAGCCTATTATCTTGTATTCGAATTGCGGTAATGTCACCAAGACCATCAGCGAAAAGGGTGGAGGTAGCACAGAATATTATTAGAAATAGCATAAGAACAGGTTTGTGGAAAATCATAATACTCTCCAAATTGCCTCACGCTCGCAGGGAATTAAAACACTCAATTATACTTATGCAATCCTCTTTGTCCCCCTTTTTTATGGGGAAATTAATAAATGTTAAGTTGACACCGATGTGAAACCATTTAGCGCTTTGGAATGGTTTTACGCCTCACGGCTTCGATCTGTCCCGCGGGATAGTTTAGCCAAGGTGACTATTCTTGTTGCGTTGTCAGATGAACTTTACACCCCTTTACCCCGTGTGATATATTTCCAACGGCAGATCCACCCTGTGAGGATATTTTATCACACGGGGTGAATCAGCGCTATGCCTGTCCTGAGGGCAGTCGAAGGAGTAGCATGCCATTTTAGGGTACTGATAGGAATATATCAGGTTCTTCTAAGAACGGTAAATCCTTAACAAATAAACAATTATGCGACTGCGTGTCGCACCCTAACGCAAATATCAGCCGCAAAGGGTTTACGTGCACCAAAGCTGCGAATCGAAAAGAATCCTTTGAGAAAGCACCCAAGCTAATCCATTGAAAAATTGCCCTTTGTCGGCTGAATGTGCAGTTATGCCATTTCTTTAGCGTTTTAAGAAACCCTTCTGACATCTAAGGCACTTCTTACCGTTTGAACCATGTGAGCTACACCACCAACGGCCGCAATGATCACATTGGTAGAATACTTTTCCAGATTTCTCGGTATTAGAACAGCTTGAGGCACTGCATTGAATTATTGCCATGATTTTTGTCCTTAGTTAATCGTGTATCAGTAAAATAGTCAGCGCATTCCACTTTTTGAGACAGATGGTATTGAATAAAAACGGTCGGCTCACTTTCAAGAAAACTCTGTTGAGTTTGCTTAAAAGTTCTTACTTTGTCACACCCATCTACTACTTATTTATATTGCTCTTTTATCTCATTTAGCAGTTCCTTAGCTTCTGAAAAGCCTTTTTGTGCTGCAGTGTAATCAGGTTTGAGGCGAAGTGCTTTATTATAGGCAGGGCCTGCGTTTTTCACTAAAATTTCCGCTGCCATAGCCGCTATCTCATAATTGCTTGTTCCCTGTTTTTGATACATTTGACGTGCAAGAAAAACCGCAAAACTTCCTCTTAGGCACTGAACAAGCGCGCCTTTATGCTTATCCGTATCGTCCAATCCTTCGGTAAAACGAGCCAAGTGCATCCAAAGTGCTCTCATCTCCTCATCGTTGCGATAAACTCCAACGTAACCTCCTAATGCACTGTGTGCTTCTTCGAAGGCCGGATATGCTTTAGCCAAATCATCGTCACTTGCATTAGGCGCACTCATTATTTCGCTACAACGTTGCCACGCTTCTAATGCCTGCGCTTTTAGTGCTAATGTGTTCTCGTTAAATATTGCCATAATAAGTATCTCCTTTGGATAATTATTCAGACTATCTTCTGCGTTCATTGTAATATGCAATCAGAAATCTATGTTCGATAACGATTGAATTGACCGGCGGCGCGACAAGCGTCGCCTTCAGTATTCACGATAATCGCCGTCCGGTCCAATGACTTGTTAGATGGCATTTTAGCGCTTTATGCAAACTACTCTGCATCGGGAATCATACTCTTCGCATCGGTTCCAAAGTCCGCGACCTTCATTTTCATAGTCATCGTGCCCAGTGCTTGTCCATCCTGTTCCCCCTTCGATTTAGCCTCCCAACTCACCACACCAAATGGAGCCTTATTGTGTAAACGAATTGAGTACGTTGAGTGGATTGTCACACCGCCGCCTTGTTCAATCTTTTCACTCGCGGTGATTCCCTTGCATTCCAGTTTCCCAAGTTTGCTGTCGATGCGCACTGCTTCGAGTTCTTTTGTGGTTTCGAAGGGGCCGTGCAGTGATGGATTGAGTTTTTTGAGATAACGCGCGCCGCGGCCCCCAGCCAAATCTTCAATTTGCCGAGGGGTGCCGTCGCCCATGGAATGTTTGTGCCATGCTTTCAAGACGTGTTTCAACGGTTCCTTTCCTTTGGCGAGCCGATGTTCAGGAATCAGCAGCTTGTCGATGTCAGTAAATGGTTCGCCGGCGCGTTTCGCCTCGGTCACAATCTCAATCCAGCGGCATTTTTTCCCATCCATGTCCACCGTTCCAACAGAACTCATGGTTAGTGTGCCGACAAGTTTAATCTCCGTGCCGTCAGGTTCGGTGCCTGTGCCGTCGATCTCGAAACGTACCCAGTGACCGTCATCCGGAAGTTGGTAAAGCAGGCCTTCCGCAAATGTAGCGGGCGGCAACAGCGCGATAATGGCAACTGAGTAGAAAAGTTTTGTCATCATGGTCGCGGCCCCTTTGAATCGTATGTGGACGTTGTGCCAGCTAACACTTTTTTCACAGGCTGCCATTAAATCTGCATTCTGTGAAATGAACTGAATTTAGTAGTTTGCAAATTCCCAAATTCCCAAATTCCCGCTCGATAATGGCAGTCCGGTGTAAAAATGGGTTAGAATAAAATTTAATTTAATTTTTGCTGATTGTTATTCATCACTTGGCTTCCTCTCCCACAGGTTGTTCACTAACATCTTTACTAAAAGCCAAGCAATATGTACATTCATGCTCAAGGAACCGCCTGAGTTTAGGCAAATTCACTCTACCGTAAATATAGTCTTTTGGAGCAATAGCAATAGACAACTTTTCACAGAATTTGGCTTGTAACGATGCTGCAATAAATGATCTAATTATCTCTCTAATTATCTCTTCCCTGGTTGCATTCATTCTTGAGTACCCCGATCCAAGAATTGGACATGTTAGGGGTTCTATGCTTCCTCTTTCTCTAACATACTCCCAAATCATAGGTAATGAATTTGCAATATCACTTCGAGTGGCTGCGGCCACACGATGTGCATTCAATTTAGCAAGGGCAACAAAATAAGCGCGTTTATTTCCAAATCTGACGCTTGCGATTGTCCCAGGATCGTACTCACTTCTTTTACCATATGGTTTGATTTCTGCATTTAGTTCACCTGATGGGATACCAGCGAGAGAATTCTCTATCTGTTGATCTAGTTGAACTATATCGCAATATTTCAAGGTGAATTGACCTTGGATACTCTTTGGTGAAATAGTGTTGTCTTCTATGCTTGTATCGAAGGTCGTATTACTGCCTATAATTATGTCACCTTCGATTTCGAAAACATCCTTGACTAAGATTTCAATTATTATATCTGTATTCTCAATTTGGTTAAAGAATTTTCTATTGGGCCATACTCGTACTAAACCTATTATCAAACCGGCTAAAAGAAATAACCACCATAATGGCTTTATATTTGTTGAGAACTCATTCGAAAAAAAATGACCCTATCTCGACAACCACCCACATAATACCCATAGAATGTAAAATACTAGAAAATATTGAAGGTATGGGAAAATTCTTAAACGAGCGTAGTAAAGATAAAAAATAATCCTTCATACTTAGAGTCCCAATTTTTTGTAGATATCCGAACCATAATAATACGGCCCTGTTTTACCTTGTTGTCTCAAAGAGCTATATGATTGAGGCCAGTTTTCGAGAGCAAATTGCAATATGTTTACATTAAAACTTACGTAAACAATAAGTTCATTTCTAATAATTGGTGGACATAATTTAACGTCTTGATGTCTTTTACCATTTAGATTAACACCAATAATTGGCAGGTCTCTTTTTAGAGCTTGTTCAAGCTCCCATTTTACGAAACGATATAAGTATCTTGTTTTATCACCGATTAGGGAGACAACCACTTTTGCATTTGACATACGTTCTGAAAGACGTCTCTTTATTGTTAGTTCGAGACTAGTATCTAAAGCAGTATTGACATCATGAGCATCATAAAAGTTAAATGGTGAACGATCATTCTGCTTCCATGCTCGCATTAGCCGATAATAGTGTATGTCATTATCACCATCAAAGGAAACAAACACCTTATTTCTGTAAGCCATCTTACAACCTCTCTATTAGTAGGACTTCATTTCTTCATTGGCTACTTCTAACGTGAGCATCAGTTGCCGAAACCTGCGGTGCACTGAACGTCAAAATTAAATCTCAAAGTGATGCGGAAATCCAATCATTCGGATTCGCACATCGCGGTTTCGGTCAACTGAATGCAATTGTTAGCGCAGCAGACCTGAGTTAATGCACCAATAAATACCTTTTGCACTTGTTGTCCACTATTGCCAATTTACCAATTTATTATTTCAACGATCAATTCATTTTTTATAAACAAAATAATTTTTCTTTTCCTCTTTTTTTATCATTTTAAGATTTATCAATTATAAATACAATCCATCCCGTAACATGTTATTATTTTTTTCTTCTTTGCTATGCTTAACACATTAGCTTATAAACACTGTTTTCATCCCACTTAAATTAATATTCCCAATAACTTTCTATTTTCTTTTGAATCATCAAGAATACGCCATTCAGAAACAAGATCATTTTCAATTTTTGCCGTCCAAAGCGCAGGACCATCCAAAGCTTTGGTTGAACACGTTGAATAACCAATAATGATTACTAAATTTTCTTGTGATTCGATTCTGATGAAATGGTTTTTGTAATCTGGGCACATCTTGAAAAATTGAATCCATACTTTTTTTAATGTTTCTTTTCCTACATGAGTTATTTCTTCTCCTTGGATCATTTTAGTATCTTGCGTCAAAAAATTCTCCAATCCATCAGAGTCTTGATTGTTGATACATTCATTAAATTGAAGGACAGTCAGTTTAGGATCTTTCTTATTCATATTGTTCCTATTCTTTGTATCAGTTTTTATTGCGCTAACAGGATCATCACCAGCAAAAGGGTTTGATCGTACTGAACTTACTAAATTAGCTTAGAGAAAGCACCGAACGTGCCAAAAAATCCGGCACCCTTTTTATCGGGTGAATGAAAATGTTAGATGTTTTTTCTGAATGCTTCCTTTAATTTTCGTGTGAAAATTTTCTTTTTGCATGAACAATGTATGCAATCTCTCGCCCAGGCGCTTTTAGTTCCGCTTCTTTTAACTCAAGTTCTCTTTTCTTAAATTCCAACATATTCTTTATGGCTTTTGGAAGTCCAACGCCAGTTAGAGACAAAATGATTTCTCTGGGAAGATTAAGTAAGCATTCGGATATGCCTATCTTGAATTTCAGTTCACTCAGCTTAAGATGTTCAACATATGTATCAATGCGTTCGGCTATCATATCCGGAACATGCTCACTCTTAATTTCACTCTTTTCAATCTTATTTTCGATATCATTTTGCCACGAAAATAATCGGCGGCGTTTGATTTGTGTTTCTTCGTCACAAAGGAACTCAATTAAGTAATCAATTTTCAAATTTGAATTATCCAGGGTTGGAAGCTCTCGATAAATGATGCTCATTACTTTATTGTTGCCAGTCTCGAACGCATTATCAAAGTCTTCTAGCAGATAATACGGTATAGCGTTTACGTCATGAAGTCGTGCTTTGACTGCTAGTCTTCGGACATTCCCTCTCACATATTTTAGCGCAGAATCCATAAGGTCTTTTACGTTACGCGGCTCGAACGGATAATCACTCATACTTGCTATATGGTCATTTAGATCAAAGAAACTTTGGCCATTGACAATTAAATCTGCATCGAGAAGCTTCTGTATAACCTCTATATTGGATTCAGATACTTGAAACACCAAGAGAGCATCAAAGTATAATAGGTCGCTAATGCAAAGAGTAGCTTTCATAGATTCAAAAAAACAAAGCATTCTTCTCTGTGATAATAATTTGTTTTTTTGTTTCATAGTTCTAAAATATGGTGTAATACTTTATTTTAGCTTGATATATTACAGTAAAACAGCTTAGCGTATTTTATCCCGACTTTTCTAATTCCTAATTCTATTCTATCTTAACTTGAAGAATGTTGCGTCTAGCAGCACACTAACTACCTATTTGAATTGCCAATGACTGAAAGAATTTCCGAAGTGTCCATTTGTTCAGTCATTTTTATGATGATCTTTAATTTCGCCTTGAGAAAAAATCCTCTTTGAGAACTCTTGAAAGAGCTCGGTCTTTTCGGCGTCCTTCTTCGGAATCAATATGGTTCCATTCCGCTTTAGATAAAAATCGTTCAAACGAAAAGCACTAGCATCTTTCGAGATTACAAACAACCATATGAAACTTCCTAAGAAAAATCTGAGGTATGTAAACCCACCGTCCGAAAGCTCTTCTGGTCGCATTACAAGGTCTTTAATTGGAGCGTTCTCTAGTTTCACCGCACTTAGCACAATAGCATATTCATTTTCCTCTCCCGGTTCATTTTGAAGCAGTTTCTTTCGGATAACTTCTTCGTGGGAACCCAAATCTATATTCTCAAAGAACCTATTCGTTGAAACACTAGCCCTCCAAATTAACGAGAGGCCAAATAGTTTGAATGTTCTGTAATCAAGTCCTTCTATCTTTATCAAACGGTTGTCAGACATACCCTTCAACGGTGTTCCGCCGAATATCGCCTCACGAACATATTTTTCCCAAGGACTTAAGAGTTGCTCACAATCGGCACATAATAATCTTTCCTTAAGGCCTTTTTGTAGATTGAGAAATTCTTTGCTTATTTTGCCTGTCGACACAACACTTATTTTGTGAGAACTGGAATAGGTGTATTTGTAAAAGAACTCTGGAATAATATGCGAATTGAGCAGCTTCTTTTCTTGACGACAAAGTTTACACTTCATAAGACGATATGGGTATTCCTTTCCTTTAAAACCTAACATAGTATTGAGCGGTTTACAGACCGTTCACAATGTTTCTATATTTAGAACTTTATTTCTATATGTAGAAATAGACCGGTTAATGTTTCTACATGTAGAAAGTTTTTGGTTTCTATATATAGAAACATGCTGTCTTGGAGCACGAATTTTCATGTTTCTATATCCAGAAATAATTAAGCCGAGTGTGCGAGCATTGTTCAATCCACAATTCTTTCTATCAATCCCCAATTTCGAATTTCCTTATAAGCGAGTTGCCAGAATAGTTTGCCGGAATGCCACTTTCCACCTACCGCTCTGACGCGTTTTCTCAGTACGAAGGTGGTAATACCTGGTGCGAATAGCTTCTCGAACCTGTGTGAGCAGCTTCAGCTTGTTTGCGCTGTCAGGTTGTGGGCTTAAATAAGTCATCCTCATCTCCGCTCCTGGTTGACGACAATTCTTGACTATTACGGTCTTTGGAGGGTAGAGTAAAATAAATTACCCGTTTAATTGTTCTAATATATTGATTATCGTTAATCGTGTTCTTTATTCCGCCACTGTATTGTTATCCCCGTCCTCGTGTGCAGGCGTTGGTGATTGGTGAAAGGTAGATTCGCATATTAAACCCTGTAATAGTTTGATAACAATTGTTGAAGATAATTAATATTTTCTGTGATGTCAAGTGAAAGTTGATTTTTTGTATGAAAAGTGAAGCTAAAGTATACTGGTCGATTTGATTTCGTTGAGCGTGAGGGGATAAGGAAGTAAGGTAGTGCTGTATTTTGTCCTCTTATTTCCAAAACTGCATTTTGCCAGCTTTCAGGTCATCGCTTATTCAGCTTTGCTGCTATTGCTTTAGATGTTTTTGTGATCGAAAGACCGCCAAGCGCGGTGCATCTTAACTCATTCGGCAGACTCTTGCCGACTTCATCCATGGCTGCAATAACCTCGTCTAACGGAATTAAAGGGTCGTAAGCTGCCAGAGCCATGTTGGCGCAAGAAAGCGCGTTGACCGCGGCCATGACGTTTTTGCCCAGACAGGGGGCTTCAACTCTGTTCGCTACCGGGTCGCAGACCATACCGAATGAATTCTGTAAAGCCATTGAGGCGGCGGAAAGAGTTTGTTTAAGCGTCCCGTTTGTTAACGTAACTATGGCAGCCGCGGCCATTCCGGATGCCGAGCCGCATTCAGCCTGGCAGCCGCCAACTTCAGCCGCAAAAGTAGCATGTGCAGAAATGAAGACGCCAATCATCCCCGCTGCCAGCATTGCTTTGACGCAGGTGTCCTCAGAAAAATTTAAGGCTGAAGCCGTTCCCAAGACCGCACCTGGAAGCGCGCCACACGAGCCTGCGGTGGGAGCGGCTACAATCACTCCCATTGAACTTTTAGTTTCCATCATTGAGGTTACATACATGATAATTCGATTTAGCGCCTCACCAGCAATCAGTCTATTATTCTGCATTTGCCGTTTGAAATTCACAGACTGACAGCCCAAAATACGATCTTTGTACTCGGTACCTTGCAATCCCTGGTTGATTGAAGCCTGCATGATCCTGACGATTTCACGCATTTTTTTGTAGACTTCGTCCTGTGTGATGTTGCCTCTGACGCTTTCGTAGTGAACAGCAAGCTCCCACAATTCCAGGCTTTTTTCCTTATTATATTCCAGCATTTCTTCGCAGGTTATAAATGGAATTTCGAGATTTTTTCTCGACAGAATTGGCAGCACGGGGGAAAGTTTTCTAATGAAAAGCGCTTCATCCAAAGCTAACAGTTGTGAACCAAAGTCTTCACCATAAAATTGCTGTGACTTGATTTCGACAAACTGTGTTGTGCCTTGATGCAATTTCAGCTCATCATATTCAAATGATTCTTCGATGAGTTTGAGCGCTTCGCCGGCAGATTTGACGTAAACCAGCGTTTCACAAAAATCTCCCGTTATAGATACTCTGGCGCCATCGATTTCGATAACCTCGATCATTCCACCGCCGATTGAAAGAGCCGTGAGCGTTCTAATTTCTTTGTTATTTTTTAAGGTAATTTTGTAGGTGTTGGGGTGAGCAGCGTCAATGTCGGCAATTTCAATTTTTATATTGACGCCGGCCTTTTTGATGGCTTGTTCGTAATCAGGTAAACGTTCATCGTCTGCGTCCCGGCCCAGGAGACCACTGAAAAGCCCCATATCTGCTCCCTGACTTTCGTGAGTGGTTGCCAGAGAACCGTCGGGATCGAACTTAACCAGAACATCCTCAATATTGCCATCCATCAAATCCCGGCACAGCCTGCCGATTCTTAAAGATGCCGCGCAGTGTGAGCTTGAGGGGCCGCGCATTACCGGCCCGATGACGTCATTGAAAATGCTCGGGTAGTTCACGGGTTATGTCTCCTGATACCCTATTTCCTTATACCTTACAAGCCCTTATGTTAATTAAAATTCGAGAACAGAACCTTGCTTTTGAACCATTTACGGTTTTACCGCACTAAGTTTTTGGCCTGGCTTTTTCCACAATAGACCTCTTGCCATTTTTCTGTTTTTTGAAATATTTAAGGATAATTTCCGCTTCCCGGAATGGAACCGTGATAAATGAAAACTCATCCTGTATTAAAATATCTTTTATCTTTTTGGGCTTGATATGAATTTTTTTGGTGATAAAATTGGTTAGCTTTATGGGTGTCATATTGTCTTTTTTGCCCCGGGCAATAAATAAACGAGTTTGCCCGGGTATTTTGGGTTGTTCATCGCGGATGACGTTATAATTACCAGGATCCAATTCATCTTCATAAGAGTACTTCAAAAGAGCAGCCAGTATTTCATCAGCATTATTTTCTTTTAACAAATCATGAGCCAGGGAGAGGTAGTCACTGTAGATCTCTGATGCAATGATATTCTGCAGGTCAGTTTTAAGACGAAGTTTTTTTGCGTGAATGATGTCTTTAACATTAGGCACTCTTTCCTTGTGAATTTTGGATTTTATCTTTCGCTCAATAAATAACAACTTTCTTTCTTCTGAGGGAGTTATGAAGGTGATTGCGGTACCTTCTTTTCCTGCCCGTCCTGTTCGACCTATTCTGTGGATATAAGATTCCGGGTCCTGCGGTAGTGCATAATTTATAACGTGCGTCAGGTCCACCACGTCGATTCCTCTTGCGGCAACGTCTGTCGCGACCAGTATATTTATCCTGTGTTTTTTGAATTTGTCCATCACCCGTTCTCTCTGGGTCTGCGAAAGATTGCCATGAAGGGCGTCCACTTCATAACCCCTGTCCAACAGACGATTGGAAATTCTGTCTGCATCAATCTTGGTCCTGCAGAAAACAAGTCCATAGAATTCTTCTTCAATATCGACGATACGACACAACGCTTCGAATTTATTGGCCTCAGAAACCTGAAAATATATCTGGTTTGTTTGAGCGACAGTTAGCTGTTGTTCCTTCACTTTAAAGAATTCGTACGGTCCCATATGTGTTTCAGCTACTTTCAAAATTTCCCTGGGCATTGTAGCTGAAAATAGCAAGGTGCGTTTGTCCGGATTGGTTTGATCAAGAATTTTGGCTACGTCTTCCATGAAACCCATATTAAGCATTTCATCCGCTTCATCTAATACACAATAACTGAGATTTTGAAAATTCAATGATTTCCTGCGTAGATGGTCGAGAATTCGCCCGGGCGTACCAACAATGATATGCACTCCCTGTTTCAAATGCCGCATCTGGATTTCCATGGGTTGTCCGCCATAGATGGGCAAAATTTTCAACTTCTTACTTTGTTTGTATGATGCGAGCTCCTCTGCTACTTGAATCGTGAGTTCACGGGTAGGCGTCAGAATTATTGCTTTAACGGATTTGGACGCGACATCTATCTTTTCGATAATCGGCAAACCAAATGCAGCAGTTTTACCTGTGCCCGTCTGCGCCTGTCCGACAATATCTTTATTCCCATTCAACAGGACCGGTATTACTTTTTCCTGGATGGAGGTTGGTTCCTCAAATCCTTTTTTATGAATAGCTTTTAAGAGATTTTGTGATAAACCAAGAGCTTTGAAATTTTCTAATTGATCCATTTAATTACATCTTTTATAATAAATAATAATGTTGCATGTTTTAACTTTCAACAGTTAGTTCTAAACTAATTCAACCACGAAAGTACAAATTTTATACCAATATTCCTATTTATTTTTTTTAAATAGTCAGGTTTATTCTTGAATAAAACCACTACCTTAGGTGAGTACACCCGGCAAACGTTGCTGGGGTTGCTATCTCTGGAGTTGCGGGTACTGTGTAAGCGCGGTTGGTTTAGACGAGGAGAAAATTCGCAAATACAAGAGCGTAAAGATCGTGACTAAGAAGAAGGCCAGCGAGAATTAGTTTACCTGAATCATCGCACCGTAATTGACTTTTATTTGATTTTTACCAAAGACTTTAATTTAAGATTGAATTTATATCGCCTGAGGGAGTTTTCGATGTTTTTAGGAGATTTCTTCGCTCTTCTATTTATAACAATTCAAAACCTATGTATTTATTTATTAAGCTGAAATGTTTATCAAGAGAAAATAAAACCAGATCATTTTGAATTACATTATCTACAATAATCAAGTCAGGTATTCCGATTTTGTTGAATCCATTTCGAATACAAATGGTTTGAAAGTCAATTATATTCTGCCAATTAATATTAAGTGGAATATTGGTTATATCATAGAGTAATTTCATAACACGGAATTGTTTTTTTACTTTTAGAAAAGGAACTAACTCGGTTAATATCAAATCATTTGTACAAATAAGATTTTGATCAATATATTTATCAAGGTTTCCTGAATTAATACCACTTCTGAAATAGTCAATCCATATGGAACTATCAACTAAAATATTCATCTCTATCTCTAACAATATTCAAATCGATGTCAAGGTCTATTTTCCCTTTATAGTTCTTTAAAGATTTAATTTTATTTTTTTGAATTATATGATAAAGAGCATTTTTAATTAATTTTGTTTTAGTAGGAGATTTAGTTACCCTCATTGCTTCTTTGATTAAACCTTCAGGTATATCAATTGTTGTTCTCATATTTATATCACCTTTATTTTAATTCATGCATAAGATAAGAAATTTATTATGCATAATCAAGCAAATTCAGGCATATACTTTAAATTTCTAACTCTTAGCTAGGTAGGTTGGGTTCGTTTTCTTGAATCCAACTTTCACTTCCTAAATGTATTTAATTGGCACAACTTACATTGCCGCAACCCCACTCTTCGGGATTGAAATTCAATCTGATGTACAGCCTGCTGAACATCTC
>CAZIKB010000111.1:0-22035 GCA_964539665.1 uncultured Cytophagia bacterium
TTTGTGAACTTTTAATATCGTAAATTTTACGGGCTTCTCCAATAGTTAATTTGCCAGATTCAATCTCTGATATAACTTTTTCTTAAATGCTAAACTATATTGATAATAATTTCTGTCTCCTGACATAGGCTGCCTCCATTGTTGATTAATCTGTTGATAACTTTTCAACATGTCAACCTATTTCAGGACGGCACACCTTTATTTTTCAATTCTTTGAAGAATTATATTTCTTTCACCTCTCCGAAATCTAAATAAAATGATTTAATTATAAATATCAAGTGAAAAAATTTTACGCTACACTGAATATTTTAAAGCCATTTGAAGAATTCAAAATGCAAAGTGAAAAATGCAAATTTCAAAGTTGATAGATTTTCTTATTCCCACCCTTTTTGCTACCATCGCCCGGGCATATTTCCGAAAAGTAATTTTGCATTTTGCACCTTCAAATTTTCAATTTGCATTTGCGGCTTCGCCGCGTTAGGGTTATTTGAGAATTTTTTGAGAACCATTTTCTACTTTTGCGTATCTAATACATTAAACACACCAATTTAAATAATATCAAAAGTCTACTAGTGTTAAATTGCAAACCCTGGAGTTGGGAACATGATTAAAAACTATTTTAAAGTTGCCATCCGAAATATTTTCCGTCATAAAGGATATTCACTTATTAATGTGGTTGGACTGGCCATCGGCATAACCTGCTGTCTACTGATTATGATGTGGGTCATGGACGAGTTGAGTTATGATCAATTTCATGAAAATAAAAATACCATATATCGAGTGGAACAGGACCAATATTATTCTGGCAGTACATATCATGTAAATGTCACGCCCTATCCCATGGCTGGCGGCTTGATAGAAGAAATTCCAGAAGTTAAAGATGCAACCCCTTTTCCCGGCGCCGGCACGCTCTTGCTGCGTTATGGAGAAAAAGCATTTTTCGAGAGAGGCGTCAGAGCAGTGACTCCGGCATTTCTTCGTATGTTTACTTTCCCGTTAATTAGGGGAGATAAAGAATCAGTCCTGGTAAATCCCCATTCGATGGTCATATCCGAAGAGATTGCTGAAAAATATTTTGGCGATGAAGATCCTCTGGGCAAAGTGATATCCATAAACAATCGATTTGATTTTACTATCACAGGGGTATTAAAGAATATTCCCAGTAATTCTATCCTGCAATTTGATATGTTCGTTCCGTTCGAATTTTTAAAAGACCTGGGGAGAACTATTGATCAGTGGGGTTGGAATTCAATTGTCACTTATGTACAGCTCCATGAAAATGCCAGAATAGATGAAGTGAACGCTAAAATCACTGACCTGAGACACAGCAAAGTAGAGGAACTTTTGCAGGATGAGCCGGCAGACTTACAACGATTTCAAGAGCGCCGCAAGACACAATTTATGCTCATGCCGCTGGTCGATATTCATTTGCATGCCTATTTTGGCTATACACGCTCTATGGGCAATATGCTCTATGTTTATGTCGTCTCAGCCATTGCCGTATTCGTTCTGCTCATCGCCTGTATTAATTTTATGAATCTTTCCACAGCGCGTTCGGCTAACCGCGCCAAAGAAGTGGGCCTGCGAAAAGTAGTTGGAGCGCTTAAAATCCATCTGGTTAGACAGTTTTACGGTGAATCCATTTTACTGGCTTTTATCGGATTATTTTTTTCCTTGCTGTTAGTAATACTTTTACTTCCTGGATTTAGCACATTTGCCGAAAAAGATTTTACACTCAAAACATTGTTCAACTGGCAGTTTTTACTTGGTATGTTCGGCGTGACTCTGTTGACAGGAGTTGTATCCGGAAGCTATCCAGCATTATTTTTATCCTCATTTCAACCCATAAAAATACTCAGAGGCGGTTTGAGCGCCGGAGCAAAAAGCTCTCTTTTCAGAAAGGTGCTTGTTGTATTACAATTTACACTTTCGATCCTGCTAATCATCGGCACCATCGTCATTTTTAACCAGATAAACTTCATGAAAACAAAGGAATTAGGATATGACAAAGAACATCTGTTATATATTCCTTTACGAGGCGATACCCGGCAGTCTTATGATGTTTTAAAGCACGAATTGCTCAAAGATCAAAACGTGTTGAATGTGACTGGTACAAATAGTCCACCCACAAACATCGGCAGCAACTCGAGTGGTGGTGATTGGGATGGCAAAGACCCGGACTTAAATGTACTCATTTCGTTTGGTGCTGTAGAATTCGACTATGTCGAGACAATGAAGATTGATTTAATCGAGGGAAGGTCTTTTTCAAAGGAATTCACCACAGATACCTCAAGCGCATTCCTGGTAAATGAAGAAGTCGTGAAAATCATGGGCGTGGAATCCGCGGTGAATAAGCGGTTCGATTTTCTCGATATTGAGGGCACAATTGTCGGAGTCATGAAGAATTATCATTTTCAATCAGTGAGCGAAAACATTGAGCCTCTGGCCATTTATTGCGGGCCTGACAATATCAGTTACATCGTCATCAGGCTGCAGGCCGGAGGCACTCCGGCAGCAGTTGAGTATGTAAAATCTACCTGGGAACGAGTTGTCCCCAATTACCCTTTTGATTATCGATTCGTTGACCAGGTTCTTGATGATAATTATCGTGGCTGGCAGCAATTAAGTGACTTGCTTAAATACTTCGCTTTTATGGCAATTTTGATCGCCAGTCTTGGATTATTTGGTTTAGCATCGTACACAGCCGAGCAGCGTACACAAGAAATTGGCATTCGAAAAGTCCTTGGAGCTTCAGTGGCTAACCTGGTATTGCTCATGTCAAAAGAATTTACAAAATGGGTTCTAATTGCCAATGTAATTGCCTGGCCAATTGCATATTTTGTCATGAACAACTGGCTGCAAAACTTCGCCTACCGAATTAATATTGGATTGTGGACTTTTATTTTTTCTGCAGCAGTGGCGCTTACAATAGCCGTGGTGACCGTTAGTTTTCAGGCTATTAAAGCGGCCCTGTCTAATCCGGTGGATGCTTTGAGGTATGAGTGATGGGAAGATTGGTCACGTGAAGAAAATGAAGTCTCATTTAGATAGGTTGTAAATGTACAAATACGGTCTTTAAATTTATTAAAAATAAAAGATTTAGAAATTATATTTTACTGAAATTCAATTATAATCTGTGCAATTGAAGATTTCAAAGGTGGGACATCATTTGTCGCTGTTTTCCAAACAACTTCTGTATTGACTCCAAAATAATCATGAATTAATTTGTCTCTCATTCCTGCCATCTCGCGCCAGGGAACTTCAGGGTAATTATTTCTTATTTTCTCGGGTATATTTTTTGTAGCTTCACCCAAAATTTCGATTGCACGTATTACTGCATAAAGAGTTTTATCATCTTTTTCAAATTCTATTAAATTCATGCCATGAATAAATTTATCGATTTTTTCAATAGAGTCTAATATATCTTGTAGATAATCAAGGTAGTCCCTTTTGGCTTTCATACAGGTTGAGCCTCTCTTAAAATAGATTTTCCTATTCTCGGCTTCAATGAATCCTTCATCACCAAATCCACTTTTACTTCTAGTTTATCGGATAGATAATTCTCAAGTTCTAAAAACTTAAGAAGTCCTGGATTCTCTGAAAATGTAATTAATATATCTAAATCACTTGTTTGTTTTTGTTCATTGCGGATATAAGAGCCAAAAATTTCTAATGATTTTACATTATATTGATTCATTAGTAAAGGAAGCTCTTTCCTCAATATTTGAAGAATATTCTCAATTTCTATTTTCATAGTCATAAAATCAATAAAATTTTTGTCAAATGCAACATGTTTTTAGCTGTAAAATGGATTTGGGTCTAAAGCCGCACCGACTAACGCACACAATAAATTGGCATACGTAAAATCCTCCGGACTTTAGAGGCTAACCTCGTTTTGCTTCTGTCAAAAGAATTTACCAAATGGATTCAAATTGCCAATTTCATTGCCTGGCCGATAGCTTATTTCGTCATGAACAATTGGCTGGAAAACTTCGCATACCGAATTAATATTGGATTGTGGACTTTTATTTTATCAGCAGTAGTGGCACTTACGATAGCCGTGGTCACCGTCAGTTTTCCGGCTATTAAGGCGGCCCTGGCTAATCCAGTGGATGCTTTGAGGTATGAATGATGGTTCTCAGAACCTATAAAAGATGGCGAATACGTTAGCGCTGCAAAGCCGACATGCAGAATGTGGAATAAAATTTCAAAATCCAATTCCCAAGCACTAAATAAACTCCAAATGCCAAATCTAAAATCCCGATTTCGCACAGTAAGCCTTTTGTAATTTGTTGCTTGCGCTTTTGCTTGCGGTGTGAATGCGTGATTAGAGCTTTTACTTCTATTGGATTGAGTCTCAGGTACAACCTAATTTTTTGTCTTTGAATTTCCATTATGCTACTGGTTGATATGTTCTAATTTCTTTGTCAAGGCGTTCGGCTAAATTATCTTCTGCTATATCAAGGTCATAATCCATTTGTAAGCCCAGCCAAAATTGAGCAGACATATCAAAATATTTTGCTAATCGTAATGCCGTATCGGCAGTTATTCGACGTTTACCCAGAACAATTTCATTTATTCTTCGAGGCGGAACTCTAATATCGAGCGCCAACCGATTTTGACTAAGATTCATGGGTTTTAGAAATTCCTCTAATAGGATTTCTCCAGGATGTAAAGGGGGCATTTTCTTTGGGAACATAATATCATACTCCTTAATGGTAATCAACTATTTCAAGATTATGAGCGTCGTTCTCCTGCCAATTGAAACAAATTCTCCATTGGTTATTAATTCTAATGCTGTGTTGACCTTTTCGCTCACCTTTTAATGCTTCAAGTCGATTGCCCGGTGGTACTAATAAATCTTTTAACATTTTAGCTCGATTTAGCATACGTAGCTTTCTCAGGACAACACGTTGCAAGTCACTCGGAAATTTTCTGGAGTATTGTCGATTAAAAATCTTTTCAGTTTCTTTGCATCTGAACGACCTAATCATAAAGAGAATATATAACGCCAAGCGTTAAATGTCAAGCGGAATTTATTGTGAATTCTTTAGGTGTAAAAAGTTGTATTAATTTGTCATTGAAAATACCGTTTTAATCACAGTATTTCAAGGTAAAATGATCAACAGAAAATTGATTATCAGGAAGTAAACAATGGAAGTGTTAAGTTATTTGATTTTGAGTAAAATCTTTGTTTTAGTACTAATAATTCAAACCACCAGGAACGATAATATTTAGTTGGCAGATGCAACTTAAATATTAGCAAAGCGTAGAAGGATATATTTACTGATAATCCACTATAATTCATTTTAAAGATTGAGCAGGGTATTGTCGAAGACACCATTAAACTGATGTCAGGTTTTAACCCCGAAGTTAGGCATAAATAACCTGGACTGGTGGCACGATTGGTCTGTGCCATAAAGATTCAGTTATCGTAAAATGAATATATTGTCGGTCGAAAATTATTAATGCATTTAACAAAATTAACAAACTAATTGCTAAATGCAACTAAATAAAAATGATTCTGGCAGTAGATTTATGCACATTTTTTAAATTTTAAATTTAATGTGGTAATTTAAAGGAGTACTTAAATGAAAACAAACATCAGCATTTTTGTTATATTATTACAGGTATTAGTTTTAAATTTTTGTCCTGTACACTCAGAAGAAAAGCTGAAAAATGACATCCGCAAAGATTGGCCGCAGTGGCGAGGTGTAAATCGTGATGCAATTTCAACAGAAACCGGCTTAATTAAAAAGTTCCCCGAAGGTGGGCCTGCAATATTGTGGCGGCTTAAGATTGGAGAAGGTTTCTCCAGCGTGTCGGTTTCAGATGGCAAGCTTTATACTATGTGGGATGAAGGCGGGGCGCAATATCTGGTTTGCCTTGAGGCTTTAAGCGGAAAAGAACTGTGGCGCCAGGAATTAGGCTCTGGCTTTAAAAACGGTTATGGTAATGGGCCTCGTTCCACTCCAACCATTGATGAGAATGCGGCGTTCGCAATTGGCACTTCAGGACGTTTGATTGCAGCAAATAAAAATACTGGCAAGTTGTTGTGGGAACACAACCTAGTGTCAGATTACAGGACGAAATTGCCATCTTATGGATTTGCATCTTCTCCCCTGGTGATTGGTGAGAAGCTGTTTGTAGAAGTCGGCGGAGAAAGCGCTACTTATATGGCATTTAATAAGATAACCGGAGAGGTGGTATGGGCGTCACAGAATGACCGGCCAGCTTATTCTTCGCCTGTGCACGCATCAATTAATGGCGTCAACCAAATTGTTTTCTGGAGCGCCAGCGGCTTACATTCCATTTCGCCCGACCAGGGAAAAATTCTCTGGAAGTACGCCTGGGAAGAGCTCTGCCCGGTGACCGGGATTCCATTAAACACCAGTACACCTATTTATGTGGCTCCTGATAAGATATTCAATTCAGGCGGATCTGGCGCGGCTGTTATCCAGATTTCCAGCGCGGGCAATAAATTCGATGTTAAAACTATCTGGAAGTCTGAGCAGATGAAAAACGAAATTAATTCGTCAATTTTATTTGAGAACCACATCTATGGTTTTGATGGCGGCGTTTTTAAATGCATTAATGCAGAAACCGGCAAGCTTAAATGGAAAGTCAGGGGATTTCAAAAAGGCTCTCTGATTGCAGCCGACGGCCAGCTAATCGTTTTAAGCGAACGCGGTAAACTTGCCCTGGTCGATGCCAACCCGGCTGAATTTATCGAAAAAGACAGCGCTCAAATTTTGAATGGCCAATGCTGGACAGCTCCAACGCTGGCAAAAGGGAAACTTTACCTGCGCAATCATAACGAGCTGGTTTGCCTTAACATGGCTAAAGGGTCATTTTCAAACGAATAGAGAGTTCTTGTTTCATTGAAAATATTGTAGTTAAAGATTTCTCCTTTCAATGCTATCCGGATGGATGAGACGGCTGTTGTGAATTGGCAGGCGTGTATGGGATGCGGGGTAATCATGGGACAGGGACCCGGCAAAGCCATGTCACTGGAGCGAGATGAGAGTAAAGGAGTCCCACTGGACGTCCGGTTGCTTTCCTGATAATGAACCAGGTTTTGAGTCCATGAGTTATTGTTTGTAATTCATTCTTTCCACAAGCCTCAATATTTTTTTGTTGACTTCACAGCATCTATTATTTATCTTTTCGCTACTTACACTTTTTTCTTTCTTTAAATACGTCATTCCCGCGTGTTCTTAAGCGGGAATCCAGGCTCTTTGCACATGGATTCCCGATTTACAGATTTCGGGAAAGACATATTGCAATATACTTCTATTTTGTCTTGACTATTTACAATTTACCAGTTATATTTCGTTCGCTAAATTTTGATGCATCATCATTAAAAATAAGGTCATCGTTCTGGATTACTTTTAAGGAATTTTATTTTTGGAGAGATTTAAAATTGGACAGCGCTGGATAAGCGAGATGGAACCGGAGCTGGGTCTTGGAATTGTTACGCAGATTGAAGTGCAAAGCGTTCGAATTCACTTTCCAGCCAGTGATTGCGAACGTCTGTACGCGGTTGCCAGCGCTCCGATAAAGCGGGTGCAGTTTAAACAGGGAGACACCGTAAGATCCCGCGAAGGTCAAAGCGTTACGGTTACCGCCACAAAGATTACCAACGGAATTATCACCTATCTCGGTGGAAACCATGAATTGCCCGAAAATGAACTCTGCGATTCAATTAGCTTTACAACGCCTCTGGAACGTCTGGTAAGTGGTTTTATAGATGATAACCGGGATTTTAATCTGCGCTACCGGGCTTTAAATTTTCAGCATGAAATTCGCAAATCCAGGATTCACGGTTTTATTGGCGGACGTATTGAATTGATCCCGCACCAATTATATGTAGCCCATGAAATAGCTTCGCGTCCTATTCCGCGGGTACTTTTATCCGATGAAGTCGGTCTGGGGAAAACGATTGAAGCATGCCTGATTCTGCACCGTCTGCTTACCTGCGGCAGAATAAACCGGGCGCTGATTCTGGTGCCGCATTCCCTGGTTCACCAGTGGTTCATCGAGCTGTTGCGGCGATTTAATCTCATTTTCCGCATTTTTGATGAGAATTACTGTAAATCCATTACCTCAGCAAATCCTGACATCAACCCGTTTCTTGATGATCAGTTAATCATTTGCAGTGTGGATTTTTTAGCATCACATGACAAATGGCAACAGCAAGCTACGACAGCCGGATGGGATATGTTAGTAGTTGATGAAGCGCATCATCTCACTGAAAATAGTACTGGCTATAATCTGGTTAAACAATTAAGCGTTCTGACAAAAGGATTAATGCTATTAACGGCGACCCCGGAGCAGCTCGGGCATCGCAGTCATTTTGCTCGTCTGCATTTACTTGATCCTGCCCGATATTACGATTTCGACCTCTTCGAGCAAGAGGAGGAACAATACCAGAAAGTAGCAGGTGTTGTCAATAAACTCGTGGACAACCGTAAACTCACACAAAAAGATGTCAATATACTTGCCATAATGTTACCTGATAATTTTACGGATAGTAAAAAGGAGTTTGCTGTTTCCCTGCAGAACGATGAGAAAGTTCGTCAGCAATTTATAAATGATCTGCTTGATCGACATGGAATGGGACGAGCAGTGTTTCGCAATACCCGGGCAGCCATAACTGGTTTTCCGAAACGAGTTTCTCACCTGATTCCTCTTGAAGCTACTGAGGAGGCTCTGAAACATCTGACTTTAGAATTTACCGCGGAATCAGGTACTAATGAAGAAAGGATTACCTGCGATTATAAAGGTGATCCCAGAATTGTCTGGCTGGTTCAATTTATTAAAAAACATAAAGATAAAAAAGTATTACTGCTCTGCCATTCGATAGAGAAGGTTCAGGCGATTGAAGATGCTCTTAGAAAGCAGATGAAGGTTAACATGGTCCTTTTTCATGAAAACCTGACTCTGCTGCAAAGGGATAGAAATGCTGCCTGGTTCGCAAATAAAGACGGGTCTCAGCTACTGATTTGTTCTGAAATCGGCAGTGAAGGACGTAATTTTCAGTTCTCTCATCATCTGGTGCTATTTGATTTACCATTAGATCCAGAGCTGCTCGAACAACGCATCGGACGGCTTGACAGAATCGGCCAAAAGAAAACGATTCAAATTTATGTTCCATTTCTAAAAGGTAGTGAATACGAAATTTTAGCGCGCTGGTATCATGAAGGGCTTAACGCTTTTGAACAAAATGTTCCGGGTGTTTACCAGATATTTCAAGACCTTGGGGCACAGGTTAGAAAATTGGCAGAGGAAAGACTTTTATCACATTTGGATGCTTTCCTGAAATCGACGCGGTTAAAATGCAGCGAAATGGCACTAAAGCTTGAAAGAGGACGGGATCGATTGTTGGAGCTCAATTCCTTTCAACCGGAAACAGCGAAACACTTAATCCATGAAATCACAGTCATTGACAGAGAAAAGACGATCGATAAGTTTATGCTCAGAATGTTACAGCTAAATGGAATAAGCGTGAAGGAGGTGTCTGACCGCACGCATCAGCTTAAACTTGATCTGCTGTCCGAACCAGAATTCCCGCTTCCTGTACTTCGACCAGACGGATTAATTGTTACATTTGACAGAAATACAGCGCTTAGCCATGAAGACGTTGAATTTATTAGCTGGGACCACCCGATGGTTATCGGCGCAATGGATTTAATGCTCGGTTCAGAAAAGGGGAATTGCACGTTTTCTGTGTGGCCGGATTCAGATTCTCAGGAAATGCTGCTTGAAGTGATTTTTGTTGTGGAATGCGTGGCGCCAAAAAATCTGCATGTCGACAGGTTTTTGCCACCTGCGCCAATTCGGATTGTGGTTAATCATTTGCTTCACGATTGCAGTGCAGCTTATGCAACTGAGCAATTTACCAGATGTCTAAAAAATAGCAGAGAAATAAGCATATTGGATAATCCGCAGGTTAAGCAGGAACTGCTGCCAGAGATGGTGAAAAAATGTAACGAGATTGCAGAAAATCGGGTCCCGGAAATTATAAACACTGTTTTAGAAGTAATGCAATCCACACTTAAAAATGAAGTGCGCCGATTAATTGAATTAAGTAATGTGAACCCAAATATCCGAAAGGACGAAATTGAGCATTGTGAACAAGAAATTGAATTAATTCACACAGCCATCAGTACAGCCCGGCTCAGGCTGGATGCTTTGCGCTTTATTTTGAAGGGACAATTTTAATTATTTGATCAGAACATTCGTACTTCAATCGAGATAGTCATTTAGTTATTCGTCTTCGAGGTCATGGTGTTATTAATATTTGGAATTTGAGAATGATAAATTTTGGACAAATTGTCAACCAGATTTACAATTTGTCCAAAATAATAATGCTTGTCTTGAGAAATACAAATACTCCCACGCAAGTGGTTTGATTCCTGATGAACATAATCATAACTATTTTTCCGACGAAGAATCTGACTCCTTCTCTCCCTCTGAGATTTTCTCAGCATCTCGGGCTTGCGGAAGTGCACTTCGATTTGATGTTTCGATTCCTGCCCTGCAACTGGGACAAAAAGACCAATCCTGCTTAATCGGGTACTGACATTGCGGGCACAAGGTACTTGAAATATCGAAACCGCAATGAGGGCAAAATGCACCACCGCCATTCAATTCATTCTCGCATTTTGGACAGTTAAATGACCGTAAAGTTGCTGGCCGGGTTATTAAGTAAATGGCCAATCCGAAAATAAGTGAAATAAGCGTTATGAATGCCCAGGCGCCGGGATTGCTCAAATCCCGTTGTCCCGCATCGATATAGACCCAGGTTGGCAGCAGAAACCAGAGGAACAGACCTGAAATGACTGCCAGAACAGTGAAGAAGATACCAAACCCGTGGACCGCGCTTGATTCCCACACACGCCATTTTTTTAAATAAAGCTCGCTGTTGACTGAATCGTCAACCTTTAGGAAAATTTTTCCAACTACCTGGTCTTCACTGTTTGTAACCGGGGAAGTTAAAACGAGATTTGCTGGTCTTTCATATCTCCATCGATCAAAAGACCCTCTTTCTTCACGTCCTAAAATAGAAGCTTCAAAATCTGCGAGGTTAATCTCTTCATGCTCATTCACATATTTTAACAAAAACTCATCTCGATTTTTATAATAACTATTCTCTACAAATTGATCATAAATGGAATTAAGTTTGGTGAAAACATCAACTGGTGCACCAAATATAAATTGTCCTTCTGGATCGCTCATCCAGACAAATCTTTTTACCTGATCGATTTGTTGGTGTTCAATCAGCAGCCCGGATTGGAACGCCTGGATTGAGCTGCGACTCGCGAGTTTATCCGTTCCACTTGCATTGATTTCAGATTCGATGCTGCTGTTGACATCTTGTAAGAATTTTTGACTTTGCTGTGTCAACTCCGCCACATGCAAGTTTAACCTTTCAATGTGCTTTTTCTCCAAAGAGCTTCGATAGGGGATTTGCGCGATTATATAAATAATGGAAAATACAAAAATTGTAACAGCGATCTTTGCGATCTTTGCCAGTAATTGCCTTTTGTTCATGATTTTCTCCGATTTATTTTAGTTAGTAAAATATTAAGTGAGTACCCGTTTGTTGTGAGATAAAAAATATAGAACAGGCGCCATAGATAAACTTATGAATGTGCCGATTCCCAGAAACATGAGGGCAACGAAACCAAAGCTGCCGAAAGTTTCGATTACCCAATATTCTTGCCACGATTGCCAGGCCGGTAACAGGCTGATTTTACTTTGCACAAAGTAGATGAATAGCAAAATAAAAATAAGCGAAAACGCTATCTGAAAGATCGGCCCGGGTGTCACGGTAGGTCTTCTGAGCACAACCCTCGGGCGTTCTGTCGGAATCCTTGCCATGATTTTATCGAATGTCCCCGTCACGGGTCTTTCATCTTGTACTTGATTGAGTTTGTACTCAACATCTTGTAAAGTCACAAGGTATGCTCTGCAAATCTCACATTTTGAAAGATGGTTTCGGACTCGCGCTGCTTCTGCTTCCGAAACTTCTTTGTAGAAATAATCTGTCAGAGTGTTTTTATTTTCATGGACCATGACTATAACTCCATTGGTTCCAATTGTTCTTTTAATTTTGCAATTGCCCGGTGAAACCGTGCCCTCAGGGTTCCTTCGGGAGTTTTTGTGATTTCAGCAATTTCTTTGAACTTAAGCTGGTGGAAATGTTTAAGGATAACAATTTCTCTGAGGATCGGTTTAAGTTTCGTAAGCGCTTTTGCAATGGTATTCTTCAAATCAGATTGCTCTGCTTTATAATCGGGCTGTTCCTGTTGCGGGTGGCTGGGCTCATTTTTGCCGGCAATTTCAGAAACATCAGAATAGCTGTACTGGTACCTTTTTTTCGACATTTCATTCCTGGTAATGTTCAATGCGATGGTAAAAAGCCAACCTTTAAAATTGCCGCTTTCAAGGTTAAACATGTGAGCGGCAAACCAGACTCTTGTGAAAGTTTCCTGCAGCAAATCCTGTGCAATGGTAGAGCTGCCGGCATATCTATTGATAAAGTTATAAATTGCAATCTCATAGCGCTCATACAATACTTTGAACGCTCGCGTGTTCTTTTTAACCACCATTCCCATGAGTTGTTTATCTGTGTTATTTTTCATCTAAAATAGTTGGCAGCCCTTCTTTATTTGCTATACAGGATATATAAGAAAAACGTTGACTTTTATTTAAAAATCAAGGAAAAAACAAGTAATGAAGTAAAATCGCTGTCATAAACAACTGACTTGTAGCTTCCTGAATCAAACGGGGAACCAGAATATGACAGTCATCAAGTGAAAAAAATCCTCCTTAGCAAAGGAGATTTAGGGGATTGTATTTGTGTTTGATTCTCAAATTGTTGTTTAATTAGTGTTTGACCGAAAACTCGATTCTTAGGGTCATTCCAGCGATCTTTTGTGCTGGCCTGTCCCGAACTTGTTTCAGGGAATCTCCTATTTTCAGGTAGGAGATTCCTGCTGAAAACATGCAGGAATGACAAGAAAAGGCTGTTTTCGGTTAATCACTATTTAATGACATAAAGTAAGCACAATGATTTTTTATTGCCTTTATCACCAGCTAAAATGTCCACATCTATTTATCAATAAAAATATAAAAATGACTTGCATAAAATATCTAAAAGTTTACATTAATAATGAACATTGAAATGTCGGTTGTAGTCGAAGAAATTTCAAGGTAAAATGATAAACAGGAAAATTGATTACCAGGAAGTTAACAAGCGAATTCAACACTTTCCGGTAACTGCAATATTAGGTCCAAGACAGTGTGGTAAAACAACCTTAGCAAAACGATTTCCGGCAAAAGAGTATTTTGATTTAGAAAATCCTCGTGATTTAGTACGCTTGGATAATCCCCAACTTGCTTTTGAAAACTGTACAGGATTAATTGTAATTGACGAAATTCAACGGAAGCCGGAGCTGTTTCCCCTGCTTCGATATTTAGTTGACAATAATCCTGACCAAAAATATCTCATTTTGGGAAGCGCTTCTCGGGACTTAATCAAACAAAGTTCCGAAACTTTGGCAGGAAGAATATCGTTTTTTGCACTTTCAGGTTTTCGAAAGGATGATGTCCAGGAAGATCAGATAGTGCAATTATGGTTCAGGGGTGGACTGCCACCATCATTTTTAGCCGAAAACAGCGATATCAGTGTTCAGTGGCGTCTTGATTATATAACAACCTTTCTTGAAAGGGATATACCTAATTTAGGGTTCCGAATCCCCGCTGAAACATTAAGACGATTTTGGCAAATGATAAGTTTTTATCATGGTCAAATCTTGAATTTCTCAGAACTTGGACGTTCATTTGGGATTGCAGACACCACTATCAGGCATTATTTAGAGATACTCAAAGGCACCTTTATGATCAGGTTGTTACAGCCATGGTATGCTAATATCGGCAAACGTCTCATCAAACGACCTAAACTCTACATTCGTGATTCCGGAATTTTACATACACTCTTAAACATAGAACAGGAAAAATCCCTTTTGAGCCATGCAAAATTGGGAAGCTCATGGGAAGGATTTGCGTTAGAATGCGTTTGCCGAAGTATAAATAAAACCGAAGAGCAGGTTTATTTCTGGGGTACACACGCGGGAGCCGAAATTGATTTGTTTTGGCAGCACGATGCAAAAAATTGGGCTTGCGAATTTAAGTATGCAGATGCACCTAAAATGACCAAATCTATCCAGTCTGCCCTGGATTCCTTAAGCTTAGAAAAAATATGGGTGATTTATCCCGGCAAAACCGCTTACAAGCTTCATCGGCAAGTTACAGTTTTGCCCTTACAGAATATAGACCAGTATTGGGATTATTCCTGATTTTAAACTTAGCTTTTGTAAATTAGAGTGCAAAGAGATATCCGATTGAAAAACTTCTGTTCGATTAACTCATGTTTTGCTTTAAAAATGAAGTCATCAAGTACAAGATTTCTCGACTCCACTTCGTTCCGCTCGAAATGACAATATTAGTTTTCGGTCCAAAACTATCTACAACCGCCACAAATAAGACGTCTTAAAGAAAAAAACTCTGTTAGTTTCTATAAATCGGTCACTATCTACATAATCATCATTCTGCCACTTCTTTTTATCATATATGGAACCATAACCCAGGTGAATGACGGTACCTGGAATATAGGTAAAAGATGCCAGAAAATCAGTCCTTAGTTCTTTTTGCAAGGAATGGTATTCAACAATGGCTCTGAAAAACAGGTACTTGTTGAATTGAAAGGTATTCTTACTTCTTATTATATTATAATCAAATTCCTTTACACCGGTGCTGTCTGTATAAAAATCTCTGAAGACTAAACTCAGGCTTGAATAAAGCTGAGACGACGGCTGATAAATTAAACTGGCAGAAACATTACTGCCTTTACCCTGATATGGATCGGTTACATAACGGATCTTTTTCCCATATTTATATGATAAATCAAAATAAAACTGTTTTGTAAGTTGACTGCGTCCGATTATAGAAAAACTGCTGGTGTTAAATTTCTCTCCGAGAAATATTTCGGTAGAATAACCATAACCAATGCGAGCGTAGGAACTTCTGGGCAGGATAAACGACAGAAAGAAAGCATTGAAATTTTCCCACTGTTCGCTTGCTTTATCCCGGATAAACTGGTTATTAAACAAGGGATCAATTCTGCGGATAATTTTCGAATCAGGATAAAACATCCGAATCACGCCAGCCCTGATTCTGGTCACATTTGTACGCGTAACATAACCGGTTTGGGTCTGGAAGTTTTCTGAAATGTCATGCAGACGAACATTCATTAACCAGTCTCTTGAGTTTAAATAATAATTTATTCCTATAGCATGGCCATTCGTTTTTGAAGTATCTTTATTAGACGATAAGAATGCGTGATATCCGAGACGGCTTGAACCGGTCACCCTTGTCTGGCCATCCGCGCCAATAACTCTATTATATCCGTCTTCAAGCTCTCTGCCGGTATAGAAAGCGCCACTAAAATTATCTTTGCTAAGGCTTCTTTTGTAACGTAAAATAGCAAAATTCGCATAGTCGCCTTCTTCCAGGTAATTGGGCAATTCATCCAATGCATAAATTGATGCTATCGTGTTTTTCTGACCAATTTTTCCGGTCAACTTTACACCGACAATTGGATTGACAATCATTCTCGTGTGTACTACTGCGCCAAGAGGGTCACCGCCAGAGCTGCCGCCAAAACTAAAACTATCATTGCCCTCAAGAAAAAATGGCCGTTTTTCAGGAAAGAACAAGTCAAATCTTTCATTATAATCAGCCTGACTGGCGTCGGCTTCAACCTGGCTGAAATCTGGATTGAAGGTTCCGTCAAGAACCAGATGCGAGGTTATCCCGAATTTAGAGGTCAGGCTCAGGTCTTTCTTGTCACCTTCGGAATATAATTTCTCTTTATCTGTGTTCGTCGCACTTGTGGAGCTGTTCCGTCCATAGGTTACAGCGGGGAGGACCTCAAAGAGTCTGTAATGCTTGATATCTTTGTAAACCAGCGTCCTGGTTTGAATATAAAAATTTGGGCCGATTTTCGGATCAAGCGGGGGATAAGTGCCCATTTCGGACGTGCGGCTTATGCGGCGCTCAAAGATTACGCCCATTTCCACAGGATCCTTGTGAGAAAAACGGATACTTTTAAACGGTATTTTCAGCTCAATTGTGTATCCTTCATCATCGATCCTGCCCTCACTGAACCAGATAAAATCAATGCTTGGGTCTTCGTTGTCTCCAATGGCGCGGCTATCCATCTGAATGCCTCTGGGATTTGTGTAAAATGCATACAGCCCCTGCTGATCATTAAAAGTATCGAGATTAATACAGATCCAATCATCAGGCCGGATTTTGTCCCGGCTGGTAACCGACGCTTTTATTCTGTCCGGCTGGCTGTCGTAGCACCTGAAAGCAAAATAGAGATTTTCCTGGTCATAAGCATACCACACCCTGGTGTTTTCCACCATGTCAATACCGAAATCAGGATACCAGGTTTTGAAACCCGTTTCGAAAGGGGCTTCCTTCCAAACCTGATCGTCAAGAACACCATCGATAACCGGCGGGGTGTCTGTCTTTAAAGGTATAAACGGTTTTAATTTATCATTCGCTGAGACGAAATTCACCAAACCGATGCTTAATAAAATCATTACTACCGCCAAATCAAAAACTCGTTTCATTTTCTTCCTCCTGTACCGCTCCTGTTTTAAAAGATGATTTGTTCTGTTCCCGCAATCCTCATTTGACAGAATTACTATGAATTATACTTTATTTTTCAATATAAATGACCTTGTTGATTTAGCACTGAAAATCCTCCTGAAGGTTTTTTAATTTACTGGATATGGTGCTTAATAATCAACAATATACTACATATCGACATCTATTTTGAATTAAACCTTCGGGAGGGTTCTTCTTCAATAATAAAATACAGTAATTTTAAGTCAGGATTTGGATATTAATTTAAACTATCCGGTCCTTATTGGCAAGTACTATTTTCATTCAATATTTTGAGAGGATAGCCCCATTTACGCCATGAATTTCAAAATGTTCTCTATAATTTGAGGCGAATTTATCTGACCTGAATTATGCACCACACAGTCACACAAAATACCTGAATTTTTGATAAACAAGAGGTTGTTGTCAAGGAAAATAATTTATGGAAGATTTCGATGATCCAGAATTTAAGGTTCTGGATCATCATTATAATGCTACCAGTATAGTTTAGCCAGTCCAGATGTAACGATGATTACAACGGTCATGTCCCTGCATTAAAGTTTTATCACGAACCATTTTTATTTTGGGATTAAAACTCTCAGCCCAGGTATAGTCACCGTAACAAACTGATGCAAAGCCAATATCGCCAGCTTTTGCATCGAGAAAAGTAGCAGCCCAAAGACATTCGGTTACCTTTAATTCAAATGCTTTTTCTGTGTCTTCAACAATTTTCATCGTCAATGAATTTGCATATTTGGGCGGCCTGAAAGTGTCAACATAGGTCTTAAAACTATTATCAGGCGAACGTTTAGCATGATTTTTACCGACTTCGAGCATCCTTTTGGTAGTATTCTTTTTGAGGAATTCGATCATTTTGTCGTGTCCCATTTCTTCTCCGAGAGCCTTTGCTAAGCTTATTACGTCACGATACCTACTGGCAGAAAATTGTCTAAAGCTTAATTTCCTATCCATTTCATTGTCGAATTTATGCTTATCCTGCAAAACCTTCAACTTTGAATTAGTTGAGGTCACCGCGGCGAAAGCGCTGGTACAGCCAAGGCAGGTTGCTGCACAAGCCGGCATTATTTTCGTAATAAAATCCCGGCGGCTTAGTTCATTTGAATTTGATTTTTGCATTTTTGTCCTCTAGTTAAGAATTTGTTTTATCCAGGTAAATCGATTTGATGTGCTAAATGAAATATAACTTAATTAAACGAAGAAAATTACTTTTTGTTTATAGGAAAAAAGTCTCATTTTTGATGAGGCAAAACACTCTACCTTTTTTTAAAATTTTGTTTTTTGCTCAAAATGTCATTCCCGAAATTTATTGATCGGGAATCCATGTGTAAGGAACCTGTATTCCCGCTTAAAACATGCGGGAATGACATAAAAAAAAGAAAGGAAAAAGTGTACGGTGTGAATTAATATCACATTTAAAAGCACATGCAAACCTTTTTTAATATTGCACGTCTTAATACTAACGTCAATTATGCCCTCATTTTTAACTAATATTTTTTCTAAAAATCAAAGGATAGAAAGAATGTTCAAAAATTATTTGAAAATTACTCTAAGAAACATCCAAAAGCACAAGGGATATTCTTTCATCAACATTGCCGGACTTTCTATTGGTATGACCTGCTTTATTGTGATTATGTTGTACATTCAGTATGAATTTAGTTATGATCGCTTTCACGAGAACGCTGATTACATTTACCGTATTGTGATGAAACAGCCAGGCAATGTTTATCAGGGGATAGATGTATTTAATGTTACGCCGGGAACGCTTGTGCCATTATTAAAAGCGGAATACCCTGAAGTAGAGAAGGCTGCCAGAATATCTAAAGGGAGCGGTCTGATTCAAGCAAATGGAAAAAGCTTTGTTGAACGAAGTTGCCTCTACGTCGATCCAGACTTTTTGCAGATGTTTACGTTCCCAATGATTTCAGGAAATTCCACTACTGCTTTAACAGAACCTTATTCAATGGTCATCACTCAGGAAATGGCAAATAAATATTTTGGAGATAGAAGCCCCATTGGGGAAACGATTACGCACGATAATAAGACCAAATATAAGGTCACTGGAGTAGTTGAAAATATTCCTGAGAATTCTCACTTTACATTCGATTTTCTTGCTTCTTTCAGTACGTTTTATAGTGAAAGGGGAAAGGACAGAATTGAACGCTGGAACAGCAATTCATACAAAGCCTACATCCAGCTCCGCAGAGATACCGATGCCGCTAATCTTCAAAGTCAGTTTCCTGCGCTCGTAACAAAATATAAAGGAGAGGATTCAGAGCATCAATTCCTACTCCAGCCCCTGACCCAAATTCATTTAGATGGAAATATTAATTTTGAATTGGGGACCAATAACGATATGCGCTATATTTACATTTTCTCGGCAATTGGTCTGTTCATCCTGCTTATTGCCTGTTTTAACTATATGAATCTGGCTACAGCGCGGTCGGTACAGCGTGCTAAAGAGGTGGGATTAAGAAAAGTAGTCGGCGCTGACAGAATACAACTCATCAGGCAGTTTATGGGTGAATCGGTCTTGTTTGCGGTCACTGCTTTGCTGCTCGCTCTAATATTTGTGAAGTTGCTGTTGCCAGTATTTAGTTCATTCATCGACAGAAATCTTGAATTTTATCTCCTGAGGGATATAAGCCTTCCCCTGGAATTGTTGGCGATTTCTCTTATCGTGGCAGTCGTGTCCGGGATTTATCCTGCATTTTTCATTTCATCATATCAGCCGGCTGCCATTCTGAAAGGCTCTCTAAACAAGGGCTCAAAAGCTTCATCAGTTTTTCGCAATAGTCTGGTGGTTTTTCAGTTTGTTATCTCCATCATCCTTATCTTCAGTACCGTAACAATTTATCAACAATTGAACTATATTCGGAACAAGAATCTGGGTTTTCAGAAAGACCATATTGTTTCAGTCTACATAAGAGATCTGAATTTGCGAAAAAAACACGAAACTTTTAAAATATCCCAAAATCCAGGATATTGCTGCCTCAGCCCAGCTTCCCGTTACGATTAACAGCAACAGCCATGCACGGTGGGAAGGAAAAAACGACGATGATGACGTGGCTATTTGTTATGCCTACTTCGATTACAATTTCCTTGATTTTTACGGGATCAAAATAAGCCAGGGCCGGAGTTTTTCGAAAACATTTGGTAACGATCAATCCGCATATATTCTTAATGAAACCGCAGTTAAAGCAATTGGCTAGGATGAGCCACTGGGAAAACGGTTTGGATTTGGCAAGAAAAATACAGAATGGGGAGAGGTGGTGGGTGTTGTCCAGGATTTTCATTTTTATCCCCTGCATCTCAGAATAGAACCGTTGGCGATACGACTTATCGAGCCAGAATCTATTTACAATGGAGCTAAATATTTATCGATCAAGATCAGCTCGCAAGACATTCAGTCAACTCTTTCCCACATTGAGAAAGTCTACAAAGAGTTATCGCCAGCATATCCATTTGATTACCAGTTTATGGATGAGAGAATTGACCGGATGTACCGCACCGAACAGAGGTTGGGGCAGAGTTTCCAGTACTTCACTTTTATTGCTATTTTTATTGCATGCCTGGGGTTGTTCGGATTATCATCTTTTACTACAGCTCAGAAGACTAAGGAAATTGGCATTCGCAAAGTATTGGGCGCTTCTATCTCACATGTGGTATTCTTGCTATCGAAGGAATTCACAAAGTGGGTGCTGATTGCTAATCTGGTTGCCTGGCCACTGGGTTATTTATTTATGAAGCAATGGCTGCATAATTTTTCATATCGAATCGACCTCGGTGTGTGGACATTTATTATTTCAGCAGGTTTGGCTTTGCTTATTGCTCTGGCGACAGTGAGCTATCAATCCGTCAAGGCAGCTCTGGCAAATCCGGTGGATGCTTTGAAGTGTGAATAGTGAAGAGCTTGAAATCCAAAGCCAAATTAGGGGTCATTTTCTATTTGGCTTCACTTTTTATATTCAACCATCAGGTTAAAGATTGTAACCTTTTCTGCAAAGTATGGTGTTTAGTATAGACGGGATTCATTTCTTTGCGGCAAGACCGCAAATGTGAGTTATTTACTTGAAAATTATGAATGAAAATAAATGGATTCCAAAGTTATTCTTGATGATCGATGCTGGATTCTTAATGATAGTCAAATTATCCAGCATCAAATATTCTTCACTTTTATCAACTTTTAACCACCTAATTTTGCTACAAAAATTATGATTGAAAGGATTTGCCATGCTTAAAAATTATATAAAAATTGTATTCAGATTAATCAAGAGAAATATTTTGTTTTCAGTTGTAAATTTGTTGGGACTGACAATCGGTCTCACAACCTGTTTTTTGATTTTACTGTACGTTGATTTCGAGATAGCATACGATAAGTTTCATGAGAATGCTGATAATATTTACAGGGTGTATATGCATCAACCGGGTAATAACGTTTCCGGCGGCAGCACGGACTTAATGGTTACAGCACCAACAATTCTAAAGCCAACATGGGAAATGGAACTGCCTGAGATACAAAAAATTGCGAACACAAATAGAACAAGCGTGGTATTTAAAAAGAATAACCAGCTATTTGATGAAAGTATTTATTTCGCGGATCCCGAATTCCTTGAAATTTTTACCTTTCCATTAATTTCTGGAGATAAAAGTACCGCTTTAGTTGATCCTTTTTCTCTCTTAATAACTCAGCGTACGGCGGAAAAATATTTTGGGAAAGAAAATCCGGTGGGAAAAACCATTTCAGCAAGTGATAAAAATGAGTATAAGGTTACAGGCGTACTCAAGAATATCCCTGAAAATTCCCATATCAAATTTGACTTCTTAGCATCATTTAATACTCTTCATACATTATGGAAGTGGAGGGATTGGGAAAGTGATGACTGGCTGAATAATGGTTTCGACACTTATCTTACCCTGCCGGCTAATATTGATTTAGTTAGATTTGATGAAAAGTTACGAAAATATGACTTTCAGGGACTAAATGATAAAACATGGTCTTTTCATGTTCAGCCACTAAAAGATATTCATTTTAACAGGGACACTGGTGGCGATGGCGATATAAGATATATCTGTATTTTTTCAGCAATCGGACTGCTTATTCTCTTTATAGCCTGTTTTAATTTTATAAATCTTTCTACCGCCCGATCTGCCTCAAGAGCAAAAGAAGTTGGAGTCCGAAAAGTGGTCGGGGCTTTTAAAAAGCAATTAGTTAGACAGTTAATGGGAGAATCAATCTTATTTACATTTATTGCCCTGATTTTTTCAGTTATC
>CAZIKB010000112.1:0-21531 GCA_964539665.1 uncultured Cytophagia bacterium
GGAAAACTCCTCTTATTTTTTTGAGTATTTATGAATTATTCAGGTTAAATAATATTTTGTTAGGATTGTTTTCTTTTATAACTCAAACATAAAAAGGAGAATCTCATCATGATAACATCCAGTTTTTCAAAACACATACGAAGTGTTATTTTTATCTGCATTTCGTTTCTTATATACACATTAAGTTTCGCCCAGCAACATGGCAATCATATTCATAATGGCAGAGATCATAACGAAGATTGGCCTGATTCTCTACAGACGATAACTGTATCGGGGCTGGTAAAAGTAGATAGCAGCCATTTCCATCCACTCTATTTTCTCGATGAAGGAAACAATGGAAGCATTGATTATCAATTAGGATTCGGGCCATACTGGTATAATCCTGTGAGTGGCGCTACTCGTCCCGATGAGGGAGAAGAAGTAACGGTTCAAGGCGGAATCATCTCAATTCACACACCGCCATTAATTGTTGTGTTTGAAATAAACGGAATGGTTTGGCGAGATTCAACCGGAGCTCCGCCCTGGTCAGGAGATTGGGTACACAAGAATGCAAGCGACACAACTTTTATTTACTGTCCAACAGACAGTATGGATTGGATGGGCCATCCACCTCAAAGCATGCATGGCATGATGTATCCAGATTCAATGTATTGCCAATTTGAGGAAATGCCAGTAGATAGTATGCCGGGCATGACGGATTCGACCATGTTTGAAGGCTATTACACCGAAAACTTTCGCGACCATGGCAATCACATGCGAGGTTCTGGCATGATGATGGGATTTAATCGCCACATTGCCGTTCGTTTTCATTACAATGAACATGAGCTGCATCGGCGTGGGCTGTCAGAAGAAACTATCCAGGTTTATTATTTAGATGGCAATTTCAATTGGCAAGTCATTTCGGGTGTCAGTGTTAATACGGAAACCAATACAGTGTCCATGAGTCAAAACCAAGTTCGTACATTTTATGCACTTAAAGCAAACTCTGTGACTTCTGTAAAAAGTACTCAATCTGCTAATTTACCAGAAGATTTTACATTATTGCCTAATTTTCCGAATCCCTTTAATCCTCAGACGACGATTCGTTATAAACTTACCACCGATTCAAATATTACTTTGAATATCTATGACATTCAAGGACGTAAAATAATAACTCTTTATCAGGGTCCACAAAAAGCTGGGGAATATTCGACAATTTGGAATGGAACCGATTATAAGGGTATGATCATTTCAAGTGGTGTGTATTTTATACAATTAAAAATTGGTACGTTTACACATGTACGTAAAATGACTTTGCTGAAATAAGAAATCAGTTAATTGATGTTGAAATTAGAAGACAGTAAAAATTATTTTATTCAAAACTTTTTTTTACACTTTGAGAAGGAGAAAAAACACCAACAGTGTTAATGTTATTGTCAATTTTTAAATTCACTTTTTCTGTTTTAGTAGCTCAAATTGAGAAATCACCAAAACAAGAAAATGAACGAAAAATCAAAAAACTCTGGCTTTTTTAGAAATATATTGTATTTTAATCCATATAATTTTTTTTATTAACTTAATTTAAGGAGGAGAAAATGAGAACACTTTTATTTTCTTTAGTTATGCTGATGTGCTTTAGTCTTGCATTTCTTGCGTGTGGTCAAAAAGAAGCTGACACGCAAGCCCAGCAAGAAGAAGCAGTGGAGGCTACAGAAGGTGAATTGGCCGCTAACATGGCCATTGATCCTGTATGTGGTATGAAGGTTAATACAGATGAGGCTCAATTCACAGTTGAACACGGTGGAGAAACCTACTATTTTTGTATGGAGGCTGATAAAACAACCTTCACCGAACAACCAGACAAGTATTTAGCCCAAAAGTAAGATTTAAGAAATGAAAACCACGGATTTGCACTGAGATAATAATTTGTGTGAATCCGTTGGTTTTTATATTTAAATCGAATATTATCCATGAACATGGAGAAAGCGGTTATAAACATTAATCTGCTTTGCGCCTGCCTCGCCAACTTGCCGGTTAAATTTATACCCAAATCACCAAATGCTAATTGAGGTATAATTCAAAATGAAATGTCAAAATTGCAATCATACTGTTACACGTAAAAGTAAATTTTGTCCCAATTGTGGAGATACCATAATCCCTCGCACCTCTCAAAAACAAGCTTCAGTACATAAAGGAATACCAATTCAATTTGGTATCGGTTTGATTGGATTAGGAATCCTGGTGGGTTTCTTAATTTTTAAATATGCTTCAGATTCAGGGGATAATTCTGTGCAGACAAATTTAATTTATCAAAGCAGCCATGCCCAGTATAGTGCAGCTGTCCTGGACATTGCACGTGACTTTATGTGTAATTGTGGCAATTGCGGTGATGATACCGTCGAAGATTGTAACTGTGAACACAAAAATGGGGCTTTAGAAGTTAAAAATTTTATTTTACAAAAAGTTCAGGAGGGCCACAAAAAACCTCATATTGTGGCATTAGTGCAAGAAAAATATGGCGGCTTGAAAAAAGAATCAG
The DNA here is from genome assembly GCA_964539665.1 of uncultured Cytophagia bacterium. Classification (GTDB taxonomy): domain Bacteria; phylum Zhuqueibacterota; class Zhuqueibacteria; order Oceanimicrobiales; family Oceanimicrobiaceae; genus CAZIKB01. Next base: position 2,519 of record CAZIKB010000112.1, read on the forward strand.
AACCTTTGTTTAAATTGGAGTCTCCATTTAGTAAATAAATCGCATTGAAATATTGTGCTTTATAAATAATTTCTTTAATGTATTTTACTTTTATATTCCAAATAAACAAGAGACACAAATTTTCAGATAGAAAATTAATTACTGATCTATTATTTACACCTGATAAAATAGGGTCTTTCCCTGACAGCCAAAATCAGGATTTAAAATGAAATCATTCCTGGGAAAAAATATAAATGAAAAAGGAGAGTTTTTGCATGTCAGAAAAGTATAAAAATATTGAGACCAAACTCATCCATTCTGGTGAACCCGAACCACGTTTGAGCGGTGCAGTCAGCATACCAATTTTCCAAACTGCTATGTATGAATATACCGGCGAGTCCAGTTATAACGATATTAAATACATTCGTTTAAATAATACACCAAACCATCAGGCCTTACATCAAAAATTAGCAGCGCTTGAAAATGCTGAGACTGCTTTGGTAACCGCAAGTGGAATGGCCGCTATTTCAACAGCGCTTTTAACTGTTCTTTCAGCAGGTGATCATTTATTAATCCAGGATTGCCTGTATGGCGGAACCCATGATTTTCTTACCAAAGATTTTGCGGATTTTGGCATTTTGTATGATTTCATCGATGCTGATAATCCTGATTCGTGGAAAAGCAAGTTGTGCCCAAATACAAAGGCAATTTATGTGGAATCCATGACGAATCCATTATTGCAAGTAGCTGACCTGAAAGCAGCAGCAGAGTTTGCTAAAACACATGGACTCGTTTCACTTATCGACAACACTTTTCCGAGCCCTTTTAACTTTCGTCCGGCTGAATGGGGTTTTGACCTGTCGCTGCATAGTTGTACAAAATATCTGAATGGGCATTCGGACATTGTGGCAGGAGCTGTAATTGGACGTGCTGACTTGATAGAAAAAATAACTCATAAACTAAACCATTTAGGCGGCACACTCGATCCACACGCTTGCTTTTTGTTACATCGTGGCATGAAAACACTAGCGGTCAGGATGAATCATCATAATGAAGGCGCATTGAAAATTGCCCAATTCCTGGAGCAGCAAAATTCTGTTTCTAATGTGAACTATCCCGGACTCGAAACCCATCCAAGGCATAAACGAGCCCGCGAATTATTCGATGGTTTCAGCGGCATGTTAAGTTTTGAAGTTAAGGGTGGGGTGGAAGCAGCACAGCGGTTTATGGATAAAACTATCTTGCCTATTAGTGCTCCCAGTCTCGGCGGCATTGAAACACTCATTACCCGCCCTGCCACGACTTCACACTCAGGCATGTCGTCGGAAGACCGGTTGCGTCTGGGGATAACAGATAGTTTAATTCGTGTGTCTGTGGGGATAGAGGCTACCGAAGATATAATGGAAGATTTTGAGCAGGCGCTGAGTTAGGAGTATTTTGATATTTTATCATTTTCTCTTTTTAAGATTTGTACAAAATTATATACTTCCAAATAGGAATTATATATGGGAACTGGAGCAACCCGAATAACGGACGGTTCACGCCAATCACAAATGACATCATTCGCAGTTAGCTTTTCAAATAGCGATTTACCGTTCTTTTTGACATTTATCGACAATTGACATCCTCTTTGGTTTTCATCAGAAGGAGTGATAATAGACAGGTTGTCATCACAGTAATTATTTATTAGAAATTCTAAATAGCCGGTAAGTTTTACGCTTTTTGCCCTCAGGGCTTCCATTCCGATTTCATTAAAAATTTCCATAGAAGCGAGCAGCGGTGCTATTGCCAGGATAGGCGGATTGCTTATTTGCCAGCCTTCAGCGCCGCTTACGGGCTTGAATTCCGGACCCATTAGAAATCTGTTTTGTATGTTTTGCCCCCACCAGCCCGCAAATCTTGGTAAATCATAACGTTCTTTAAAGCAGTCATGAATAAAACAACCCGCCAGGCTGCCAGGACCGGCATTCAAGTATTTGTATGTACACCAAACAGCGAAATCAACATTCCAATCGTGAAGGTTCAATATTATATTACCAACTGCATGGGCAAGATCAAATCCAACTGTACATCCTTTTTTATGGCCAATCCGGGTAATTCTCTCCATGTCAAAAGATTGGCCGGAATAGTAATTTACCCCTCCTAAAAGAATGAGTGCAATAGATTCACCTTCACGATCTATGAGCGCTTCAATATCCTTTGTCAGGAGAGTGGATTCACCTTGCCGAGGCATTAACTTAACCAATGATGTTTCAGGATCAAAGCCATGGAATTTTATTTGTGATTTTATTGCATACAGGTCAGATGGAAAGGTGCTATATTCAATCAGAATTTTATGGCGAATCGGGGTTGGCCTGTAAAACGATACCATCATAAGGTGCAGATTTACTGTCAAGGTATTCATCACTACAACCTCGATGGGGTCCGCACCTACGAGTCGCGCGGTTTGTTCTGATAATTTTTCAGTGTAACGAAGCCAGGAGTGTTTACCTTTAAAATGACCTTCTACACCTGAAGTAGCCCAACTTGTTAATACCAGCTCAATATATAATTGCACAGATTTGGGTTGTAAGCCCAGAGAATTACCGCAAAAATAGATACAGTCTTGTTCGCTTATTCCTTTCGGAAGGTGGAATTTTTGTTTGTATTTTTTTAATGGATCTGCAACATCCAATCCAATCGCGTACGACTTATCAGTTTTTTGAGTTTCCATGGCATTAAGTAATAAAAAGTAATTTAATAGATGAGATGTTTTGAGTTTTATATTATAAACCAGAGTTTACTAAGGTTCATTATTTATACTAAAAAAAAGGAGCTAAAAGTCAAGTTAATACCAATCGAAGTGGTAAATCTACCCACACATTATTGAACATTTAACAGAATGTCATTTTTCCCCTTGTAAATGATGTTGAAATTTATTACATTGCTATTACATCTTTTAAGAACAAATAAGAATATCTTCTATTTTCCAACGGTATTTTAACCTGAACTGAGCGATTCATTGTAGAAACAATCGCTTTTGACGAACGACTAAGCGGTAATTTCATTCTTCGAAAACCGGTGAAATTAGTACCTGTGAATTTGTGCATTGTGTAACAAATTTTCTATTGATTAAGAATATTGTAATTTCGGTCACACAAAATTCAGCTTTATATAATTTTGTCCATTATTGTCTTAAGTAAAATAAGGCACAACGCATCTGGTTGGTTTGGTTTTAAAATCGAGCAAGATTAAACTACTAAACAAATGGTAAAAAAATTGAAAAATCATATATTGAAATTATTCTCTTTCAAATTATTATTTATTACGAGGCAGTTATATGTAAATATATTTTTTCATAACAATTATTAATATTAGGAGTTAAGATGATAAATTTATTCCAAAATAAAAATTTATCCTATTTAAAACAAGAGCAACTTACATACAAAACATACACTCTTAATAATTATAAACAGATTCCTCAAATCCATAAGCTCTCCAAAAAGCAGCAATTCGAAATAGATGTTGTGGGACAGGTGTTCCCATTCAAAACAAATAATTATGTTGTTAATGAATTAATAAACTGGGCGGACGTTCCAAACGATCCAATTTTTACGCTCAATTTTCCACAGCGAGATATGTTGAAACCTCATCATTTTGACGAGATGGCAACAGCATTCAGATATTACAGAAATAATCATGAAATTACCCGAATTGCAAATAAAATTCGCTTTCAACTTAATCCGAATCCTGCTGGACAAATGCAAAAAAATGTTCCAAAATTAGATGGACATAGATTAGCAGGCATTCAACATAAATATGAGCAGACGGTGCTATTTTTTCCAAGCCAGGGGCAGACTTGCCATGCCTATTGTTCATTTTGTTTCCGGTGGCCGCAGTTCGTAGGCATTAATGAACTCAAATTTGCAATGAGAGAATCAAACCTCCTGGTATCCTATCTTCGTGAACACAGTGAAGTTACTGATGTTCTTATTACCGGCGGAGATCCAATGGTCATGAAAGCAAGGATTTTAGCAAAATACATTGAACCTTTAATCGATGCCAATTTATCAAATCTTCATACAATTCGAATTGGTACAAAATCATTGAGCTTCTGGCCATACAAATATCTAATTGGCGATGAAGCTGAAGAGATATTGGACCTGTTTAGAAAAGTAGTAAGAAGTGGAAGGCATTTAACTTTGATGGCGAATTTTTCTCATCCGCGTGAGCTTGAAAGCAGAGCGGTGCAAAGAGCCATCAAACGAATACTGCGGACAGGCGCTGCGATTAGAACTCAGTCTCCCATATTAAGTGGTATCAATAATAAGCCGCAGATCTGGGTTGATTTATGGCAGAAACAGGTTCGGCTTGGTTGCATTCCATATTATATGTTTGTTGTTCGCGATACAGGGGCTCAACATTATTTTGGATTACCATTAGTCGAAGCCTGGAAAATCTATAAAGAAGCTTATCAGAAAGTGAGTGGCCTGGCTCGTACTGTTCGAGGTCCAAGTATGTCTGCAAATCCAGGAAAAATACAGGTTCTTGGATCAGATAAAATTCATGGTGAAAAAGTGTTGGTTTTAAATATGCTGCAAGCTCGCAATTCCGACTTTGTCATGAAGCCTTTCTTTGCAGAGTATAATGAACGGGCATTCTGGATCGATGATCTAAAACCTGCATTTGGAGCAAATAAATTCCTGTTCGAATAGCCCCCTGGAAAACGTCCCGGTTTATTTTGATATTATCCAGACTTTTTTATCATAATATTTTACCACACTTGTTCACGCCAGGATTTAAAGATAAAAAGAAACTGCTGTGCTTTTAGCGTAAAATGCGTTGGTTTTGAATGGAAGTCAGTAAACTAATCTGTCTGAGTTATTTTTACTAAGTGATATATTAGAATCCAATACAGTAAAACTTTTTGATACCTCTGAGGTCTGTTGGCTTGAATCATCATGGACTCGTACCGTAAGTTGGTATATACCATCAGTAAAATACTCAAGTGGAACTTTTGAACTGTGAGCAGAAGTTAATCCAGGTTTGATATTTGTATATTTAAATTGCGATATTTGTGCTCCTTTAGCGTTGTAGAAAGTATAGAAGCAAGTATAAGTAGAATTATCATTGCTTGAATAATATTCTAAATTATAGATTTCGAAATAAATGTACAAACCTTCAGATATCCCATGTGTAAATGTTCTACCCGCATTTGGCTCTATATATCTGTGATTTTTAACATAAGGTTGTCCTTCTTTTGCAGCAGTTATCTTTTGACTAAATTGAATATCGCTGATTGACAATTTTTCCAATAGAAACGGTTTTGAATATAACCTTTTTTCTATTTTCGAGGAATGTTGTGTTTCCTGGTCCGTTATTATTACTATTAATTGATACGATCCTTGCGTAATACTAAAGGCCAAAAGCATTGCCCGAGCTTTTTCCAGCTCTTGAGTTTGCTTATAAGTGTCAACTTCAAATATATCCATTATAGAATAATGTTCAATTAAATTATCCTTTTCATCTAAAATAGAGAATTCAATATTGTATCCGGCTTGAAAACATCCTTTATGCTTAATGAATTGCAATTCATAATAGCTAACCTGGATATAAAATTCTATATATGTTTGGTTATTTACTCCCTGAAAATTGGAATAGTCAATCAAGAAATTGGGACCTTCACCATGGGATACCAGTGGTTTTTCTAATGTACCATTGTTAGGGCAAGGAGAACTCCCAAATAGTTTCGACACCAAAAACAGTAGTACAATAAGGTTATATCGTGTTTTCATTTATTCTCCAGCCACTTGATATTTTTTTAAAATAATATATGTTATCCTATTCTGTTATCGGAAAATAATTGTAGAAAATGATAGTTGGGAATATTTAAGGTGTGAAAAGAATGTAAGATACAGACTATTTCAGAACAGGTTTAGCAGCCACTTTTGGTTAAAGTGATTCTTTTTCGAATGATGCTTCTTTTCAAATGTAAATTTAGTTGACTTACAAATTTGAATTTCTTAATTTTTAATTATCCTTCACTGCTTATTGCGGATTTAACGCCTGATTGAATTGCGTTTATTTCTTCATTAAGTGGCTGAAAAGAATAGAATCGAAATCATAAGTTGAAATAGTCTAAAAAGGAGGAAATCAAAATGGGTAAAGCTAAAAAAATTGGTTCTGAGCAAATGTCCATAATTATGGATAGGAAGTTCGTTAAGCGAAAGATATTATTGAGTCTCACAATTCTTATCTTCATTACTGCGTTTGGCTGCAATAGCACGTCCAGCGAGGGGGGGAATATCAGGATTGCAGTTGCGCGTTTTTCACACGAAACCTGCACTTTTTGTCCGTCCCCGACTACTGTTGAAGATTGGGAATTTTACGGGCCACCAACACGTGATATACTCAATTCGAACCGGGGATACATTGGCGGTTTCAAAAATATGTGTGAAGAATTTGACGGCATTGAGCTGGTTGGTATCATTTCTCCCCGCGGTGCCCGAGGAGGTTCATCGGGAAGTTGGATTACTAAGAAAGCTTTTGATAAATATACAGAGCTCATGGTAGACGATTTGAGACAAGCAGGCCAGCTTGATGGTGTCTTTCTCTCGCTTCATGGCGCCATGGCGGTCACTGATGTATCCAGACCTGAAGCTGAAATTGTGCGCAGAGTGCGGAAGGTAGTGGGAGACATTCCTATAATGGTAACACTTGACCTGCATGCAAATGAAGATCATGAACTCTCGGATGCGGCGGATGCTGTTTTTATTATTAAGCGCTACCCCCATTATGATTCCGCGTTACAAGGGGAGCGTGCAGCACGTGTAATGCTCAAAACTATTCGTGGAAACTACAAGCCGACTGTGGCCACCAGAAAGCCTGGTGTGATTACGCCCAGTGTTTACCAGGGAACAGGTGTTTCTCCATCAATGGATATTATGGAACGCGCCCGAAGATGGGAAAATCGTAATCCAGACGCTTATGTCTCAGTGGCCTACGGATTTGCCTATGCAGATGTCCCGGAAGCCGGAGCAACGGTCATGGTTGTGACTAATAATGATCAAGAGCTGGCAGATGAAATCGCGGATGATATGTCTAACTTCATTTGGCGAATGCGGCAGGAATTTGCAGGGAAAAAACTACCCAAAACCAAAGAAGGAGTGGCCTTAGCCATTACGGCGGCAAATGCCGGTAAAACTCCAGTAGTAATCGCTGATCACAGTGACAGAACCGGCGGCTCCACACATATTCTTGAGGAGCTGGTAAAACAGGAAGCCAGGAATTTTTGTATTACTACTCTCCGTGACGAGAAAGCGATTGAAAAGTTAAAGTCGTCCGCGAAAATTGGTGATAAGGTGAGCTTGGAACTCGGTGGTTATTCCGATAAATTTGCAGGGAATCCCGTTAAGATAGAAGGAAAGGTTACATTTCTGGGTGACTATGGAAGAGGTGTAGCGGCGGTTCTTTCCTTTGGTGATAATAATCATATCATTTTAACTCAGCATCTAATGCAGGTGACTGATACGGACATTTTTGCCCCTCTTGGCATTGATCTCGGAGGTATTGATATTATCGCACTCAAGTCCAGGGTCCACTTCCGGCGAGGATATTACGAGAATGGTTTTGCCGGTGCGATCTTCGAGGTGGATGCGCCAGGATGGGGCCCAGCGGATCTGACCACGCTTCCTTATAAAAATATTCCGAAGGATATATATCCGGTTTACAGACGTGATTAATTAGAAATTCGATTTTTGAACGGCTCCATGCTGGCTAATTGAGAGGTTATTGTACATACAATAATCTTTTTAATAATCAAAAATTAAAACTTTGTTTAACAAGCATCATGGTTAAAAAGAGGCAGGTGAAATAAATGGAAAAACCATTTCTCACAGTAAAGTCCTTGAAAAACTTGGCGAAGCCCGCCTGCTACCGATGGTAACAAATTAATGGATAAAATAAATGAGTGAATTAATCGGAAAAACTATTTCGCATTATCGGATATTAGACCAAATCGGGCAGGGTGGAATGGGCGTCGTTTACAAAGCTGAGGATACCAGGCTTAAACGAACCGTCGCCCTTAAATTCATGCCTTTAAATACTTTAGGGAGCGGCGAGGGGAAGAGTCGCTTTAACCGGGAAGCGCAGGCCGCCGCTGCTCTCAACCATCCGCACATTGCCACCATACACGAAATCGATGGGAGCGATGGACAGTTGTTTATTGCCATGGAATACATCGATGGACATAACTTGAAGGTGATGATTGAAAAGGCGCCGCTGAAAGTGGAGGAGGCTGTCAGGATCGCCATCGACACAGCGGATGGCTTGCAGACCGCCCATGAGAAAGGCATCGTCCACCGGGACATTAAACCGGCCAACATCATGCTGACTGAAAAGAGCCAGGTGAAGATCATGGACTTCGGTTTGGCTAAATTTGCCGGCAAAACGAAACTGACTAAAACGGACATGACGTTAGGCACGGCGGCGTATATGTCCCCGGAACAGGCACAAGGCATTGAAGTCGACAGTCGCAGCGACGTTTTTTCGCTTGGCGTTGTATTGTATGAAATGCTCACCGGCCAGAGTCCGTTCAAAGGCGACTACGAGCAAGCGGTGGTGTATTCAATTTTAAACGAAGATCCGGAACCGATCACGGGGTTACGAACGGGCGTGCCCATGGAGTTGGAACGGATTGTCGACAAAGCGATGGCCAAAAGCCAGGATGAGCGCTATCAGCGCACCGACGAGATGCTGGTTGACCTGCGGGCATTGCAGAAAAAGCTTGCGGATTTGACCGGTGCCTCCAGAATTTCCAGTGTTGCCAGGCGACCCGGAAAAAAATTCGCTACCTGGCGGCTTTGGCTACCCTGGGGCATTGCAGCTTTGATGACGTTCATCGCATTCAGATGGTGGTTAGACCTGCAAAGCCCAATGCCTTCCCTTGTGAAACGGTGGACTATCGACCTTCCAGAATCTGCACCAATCGCACCAATAGGCTCTGCGCCGTCGGGCATTGGACTACCAGCTCTTACGCTTTCATCGGATGGAACAAATTTAGTCTATGTAGCCAGCGTCGATAGTATAACGCAGTTATTTCTGCGCCCTATAGATCAATTTGAAGCGACTCCAATTTCTGGTACTGTTGGTGCTTATGGTCCATTTTTCTCTCCCGATGGTCAATGGGTTGGCTTTTTTACCGCCAATGAGATGAAAAAGGTCTCAATTGGGGGAGGCGTTCCTGTGTCTCTTTGTGAGGTTTTTACCCCCTATGGTGCAAATTGGGGTTTAGATGACCGAATTGTTTTTTCCAGCAACTTTGGTACTGAACTTTCCTGGATATCCCAAGCTGGAGGGACTCCACAGGTTGTTAAAAAGTTGGATCGTCTTTTCTGGCCCGAAATTCTTCCAGGTGGCAAGGCTGTGCTTGTATCATCACTTACTGGGGGTGTTAGGGCAATCACTTTAGAGACCGGTGAAGAAAAGATTTTAATTGACCGAGGTCAATATCCAAGATACCTTAATACAGGACACTTACTCTATACTCAAGGTGGAAGGTTGGAGGCGGTATCATTTGACCTTGGCAACCTGACGGTTACCGGCTCTCCAGTGCCAGTTCTTGATCAGGTCAGAATTGAATCAACCTATGGTGGAACCCAATACACAGTTTCCCATGACGGAACTCTCATCTATCTTGCTGGCGCTTTTGAGGGGGAAAGCAAACTCGTTTGGCTGGACCGAGATAACAACTTGATAGACCTTCAATTTGCAATTGACACGTACGGAGGATTTAAAATATCCCCAGATGGAAGTAGATTAGCGATTCAGGTCGAAAATGCAAACGAAAATATATGGATCTTTGATCTTCTGCGTGGTTCTCGTTCAAAATTAACTTTGGAGGGAAATAACAGAAGGCCTGTATGGTCGCCGGATGGTAAATGGGTAGCCTTTTCTTCAGATAGGGCCGGAACCTTTAATTTATTTATGAAACAAGTAAGTGGTCAAGGTGAGATAAATAAGCTCACAACAAGTGAAATAATGTACAATCCTTTTTCGTGGTCACCAAATGGACAACTATTGGCAGTCACAGAGACTCCAATGTATGATATTAAATTAGTAATGATGAATGCTAACTACAACATGCAGCCATTCGCCAGCACACGTTTTGCTGAGTGGGGACCAGTTTTTTCCCCCGATGGCCGATGGATTGCCTATACTGCTGATGAACAAGGGCGTTTTGATGTCTATGTTCAACCGTTTCCCCAAACCGGTGAAAGATGGCAAATTTCTCCCGCAGGAGGTGAGGAGCCGGTTTGGTCGCCGAGTTCCAATGAACTCTTCTATCGCAACGGCAGAAAATGGATGACCGTGGGTTATACCGCGAAATCCACTTTTAGTGCGGATGTACCCCGGATGCTTTTTGAAGGAAACTTTAGAAATGTTGGCGGTATATCCTACGATGTCTCCCGAGATGGCCAGCGTTTCTTATTACTAAAGTCCGGAAATGAAGAATATTCGCTTGAAAAGCTAAATGTTGTCACTAACTGGTTTGAGGAGTTGAAACGTAAAGCACCCAGAAGTAAATAAGATGATTAGCAAAACCATATCACATTACAAAATCCTCGAAAAACTCGGCGAGGGTGGCATGGGCGTGGTCTACAAAGCCGAAGACACCAAGCTTAAGCGCACGGTTGCTTTAAAATTCCTCTCGTACGTAGCTATTGGCAGTGACGAAGAAAGATCGCGCTTAGTTCATGAGGCGCAGGCGGCTGCCGCATTGGATTATCACAACATCTGCACGGTCTACGAAATCGACGAGGCAGAAGGACGCATGTTTATTGCCATGGCCTTTGTTGAAGGGAATTCAATCCGAAAGCATCCCAGATTTACGGAATTGTTGGAAAAATATTCAGGAGACAGTTCATGAACAGTAAAACTATTCTAAATTTAGAAATCCAGTGACAGAAAATAATAAATGAAACAAATGTTTGCATTTTCAGATAAAATAAGATATGAAAGCATTTGGACAAAGTCTTGAAAAAATTATCAAAAGTACAAATCAATTAAAGCAAGTGCGTAAGAAAGATACGCAAGTTGGTGATTTAGTGCTTATAACTACTCGGAATTCCGCTTACACGATCCGCGTTCTTGAAGGCGGCATGTATTTGGTCTCTGGTGGTTGGTTCGATTGTAATGGTTTGTCTCCATTGAGGACAAAAATTACCGGTTGCTCCTGGGGAGGCAGCGTAATTAAATTAGACATTTTAGCTGCTTGTGGTCTCTGTTTGGAGTTTGGCAATCGTGTGGTCACCAGTCCTGTTCAAAAAGTGTTTGTTCGAAAAGCCGAGGAACAGAATTAGGTGGATGCTTGTGCTTAAAATCAATGATAAATGGAACAAAAACTTAAAAGAGATTTAAAGTCTTTAGATGAAATATATGTTAGGAAAATAATCGTTGACAATATAATGTTAATTGTGTAACCTTTTATGTTTCAAATAAATCGTTAAATATTCCCTTACCCTTCCAGAATCTAGAACAGAAATATACAGTCTTAGAAGAGATTAATGACATCTTTCTTTTTGAAAAATGACTCAGGAGGCTAATTTGTCTATACTAAATTCAAAGTCTGGTTCAATCTCCGTTAATAAAGGAAATCCAGAAAATGATCAATTAATCGCGCAACATGAAAAAGAAATCCTGCGGCTAAAATCAGCCGTTGAGGAATTGACCGTGTTGAATGACCTCGCCATTGCAGCAAGTCTCTCTCTTGAAGTAGACCAGATGTTAGACATTATTGTAGAAAAGTCAATCAAAGCAGTCAAAGCAGAACAGGGCTCTATATTGTTAGTTACAGAAGAAGTAGATACCCCTCTAAAAACACTCATTCGTCAGGCCGACCACAGAAGTCGACTGTTAACTTACAAAGTGGGCACCCATATTACAGGTTGGGTGTTGAAGCATCAGCAGCCATTAATGATCGAAGACCTGGTCACAGATTCACGATTTCGTCCGACAGAAAAAGAACGCAAAGAAATCCGTTCGGTACTGTGTGTCCCCATACGATTAAAAGCCAAAATTATTGGCATTCTAATGGTGACGAATAAAAAGACTCTTGAACCATTCAACGAAAATGATTTGCGATTACTTTCAATCATAGCCGCGCAGTCTGGTCAACTCATTCGTAATTCTCAACTGCAACAGGAGGCGCTCGAGAAAAAACGACTGGAACAAGAGCTGGCAATGGCTCGCAAAATACAATTTTACCTTTTACCCCAAAAAACACCTGAAGCCAAAACCCTTGAAATTTACAGCTATTTCAATCCTGCAGACGAAGTCGGTGGAGACTATTTTGACTATTTTCCTTTAGCTGATGATAAAATAGGGATAGTCATGGCGGACGTTTCTGGACACGGCGCTTCCGCAGCATTAATTATGACCATGGCAAAAGGTATATTGCACTCGATTACACATAAGTTTGAAACAGCGGATCAAATTCTTGCCGAAACGAATACAATTCTAAGTTCAATAATTCCTAAAGAAATGTTTGTGACCATGATCTTCCTGGTGTTTGATTTAAAGAAAAAGATTTTGCGTTATTCTAATGCTGGACATAATCCATTGTTGTTTTTCGACAGCCGTGTCAAAGGTTGCCAATTGGTAGAGCTGCGTGGTTCGGCATTGGGGCTCACAAATTTATCTGTATACAGGGAGAAGGAGATTTCATTAAATCCAGGAAATCTTTTTGTAATTTACACCGATGGCGTCACAGAAGCCTTTAATGAGCAAGGTGAAATGTTTGAAGAGAGTCGTTTGATTCAAGCCGTTGAAGAAGTAGTCTCAGAAAATTCAAGGAATGTAATCGAGCATGTTAAAAGTCAACTTCAAGAATTCACAGCTCAAGCTCCCCAAAGCGATGATGTAGCTATGATAGCTGTGAAAATTACTTAACCTGAATTATTCACCGCTGAGTGCGCAGAGTTTAAATTATATCAAATAATTACAGGAATTAATAACTTGAAAATTTTTGCACGTTGAACAAAAACATGAACAATCTTTGCCGTGAAAATTCCGTGTCCTTCCGTGGTAAAAATTTAGTTGCGGCTTGTCCGCATTAAGAATTAATCAGGTTAAATCATTTATTACAGAATAGCGCGGTAAAAAAAACTGAAAATCAATAGGTTATTTGTGAGAATTAGCATTGAAATATCATCTATTATATAAGGTGATAATATGATTAATAAATTGATTTCTCATTATAGAATCCTTGAAAAAATAGGGCACGGGGGAATGGGGGAGGTGTACAAAGCCGAGGATACTAAATTAAAACGATTAGTCGCTCTTAAGTTTTTACCGCCTGAGTTAACTCGAGATCCTGAGGCAAAGAAACGTTTCATCCACGAAGCCCGGGCCGCCTCTTCTCTTGAGCACAGTAACATCTGCACTATCCATGAAATTGATGAGACTGAAGATGGTCAGATGTTTATTTGTATGGCCTACTATGAAGGTGAAACCCTTAAAAAGAAAATCGAAGCCGGCCCACAAAAGATTGAAACAACCGTTGAGTTTGCCATTCAGATTGTCCGTGGGATGTCCAGCGCCCATGAGGCAAGTATGATTCATCGAGATATCAAGCCTGCCAACATCATGATTACCAGCCAGGGTGAAGTAAAGATTGTGGATTTTGGTCTGGCCAAGTTAACAGGGCAGACGAAGCTTACTACAGAAGGCACTACTTTGGGAACAACCGCCTACATGTCGCCCGAACAAGCACAGGGAGCAGAAGTCGATTACCGTACCGATATCTGGTCGCTTGGTGTAGTGCTTTACGAAATGCTCACTGGACAATCACCTTTCAAGGGTGATTATGAACAGGCCGTCGTGTATTCTATTTTGAACGAAAACCCGGAACCAATAACAGCTTTACGGACAGGCGTACCAATAGAATTAGAACAGATTGTTTTTAAAGCGCTGGCAAAAAATCCAAATGAACGCTATCAGCATACAGATGAGCTATTAACTGACTTGCAAAAAGTTCATAAGACTCTAACAAGAAAAACTGACCGGTTTGTTCCAGCTCTGTCAAAACCACAACGCCGAAGCTGGCTGGTTTCGCCAGTTCTCTGGACATTGATTGTTATCCTTTTTGGACTTGCAGGGGGTGTTTTGTTTTTTTATCCTTCAAAAACAATTCCCTTTTCTGCACGTGATTGGATATTAATAGCTGACTTTGAAAATTTAACGAAAGAAGAGGTCTTTGATCGCTCCCTTAACACCGCATTAACAGTAAGCATCCAACAGTCTAATTATGTCAATATTTTTCCTCGAAGCCGGGTGAAAGAAACGCTTCAAAGAATGCAATTGGAAAAGGAAGATACACTAGGTGAAGCATTGGCAAGGGAGGTCGCTGTCAGAGAGGGAATCAAGGTTTTAGTCGTGCCAATAATCAACAGAATTGGAGAAGTCTACTTATTGTCCACGAGGATTATTGAACCCAATTCCCAGGTGACATTGATAACCAAAACAGCCCAGGCGAAAGGAAAGGACGAGGTATTGTATGCTTTAGATGAGTTAGCTGAGAAAATACGAGCAGACCTCGGTGAGTCACTGGCCTCAATTAACAACAAAAGAGTTCCCTTGCCAAAGGCCACTACCTCCTCTTTAGAGGCGTTGAAAAGTTTTTCTGAGGGTTCTCGTGCCTGGGAATCAGGTAACTACAACGAAGCTGAAGCATTGTGGCATACAGCCATCGAAAAGGATTCCAATTTCGCCTGGGCTCGCACATCATTAGGTGGATACTACTACTGGGCGAATAACCGACCAGATGGAGAAGTACATTTCACCAAAGCCTTAAGTTTGCTAGACCGACTCACAGAAAGAGAAAAGCTGTGGATTAGATCGATGATTAATGGCTGGAGAGGCGATCATGAAGCTTCTATTAAAGATTTAAACATATTTTTAAGCCAATATCCAGACGACAGGGATGCCTGGCACAATTTGGGAAATGGGAATAGATGGTTAAAACGATATGATGTGGCTTTAAAAGCATATAAAAAGGCTCTTGATATTGACCCGTACATGGCAAGCGCTTACATAAATATAGCCACATGTTACAATATAACGGAAAAATATAGCGAAGCAATTCCCCATTACCTGAAAGCATTTGAGCTCCAGCCGAAATGGATTACCAGCGGCAACCTTAATCATGAGTTCGGTTTTGCTTATGTGGAAGTAGGAGAATTTAATAAAGCAGAGGAAATTTTCGGTAAGATGCTTTCCGAGGCTGATTGGCAGAAGGCAAGAGGTCATCGTTCATTTGCGCTGCTTGATATGTATCGGGGTAAGTATTCTGCGGCTATTGATAATCTCAAAGAAGCTATCTTATTTAACAAAGCGGCCAATTCTACTTTAAGTGAAATAAGAGATCGTTTGTACCTGGCAAATTCTTACAGGACAAAGGCATTAATGGCAGCGATGCATGAACAATTGAATGTAGTTAACAAGCTTCGCAAGGCGACTCCTTTAGAACCCTGGTGGTTACTTTTGTTAGGAAAAATGTATGCAAGGATAGGAAACACACAACAAGCAAACCTGCTTTTGAAAGAGATTTCAACTAATATGAATGAAGTGAATCGAAATGATAAAGCTGCATATAATGTCCTCAAAGGCGAGATTGAGTTGACAAGAGGAAATCATGAAAAGGCCATAGATTTATTCGAGATTGCCTACAAACTGCGTGAAGATAATTTTATGTTAGAATCGTTAGCTTATGGATATCTTGTGCATAGAGATTTAGAGAAAGCGCTTGATAAGTATATGTTACTAGTTAGCCGGAAAAATCTGGGCTGGGAGGCTCAAGATTATTGGATTCACGCCCATTATCAATTGGGGAAAATCTACGAAGAAACGGGCAAAATCGACAAATCTATGCAATATTATGAAACCTTAATAGATATTTGGCAAGAAGCTGACAATGATTTACCAGTTCTGCTCGATGCTGCAGCGAGATTGGCAAAACTTAAACGAATGACCCGAAAATGACCTTTGTATAAATTGTTGTGTAATTTTAATGGAAGTAAGCACGTGTCTTTGACTAATAATCCAAATAAAACAGACATTATTAATAAGCTGACAGATGAAAATGATCGTCTAAAAAAATCAATCGATGATCTTTTGACCATAAATCAGTTGGCCAGAATCATTAGCTCGACCATGTCAATGAATAAAATTTTGGACAAAGTAGTTACTGTATCTGTGGAGGCAGTAGAAGCAGAACAAGGCACTATCTCCTTGCTTGATGAACAGGAAGAACCTGGCCATTTTAAAACTCTTATAAGAAAAGTGGAGCAGACTCATTTTACCGAGAAATATCGTTTAAGCGATGAGTTGAGCGGTTGGATGATCAAAAATCGCAGTCCTTTGATGATTAATGATTTAAGAAAATCTACCATATTTAAAAGCAAACATTCAATGCTTAAAGAAATCCATTCTATTTTAAGCGTGCCTCTATTGTGTAAAGGCAAATTGATTGGCGCCCTAAATGTATTTAATAAGAAAAAAGGAAATAAATTTTCAACTAGTGATCAGCGCATTCTGTCAATTTTGGCAACACAATCGGCGCAAGTCATTGAAAACGCCAGATTGTATGAAGAAGAAAAGCAATTAAAGCATTTTGAGCAGGAATTAGAAACTGCGCGTGCAATTCAATTAAGGCTGCTGCCTAAGGAAAATCCCAAAATATCTGGATTTGATGTAGCAGGAATGAGCTTTCCTGCTGAAGAAGTCGGTGGCGACTACTTTGACTTTATTGAGCTTGAAAATAACCGATGGGGCATCGCACTTGGAGATGTTTCCGGAAAGAGTATTTCAGCAGCGCTTTTAATGTCTAATTTGCAAGCAACATTAAGAAATCAATCCATGAGCCATAGAGCTCTGGTTGATTGTATTATTAATACCAATCATTTTTTATTCCGCAATACTGAAGATACTAAATTTGTTACTCTTTTTTGCGGAATTCTTGAGCCTGAGAGTAAATTATTTAGCTATGTAAATGCCGGACATAATTTTCCATTTTACCTTGATAAAGAAGATCAGTTTTACACTTTGGAAACAGGTGGTCTTGTACTTGGCATGCTGTCGAACTGCATGTTTGAGGAAGGGAACGTACAAATGCAACCAGGTGAGATGATTGTAATATATTCGGACGGGATTACTGAAGCTGAAAATGAGTTTGAAATTTTGTTAGGAGAGCAAAAATTAAAACAGATTATTCTCAAATATAAAAACTTTACAGCAAATCAAATTATAAACAAGATTCATGAGGAAGTAAAAAAATTCGCAGGCACGAAGAAACAAGATGATGATATAACTTTGGTTGTTATAAAAGCTCTATAAAATCCAGTACGGTTGAACCACAAAAACAAACTAATAGAATGTCATCCTACTAAAACAACAGAATTCGCAGCGAACGCAGAATTTCATTAATTTGCTTTGAGTTCTCTGCGGACTCTCCGATGAATAAAACTGTTAACTTTTGCGGAAAAAAAGAAGATATGACTCTCAACAGAATATCGCGCTAAAGTGAACTAACATTTGAAATGACTAAAGTTCACAGCCCTCCCTGTCGCTCAGGATTAAGAATTTCACCATGCCAAAGACAAACAAATAATTATTAAAAAAGTAAAATTTTACTTGCATTCTACTAATTTGTTAATTATATTACTAATTAATTAGTAGTAATAAAAGAGAATTCTATGAAAAGATCAAAGAAACTTGCCGACGCTGA
This sequence comes from uncultured Cytophagia bacterium, assembly GCA_964539665.1. GTDB lineage: Bacteria > Zhuqueibacterota > Zhuqueibacteria > Oceanimicrobiales > Oceanimicrobiaceae > CAZIKB01. Next base: position 20,259 of record CAZIKB010000112.1, read on the forward strand.
ATGGGAAATTATGAAAGCTATTTGGCACTTCAAAAAACCTATAACAGTCCGGGAGATACATGGATATCTTTATCCAGAAGGGCAGAAGGCCTACACAACTGTTCAGACCATTATGAACATTTTAGTTGAAAAAGCCTTTCTCCGGAAAGATAAAATCGGCATGGTAAATTTTTATTTTCCAACCGTACCAAAAGAGGATTTCGCTAAACATGAAACTCAAACTCTGGTATCACGCATTTTCCAGGGCTCTTTTGGTGCGCTTGCAAATTATTTAATTGATTCTGGGGAATTGTCTCCTACTGAATTAAATCGTTTGAAGTCACTCATTGCTGCTAAAGAAGAAGAAAAAAATTCTGGAGGTAAATCATGAATTCATTACATCGTCTAATCGACATTTGGATGAATTTATTTTTTGTGCACATGCTGGAGATTTCTGTTTTCATCCTCCTTATTTGGATTACAGATAAATTTTTGCGAATTGAAACCAGGTCTCGTTATTTACTGTGGATTTTAGGTTTAGTCAAAATATTTTTTCCACCTGTTATTTCTTTGCCAATGTCCATACAAACTACAGTGCCCGATCAAGTAATGGTGTTACCTATAATTTCCAACATTCAGTCGATAAATCAAGAGCCAGTTTCAATTTTAGCTTCTCAACTCGTGTTCGGTTTGTGGACTGCGTGGGTGTTTATTTTGATTGCGTTTATTTTCTTTAAAAATATAAAATTTCGTACTCGACTGCATGATGCGGTACCCATTGAGAATTCGCCTGAAACTAAATTAAATGCAGGAATTTTTGAATTATCAGCTTTTACATCTGACAAAGTAAAGTCACCTTTGTTATTTGGTGTGTGGAATCCACGGCTTTATTTACCTGCGGATTGGCAGAATTGGTCAAATATTCAATTAAAAAGCATTTTAGCCCATGAAGCTGCGCATCTCCACAAACTCGACATCTGGGTTCTTATCTTACAAAATTTAGCTATTATACTATTCGGTGTAAATCCTCTTGTATGGTTGGTATATAAACGTTTAAGCCACTTGCGAGAGCTGCATTGTGATGAAATTGCCATTCAAAGTTCAGGTATTAATCCAATAGAATATAGTAAATTTATTTACACATTTATTGAGAAACAGGCAGAACAGTCAAATCTCATATTCATTGGGAAAACATTTTTTAAAAATGATCAGTCCCTTTTTGAACGTATCAATCACATCTTAAAAGGTAGTGTCAAAAGTTTTATGAAAAAATGAAGAGTATTAAAGTGAGAAT
>CAZIKB010000113.1:0-21205 GCA_964539665.1 uncultured Cytophagia bacterium
CGATAAATCGTGAGCAATAAAAAGATAAGTTAATCCCAGTTCATCTTTTAGGTCGTCTAACAGGTTAACAACCTGGGCTTGAATAGAGACGTCTAATGCAGAAATTGGTTCATCCGCAACAATAAATTTTGGATTTGTCGCCAGGGCTCTGGCTATACCGATACGTTGCCTTTGTCCACCAGAAAATTGGTGCGGATAACGTTCTACAAAGTAAGGATTAAGTCCCACAAGTTTTAATAGTTCCTGCACCCGTTCTTTTCGATTCCTGTGATTGCCAATTCGATGGATTGCCAATGGTTCTTCAATGATACTGCCTATGGATATTCGTGGATTCAGAGATGCATAAGGATCCTGGAAGATCATTTGCATGTTTCTACGCATTGAGCGTAACTTGCTCGGGCTTAATTTAGTAATATCGTTGTTTTTGAATAGAACCTCTCCGGAAGTAGGCTTTAATAACTGTAGGATGGCGCGGCCAGTAGTTGATTTGCCACATCCACTTTCCCCGACCAAACCCAATGTTTCACCTTTAAAAATATTGAATGATAAGCCATCCACTGCCTGAACTGCACCAACTTTACGGCGCAAGAGTCCTCGTAAAACTGGGAAATGTTTCTTCAGATTTCGAACTTTGACGAGCTCGTGTTTTTCATTATTTCTGCTCATTCATATACTCTGGAGCTTGTTTCTTCTTTGATATCTTCCCAGCGCCAACATGCAGAGGAGTGAAGTGGACGACCAGTAGGAATCAACGGGGGATTATTCTCCCGACATTTATCTATTAAATAAGGACAACGCGACGCAAATGGGCAATGAACAAATTCTTGTCGGAGGTCCGGGGGGATACCTTTAATCGAGACCAGACGTTCCTGGTTTTGCACTTTAACATTTGGCATTGATTGGAGCAGGCCCAATGTATAAGGATGCATTGGTTTTTTAAAGATATCCTTTACCGGCGCTTGTTCAACAATGAAGCCAGCATACATAACTGCCACCTTGTCAACTAAACCGGCAACCAGAGCGAGATCATGGGTAATCCAAATAATTGCCATCCCGAGCTTTTTCTGGAGCTCCTTGATAAGCTCAACTATTTGAGCCTGAATCGTTACGTCCAGCGCTGTTGTTGGTTCATCGGCGATTAGTACCGAAGGGTTGCAGGATAACGCCATGGAAATCATAATTCGCTGCCTTTGCCCGCCGGAGAATTGATAAGGATAATCGGATAACCGGTCTGCCGCATTTGGAATACCAACAAGATCCAACATCTCTGCCGCTTGCTTTTTGGCCTGATTAATGGCTAAATCATTGTGAGATTTAATCGCCTCGGTAAGCTGGTAACCAATAGTTAACACTGGATTCAGGGAAGTCATTGGGTCTTGAAAAACCATAGCCATTTCCCGACCGCGAATTTTGCGCAACTCTTTTGCAGGCAGATTAATTATATTTCGATCCTTCAGGATTGCTTCCCCACTTTCCACTACACCAGGTGGGTCTGGAATAAGGCCCATAATCGACAGTACACCAACAGATTTACCTGAACCACTTTCACCCACAATTGCCAAAGCTTCACCTGCATTCAACGTGTAAGAGATACCATTGACTGCATTTACAGTTCCCTGGTCTGTGTAGAATTTGGTTACCAGATTTCGAACTTCAAGCAATTGGGTCATTCTTCCTGCATCTTATTTTAGGTGTTTTTCTTAGTAAAGAAAAATAATTATTTGACAGGATTAACATTATAAACAGGGTAGATTGTTTCTTATCTTGTCGTTCAGGTTCATGTTGTCAAAATATTACTTAATCAGATCGTAAAGTCGGATCCAGTGCATCATTCAGACCATCTCCAATAAAGTTAATTGAAAGTACAATCATTAAAATAGCCAAACCAGGGAAGATCGTCAGCCAGGGTTTGGAAGCCATGGTAGCCTGTGAATCCATGAGCAAATTCCCCCAGGTGGGCGTTGGAGGTTGTACACCGAGTCCTAAGAAACTCAGGGAGGATTCGATTATAATGGCATTTCCTGCAGCTAATGTCGCCCCAACAATAATTGGGCCTACCGCATTGGGCAAAATGTGTCGGGTAATCATTTTCAGATTTGTCGCCCCAATACTGCGTGCGGCCTCTACATATTCCATTTCTTTTAATGATAATACCTGAGAACGCACAACCCTTGCTGTAGCCATCCAGCTAAGTAAACCGATAATTAGCACCATAGAAAAAACGGCTGCTTGTGAGTAGGCGCTTAACACAATTAGCAATGGCAGTTTAGGGATTGCATACGCGATATCGGTAAAACGCATTAATACATTATCTGCCCAACCACCATAAAAACCGGAGACAGCGCCTACAAAAGCGCCTAATCCTGTGCCGAAGACTGCCGACATGATACCAATCAGGATAGACATTCGTCCGCCATATAGAATTCTGGAATACAAATCTCGTCCTAAATCATCTGTACCCATCCAGTGATCCCATGAAGGGGCCAGGCGAATGCTTCCTAAATTGATTGCGTCAACTTCATAAGGCGCTATAAGCGGCGCAACCATGCAAGTGATGGTCATCACCGTAAATATTACAAAAGAAATAATAGCCAATTTATGTCTTTTTAACTGAGCCCACATCATCGCGCGCGGCGATTTAAATTCAAACTTGTCCTCATCAAACTTCTGCTCCAAATCTTCAATACCTTTATTTATTTTCATTTATCGATTCACCTTAAGTGCCGCCATTTTTAAGATACTTTCACTCATAGCGAATACGAGGATCCAATATACCGTAAAGAATATCCGCGATCAGGTTGAAGAAAATAACCATGAAAGATCCCATTAACAGGATACCCATCAAAAGGGGATAGTCGCGAGCAAACATAGACTGCACAAACAATCGGCCGATGCCGGGCCAGGCAAAAATAGTTTCTGTAATAATTGCACCGGAAAAGAGATCGGCAACATTTAACGCCATAATTGATATAACCGGAATTACCGCGTTCTTTACGGCATGCGTTCCGACAACCTTTCGCTCAGGAAGTCCTTTTGCCCTGGCTGTACGAATGTAGTCAGCCCGAATTACACCAAGCAAGCTTGAACGTAAGTAGCGGGACCAGCCTGCAATGTATCTAAACGAAAGCACAAGTCCCGGCAAGATTAAATGTTTTATATGATCCCCAAAAGAGGTATCACCAACGGTTTCCGTTCCTGCTACCGGCAGCCACCCCAGTTTAACAGAAAATATCAGTTGCAGGATCAAACCAAACCAAAACACCGGCATAGCAATGCCAAGAAACGAAAAACTTGTACCCAGAAAATCTGCCAGACTGTATTGATGAAGAGCGCTGTAGACTCCCAATATAATTGCGATAAGCGCCGCAAATATAAATGATGACGCCATCAATTCAAGCGTAGCTGGCATACGTTCCCAAATCATCTCGGATACAGGACGAGTGGTTGAAAAACTGATGCCAAGATCTCCGGTGAGCGCTGCGGAAAGCCATTTGATATATTGAATATGAACCGGCTGATCCACCCCTAAACGCTGGCGATAATTTTCTATGACCTGAGGATCGATGAATCTGCCTGTTTCTAAAAGACTGCCTTCAGGACCGCCAGGAGCAGCCTGGATGATAGCGAAAATGATAATCGATATACCAAACAACAGCGGAATCATTTGCAGCAGACGTCGACCGATGTAAGTTCCCATAAATGGAATGCCCTGAAAAGTTAGTTTTACCCGATAAACCGTAAAAATATCTTTGGATTTTTAGAATGTTTCATGTTAACAAAAATAAAGGTTTTAGAGCCGATGTTTATTTCTTAATGATCTAATTCAAAAAATACGGTGACACTTCTCAATAATTCCTCCGAAACTTCCCCAAAATGGGGAGAAACACAGCAAGCAGCTAAAATTATTGTTGGCAAACAAAAGTATTCAATTTTAAATATCGAATATCGAATATCGAACAAGGAATTTCGAATTTCAATGTAAATGAAACAGATTTATTCACACCGTCCTACTTACCAAGGGTCCATTCATAAAGGTTCCAGAAACTCCCAAAGTTGGTGCCGCTGCCTTTATAGTTACCAACTCTTTTGTTAACAAGTTCCGGGACTACATTATGGTAAATTAGCAGTGAAAGGGCTTTTTCGGCAAAAAGCTCTTGTGCTTTATCCAAAAGTGGCTTGCGGTCGTTAAAAGATAGAGCCTTGTCAGATCGCCACATTATTTCATCCAATGCGGCATCATAGAGTCCGGTCATATTATTCCCACCGTTACTGGCATATGAGTTGGTCATGCTTGGATCGGCGGGTAGAAACCATGCGCTGACAATCCCTTCCCATTGACTGCTGCGCCAGCGCTGGGTCCAGGCGGCGCTTTCCAGAGTTTCAAATAGCACCTCAATACCAATACTCTTAAGTTGTGCCTGAATAACCTGTGCAATTGCTATTCGGTCCGCACTGCCTGCACGACTTATCATGACAAAAGAGAAACGCAAGCCATTTTTAATACGGACACCATCGGGGCCAACAAGCCACCCAGCTTCATCCAACATTTGCCTGGATAACTCAGGATCAAATTCATACTTCATAACATCGGGATTGTAATATGGACTGGTTGGATTAATAGGCGTATGAGAAACCATCACCGTTCCTTCCATCAACTGTTCAGCAATAGCTTTACGGTCGATGGCATGATACATTGCTTTACGAACATTAACATCACTGAACAATGCTCGTCCGTGCTCGGTATTAACATTCAGGTCAAAATGCATAAAAGAATTTGAGTTTATGAGATTGATTTTGTAATTCTTTAGGTTAGCCACCTCTTTTACCTGTCTCGGTTCGATTTGGCCATAATCGTACTTGCCTGCCTTCATAGCATTCAAACGTGTATTATTGTCGGGAATAAAGGTCCAGACGATCTCATCAATCTTTGGATACTCTGAGCCTTGCCAATAGTTATCGTTGCGTGTAACGCGGATATATTCGCCTGTCTTCCATTCGGCAAATTTGAAGGGGCCTGTGCCAATCGTTTTGCTGCCTCGATTATATGGCTCGTAATTGACAATCTCTTCGGTTGTCATACCACCAAGAATGTGCTCTGGCAGTATCGCCTCAAAAACGCCTGCATAATATGCATACTCACCATCCCACGTAAATACAACGGTATATTCATCCGGAGTACGGCAATCCTTAATGCCGTAATACCAATCCTGGTTGTATGTTGCAGAATTTTTGCTGCTAACAAACTTCCAGGTAAAACAAACATCTTCGCTGGTGAATTCTTCACCATCATGCCAAAACACATTTTCATGTAATCGCCACGTCATATCGACGGTACCATCCGCGTTATACACAATTAGACCATTCTCCACTGTTGGAATTTCTTTAGCCAAAACAGGGATATACTCATTGCTATCATTCGAAGTAATCAAACCCTCTATCATGCTTAACTCAATATCTATTAAATTCTGGCTTGTGAATGGATTCAATACATCGATCTCCCGGTTGTATGCAATCCGTAATATTTTTTTCTCTGTGTCTATAGTGGATTCAGAAGCAGTCTGATCTGTGTGATCATCCGAACCGCAAGTACATATCAATAATAATATGATTATTAATGCAATATGAAGGCAGATATTTCCTTTTTTATCCATAAGATCGCATCTCCTAAATAAAAACAATTATAGTAAGTTAGAGTACCAAAGTTTAAAGTGTCTAGAATATTCAGACGCGTTAGATCACTTTTTTCTATTGCTCAAAGCTTTTGCGAGCAGCTGATACGAATAAAATTTTTCAGGTGAATACTCATTCGTTGTAGCCAAATTGACAACGGCTAATCCTTTACAATCATCACTTTCTGATCGATATAGCAAATCCACACCACGCAATTCTGTCATGATGCGTTTACCATACTCTAATATAATTCACTTCAAATTAAATTAAAAGAAAATTTATCAAATTCCAGGTAAAAAAATAGTGTAATCAAAGATAAAATGTCAGATCGTGGTGGTTTGTTTTTCTTTTTACGATACCTGAACACATTCAATTTTGTTAATTCTTTGAAAATCACTTTAGTTTTGTTAATTGCCAAATCGCAACACAAGAAATAAACGTACCAGAGATTTTAACACTATTGAAACAGCAGAAATCTTCTAACAACAAAAGAAAATAATTTGCAATTCGTTAGAAGATATCGTACTATTCGGCGTAATGCTACTAGACGGCCGAAAATATCAGCCACTGGAACAAAATCGTTTGAAACGTTAATATTGGCATGGTAATATCATATCCCTAATAACAATGCGTTTTACATAAACCTTAAAAAGGAGGAACCTATGAGGAACCGGCTTTTGTTGTTGAGTCTTATTTTTCTTGTTTTGCCATTGGTAAGTGTAGCGGGTAAGCTTCCGAATGTGCTTACCGTATCTGAAGCCTTCAATCTTGAATTCACAACCGATCCACAGTTATCCCCGGATGGCAGGAGTATTGTCTACGTGCGGCAATTTTCGGACATCATGACGGACCGATATTATTCAAATTTATGGACTATCAACTTTGATGGCACCAACCACCGACCGCTAACCACCGGACATTACAGTGATTCTTCACCGCGCTGGGCTCCGGATGGTATACGAATCGCGTTCATTTCTAACCGCGACGGTTCTCCACAAATTTACAATCATTGGATGGATTCCGGACAGCTTGCCAAATTGACTAATTTGCAGCAAGCACCCCGCGGCATCTCCTGGTCTCCGGACGGTAAGCAGATAGCTTTTACAGCTTTGGTGCCTGCCAAAGGTCCGGAATTGATCAAGCTGCCATCCGCACCGAAAGGTGCGAAATGGGCTAAGCCGGCAAAAGTGATTGACCAGATGGTTTACCGTTTTGACGGCCGCGGATACCTGACTCCCGGTTTTTCGCACGTCTTTGTTCTCCCTGCAGAGGGCGGCACCCCTCGCCAGATCACCAGCGGTGATTATCACCACGGCGGCGCACCATTTTCGCCCGGTAGTGAGCCGGCAATCTGGGCGACTGATGGTAAGTCGATTATTATTTCTGCGAACCGCCGGGATGACGCTGATTTTGAACCTTTGGACACCGAGGTCTATGAATTTTCTATCGCAAACGGTTTGGTTAAAGCACTAACCAGCCGCAAAGGTCCAGACAACGGAGCCAGCATATCCCCGGATGGCAAGTATATCGCTTACGTCGGCTATGATGATCGATATCAGGGCTACCAGGTGACAAAGCTTTACGTGATGAACCGCGACGGCAGTAATCCGCACTCTTTGTCAGATGAACTGGACCGGAGCGTTCAAGGGCTGCAATGGTCCTCCGATAGTCGCGGCATTCACTTTCTCTACGACGATCAGGGAAATACCAAACTGGGTTACTACTCCATAAGTGGTAAATTCAGTATGATCGCGGACAACATTGGCAATCGGGCCAGCGCATACTCCAGCGGTGAATTTCATGCAGGGAAGAACGGAAAATATGTTATCACCTACTCCCGTCCCAACATTCCCGCCGATCTTGCGGTCGGAACAGCCGGCAAGGGTAAAGCTCGAGTTGTTACACAAGTAAATGAAGACCTGCTGGGCCACAAATCGCTTGGCGCAGCAGAAGAAATATGGTATGAATCGTCACATGACCAGCGTAAGATTCACGGGTGGATAATCACTCCCCCCGACTTTGACCATACGAAGAAGTACCCACTGATTATCGAAATTCATGGCGGACCTTTTGCAAATTACGGCGCTCGATTCGATTTTGAAAAGCAGATAATGGCGGCTAAAGGGTACGTAGTGCTCTATGTTAATCCACGCGGCAGTACGAGCTATGGCGAAGAATTTGGCAATCTCATCCATCACGCCTACCCGGGAAACGATTTTTATGATCTCAACTCAGGTGTCGACGCCATGGTCGCGAAGGGCTTTATCGATGAGGACAACCTGTTTGTAACCGGCGGCAGTGGTGGTGGCATTCTTACCTCCTGGATGATTGGAAAAACTGACCGCTTCCGTGCCGCTGTGACTGTTTATCCCGTTATCAACTGGTATAGTTTCGTGCTAACTGCAGATATATCTATGTTTGTCGCAAAATACTGGTTCCCCGGTCTGCCCTGGGATCATGTTGAACATTACGAGAAACGCTCACTCCTCTCTGTTGTTAAAAACGTCAAAACACCAACCATGGTGCTGACAGGAGAAGAAGATTATCGTACACCGATGTCGGAGTCCGAGCAATACTATCAAGCGTTGAAGCTGCTCAATGTAGAAAGCGTACTTGTGCGAGTGCCGAACGAACCCCACGGTATCCGTCGCTATCCGAGCCACTGGATGGCCAAGATTTTATACATTACCGAATGGTTTGAGCAGCACCGCGAAACCACGGAGTCAAAAAAGACCGATTAGCTTTTTTGAAACTCATCAGAGGTCTTGCCGTAAAAAACCTCCACAGGACATAGTGTCTGCTCGGTCGAACTTTATTTTGGCCCGAAGATCATGTTGGAGAAACGGAAGTGTAATTTAAGCGACCCGGTTAACGTAAAGTGGTCTTTCTGAATTCACCATTTTTGTTTAGCTTTATCAGGAAAGCTCTTGTATTTGGTGTTCAGGCTTTAGTTTGTATGGCGAACTCAGTTCTCAAGCTGAAGCTTGAACACCGGATGGAGATACCGAACTAATCACTGCAAAAGGAGTAAATTGAACCATGGCAAATTCGGACAATACATTCACTTTGAAAGAAGGCGAGACTCGATGGCCGCGGATGCGCTTCCGCTCAGGCATATCAAGGCGTGACTTCCTCAACAGCAGCTTGAGTGCATTGGCTGCGCCGTTATTTTTGGGCTGCGGCTGGTCCACCACGGGACCAGGCTCCAGTTCCAGTCCAAAGCTCACGGCCAGGCCAGGCTCGCCATCCGTAACGCCCAATCTGGGTCTCAGCGAGCTCGGTCTGGAGAATGGTCGGGACGGACTCCTGTACGTGCCGGCGAGTTACTCTCCGGAGACGCCGGCGCCTCTCTTCGTTGGCCTGCACGGCGCTGGTGGAGCAAGCAGCAACTGGGCAAGTTATCACGCTCGCGCAGAAGCGCGCGGTATGGTACTTCTGATTCCTGACTCGCGCTCCTCCACATGGGATATGTTGCAGAGCGGTTTCGGACCGGACGTCAAATTCCTTGACCGGGCCTTACAACACACGTTCGACCGTTGTCGCATTGACCCGGCGCGTCTGGCTTTAGGGGGATTCTCGGACGGTGCTTCGTACGCACTCTCACTCGGAGTTTCCAATGGGGATCTCTTCAGCCACTTTATTGCCTATTCTCCGGGTTTTTACCAATCGTCTAAGCCTGTTGGTAAGCCACTGATTTACATTTCTCATGGCACGAAGGACGAAATTCTTCCAGTGGTTGGAAGTCGATTAAATATCGTGCCATCCTTACGCCAGGATGACTACGACGTGACCTACCAGGAATTCGACGGCGGCCATGAGGTCCCCGCGCTAATTTCCGAGACGGCGCTGGATTGGTTTCTCGGTGCAAGTTGAAAGGCAGATAAGCTACTCAATTGTTTACAGTAGAGCAGCGCGAGTTTGACGACACTTTTCCGGGGAATGGGTGGGTTCGCAACCTCCATAAACAAAAATCATCATTCGTTTCAACCCGGACAAAACAGCGCTGGATTTTTGTAAAAGTCAAGTGCCCGGCGAAGATTTAGATTTTAATGCAAATCAGGCTCCACTTTTCAACCATGAATGACTATTTAAACTTTATTATTCACGTGGGAAAAGAAATATCCCAAATGGTCAGCTTGAAAAGTGTATTTTTAAATGTTTTCCCTGAATCAAAGCAATCCCCCATGCGGCTGAAAAAATGCAGCAATTATAGCTATTATAACCACCAGCCATATTCCAGCATAAAGCGGGATAAAATATTGTCTTCTCACTAACATTTCAGGAAACTTTATCTCTTTACCGGCAAATTTACCACGGGGCTTGCTCGGGAAAAAGAATGTTTTGTAAGTTTCAGTTGTGCCGACGGTAAATCCCAAAGCGCCAAACGTGATGAACAAATAATTGCTGGTAAAATTTGCCAGAATAAACGCCCAGAATATGGCGATAAGCGGGCTGCGGAAAAATTTGAGTGTTTCAAAACCTTCTTTGGGCGCATCTTTCCAGGCGCCGCCAAAGGCCGAAATCCAACCGCCAATACTACCAATTGTGAAAACATAAAGTAATCCTGGTATATTGGGATTGATTTGTTGCAAATAAAAAATGCCATAGACGGTGAGTACTTCACCTGTAAAATAAGCCGCTCCAGCTGACAACCTTATTGCATTACTTTCCACCACGTTACCTTTAAAACTTAACTGCATCGGTATGAAATATTTCGATTGATCCTCTACTCGTAAAAACGTTTTATAGAATTCAACCATTGCTCGTTCGATGACGTAGGTGAATCCATATAGCACCACAAGATTTGGCATTTTTGTCAGATCGAGTTTGGTAACAAGCACAACCAGCACCGCAATGATTCCGCTGATAACGGTACTGCGAAAGTATTTCCTCCAGGTAAAACCTTCATGGGGAGCGTCTTTGTACATGCCCCAGGTTGACGTGTGTAGACCAGCAAGGAGCCCGACGATAACGGCGATTAGAAAATTCATAGATTAATTCCTTCCTCCATCAATGAGATTTTATTGATTCATAAATTGTCTCGATAAGTTTCAGATCTTGTTCAGCCATCTCAAGGCTAAACTCTGCTTCTTTTCCTGTTTGTAAAGTGTGAATAAAATCACGGAACATGCCCTTGTAGCCGGCAATATCTCGCAGGCCCGGGAAAATCACACGCTTTTTTGCCCCCCGGACGATGATGAATATTCCATTGGATTCAAATGTAATACTGCCTTTTTTGCCATAAATTTTGGAAATGCGCAGGCCCTTAAAAAGAGATGCCGTTTCCCAAGAATGGTATAAAGTTCCAACAGGACCTTCGTTGAAGTGAAAATTAACAAGGATACTTTTTTCTAATCCCTTTTTTGAACCAGGACGTAAACCGCGAGCAGATTTTACTGTAAGTCCTAAATTGGCAATAAAATTAATCCAGTGGATGCCGCCTTCAAACAATGCGCCCCCTCCTGAAAGTGCGATTTCATCCCGCCAGTTATTTGTGGTCTGTTGTTTCAGTGCGTTGATATGAACAAAAAGTATTTCACCAATTAGATTTGATTTTATGATTTCTCTTAACTTGCAGGCTAAAGGTTTATAAAAGTAGTTTTCAGCTACTAAAACATGACGGTTGGATTTTTGTTGAGCTTTTCGTACCGCAGTAAAGTCTGTATAATTTAAAAACGGCGGTTTTTCCACGATAACATGTTTTCCAGCGTTTAAGGCTTTTATCGTGAGGTTAAGGTGCAGCGCTGGTGGAGTAGTTACAAAAACAACGTCGATGTTTTTTGCGCTTATGGCTGTTTGATAGGAATCGAAATAGCCCTGACCTTTATACTTTCGATTGTAGTCTTTGGCTTTGTTTTTATTCCGACTGGCATAAAAACAACCAACCCGGTTTTTGAAATTGGATAAACTTTTACTGTGCAGGCTGGTTGCTAAGCCGCACCCCAAAAAAACTATATTTAACGGTTGGATATTATGTTTTGACTCCGCCAATTCAATCTTTGAAGTTTTGGACAATATATTCACCAACACGTAAAGCGTTGGCTGCGATGGTCAAACTGGGATTTAAACCACCAGATGTGGGTTTAAAACTGCCATCGACTACAAATAAGTTTTTAACTCCTCGGAATTGGCAATATTGGTCAAGAGCAGATGTTTTGGGATTGTCGCCCATACGAACCGTGCCGACAGCGTGAGAAAAAGTTTTAATGTTGTGTACATAACACTGTAAAGCGCCGGCTTTGAATAAGATCTTTTTGGCTTTTTTCAGCAGCGCTTTTCGGGCAGCATAATCCCTTTTGGAATAATGATGAGTGACAAGCAACTGTGGCAGGCCAAATCTGTCAATCTTTTTACGGTTTAAAGCTACATGATTAGTAAACTGCGGTTGATCCTCTGCCATAACCACAAGGCCTGTTAAACTGGGCACAAAAAATTTGAGAATCTGAGCAAGTGGTTTTGGAACCATCGCTTTCATCAAGCCCATTGGTGGAGTTTGCATTTGCTGCATGCAGCCTAATTTACCCGTTGGTTTTTTTATTGTTGGATGCCCTAAATAGAAATCATTGATTCCAAGTTGTTTATGAAATAACTGTTCACTTATTGGTCCTTTTGGGAAATAACCAAAGGCAATGCCATTGCAGTGACGTGTCAGATAATGTCCGATTGTGTGGCCGCCAGGGTTAAGCCGCTGCAAATCAGAAGCAAGTAGTAAATGAGGGGATGCCAGAGAACCAGCGGAAAGGATGAACTTTTTGGCGCGGTATTTTACATTTTTCTGAGTGTTTTTATCAAAACACTCAAGCTCAGAGATCTGACGGCCCTCAGTAATTAATTTTACTGCAATGGTATTTGTTTTCAACTCCAGACCTTTTTTAATAAGAACGGGCAGTACACAAATTGCCAGCTCATTTTTTGCTTCAAGAGCGCAGGCATAGGTGTCACAGGTAGTACAAGCTGTGCAGGACGTCATTCCATTGTTAGAGGAATAATTTATAGCTAAAGGTAATCGAAAAGGATTTAATCCAAGTGATTGCGCAGCATCCGAAATCATTTGTGAGGTTTTTGACAGACCATTAAGTGCCTGCGGATACGGTTCACTTCGATAAGGTTCTGTAGGATCGCCGACACCTTCGCCCGCGATGTTTAGTATTTGCTCCGCGCGAGTGTAATACGCCTCTAAATCAGAATAACTATATGGCCATTTTGCGTCTGAATCACGTGCAATTTCAGAATCCCCTTCAAAGTCTTCTTCACGCAAACGCATGGAAACTGCACCATAAAAGACAGACGGCCCTCCTACACAGGTAATGGCCCCCATGATATCACTGTTGCCCCCGGCAAGCACCCGGTATGGAGTTTCTTTTGAATAAAAGGGCGTTAGTTCTAAAGATCCTTCAGGTTCCCAGTTTTTCGGTCCTCGTGGAACCCAATCGCCCCGCTCAATCATAAGCACCTTTTGGCCCGCATTTGTCAGGACATGAGCGGCCATCGAACCACCAAAACCGCTACCAATTATTATTGTGTCATATTCCATTTGTTTCGTTTGCTTATTAATCATAAAAATTGACCATACAAATGAAACGCCAACCGCTTTTGAAACAGCGAGAGGCGTCTGTTTCTTTTTCTAAATTTTATTTGTGACATTTTGGTTGCAAAAGTAACCCTTTTGACTTAAAAATGCAAGGATTTTTTAAGGGATTCCAGTGGAGAGTTTCAAAGTATCCTGGATTTCAGAATAAACATAAATGAATCGTCAAATTCTGACTATAAACTGTCATTTGGTAGTCAATTTGTCATTGACTTTATGATAAAAAAAGTTTCAAAAATAAACACATTCAATGTATTGAAATTGCGGCTATTCTACACAAGGATTTAATCAGACTACCGCCCAAATAAATTTGCAACGGTAACGGATAATGCAGGTAAGTAAGTAATCAGAAGCACCCAAATGGCTAAGATTGCCAGAAATGGAATAACAGTGCGCCAAATCTCAATAAGTGGTTGCTTGAACCGTAACGACGACAGGAAAAGATTCATCCCAACAGGCGGAGTGAGATAACCTAACTCAAGATTGGCCAGGAAAATAACTCCGAGATGTACCGGATCGATTCCAAAGGCGGTGCCTAATGGTACAATTAGTGGCACGACTACAACAATTGCTGAAAAGATATCCATCAAAGCGCCAACTAAAAGCAGCATACCGTTTAGTATGAGCAAAAACAGCAATTTAGAATGAATAGTGTTTTGCACCCATTCGGTCACGCGTTGGGGCACCTCCGCGTCAACCATATATGAAACCAAGCCTAACGCTACCCCCATGACCACCAGAAGAGCGCCAACGACGACTGAGGATTCTATCATGGCTTTGGGTAATTCGTCGCGCAATTTTAGATTTTTCTGAAAAACCGATTCTAACAGGATTGCCCATAATGCTGTTAGAGCAGCAGTTTCCACGAGGGTCATCATACCGCCAAAAAGACCAACAATTACCATTATGGGTAACAACAAATAGCCTTTTGCTTCCCAGGTTGCTGCAAGGGCCTCTCGTGTATTAAATTTTGATTTTGCTAAATTTCGGTGTCGGCCCATAAAAAGACTGAATCCGACTAACATCAAAATTAGAAGAAATCCAGGTATCATTGCTGCTAAAAAGAGTCGATCAATCGCGACATGGCCGTAAACACCATAAAGAATAACCGGTAAGCTTGGCGGAAAAAGCAAGCCAACTGAGCCGGATGCCGTAAGCAGGCCAGTGCTGAACCGTTTTTTATGTTTCGCTGCAATTAGAACAGGAAGCAATAATCCACCTATTGCCAGTATTGTAACACCGGAGGCTCCGGTTATAGCAGTAAAAAAAGCGCATCCTAGAATTGTAGAAATGACAGGTCCTCCCGTCAACCAACTGGTCCAGGCCTGAACCAGACGTACAAGAGTTCGTGGAGCGCCACCTGCGGCCAGGACTGTACCCGCTAACGCAAACAAGGGAATGCTTGGTAAAGCGGGCTGGGTAACAATGCGATACATTTCCACAGGTATTGCGGCGATGGGAATATCCACGGCAAAAAACAACACAAGACCAACCCCTCCCAGAACTGCATATAGTGGCATTCCCAAAATGGCTAAAATGAAGATTATTATAATTCCCGGACTGGTAATAAACATTCTGGTTTCAACTGGCATCAAGGCCAGCGCAGGCCCTGATAATCCTGCTAAAAATAACACCAGCAGACGTCTGCGCCAAGTATTTGTGCTTTTCAAGATCGTACCAAAAGCCATGCACAGAAATGCTACTGGCATAGTAATCTGAGCGATCCAAACTGGAAACCAGCCGCCTAAAGTTTCCGGACTATCAAACTGCGCTTTGACGAGTACAAACGAAGCCCAGGTCAGGCATAGAAGAATGGAGACTGCGCCTGTACCACTAAGCAATTTGAACAGATTTTCGAATCGTTCAATTTTTAATATTTCAGTGGCGGTAATAGCTAAATGGCGATTACGAAAAGTGGCCAAAATTGCGCCTGACAACCCAATCCATAATGTCAGGTGTTGAACCCAGCCAGCAGCACCAGGAATTCCAATACCAGCAAACCGACGTCCGGTGGCTTCTAGTAAAGGAATTAAAACCATGGTAAAAAGTACCATAGCCATCAACACCGACGCGCCGCGAGCAACCTGTTTTTTTGATTTTGGCCTTTCGAATTCTTTATTTTCAACTGCCAGAATATCAGAGTCCATTCTTGCGGCTCATTTCATTTGAAATTTTGAGAGCTTCATCAAACCATTGTTCTGGTATGAGTGATCCTCGAATTTTTGGATACGTTGCTTCAGTGGCCAATCGCCATTCATTAAATTGTTCTTGAGTAGGTGTAATGATCTTTAGACCGCGTTTTTGCATTACCGCCATTGCTTCCTTTTCCATGCGGCGAATTTCGGTTCGCACGCGTGAACCAGTCGCCTCAGCAATCTTCTTTAGTTGTGGCCGCAATGCTTCAGGTATCTTGTTCCAGGTTTTCAAACTAATTACTGTAGCGCCAATTAATGGCGCCCACGACATGTCTATCATATATTCTGTAAAAGGAAACCACTGGCTGGCTAAGGCCAGGATCGGTGTTGTATTGAATGCATTAATCATGCCCGTTTGCAAGCCGGGTAAAATATCTGTTGCAGCAAGTGGGACTACTTTAAAACCAGCGGACTGCCATATTTCAACCGCTCGATCATCTCCAGACCAGACAAACAGCTTGGCTTTCTGAACCACCTCCACCGACGGGATACTTTCCGGGACGAAAAATCGTACCCAACCAGCATCACCCCAGTTTAGAATTACAAAACCCTTCTGTTCAAAAAGAGTTTCCAATCGTGATGACATGGCCTGGCGTACAATATCGAGACCTTCCCAGGAATCAACAGCCATGGGAATAGATAACACGTTAATCTCTTTAGCAATCACACTTAGTCCATTATTACTTATTGCCGCTGCATGCAATTGACCTATTCTGATTTTACGAACCATATCAGACTCATCTCCCGCTACTCCTCCGGGATATATGCGTAGAGAAATTTTACCTTCACTGACTTTGTGCCAATCAGATGCCATATCTTTTATAATTTCGTGCCAGGGCGAGCCATTTGGCGCCATAGTAGATAATTTGATAATCATTGGTTTTGAATCAGCCTTATTTCTATTACCAGCGCTGACAGATTCAACATTAATTAAAAGTGTGGAAAATGTTAAAATAATTATAAAAAATATACTACACACATATTGTATTTTTATATTCATCACACAGCTCCTGATATCAATAGTCGTCCAAATAAAATAAATAGTCAATTTTTTCAAGCAGTACGGCCGCCTTTCTTTGAGCGAGAATATTCGCTAATCTTTTTTCAGGAAATTGATTGTAGTCGAATTCAAGCGCTTCAGTGAGTAGAGCCTTGAAGCGACTTCTATCCTGTTGTTGGACACAAACAGATTCTGCAAAAAAGACTAACGCGCTAATCGAGCGGCCATTACTTAATTCCATCGCACGATGAAAATGTTTTTCAGCCCGGGCAATACCGCCACCTTCTGCCTCAGACCGGCCAGCATCAAAAATGATGAAAAATTCGTGTATCGCGCCATATTCCCACGATTCATTTAATTCCAGAGCGCGCTCCAGAAGGGCACGAACAATTGGTAAATCGCTTACGAGCGCCATGTCATCTTTCGCAGTTGAAATAGCTGAACCCCAAGCCACACCAGTCCAATAAAGCGCCGGAACAGCAACAAATTTAACACGCGATACTGCCGCAAAGGGATCAGTAAAAAGGGTCTTTTTAATACCAGGATAGTCCAATTCCAAAGCCCTCAAACCGTAATCGCGAGCTCTGATGAACATACGCCTGGCACGCCCACGTCCTTTACGTGTTACGCCAAGATCATTGAATTCCATTGCATCAGCCGGCTGCAGAACATAGGCGTGGGCATATTGTACAAAACCAGATGCTGCTGATATCAGAAGACCTTTGTGATTTGGAGAAGACTGCAAAAGAGTTTCCATGGTCTTGAGTGCAAACGGAAGGGCCTCTCCTACAAGTTCGGGATCGTCGTCGGTTGCATAGACATTAACCGTTCCTTCGCTGAGAGTATTGGCCAGGGAATTGACAGCCATTTTTTTGATGGAACATCCACTAAAAAACATTATAAGGATTATTGTTGAAATTGAACCAACAATGTTTATTTTGAATAGAGAGAATATCTCTGAAACTCTATCAAAATGTACCACTTCGTAAATAATACCGTAAATTGGTTCAATATAGAATTTTTTGTGTTTTTTCCAGCATTTCCTCATCAGAAATAACATCAAGGATTTCATTGTAATTCCATGTCTTTAAAAATTATCGCTGGATATATGCAACCAGTAAATTACATGGCTGGGCTCATCACCTCATTTTATTATGAATGGGTGGATCTTTAATTGCAAGAATGGGTATTGTGGACCTGAATTGCGAAATATAAACCAATTCATACATTATAACGAACATTATTTAATGTATAATCAATATTATAAAACTCAAGCAATTTGTCCAAAAATTCATAGTCATGGCTAATTTTTAATTGGTGAAATAATTAACAATGTGTTCGAAAAATCTACCGGCCAATTTCAATTTGATGGACTTAAAATAGTACTACCTTCAGCAACAGACTCAACTTTTTCGCGTGAATAAAATACGGGAAAATATTTACCTTCTGCCCACATTTTGAATAAATCTGCATAGTGGCTATTATTCGGATCGCCAGACTGGCCTGGTGCATTCGTGCCGACAGACCTATCCCAATTGCCCGTATCAGCGATAATTCGAAAAGAGGCGCCAGATCTTTGATTGTCCGCGCCCGAAGTGCTATTCACAGTGTAACCATAACCACCCCTTGGAAGCGGCCCAATATTCATTTTACGGCTTATTTCATCATTAACTGCATTGCTTAACAAATGTTTCAATTTGCTGTGATGATATTTTTCCTGACCGTATTGCCAATTCCTCATGCTTGATCCGAGTTTTTTCTTTAATTCCTCAACCGCATTTTTCAGGCTATTTATGAGCAATGCGTCTCGTCCCGCGATTGGATCCGCTCCGAACTGTCCATCCGGAGAAATCAGCCATTCGATCATACGCACCTTTGAAAGGCTCGTGATGAATTTGCGTCCGTTTTCCGGCACAAGAAGATCGAGTAGGTTCTGTTGTAATTTTATTTCCCACATTGAATAAATGGCCGCGGCAATGGAGTTTTTATTCATGACATAATCCCAGCTCATAAGTTCTGCCATCGCCTGCTGGATTCGTTTATTTGGTGATTTTAACTCGTGCAAAAGCGGAACAAGCGCTCGTGCGGGCAATGAAAGTTCATCCTGCTGCAAACGCATATTGTCTATCAATGTGAATTTTCGCCCTGAATTTAGAACTTCTTCTATACGGTTAAATCGAAAAGGATCAGACCAGCTCAGCCCAATAAAATAAGGGTAGTCCAGCGGCACATTGTTTTGGTTTGCCGTAGCCCAATGTTCTGCAGTTGGATTATGGACATGCGGCAGGAATTTAATTGGTAAATATCCTGTCCATTCGAATCGGCCGTCGCCAGGAACCGGTAACATACCATCCCAGCCCTTACGCAATGGAGTCATTCCAACCGCCTGCCAGCCGATGTTACCGTAAATATCAGCCCAAACCATATTTTCTGGCGGGGTACCGGAAAAACTACAGGCTTCGCGAAACTCCTGCCAGTTCTTTGCCTGGTCCATACGCAGGCTTGCCAGGTAAGGCGCGGTGCCGATCTCCAGCCAGGCCGCTTTTAGCGCATAGGCTTTATGAGACTCTTTATCTTCATAGAGCACAGGCCCGTGACGAGTGTATTTTAATTCAACCGTGGCCGGCTCCTGCCCTTTTACTGGAATGTTTTCTTCAATGACTTTCATCGATTCCCATTCGCCTGCATAGCGATATTGGTTTGGATTATCAGGATTGGTATCGTAAACAAACACATCCTCCTGATCTACGCGGAAGATGGTCAGACCCCAGGCGCCTTTTTCATTGTGCCCGATGGAAATACCGGGAAGCGTCGGTTCGCCGCCACCGATGACGTTCCAACCCGGTGCACTCAGGTGGGCCCAGTAGCGCAGGGATGGCACCTGCAGACTGCGATGCGGATCATTGGCCATGATCGGAAATCCCGAAGCCGTTTTCCTCCCGCTCAGCACCCAGTTGTTGCTGCCGATTTCGCTTATATATTCATTTAAATCAACATCCTCTTTTAAATCTCCCATTGACGGGGAACCAAGGGGGGTGTTTAAGGCTAACATATCCACAGAATTTCCAGAATATTCCATCAATCCAACTTTGCTCGATTTTGCTCTCAAGCTTCGAACCGCAATATCATCTGGCTCAAATCCTGGCGGTCTTCGTGACGCATTGTAGATTTCCATAATCTCGTTTGAAATGAGCTCAAGGTCCAGTCCGTTTTTGGGGATGAGCTCTGGAGTACCGTGATGAAAGTTGAGCAAACTCTCTGTTTTTTTAGCACCAATTGCATGGACTGCCTGTGCCATGTTAATTTCAAATCTTGCCCCAAAAAACAGACCATTGTGACGAGAGACTACGATTTCAGGTGTCCAATACTCTGGCTTGATACCTAACAGCTTAAATTCAATCGGCAGCAGGCCAGGATTTTTTCGGGTTAAATCGATATAAGCATTGATGCCTTTCACAAATGAAGTGATAATCTCTTTACCGTCCGGGTGATAGTGGTTCATTTCCAAATCCAGATCCTTGCGCAGCTTCAGGAGCCGGGCGCCGATGTCGTGGTTCAGCGCTTTCTTTCCCTGGATTTCTGCTAATAAACCCAAAGCTCGTCTTCGCCACATTTCCAGTTGAAACAGGCGATCCTGCGCCGCATTAAATCCCTGTGCAAAAAACAGATCGGCTTGATTCTGTGCGTAGATGTGCGAAATTCCCCAGCGGTCTTTGATGATTTCTACGGATTGCTTTAGACCTGGAATTGTAAGGCTATCCGCCTTTGAGTTGGCCCCTGCAGATTTTAAATTCAAAACCAGTAGAAGAATAAAAACAACGAGTATTACAAAACGACTTTTCAATTGATTCAAAGGTCTTCCTCCTCTCAAATCACAATTACAATAATTTGCACAAATATTGGCCCTTTTAACCAGTGTTCAAAAACTTATTAGTCAGCCAATGATGATATCATCCAATGACCGCTTCGGCACATGATGTACCCCTCTACTATCGCGCCAATACTTGATGTCTCCTGAGGCTTCGACCGCATCTATTTTGACGGTCTCTGCGGATTTGCCAAGAGCCAACACCAGCATAATCTCATAGTGAGATGGGATGTCCAGAGCTTTCCTCAGATCATCTCTTTGAACCGACAGGATTATACAGCCGCCTAAACCCTCTTCTGTTGCGCCCAAAAGAATGCTTTGTGCACCTATGCCGCAATCATAAGCAAAAGATTTGCCAATCCGGGTGTCGCCGAGCATGATGATATATGCGGAAGGTCTTTCTCCTTCGGAAGGACCAGGCCAGTCCTGGATGTACCCGGCCCAGGCAAGGTGCTGAAATATCAAAGCATTCTTTTTGCGGTCATGTGACAGTACATATTTCAGCGGCTGTAAATTGCTTGCTGATGCAGATAACCTTGCAAGATCAACCAGTCTTTTCAGAGTCGCAAGATCAACAGCAACCTCCTCCTCAAATCTACGATAGCTTCTGTTTTTAAATATTAAATCTCGTATCATTTGGCTCTCCCGAAAGAATTAAAGTTATGTAGTGGTTTCCGTATTTCTCTTTTACTATATTCTCTGAAACCTCAAAAGCGATAAACCTTTTGATCCCCTTTGTATCAATTTCTTTACCAGGTTGAAGTTAGTAAGAGAATCATACGAAGTCAAGAGTAAAATTGGTCCTGACCCCGTGAAAAAAAATACCTGCCTGTCGAGTAGACATAATATGACTCCTATATTAATACACGTACATTAAGACAATA
>CAZIKB010000114.1:0-21200 GCA_964539665.1 uncultured Cytophagia bacterium
GATAGATCGTTCGATTCATCTGAATTTTATATTTCAATTAGTGCTGATACACCAGAAAATCAATTAATTGCGGAATTTCCTAATATAGTCAAGATTGGCGCACTCGATGATATTGATGATTTGCGAAAGCAGGCATTGCCGGGGGTCCCAGTAAACCATACTGAAAGACCTCCAGCACCCTTACCCATAAAAATGAAGTTTCGTTACTTTCGTTTAGATACTCATGGTGAATTTTGGAAAAGAATCCGTAGTGCTAAAAATATAGCAATAGACATACCTGATAGATTTCCAAATCTAAAAGTAGAACTAATGGCTTTAAAAGAATAGTAAGAATAAAGTAGCACCCATACGTCTTATGGAAATAGAAGCTAATCATTATCAAGTAGCACAAAAATTATCTGAAGTCTGTTCAAATGTTTTTTCCTTGATATTGCATTTGCGTGCATCGGATGACTTTGGCGAGCCCAATACTCTTCGCAGTAAAGTTATTACTCTTTTCGATTCTATGAAAAATAAAGGAAAAGAATTGGGAATAGATGAGGAGGAACTAAATGAGGCACAATACGCTCTTGTGGCTTTCCTAGACGAGACTATTGCGAATTCCAGTTGGATCAAAAAGGATGAATGGCTTGCACGAAGGCTGGCGCTTGAGTTATTTAATACCGTGAATGCCGGCGATGAATACTTCACTAAACTTGAGCAACTACAACAGCAAGGTACCTCGAAAGCATCGCTTCTGGAAGTTTATTATTTATGTTTGGTTCTCGGGTTTGAAGGCAAATATAAAATTTTGGGAAAAGAAAAACTCAAAACAGTGGTTATCGAAATTGCCAAAGATTTAAAACTTGCCAAATTAGCGGAATCGAATGAACTTTCGCCCCGATGGAAAAGGAGCCACGAAATAATCCGAGCTGTTCCTATTAGCGGCATCCCATTCTGGCTGGTGTTAATTTTTTGCTTGACCGTAGGAATAATTATTTTTTTTAAGGCTTCATCTAAGATTGACACTTTTGCGACGCATGTAAGATCCCAAATAATCTCTTTTATAAAAGAGTAATTAGATATGGACAAATTCTTGTTATTATTTAAAGATCCTAAATACCTCATTGGCAGCTTGTTCATTTCCATTTTTGTGCTTCTTGTGTTGGTTTGTTGGATAGTAGGACTTGGAATTAAAGAGATTCTTCTGATCAGTGTTATTATATTCATAGCTTCGAATGTTTACGTATTGATTAAGAGAAATAAGAATGTCAAGCAATCCAAACAGCTAGAAGACTCGCTTGCACAACAAGCGGAAGACCAGGTTTATAGTACAAGACCTGATCGTAGAGATGATGTCGATAAATTAAAAACAAAGTTTGATAGCGCCATCACATCTTTGAAAAACTCAAAATTAGGCAAGGGCCAGCGAGGTAGTGCAGCACTTTATGCACTGCCATGGTATATAATTATCGGGCCGCCGGGATCAGGCAAAAGCACCGCATTGCGTTATTCTGAACTTGAATTCCCATATGTAGACCCTGAATCCAAGGATCCTAAAGTGAAAGGACTTGGGGGTACGAAGAATTGTGATTTCTGGTTTACTACGGATGGCATCCTTTTGGATACCGCGGGCAGATATGTAATGCCTATGGCACAAGCAGATGATAGAGAAGAATGGCAGGAGTTTTTAAAATACCTTAAAAAGTATCGTCGAAAAATGCCTATAAATGGCGTTGTCTGTGCGGTTAGTATCGCTGAAGAAGATGAGAACTTTTTTGGGATATTGACGGCAGAGCAAGGAATAATCGAGCAGCATGCTAAAAATATTCGCAGTCGCATCGATGAGCTCATTAAAACGCTGGAAATTGAATTCCCAGTCTACTTAGTCTTCACTAAATGTGACCGCCTTAGTGGATTCGTCGAATTTTATGATGATTTTGGTAAAGACGGGCGTAGCCAGGTTTGGGGCCACACACTTCGGAAATCGCTATGGCAAAGTAGACATCCACAGGACATTTTTATGCATGAGTTTCAGCGGTTATGTAAGCATTTGAATCAACGACGATTGTTAAAGTTGAAGTCAGAGAGAAAATCTGAAAGAAAACGTAAAATTTATATTTTCCCTTTGGAGTTTGTTTCAGCGAAAAAAAAGCTGGCTAAGTTTGTGAAAACGCTATTCGAACACAATCGATATCTTGAAAATCCAGTATTTCGTGGTTTTTATTTCACCAGCGGAACACAAGTCGGGAATCCTATCGACCGGGTAATAAACCGTATAAAACGTGAATTTGGATTTGAAACAAAAACATTTGACGAATCCCCTAAGAAAACCAGAAGTTATTTTATTAAGGATTTATTTAATAAAATAATCTTTCCGGATCAGGTACTGGTCAGTCCATCTACCAAAGGTGGCCACCGCATCGAACTAATACGTTGGGTGATTTCGGCAATGACAGTTGTTGCTATGGTAATTATCCTATTAAGTATGTCTTTTTCTTATCGTCGAAATCATCACTTACTAGGGAAAACTGCAATGGCAGCAGACAGCATTGCTCAGGTAGAACCGCCACTTTCTCTTAATGACCTACGGTATTTGGAATATCTACGTCTTCATGTGGCTGATTTAGATGCAGGACCTTCCAAGGGCAACGCTGGGGAATGTATCGTGGAAATACGGTTAAAAATGAGGCCAAAGAATGGTATTTTATCAAATGGCAACAAATAGTTTTACAACCCATTACTCAAAGCCTTGTCAAGGAGATTAAAACTCATTCACTGTCTGACCGTACTGGTTATTATACTAATTTAAAAACTTATCTTATGATGACAGGTTCGTGTGAGGTAGACACATCCTATCTTTTAAATCAGTTGGCAAATAGGTGGATTAAAAAAACTGGTGCTTCACAATCAAAGATAATCAAACAGAGTGTGAAGAAACAAATTTCGTTTTATGTGCAGCAACTTGCCGAACAAAATGGTGACTATTTATATCTTAAAGAAGATAAAGATTTGGTGAGTTTGGCAAGGTCTAATCTTGTTAGGGCGCCAGCCCTTGAGAGGATTTTTAATAATTTAATTAATAAAGGTCAAAAATTAAGTTATTCGCCTATTAGCTCCGACCAGGATGTACTGCTGCCACCTAGTATAGGTCGTATTGAGGGGTTGTTTACTGAAAAAGGGTGGACCAATATTATGGCTAGGGCAGGTAATGACTTAAGTTCAACTTCACAAGCAGAAGATTGTGTTTTAGGGGGCCAAGCGAACCAAATTAGTTCCAATACCCCAAACTCCCAACAAATGACCAGGCACTTGTATAATCTATACATTGAACAGTACGCTAAAGAATGGAAGCAATTTGTGCACGGTGTGAAGGTTAAAGATTTTCGAAATTTAAAAGAAGCGGCAGAAGCTTTAAAAATACTTTCAAAACAGGATTCACCTTTAACGATGTTTCTTCAAGAGGTTTCTCAGAATAGCCAACTAGCAATGAATTCAAATTTTGACGGTGTTGCGCAAAAGTTCTTAGAAAAAAAGTTTAAAGCAATACACCAATTAGTGGTAGCGAATGATCAGGAGACGCCAATTTCACTTTATACTAAGGAACTTGCAAAGGTTCAATCGGCGATTCAGGACATTGCTGATGCTGATGTGCCTGGGAGCAAGGCTAAATCCTACGCTGAGAATGTTTTAAACAATGGATCTGATGAACTTCACAATGCATGGAGTACGACAGATAATTTGCTGCTGCAGCTTGACCCGGCGTCAAGTGAGCTTGTTCGTGAATTGCTCAGGCAACCCATTAGAAACGCCTGGTCAATTGTAGCTGATGAAGCGTCAGGATACTTAAGTAAACTATGGAAAGCTCAAGTGTATGAATTCTATCGAAAAAAACTGTATGGGAAATATCCCTTTGCCGTTTCAAAGGAAGACGCGCTTATCAGTGATGTAGTCAACTTCTTTAAGCCTGGAGATGGAATCCTTCCAGGTTTCTTTGAACAAAATCTTCGCTCACTTATAACAGACGGAACCTGGGGAACCAAACGTTGGATCGGTAAGAGCATTTCTTTCTCCACAAATACCTTGAGAAGGGCTGATACCATTACCAGGAGCATGTTTCCAGATGGTTCTGCCAAACCGCGGGTCTCATTTGATCTCGAGCCGCTTTTACCTAGGACTCAAGAAAACTACTGCATGATTTTAAGCTATTATGGCACTGAGTTTAATGCCTGTAGTGGCTCTTTTAATAACTGGGCACTCAAATGGCCAAATCACGATGGCGTGCAACAAGTCATATTTGTCATATACAAAAAGAGTGGAGAAGCTCAACCGGCGAAATTGATTTGTGACGGCGAATGGTCATTGTTCAGGCTATTAGATTATGCTACGTCTAGAACAAGGCAATACAACCAAATAAGGATATCGTGGACTCTACAAAGTCAAAACGTGAATGCTCCTGTGGGATTTTTGTTAAGGCCAACCAGTCCTAGCGAAATATTTAAAAAGGATTTCTTTGCATCCTTCGCTTGTCCAGGTAATTTATGATCATAAACAGTATGAGTATTTTTAGATGTCAAATTCAACTTTTGAAATAGGCTGCTTTGGCAAGCTACCAATATGTGATGAGTTTATACGGTATAATGCAGATATGCAGGAACTCAGTTTCCTTGATCAATGGCTTCAAGAAGGTATGAATCAATTTAAAAGTCATAATGACAAGATGTGGGATACCTATTACAGTGAAATACCACCCTATTATTTTCTGCTTCATTTAAAAGGGAGCCGTCGATATTTCTTAGGCTTATTTGTATCAAGCCAGGACAAAGGTGGGCGGAGGTACCCATTTATCGTGTTTGTTTCAATTAATTTCAGAAAGTTCAATTACAATTTAATTTTTGTACCTTTGATTTTTGGTTCTTTTTTAAGAGCAGCAGAGAGTTTGGTTCTCAATGGTTGGAAGAATTCGGACAAAGACCAATTTCTGAGGCAAGTTAAGGATTTAAATTTACAGCTTCCATCGGATCCAAAGAATTATCAAGATGCACTTATCAACTATTTTAATACCAAAACCAATAAAGACTTATGGGTTTCTTTATTTGGCACATTTGAAGATCCGAGAAAACACCTTGTATTTCAAAATCTTGTACAGGCGCTTATGCCATTGCGGCAACGTAATATACAAAAGTTCTCTCTTGGACTTATGTTTCCAATTGCTTCTCATGATGGGATTGAGGCTTATAACATTTCATTTTGGCTATATTTTGTTGGTCGGTTGCTGGGAAGAGCCCTTACTTCGCCTGTGCTGTTTTGGAATAAAGAAACGGTTCATTTTGGACCCAGAATGTTGCTGTTTCTGCAACCGCCTGTACCGGACAGTTTTTCTTACCTCATAAAAGCAGATTCAGAGGATGAAAGGTTATGTGTTTTAGACCGGGATGGTGAAGTCAGGCCCGAAAATCTTAATCAGTATTTATGGAGTCTAATTGATAAGCCCGATTTATCGCTTTATGATTTAGGTAATTTAATTAGGATTAAGTGAATAGGATATTGAGATGTCAGACAAAGCGCAAGAACTATACGAGGCTGGACAGTTATCTGAAGCGATTGAACAGCTTAAGCAAGAAGTGAAATCAAATCCCACGGATGTTGGCCAACGCTCATTTCTTTTTAGCTTACTATGTTTTAAGGGTGAGTATCAAAGTGCAGAAAAACAGTTGGATGTGATTTCACTACAGAGCGCTTCTGGCGAGGCTGGATCTCAGGTATACCTTAATGTTCTGGCGGCTGAAGTCGAACGCCAGCGGTTTTTCAAAGCTAACCAAAAACCGCATTTCCTGATGCAGCCCTCTCAGTACGTACAACTTTATCTCGATGCAGTGAAGGCGCTTCAGAGTAATCAAACGGAAAAAGTAACGTCTCTCCTCGGTAACTCTGAAGAAAAAAGACCAAAATTGCAGGGCAGTCTGAACGGTAAAAAATTTAGTCAGTTTTCAGAAAGTAATGATATTATTGCACCGATTCTGGAACTGATCATTCATGATAAATATATCTGGTTGCAGTTTGAGCATATCATGCAGCTTCAAATCGAACAACCTAAAAAGTTGCAGGATCTTTTGTGGATTGCAGCGAGGTTCGAATTGCGGAATGGTCAGGCAATGGGAGGATATATACCAACGAGATACCTGGACTCCGATAGACACGAAAATGATCAAATCAAATTGGGAAGGATGACTGACTGGAAATCCGTCAGCGAAAAAGTTTTTAGTGCAGTGGGGCAACGCATGTTCTTCGTTGATGGGGAAGGTATTGCTTTGCTCGAGGTTAGAGAAATAAATTTTGACAATTAAGTTAGAAAGGTTCTCGTAGAAACCATTAAGGATTGTAAATGATCTCCGAAAGAACAATTGCCAATTTTGACAAATTACTGGAACCGATTCCGGGTGACAATCCGGCCGGTGAGTACCTTCTCAATGACATTATTTATGACGAGATTGACAGAGCGCGCCAGGCAGATGACACACTTGAGCGAGGAGTATGGACGCCTATAAAAATTAAAGTCTCTGATTGGGATAAGGTTATTGAGCTTGCCACCGAAGCTTTGACAAAAAAGACCAAGGACTTACAACTGGCTGCCTGGTTAGCCGAGGCCCTGATCTGGTTAAATGGCTTTGCTGGTCTTCGCGATGGACTTTACCTCATCCACGAATTGTTATCAAAGTATTGGGAGTCGGTTTACCCCGAAATTGATGATGGGGATTTGGGTTATCGGATCGGAAAACTTGAGTGGATAAATCTGAAGCTTCCAATAATAATAAAACAAATTCCAATAACCAATAACGAAAGTGGAAAGGATTTTTGTTTATTAGATCAGGAAAAAGCGTTACAGACAAAGAACTTTAAATCTCAGAAACCAGAGGCCTTTAAAGAATTGACTGAGGAAGAAAAAAAACTACCTGAAGACCTGGATAAAGCAGTGAAGGTTTCTACCTGGGATTATTATAGAGATTTATCCATGGAGCTTAAGGTTTGCCTGGCAGAATTTAACCAATTGGATGAAGTTGTGGATGAGAAGTTTGGTGACGAAGCACCCGGCTTTACCCACATCAAGGAATCGCTTGAAGATTGGTTCGATTTTGTGGAGGGGGAACTCAAGAATAAGCCAAAACCAGAGCCCATCGCTACATCTGCACCTGCTTCACATATTGGGCCTCCAAAAGAACCACAGCCAGACTCAGCCACGACTGATGCGCCGGTGGAACCTGATGAATATCAGGAATCTACTGGTGCAGTAACTACGCCCAAACCTCAACCTGTTAAAGAAGAGGAAGCCAAAGCGTTAGAGGTGAAAAGTGAATCAGTTGCACCCGCTCTTGATTCTAAAAAAGAAACGGTCTCCGAATCTTCGTCACCAGATGCAGGTACAACTGTAGAACACCAACAGAGCGCCGAAAAGGAGCCCATGACTGTAATGAAAGAAACGCCAAAGGCGCCAGATGTTGGTTTACAACCGCTATTAACACTTGCTATGAACCTAAGAGAACGAAAACCGCACAGCGCTATCCCTTACTTAATTCTTCGTGCAGTAAGATGGGGTGAAATGCGTGAAAATGCAAGTTATCATGATGTGAATAAACTCGCGGCCCCTTCAGTTGAAGTTCGGAAAAGATTAAAACAGCTCTTTGAAGAAAGAAAGTGGAAAGAGCTTCTAAAACAGTCTGAAATGAACATGTCTGAGGCTCAGGGACGCGCCTGGTTAGACCTGCAATTCTATACTTATCAGGCGATGGCTCATCTCGGCTCGAGTTTCAAGCAAGTAAAAGCGGCAATTCAATCAGAGTTGCGGGCATATTTAACAGACCTGGCAGACCTGCCTGTTATTGATTTGAGCGATGGCACACCGGCAGCGAGCCCTGAAACAAGGCGATGGTTAAAAGACGAAATTCTGACGCGTAGTCCAGACAATGCCTCTCTTTCAGATGAAGAATCTAGTGAACAAGCCGATGAGAGCGTGGATATGCTTTGGACGCGAGCTGCTGCCAAAGTCAAGGCCGGCCAATTTCCAGAAGGATTGGCTATGTTACAGAGTGAGGTTTCAAAGTCCCAATCTAAACGAGAGAAATTTTTGGGTAAATTGCTCATTGCTGAATTATGTCTGTCGGCGGAGAAGCCAACTTTGGCCAAGCCTATCCTAAATGAGTTGAGAGATTTTATTGATAGGTTTCGTCTTGAAGAATGGGAGCTCAAGTCGTTGAACGTGCGGTTTTGGCGTGCATTTATACGCTGCTATCGCAAATTAGATAATATAAGCGTCGAGGACAGAAAACAACAAGATCATGCTTTTGAAAAATTGTGCCAGTTAGATGTTAAACAGGCACTAGCTTTAAGCGAGTAGTAGAATTTCTAAACCAAATAAAGGAGAGTGAAAAATGGCCAGAGAAAGTATACAAAAAAAGCTTAGCCGGGTTCGACCACCCCGGGTACACATAACTTATGACGTGGAAATTGGTGATGCCATAGAGATGAAGGAATTGCCTTTTGTGGTTGGTGTAATCAGTGATTTTTCGGGAAAACCAGATGAACCGTTACCAAAGCTGCAAGATCGACACTTTGTAGACATAGACCGTGATAATTTTGACGATGTACTGGAGGGTATGAATCCAAGGCTCGCTTATTTTGTTGACAATAAACTTGCTGATGATGATTCAAAACTTGCGGTGGAGCTGCGATTTAAGAAGTTAGATGACTTTCACCCCGAGAATGTGGTAGACCAGGTAGAGCCGTTAAAAAAACTAACGGATGCCCGGGGGCGTCTTTCGGATTTGCTTTCAAAGATGGATGGTAATGATAGGCTTATCGATATACTTCAAGAAGTTGTGCAAAATACCGAGTCACTTAAGTCACTAGATAAGCAATTAAAACGTTCTGAGGCAGAAACATCTAAGAGTGAAGCTCAGAAACCTAAAAAAGATGATAAATAATCAAAAATAGGAGAATTCAAATGGCACAGGCGACTGATAAAAGTAAAGCCGCATCAGCTGCTGAGGCACAGACTAAAACGATAGGTCTTGAGGAAATAATTGAACAAGGTATTAGACCTAAAGATGAAGAACAGCGCGAATATGCTGTGGACCTCGTCAAGCAGTTGGTGAACGGTGTGTTAGAGGGGGAAATTGTTGTTTCCAAGGATACCGAAACGATGATCAACACCAGAATCGGTCAGTTGGATCGTTTAATCACAAAACAACTCAACGAGATTATGCATGCCACAGAATTTCAAAAACTGGAAGCATCCTGGCGCGGGTTGCATTATCTTGTTCACCAAAGCGAGACAGGAGAAATGTTAAAGATTCGCGTCTTGAACACCCCTAAAAACGATTTGCTTAAAGATATGGAAAAGGCAGCAGAATTCGACCAAAGCGCGCTTTTTAAAAAGGTTTACGAAGAAGAATATGGTACGTTTGGCGGATTTTCTTATGGTGCACTTATCGGGGATTACGAGTTTGGTGACCATCCACAAGATATAGCATTGCTGGGAAAAATTTCTAATGTCGCGGCTGCTGCCCATGCACCCTTCATTTCAGCAGCGCATTCCAATCTCTTCAATCTCGAAAGTTTTACTGATTTAGGTAAACCACGCGATCTGGCCAAAATTTTTGATAATCGTAAGGAGGCTAAATATATCAAGTGGCGGTCTTTTCGCGAGAGCGAAGACTCTCGTTTTGTAGGCTTGACTTTACCTCATATTTTAATGAGAGAACCCTACGGTAGCGAAACTGTACCGGTCGAAACTTTCAATTTCGAAGAGGATGTTGATGGTAAACACCACAGGAAATACCTCTGGGGTAATGCTGCCTATGCTATTGGGGCTCGGCTCACCGATGCGTTTGCTAAGTTTGGTTGGACTGTAGCCATTCGAGGCGTAGAGGGAGGTGGGCTTGTCGAAGACTTACCAACTCATAGTTTCAAAACAGATGAGGGGGAAGTTGCCCTGAAATGCCCCACAGAAATCGCAATAACAGAAAGGCGAGATAGAGAAATTTCAGATCTGGGCTTTATCCCTCTAGTTCATTGCAAAGGTAGAGATTTTGCGGCTTTTTTTGCCGTGCAATCCACCCAAAAACCAAAGAAATATAACACGGATGAGGCTAATGCCAACGCCAGACTTTCGACGCAATTGCAATACATTCTGGCAACCTCACGTTTTGCACATTACCTAAAGTCCATAATGCGGGATAAGATTGGAAAATTTATGACACGACAGAATTGTGAGGATTTTCTTAATAAGTGGATAACCGAATACGTGCTTCTCGATGACAATGCCTCGCAGGAAGCAAAGTCACAAAAACCATTGCGCCAAGCTCGGATCGACGTATCTGATGATCCAAGGAAACCGGGTGTGTATAAAGCAGTCGCGTTCCTGAAACCACACTACCAATTAGATGAATTGACCGTTTCTTTACGATTGGTCGCGGAACTGCCTGCACCTGTAAGAGGATGATAATCCATGAAGATCAACGATTTATGAGAAAAATTAAATTTTTCATATATCTTTTAATTAATAGTTACTAATTGTAATAACCACAAATAAACGGAGGTATTTATTATGGCGTTCGATGCATTTTTGAATATTCAAGGTGTGCCCGGAGAGAGTACTGATGAAAATCATGCCGAATGGATAGAAATTCTTTCTTTCAGCCATGGAGTAAGCCAGCCAGGAAGTGGATCAGTGAGCAGCGGTGGTGCGAGGAGTGCTGAGCGAAGCGAACACCAGGATTTCTCCATTGTTAAAACCCTGGATAAAGCAACTCCAAAGTTGAACCTGTTTTGCTGCAATGGAACACACATTCCAGAAGTTAAGATTGAGCTCTGTCGAGCTACCGGTGACAAACAAAAATACATGGAATACAAGATGAGCGATGTTCTCATTTCAAGCGTACGACCAGGCGGTAGTTCACAAGGAGGCGGAAGTCTTCCGCTTGAAGAGGTGACTTTTAATTATGGCAAGATGGATTGGATTTATACTGAGACAGACCATAAAACCGGTAAACCAGAAGGGGATATTCTATCTCATTGGGATTTGACTTTGAATACCGGGGGCTAATATTATTTGGGGGGCTGTCCTACAATGGTTCTAATTCATTTGTCCATTTCGAAAGAAGTGAGATATCTTGACGGGATGAATCTCACCCCGTCAAGCCTGACCCGATACATAGGGATATGGGATTCGAAAAAATGAATAAAATGGATTTTTGGACAGCTCCCTCATGCTTCCCAAAAGCTGAGATATTGATAAGAAATTTTAACTAAGAGAGGCTGATATGAGTGAATGGAAATTGACTGCAGTATCATTAAGTGCAGTGATACCAAAAACTCCGCTCGGAGTAAATGTTTGTTCCGGTACTGCTCTAGCATTTAAAGTCGGAGGAGCCATTTACTACTATGGGATGGCGAAACTATGGTCCGCTGGAAAAAAAACAGGAACTCAAATTTTGGCAAGCGTTGAGACGAATTGGCTTCCTATAGAGTCTTCTGAAAAAAGGATTAAAATCATTCCTAATATGGATAACCAACTTGCCAGACTTGAAATTGATGGCCTTGTTCCTGCGTATGGTAATATTGATATAAAATTCACACTTTACGATAGTTACAACTCACCCATTATAACAATTGAAAGGGTGAATGAGCCAGCGAAAGGCATTCTATTAGCCTCGTTTTCAATAACCGACAGATTAAAGCTGATGCGAAAGAACTAGGAAATCTATCGCAAACTATAACTTTACCCGTACAGCGAATTGATCGAAATTGTGGTTCGTCAGCAACATTTATTTTATATTAATCATTCTAAACAGTTGAAATTTCAACTTGGTTTTGTGACACGAGGATACTAATCATAGCAGTTAAATTTAAAATCACATCATAGCACGAAGGCAGGTGTTACCGTACAATATGTAAAGAATACAGGCTAAAAATGAAAAGTTTAATGGCACATATCGAATCTGTTATAAATTGTCTAGGGAAAAACAAGAAAGGAATCTGACTCGCTCAATTCTGAACCGACTCCTCCCCGACGAACCGAAACCCATCCGGGAAATAAGAAAGATCAGGGAGTTCGTTCGACGGGACTTAGAGGCTTTGCTGAACACCCGGTTGGATAATGCACAAGAAATCCCCGATGAGTTTGAAGAGTCGAGAAAATCACTGCTTACCTACGGGCTACCTGATTTGACCACATTTCAACTCAAAAGTGATCAGGAAAGACGCAGGTTAATAAAAATTATAGAAAATGTAATCAGGACTTTTGAACCGAGACTCCAAAACATACGCGTTACTTTGAAGTCAATGGAAGAGTATGATAGCGCTCTACATTTCAAAATTGAGGGTATCTTAAAAACGGAACCTGCCACTGAACGTGTGGTATTCGATACAGCATTAGAATTGATTAGCAGAGAAATCAAAGTCCAAGGATTAGAATAATGCAGGACCAATTGCTAGATTATTATGAGCGGGAATTGACTTACATCCGTAAGATGGCGAATGAGTTCGCTATTAAATATCCTAAAATTGCCAGCAAACTTTTGCTTGAAAAAGACAAATGTGAGGATCCGCATGTAGAACGTCTCCTGCAAGGATTTGCATTTATTGCGGCGCGTATTCATCGGAAACTTGATGATGAATTTCCAGAAATAGTTGAATCTTTTTTGAACATTTTGTATCCACACTACCTGGCGCCTATTCCATCTATGTCAATTGTGCAGTTTATGCCCGATCCTGCCCAGGGCATGCTTACAAGTGGCTACGAAATTGAACGTCATACAACCCTGTACTCAAAACCTATAAGTGGAACACCGTGTCGCTTCCGCACTTGCTACCCAATCACTCTCTGGCCAATTGAAGTGACAGGCGTTAACATTAGCTTAGAAGACAGTGTGCCTCAGTGGCCCGGACAAGCGAGAGCCGTGATTCGACTCCGATTGGCGTGTACAGGTGGGACGCAATTATCAGAATTGGGATTAGAGCGCTTAAGATTTTTTCTGAATGGGGATAGTAAACTCGTAAACACCTTATACAAAATGATTTTCAATGATGTCGTTAGAGTCGAGATACGGAACAGTACGCAGAGTGATGATGCGAAAGTAATCGTACTCTCAAATAATTGCCTCAATACTGTTGGCTTTGAAAAAGATGAAGGTATGTTGCCTTATCCTAACCATTCTTTCCGGGGATATCGCTTATTGCAGGAGTACTTCACATTTCCCGATAAATTCTTTTTCTTTGATATACTTGAATTGAGTCGTGCGGCACCAGCCGGGTTTATGGATAAGATGGAGATTCTTTTCTTTCTAGACAGCCAACCTGCTGGTGATATCAAACTAAAAGAAGATAATTTTCTTTTGGGCTGTGCACCTATTGTCAATCTTTTTGAACAGATCGCAGAACCTGTTAACCTGGATCGTATTCGCACTCAATATCATGTGATTCCTGACTTGCGTAGACGACCAGCGACCGAAATCTACTCGATTAATAATGTTACCAGCACGGCCCCTTATTTAGATGAACCACTGCATTTTCAACCGCTCTATTCGTACAAGCATGCATTTAAAGAAGACACCCCACAAGCATTCTGGTATGCCACTCGCACTCCATCAGAAAAAAAAGGAGATTCGGGAACGGAGATGTATATTTCTTTGGTTGATCTTAATTTCAACCCAGAAAATCCTGCAGTGGAAACATTAACAATTCATACAACTTGTACCAACCGAGACTTACCTGAAAAACTACCATTTGGCGATACTCAAGGTGATTTTGAACTGGATGGAGCAGCCCCAATTACCAGGATTAGCTGCCTCAGGAAACCCACACCAACAGTGCGAGTCCACTTAGATGGCGGATTACAATGGCGTTTAATTTCACATTTATATTTAAATTATCTTTCAATTGTGGATAGAGAACATGGAACCAAAGCATTACAAGAAATCTTGAAGTTGTACGATTATTCAGATTCTGCAGTCACGCAGCAACAAATTGCCGGCATCACAAATATCGACAGTGAGCGAGTGGTAAGACGAGTAAGTACGACTAATGGGGGCGCTGTTGCTCGCGGCCTCAAGGTAACGGTGGAATTTAATGAAGAGAAATTCGTTGGGAGTGGTGTATTCTTACTTTCGGCTGTACTCGAAAGATTTCTCGGGCTTTATGTTTCTATTAATTCATTTTGTCAATTCGTGGCAACAACTAAACAAGATATCGCTTCACAAAAAGGACCGTTAAAGCAATGGCCAGCAAGAGCCGGAGAGCAAATCCTTCTATAAAGGATACACTTTTTGAGGAGAGTTACAGGTTTGATTTTTTTCAGGCAGTACGCCTGTTAGAGAAACTCTATCCTGAGCGACAACCTGTGGGGAAAACGGCCAGTCCTTCTGATGAAGTAGTTCGATTCAAGTCCCTTACATCATTGACCTTTCCACCGAGCTCTATATATGAGATTTCAGAAAAAGAAGACAAAGCTGCTGAAATGACTGTCGCTTTTATGGGTTTAACAGGTCCTTCAGGCATACTACCGAGGCATTACACCGAATTGTTGATTGAATGTAGTAAGGATCGCGACTTTGCCATCCACAGCTTTTTTGATGTTTTTAATCATAGGTTAGTGTCTCTGTTTTATCGTGCCTGGGAAAAATATCGAATAGACATTTCCTATGCAAAAGGCAGATTAGACCACTTTTACCACTATTTGTTGTCTATAATTGGCTTAGGTACTCCAGGTCTGCAGGATCGATTAGAAGCAAACGATAGAATGCTGTTATTTTACACTGGCTTGATATCCCAGAAGCCACATTCCGTAAGTGCTCTCGAGAACTTACTGCAAGATATTTTTAATGTACAAGTGAAAGTGCGGCAATTTCAAGGACAGTGGTTCAAGTTAGAGGCAAGTAATCGCACTACTTTGGCAAAAAATGGACAAAATAATGAACTTGGTGTTAGTGTAGTATTAGGTGAAAGAGTTTGGGATCAACAGGCAAAGTTCAGAATTAGAATCGGACCGCTTGGCTATAATGCGTTTTGTGAGTTTCTGCCATCTGGCAACGCTTTTCTGCCTTTAACTCAAATTGTAAGACTGTTTGTCGGAGAGGAATTTGATAGTGATGTGCAATTGATTCTGAAGACGGAAGAGGTCCCGGCTTGTAAATTGGGAGATTCGAGTAAAAATGCGTCGCGATTAGGCTGGAGCACCTGGCTTAAGACGAAAGATTTTAGTGAAGATGCGGGTGATGTTGTTATTGGGATTAATTAAATATAAATGTTAGACGAACTGTGCGGATGTACAGCTTATCAATGGAGAAGTACATACAATGTCAGACTTACCGAGATGGTATTCGCAGCTGAGGTGGAGCTCGCCGCACCCAATTGCAGTACTGAATCGATCCGAGATACCGCCAGGTGCTGGCATTTATGCCTTCACCACGAACACAGCGCCTTTGAGCAAAGAGAACGTTCTCTACATAGGCAAGGCTGACGGGGCGAAACAGACACTCCGTACTAGGCTCTCAGTTTATTTTCGACATTTCGCATCGAATCGCCTAACTTCGGAGCATTCTGGTCTGGAAGATTTAGCCCGTCATTATCAGCAAAATCCAAGTCGACTTTACGTTCGATGGGCTGGGTGCATCATGGCTAGGGACATCGAAGGTAGTCTAATCTTCCGGTTCGATCCAATTTATAACCATAAGGACGAATACCGATTTGGCATCAGCGATGATGAACTGATTCCAGAATCGATGCTTTACTGATATTTTAAAATCAATTTCTGAGAGTGGTTTATTTTTGGAGAAATTCATTTATGATTAATGTTGACTTAAAATCACTGATTGGCAAACTCAACGAAACCTGC
Organism: uncultured Cytophagia bacterium; assembly: GCA_964539665.1. GTDB lineage: Bacteria > Zhuqueibacterota > Zhuqueibacteria > Oceanimicrobiales > Oceanimicrobiaceae > CAZIKB01. Next base: position 15,869 of record CAZIKB010000114.1, read on the forward strand.
CGCTCGGCCCTGGAGGCGGCAGCCGGTTTATGCCTTTCTCGTACGCATTATGATGTGGATATTGAGCACTGGCTCCTAAAGTTATTTGAGGCACACAACACGGACTGTGAACATGTGTTTCGACATTTTGGAGTGAACCAATCACGCCTGCAGCAGGAATTAACCCACGGACTTGACCGTTTCAAGACCGGCAATGCACGCACGCCAGCCAGCTTTTTCGCCTCGAATTCCGGAGCTCATCCGTGAAGCCTGGGCACTGGCATCCATTAATTTTGATAGTGCCAAAATCAGGTCAGGGCATTTAATTTTAGCTCTGCTCACAAGTGAAAACCTGGCTCGCCTTGTGAAAGAAATATCAGATGAATTTGAATTAATTTCAGTGGAAGCATTGCAGGAAAAATTCCATAAAATTGTGGTCGATTCCGAAGAAGACAAGCAAGAAACGCTGTCGTCTGTGCCTGAAACAGCCAAGACAAAAGCAGCCGGAATCACAAAAACACCTGCCTTGGACCAATTTACTATTAACTTGACCGAAAGCGCTAAAAAAGGCGAAATAGACCCGGTGCTTGGTCGGGATTTTGAAATCCGGCAAGTGGTGGATATTCTTACCCGGCGCCGTCAAAACAATCCCATTTTGGTGGGTGAAGCCGGGGTTGGCAAGACGGCAGTGGTTGAAGGTTTTGCACTCAGGGTATCTATCGGTGATGTGCCTCCTCCACTCAAAAATATTGCGATTCGCACACTCGATTTGGGTTTGCTGCAAGCTGGAGCTGGAGTAAAAGGTGAATTCGAGAACCGACTCAAGTCCGTAATTGCGGAAGTGAAGGCTTCGGCCCAGCCGGTGATTCTGTTTATCGATGAAGCACACACCATGATAGGCGCGGGCGGTCCGGCCGGCCAGGGCGATGCCGCCAACCTGCTCAAACCGGCCCTGGCCCGAGGCGAACTGCGAACCATTGCTGCCACCACCTGGGCTGAATATAAAAAGTACTTTGAAAAAGATGCTGCTCTCACCAGACGATTTCAACCGGTCAAGGTCGAAGAGCCAGTTGAGGATCTGGCGGTTAAGATGATGCGTGGTCTGGTCTCGACCCTGGAACAACATCATAACGTGCGCATTATGGACGAAGCGGTCAACGATGCCGTCCGACTCTCCCACCGTTACATCACGGGGCGTCAGCTACCAGACAAGTGCGTCAGTGTTTTGGACACGGCCTGCGCACGGGTGGCGATTGCGCAAACCGCCATCCCTGCACCGATTGAGGATTGTCGCCGACAGATTGACCAGATTGAAGTTGAAGTCGGCATTCTCCAGCGCGAAGAGATCGCAGGAGGCGATCATAAGGAACGCTTAAAGGCACTCGAGAAGGAAAAGGTCGAAGTCGAATCAAGATTGACCAAGCTGGAGAAGCAGTGGGAAGAGGAAAAGAAAATTGTGGAAAAGATGCTTGAAGTGCGCCAAAATCTGGAGGCGAATGCCGCATCTGCGCAGAAGCAAAACTCCGAGGGGAATGGTTCACTCAAGCCGGCCGAGGTGAAGCGACTGCAAGCGGAGCTCTCGCAATTAGATAAGAAATTTGAACAGATACAAGGCGAAACACCGCTCATGAAAGCGTATGTCGATGGCGGAATCGTGGCGGAGGTTATATCTGGATGGACCGGCATTCCGGTTGGCAAGATGCTGACTGATGAAATCAAAAGCGTTTTGAATCTTAAGATCCTTCTGGAAGAGCGCGTCATCGGGCAGTCCCATGCACTTGAAGACATCAGCCAACGCATTCGTACGGCACGTGCCGGTCTGGAAGATCCCAATAAACCCGTCGGCGTATTCTTGCTGGTTGGCCCAAGTGGGACTGGCAAGACCTTAACCGCCCTGAACCTGGCGGATATACTTTATGGCGGGGAGCGCAACATGGTGACCATAAACATGTCCGAATACCAGGAAGCACACACAGTCTCTGGCCTGAAAGGTTCGCCGCCCGGGTATGTTGGTTACGGCGAGGGAGGCGTGCTCACCGAGGCCGTCCGCAGAAAGCCGTACTGCGTTTTGCTGCTTGACGAGATAGAAAAGGCCCACCGTGACGTTAGAGAATTGTTTTACCAGGTGTTTGACAAAGGTTTTATGGAAGATGCCGAAGGCCGCCTTATCGATTTTAAGAATACCGTCATTCTTTTGACGTCAAATGTTGGCACAGATTTAATGATGAAGCTGTGCGCGGACGAAGACACCCGGCCTGATTCAGAGAAATTGACGGAAGCGCTGCGCCCGGAGCTGCTGAAAGTGTTTGAACCGGCGTTTTTGGGTCGATTGATCGTGGCGCCCTACTACCCGATTGCAGATGACATCATGAAGCAGATTATCGTCTTAGAGTTGGATAAAATTCGCAAGAGGCTCGAGGAAAATCAAAAAATTGTGTTTTCTTACGATGAGGCTCTGGTTGAAGCTATCTCCGACCGCTGCACTGAGGTCGAGAGCGGTGCACGCAACGTCGACCACATTTTGACCCGCTCACTACTGCCGGAAATCTCGCAGGAGTTTTTGGCGCGGATGGCCGAGCAGAAGGCGATTTCGAAGGTGCACGTCTCGGTCGGGAAGGATGGTCGCTTTCAATACAAAATAGCATGATAATTTACTGCGAGCTGAGTAACATAGATGAGCCATAAATGTCTGATAAGAAGTTTCAAATATTGTATGAGTCATAAAGTAGGTTTAATATGCAATCTTTTGCTATATAACGGTTCACATATCCAAACCGATGCCAATCTTTAGTGAATATTGTAGAAAAGGCAGCGAGTTTAGCAGAAGGACATAAGTATAAATCAACATGAGAGATATCAAATTATTATGAAAAAATTCTAAAGATTTTCAGCGAGTTATGTCTAATCTTCTTTTGTTCGATTATGAAGTAATGAAGAATTAAATATGGAGGATAAACATGTCCAAGAAACCAACGATTAAAAATCTGAAGCTACCATCATGTTGTGTTAAACCTCTGAGGCGGATCAATTCTAAACTAGAGAGCGGGCGATGGATCAAAAAACTGTTACCTATTAGTCCGTTCGTCATTTTATTTAGCAGTTTAGGTCGTGGTGGTTCTGGCAAGAATGTTCTACCCGTAGTTCACTTTTCAGAAACACACTGGGACATATTGGCTGAAGCCCTCGTAGCTGTCAATATCATAACTAAAGAGAGTTGTAAAAAGGAAGCAGCCTTGCATGCATTAAAGCACTCTGGCGGGGAGGTGGGGCAATTTTGGGAAGCATTGCGGGAGTCTTTCATGTAAGGAGCTACAGGTATTATGGGCATAGCTGGGGGAAGTGGTCCTGATATGAGCGATCACCTTGCGGATCTTGGATTGCGTCGGCGTCGAATGGCTAGACGCTCTCTGGCAGCGCTTCGACCGTACTTTGCTACGGATGGCCGGGTTGAGCTTCACGGATGCGAAGTCAGGAGGGGGCGGTTTGGAAGCGGACTAATTCAGGAGCTATCCTCTGCTTTTGGTGTACCAGTATCGGCCGGTGTGCGTACACAATTTGCTGGAGGAGCAAGCACGTTTAGATTCGAGGATCCGGTGCGTACCGCTTATCCCGGCGGAAAGTAATACGCACAAGCTCTGCCGGTGTGCCTGGAGGATATTCAGGAATATAAAGGCGCTAGCGTGGTGAAGGATAAGGAGAGTGCATGTTTCCGTGGTGTAGAATGATGATTTTTAATGTGATGTAGAATAGAATAATTATGAGGTCCTCATGTCAGAAAGGGATAATTTTTCAGACACTCAAAGAAAACACCTTCTTGGATTGAACTCAGAGGCAGTATCTCGTCGTTGGCCTTCAGAGTTTAAAGGAAAAAATGATCATTTTATGTGTGAGAACTGTAAATGGGTGAATGACAATTCAACCCTGTTTGAAATCGATCATATCCTACCGTGTGTGGAAGGTGGAACGGCAAATCGTTATGCGCAGGATGACTACAGCCGAATTTTGGCCGGAGATCTAGAGCAACTCCATAAATCCGGAATTAACTCTATGGTTCTCTGCCGTGGGTGTAACCGGGGAAAGGGCAAAAAGCAGTTTATACCGGGTGGTAGTGGCTATGCACACAAAAGTCCATATAAGCAAATGGACCGCTACCCGGATCATATTTATTATGGTGGTCCGTTGCCGTATTGAAAGAAAGTGTAATAATGCAATCAGTTGAGCAGCACACATAGCAAGAAATCACTGAAATGATTTTGGCAGGTTTTACAAATGATACTCAAGGTCCATTGGGTAGAAGTGGAGAGCCCTTGACCACAACACCTGGTCCGCTGGGGAAAAATGACTCAAAAGATCCAAACTATAATTTTTACAGTGACCTTGACGTTGATAAAAAATCATTTATTCAAAAACAGTTGCCAAGGCAATCGATCTACTTTCGCAGGTCATTAAAATATCAAACAGCGCTGTCGATGATAAGTTCGAAAGATCCCGATGGACTTACTTCAAGCATGCTCTAAATGAGTTCTTTAAAGTAGAGTTAGAAGTCAAGCCAGAAATCGTTGAGCCAACAGTAGAAGAAATTATTGCCAAATGGAAAAAAATGAAAGCGAAGTTGCAGCAACCGCTAACGATCGAAATTTCGGAACCAGGCTGGTTAGCGAAATATTCTATGTGGATGCGCGAAAAACTGGGGAGCGTTGACAAAATGGCCACACCAATCGCAAGAGCCATTGGTTCAAACAAAATAAAACTCTTTGAACCTGGTTTCTTTGAAGACAATACTGCCTATCAAACTCTTGTTCATGAAGCTGCACACTTGATGGGAATCGGTGGTGATATATATTTTATGGAAAAAGGTTTGGAAAAAATGAAATCCACTGAGCAAGCTTAACTTCAAGCGGACGGTTTTGCTCAGTTGACTGAAAGAATTGTACAAAAATATGGTAAACTGTGATCCTCAAATAATTAGGTGAGGTAAATGCTATATACCCAGGACACCAGATTTATAAAAATCGACACCCCTTTGGGAAAAGATGTTCTTCTTCTCGAGAGTTTCAATGGCAGTGAGGCGATCTCCAACCTTTTCAGCTTTGGCCTGGAGTTCCTTTCTGAAGACCCATCCATTAATTACGATGATATTGTTGGACAGAATGTAACTCTTATAATTCGTTTAATGGATGACACCGAAAGATATTTCAATGGCTTTATCAGCAAATTTTCCCAGGGTAGTAGCGATACGCACTTCACTTATTACAACGCAGAGATGGTTCCCTGGCTCTGGTTCTTAACCCTCACATCCGACTGTCGTATTTTTCAAAATAAGACTGTTCCGGAAATAATCGAGAAGATTTTC
>CAZIKB010000115.1:0-21007 GCA_964539665.1 uncultured Cytophagia bacterium
TTAAACAAGAAACTATAGCCTCTGTGAGCAGTTGCCGCAGACGTTGAGGGTGCTTCGGTTCGAGAACTATCTGCTGCTGAAATTTCCATATTGCTTTTATTCTCTTTTCTTGTAATTAAAGTATTATTTCCAGGTTATTTTGCCGATGAAGGCAAGTGGTGAAATGAACGTTTGATTCAAAACAAAAAAAATTTCCCATGCTGGAAAAAGTAGAAGCAGGCTTTGTTTATTAAATTTCTTTGTAATCATATTTAAGGCGATAAAATCAATTACAATTTTAAAACCGAATAACAACAGGGCCGACAAAAATATGGGATGATAAAAAAATGCCGTTATCATAAGAGCATAAAGAAAAATATTTGCCAGGTTAAAAATAAAAAAGGCTGCTTGTAGATATCTCGAATAATACTTACTCGCAGAAACATGGCGCCGCCGTTGTTTCACAAATGATGAAAAGGATTGTACAGGGGGACTCGGCACGGCTGTTTTTGGATTAAGAGAATAAGCAAGTTTCCATCTGGTTTGTTTTTTTACTTGCTGCAAAAACAAGTCGTCATCGCCGGAGAGACTGTGATTAATCTGCTCAAAGCCATTAATTTCATCAAATAGTGTTTTGCGATAGGCCAGATTTCTGCCAGTACAGGTCACTCCGATATTCCAACCTGTCGCCCCGGCTGTAATAAACGCTGTGGCTAAATTGTCCAGGGCAAGAAGCTTACTCCAGAGGTTCTTCTGCTCAATAAAAGGGGCAGGCCCCATGACCAGGCCTACGTCTTTTTTAAATAGGGGAACGGTCTCGCTCAGCCACTCCGGGTGAGGTGTGCAGTCAGCGTCAGTGGCAAAAATCAATTCTCCTTTAGCCTGTGAAATTGCCTGACTTAAGGCGTGCTTTTTGGGGCTGACGTTTTCAGGTGTCTTTTTAATTTGCAGCGTTTGGAGATTTGTATTTTGCTTGCTAAACAGATTTAAAATCGCCTGCGTGTTATCAGTGGAGCGATCATTCACAATAACAATTTGGATTAATTCTTTGGAATATGACTGCGATAAAAGAGCGTTTAAACACCGTTTTAAATTTTGTCCTTCATTTCTGGCTGCAACCACAATGGAAACGAAAGGAGTATCAGTAACTTTTGTATTTTTTAACTTCAGAAGACCAAAAAGTAAAAATAGAATAATTGACGAATAAGATGTTAGTGCAACAAGTCCTAAGATTATTAATGCAATTGGCATATATAATTAAAATGTCAATCAGTGAAATGGTAAAATCTACAAATTGATTTTACTCTGTGAGTAATTTAACCAGTAAGATATTGAAAAATAAGAAAATGGTCAAGCAGTTTTTAATAAGCGGTAAAAGAAAAGAACGAAATAACAATAATTGCTACATTGTCTCATTATTGCATTGTTACTAACCAGTCAATACAAATTAGCACAGTATAACAATCAGAAATTAAAAGAAAATTATTCTGATAATATAATAATCGTCAAATTTCTAAAAAATATTTCCCTTCTGAATTCATTTTAATTGTACCTGTACAAAGCACAAAATCTGGATTTGTTTTATCAATTAATTTTTGTGCATTTTGCAGGTCTTTCATTTTTTTTACTTTAAATTTCGAAGGGTTGGTAACGTACTGTAGAACTAAATTCTCTTGTGGCTGGCTTCCCAGTAAAACAATTTTTTTCAAATTAAGACCTTTGTTTTATTTTGAGCATGCTCACTATTAAAAGTAGCGTGCATAATAATTCCCCTGAATTGTGGTAATTAACTTAGCTAAATTCATGCCAACATTTTATGTTATTGTAACATTCCCATATCTACCTGATTTATTGTCATTTAGTGCGTTTTTAATAAAACGGACAATTTCGGACAATCATGCGATTCTGTGTGTATAAATGATACATTGTTTTATTGTTGAACGCTTGTAAATAAAAATTGACATTTAAAGTAAAATTGAATACTATTATTCATTATAATAATGAATAACCAATTATTACAGTAGAAGGATAGAGGGGTCCAGTGTCTCAAATTCCTTTGGCATTCGGGTGGGAGTCATTAAATTTTCAAATAAATTCTAAACATGTTTTAGGTGTTTTGCAACCTGATTCGAATAAATCTATTCTTTACCCGGAAACAAGAATTTCTGAATTAATAAGCAACGCTTTATCGCAGCCTTCCACAGAACAGTCTTTTCGAAAAAAGCAGAAAACAGTCATTATTGTCCCGGACAAAACACGCAATTGTGGAGCAGGCATTATTTTGCCAATTTTGTTAGATGAACTCAATAGATTGGGTGTCAGGGATTTAGATATAAAAATTATACTGGCAAATGGTTCCCATGCTTTTCATAAACCTGATGAAATAGACCAAATTCTGGGCAGGGAAATTATTAATCGAATTGAGATAATCGAACATAATTGTTATAATTCTAAGGATCTGGTCTATTTGGGTGAGACAAAATATGGTACACCAGTAAATATTAACCGACATGTCGTCAGTGCTGAACGACTGATTGTCGTAGGAACGGCAGTGCATCATTATTTTGCTGGATTTGGAGGCGGCCCCAAAATGATTAATCCAGGCTGCGCCGGATATGAGACCATTACTAAAAATCATGCTTTATCCATTGACGCAAAAACTGGCTCAATTCACCGAAATTGTCGAGCAGGGGGATTGGTGGGCAATCCTGTTCAGGAGGATATCCGGAGTTCGATGCAATTCATTCAAACGGATTTTATTATAGAAACTATTCTAAATGAAAACGGTGAGATAATTGATGCAGTCTGCGGAGATTTGATGACAGCGCATGAAGAAGCCTGTAAAATCGTGGACAACATTTTTAAAGTCCCCATAGAGAGGCAAGCAGATTTAGTGGTGGTAAGCTGCGGCGGCTATCCCAAAGATATTAATTTCATTCAGGCGCATAAATCCATTAATAACGCTTTTTATGCGGTTAAAGAAGGTGGAGTGATTTTAGTTTTAGCTGAATGCCGCGATGGCATTGGCTCTGAAACTTTTTTGGATTGGTTCCAATTCCCCGATGAAGCAGAGTTTCTGGATGAGTTAAAAACCAATTACAAATTAAATGGAACGACTGCCTTGTCATTAAAAATGAAAACCAGAGCCTCAAAAATAATATTTGTGTCGAAACTACCACAAGATTTGGTCGTTCATTTAGGCATGACTCCAGCCACTTCTTTTGAAGCAGGCTGGAGCTTGGCACAATCCTGGCTTGCGGAAGGATTTAATTGTTATGTTATCCCAAATGGTTCATTAACACTACCCACTGTGAGTGAATATGGCATCTAAATTTCTACGATTAACTTATTTAATCATCATTTTCACGGGCTCAATTCATTGTGTCGGATTGCAGCCTAATCCAAAATTTAAAGAATCAAGCCGTGAAAACAGAAACTCGATTTCATTTGAAAGCAGATTAACTCAAGAAATTGAATCCTACTTAGGAGTCCCGTATCGATGGGGGGGGACCTCAAGAAAGGGCATGGACTGTTCCGGACTGGTAGGCATTGTTTATCGAAATGTTCTGGGTATCCAACTTCCTCACAGCGCAAGAATGATGTTTAAACAAGGTAAATTCATTGAAGAACAGGAATTGAAAATTGGCGACCTGGTGTTTTTTGAAAATATTGAAAACTACGGTGTGTCTCATGTGGGTATTTACATTGGAAATCACCGGTTTGCCCATGCAAGCACTACAAAAGGAGTAACTATTTCAAGTTTGCATGAGAGATACTATCATAATCGTTTCATTGGCGCCAGAAAAATAATTTCAAAAAACAGAAATAAATATTAACATTAAATGGAAGCAAATATTAAAAAAGGATCTGAAATAAAGTTAGACGTCGAGTCTTTGGCTTTTGGCGGACGAGGGCTGGCCAAAGCAAATGGCTATGTAATATTTGTTGAAGGAGCCATTCCTGGTCAACAGGTAACAGCAAGAATTGTCCGCAAACGAAAAGGATTTGCCGAGGCGAGAGCTTTAAATGTCATTAAAAAGTCACCTGAAGAAGTGGAGCCAAAATGTCTTCATTTTGGCGAATGCGGCGGCTGCCGTTTTCAAAACCTTGATTATACGAGTCAGCTTAAATATAAACGACAACAAGTCATCGAAAGCCTTGAACATTTAGGCAGTTTTAGTAATCCACATGTTCAGGAAACATTGCCTTCACCAGAACAGTTTTATTATCGAAATAAAATGGAGTTTTCATTTGGGCGGCAAAGATGGTTGTCAAGAAATGAAATCGACAAAGATAATATTTGCAAACCCAGGGACTTCGCATTGGGTTTACATGTTCGAGGCCGTTTCGATAAAATATTGGATTTGGATACATGTTTTTTGCAATCTACTCAAAGTGTTGGAATTTTGGACTTTATTCGTCAATTTGTTTTACAGACTAAAATCCAGCCCTACAGCACAGAAGATCATACTGGTTTCTGGAGAAATCTGGTTATTCGAGAAGGCAAAAATACAAGTGAGACCATGATTAATCTGGTGACTTCTGAAATCCCTGAACACAGCAAAGTAGTGGATGAGTTAGCCAGCCAGCTTATGGAAAGATTCAATAACCTCACAACCATTGTGCATAACATCAATCGCAAAAAAGCCCAGGTAGCAATCGGTGATGAAGAGCGGATTCTGATTGGGGAGGGGACGATTAAAGAGAAAATTGGAGATTGTGTATTTCAAATCTCGGCGAATTCGTTTTTTCAAACAAACACGAAAGGGGCTGAGATATTATTTGAAAAAATAGTTGAATTTGCGGATTTCAGGGGGGATGAGGTTGTTTACGATCTTTATTCAGGCGCTGGTACCATTTCACTCTTCATTGCAAATACGGTTCAAAAGGTCATTGGTTTTGAATTGATTGAAGACGCTATCAAAGATGCCGAACATAATTGTCAATTAAACAGAATAAAGAATTGCTTTTTTGTTCAGGGAGATTTAAAAGAATCCCTTGCAAATATTTCGGATAAATTTGATGAATTGGGTAGACCAGACGCAGTGATCATTGATCCTCCCCGTGCGGGCATGCATGCACATGTTCTGGGAGAGGTCATTAATACCAATCCTGAAAAGATTGTCTACGTTTCCTGCAATCCTGCTACTTTTGCCAGAGATGCTAAAATTTTTTGCGCTGAAAAATATGAATTAATTAATGTGCAACCGGTGGACATGTTTCCCATGACAGCACATATTGAGTTGGTGAGTCTGCTGCGAAGAAAAGGCGTTTAGAGAAATTACTTATTTCTTTTCTTTTTTTAAAATATTTTGTTTAAATTTTCATTGCTCTAATGTTCCATTGCTAAATTGTTTGAAAAATAACAATGCAACAATGAAACCGTGCAGCAATTATGAATTATTTTTTCCTTTTCATTAATTCCAAAAGCTGAAAGCTATGCCTCTGCGGATGCATGACCGCGTGTTCAAGCATGGCATCGATACAGTAATTTATCTGCCATTTTGATGTGTACTCCGGTTTATAGAATCGTTCTTCCGAAATCCCTGCAAGTGGTATTTGCCATTGTTGAAGTAAATGCTCAAGATACTTTTCTGCCTCAGCGTCGATTGTGTCGGTTTCTGGAGTAGGTTTGATCTCTGGCTCATCCAGTTCCAACACTTCACAAATCCAAACCATGTAGGTCCGGGCACACCAGAAAACATGCCTCAAGAGTGCATCAAAAGAAGCGTAATTTGGATCTTCAGTTTGCGGCAGCGCCAAATTAGACCTCTTGGCAAACCTCCACAGGTCTAAAAATTTTCGTAAATATCGCTCGTGCAATAAAATTAAGGTACGAGCGCCGCGATACTGATATTTAGTTAATTCTTTCATCTTTCCTCATAAGCAGTAAATTTGAATCCGGAATTCATAGATTTTCGAATCTTGATTAATCCGGATTAAGACTGGGAACATCAATTATTTGTATGGTATGTTCTGTTTTATCCATAAAGCGCTTAACGTTGTCTCGTGATATGACAAGAGTGCTCGTATTTACCAGTGGATGAAATCGCAATGAATCTGAATTCCATAAATCTTTGTCTATTATCACTTCTACCTCTTTGTTGACATCATTTACAAGCGCTAAGATGGAGACGGCTCCAGGAGTCACTCCTAAATATTTCTGCAAACGCTCTGCTGAACCAAGACTAAATTTACTGCTGCCAATAACATCTCGAAGTGCCTTCAAATCAACGGTTTTTTCATCGCCCACGATGACCAGAAAATGTCGACGGCCCTTATTGTCGCGCAGGAAAAGGTTTTTGGTTTTTGCTGCTGGTAATGGCGGAACGAGCCTGTTAGCTTCTTCACACGTAAACACGGGCGGATGGTCATGGCGCTCATAATCAATTTCGTGATCAGCAAGAAATTTGTATATGTCAATCATGGTAATTTCCCTAATTTAATTGCTCCCGGGCCATCAACACTGATTCCAAAAGTGAGCTGGGTTTTTGGACTGTCGCTGATTTGAAAGTGCGGTTCTCTGCTTCTATCTGTTGATAATATTAGGAGTATGCGACCATCAAGCGTTTCTCAGCGGAGCAATCTCCCAAATAGCCAGGCAGGAGATTGCTTCGGCAATAAACGCCTTGCAATGACAACGTGAATGTATAGTTTTTGATAAATTTATGCCTATTCCATCCTCCTCAAAATCACACTGGCATTGGTCCCGCCAAATCCAAACGAATTGGACAAACAAATATTGACGTCGGCTTTACGCGGTTGATTTGGGACATAATCGAGATCGCATTCGGGGTCAGGAGTTTCATAATTTATGGTCGGAGGTAGAATTTGGTCTTCGATAGCTTTAATGCAATAAATAGCTTCAATAGCTCCGGCAGCGCCCAGAAGATGCCCGGTCATGGATTTTGTGGAACTTATAGCCAAATTAAAAGCATGGGAGCCAAAGACATCTTTAACCGCTTTAGTTTCTGTGACATCATTAAGCGGAGTTGAGGTGCCGTGAGCATTGATATAATCCACTTCCTCCGGTTGTATCCCAGCATTCTTTAAGGCGTTACGCATACAAAGTTTGGGACCGATGCCTTGCGGGTCTGGCGCTGTAATGTGAAAAGCATCTGTACTCATACCGATGCCTGTTACTTCAGCATAAATCCTGGCATTCCGTTTTTTGGCGCTCTGCAATTCTTCCAGGATAAGTACCCCTGCGCCTTCACTGGATACAAATCCATCGCGGTGCAGGTCAAAAGGTCTGCAAGCTTTTTCCGGCTCATCATTGCGCATGGAAAGCGCTCTGGCATTGGCAAATCCTGCAATGGCGATTGGCACCAGGGTGGCTTCAGAACCGCCTACAATCATAGCTTCGGTTTCACCACGTAAAATAGTATAGTAGCCATCGGCAATGGCATGAACACCGGTGGAACATGCAGAAACAATGCCATAGCTGGGACCATGAATTTTGTATTTAATGGCAACCTGTCCCGAAGCTAAATTTATTATTGCGGAAGGAATAAAAAATGGTGAAATGCGATTGCTTTGTCCATTATAGGCTTTCAAAGTATTTTGCTCAATACTCGAGATACCACCCTGTCCGGAGCCAATAATAACACCAACTCGCTCCGCATTTGTATCATCTATAACCAGTCCAGAATCATTCATAGCATCGAAAGTGGCTGCCATAGCATATTGAATAAACAGATCCATCCTTTTTATTTCTTTTTTATCAATGTAATTTTCTGGATGAAAATTTTTTACTTCACCAGCTATTTTGACCGGTATTTCTGGTAGGTCGAATCTTGTGATTGGTCCTATGCCTGATTTACCGGCTAAAATATTATCCCAATTTTCTTTTACTTTCAACCCAACTGGTGTAATCATCCCAAGACCAGTTACAACCACGCGGCGTTTCATTTCACCCATTATGTTTTCCTTTTAATGATTGATTGCAAATGTTTAATTTTGCTTCAAATTCTTATTTCATTTTGTAACTATTGATTGTGGCTAAAGCTAAAAAGAAGGCCAACAACTTAGTGAACGATAAAACCTGAACTTTTGTTTTCGAAAGCAACTCTTTTTTTACATCAAATGCGAACCGTCTTGCGGGACGACCATGAAGCCCCCTGTTGTTTACACAATATCTATCACTTCAAACATTTTCATAAGTATAATGCTATTCAAACGATTAAATTTAACAATCCGGCCATCTATTCGTCGACTAAAAGTTTATAGTCAATATTATTAATTGTTTATTGCCTCATCATCTAAAAAAATACTCACCATATATTACAAAATTTTAAGGGACAAATGTAAATCGAAAGAATTTAAAAGTCAAGTCATAAAGAGTCAATAATCGTTTTTTCTTGATTTTTCAATTTGAATGAGTTATTTTTTGATAATTTACAAGATGTAATATAAATTCAACTCTTAAGCCAAAAATGGAGCAACAAATGAAACCCGAAACATTGAGTCAACTTTTTGACGTAAATGTAACGCAGTACAATAAGCCAGATTTATTGAATTATCGCGGTCAGGATGGCGCTTTCTATAAAATATCAAGTAATGAATTCAAAGATAGCGTTATAAATTTCGCATTGGGTCTTAAGAATTTCGGTATAAAACCAGAGTCGAAAATCATATTAATTTCGGAAAATCGTCCTGAATGGCATATTGTTGATTTTGCATGTCATCTTCTAAATGCGGTTGTTGTACCCATATATCCTACTCTGATTGCAGAACAAATTGAATATATTATCCAAAATAGTGACAGTGAATTAGTCGTGTTGTCAGACCTGGTTCAGGCAAATAAAATTGATACTATTCGGAAGAATCTAAAGAAAGTCAAAAATATAGTTGCTATGGACCAGGAAGCTGCAAAAGATGAAGTAGTTTTATTTGAACAGGTCCTCAAATCAGGCAGAGAGCAGGACGACACCGAATTTTATGACAAGGCAATACAATTAGCAAAACCTGATGTTATAGCAACAATAATTTACACTTCAGGAACGACGGGTGTACCCAAAGGCGTTATGTTAAGTCACAAAAATGTTGTTTCCAATGTCTTAGCGTGTGATAAGGTTCTCGACTTAAATGCCTCTGACCGCGGGCTTTCTTTTTTACCGCTATCTCATGTATTTGAAAGAATGGTAGATTATTTGTATTTTTATAAAGGACTAAGTATCATATATTCCGGTATTGAGAACGTTGCTCACGATGTAGAAAAAACCAAACCTACAATAATGGCATCTGTCCCGAGGTTTTATGAAAAGGTAAAATCAAAAATAACGTCAACGGTAGAAGAGAAAGGCGGTATAAATGAAGTACTTTTTAATTGGGCTTTGAATGTTGGTCGAAGAAAGTCGGAGCATAGTATGGCCGGAGAAGCGGAAGAATTTTTACTTAAAATATATTACAAAATGGCTGATAAATTAGTTCTGTCTAAAATTAGAGACCGTCTTGGTGGGAATATCAAATATTTTATTGCTGGCGGAGCACCTCTTTCAAAAGAAGTGGCACATTTCTTTCTTGCGGCCGGATTAAAAATTTTAGAGGGGTATGGTTTAACCGAAACCTCGCCGGTAATTTCATTTAATCCTCCAAATAGACCAATACCTGGAACGGTTGGCCAGGTGTTGCCTGGAAATGAAGTAAAAATAGCTGAAGATGGCGAGATCCTCACCAGAGGCCCGAATGTCATGATGGGATATTATAAAATGCCAGCGGAAACAGATGAAGTGATGTCCGAGGGCTGGTTTCATACCGGCGATATCGGCAGGTTGGACAACCAGGATTATTTGCATATAACAGATCGCAAAAAGCAATTGATTGTGACTTCAGGTGGTAAAAATGTCGCGCCTCAGGCCATTGAAAAAGAGATAGAAAACAGCAAATATATTGAACAAGTATTATTAATCGGTGAAAAACGTAATTTTATTAGTGCTTTGATAGTGCCAGATTTTGATGCTTTGAAAAAAGTGGTAATTGACCATAATATTTCAAAAGTGAAAAATGAAGAATTGATAGAGAATCCTGTTATAATTGATTTAATACAAGACGAGATAGAAAAACATCAGAATAAATTTTCAAATTATGAAAAGATACGGAAATTTCATCTGCTCTTTGAATCCTTCACTATTGAAAATGGCTATTTAACGCCTACATTAAAAATTAAACGTCAGGCGGTTCAACAAGATTATTCTGAAGCGATTGAAGAAATGTATGCAGCAACAGATTGATATTTTACGTGTTGCGTCAAAGGGAAAAAAGGCATGCTATTTCTCGCGATAAAGACAAATGCTCTGTCTGAAAGGAGAGACCAGTGGCAACTTTCAATTCGTTAAGTCAATAAAATATGACTGTGATAAAGACACGCTTCTTGTCGAGGTCGAACAAATTGGTAACGCCTGCCACACAGGCAATCGTACCTGTTTCTATCGTAATCTAAGTTTATCAAATATTGGAGTTTCCAATGCAAGAATTTGAGCAATTTGCCTGTGTTTTAGCTGAAAAAAGCGCTGCAATAATACGGCAATATTTTAGAACTCCGGTTACTGTTGACACAAAATTAGATGAATCGCCAGTTACTATTGCTGATAAAAAGGCTGAAGAAATCATGCGCGAACTCATTATGAAAGAATTGCCCGAACATGGCATAATAGGCGAAGAATTTGACGATCTGAATCCCGACGCAAAATATAAATGGGTGTTAGACCCTATCGACGGTACGGTAAATTTTATTTGTGGTGGATTGATGTTTGGCACTCTCATTGCCTTACTTGAAGACGGTAATCCTATTCTCGGCATTATTCATCAACCCATATTAAATGAACTGCTGATTGGCAACAATCAGGTAACCACATTTAACGGTTCTGAGGTACATGTCCGATCTTGTGATAAAATTTCAGATGCAATTTTGTTAAATACTGACCCGTACCTGGTAAAAAAACACCAAAGCATGAAATACTTTGAAGCCTTGCGAAATCAGGTTAAAATGTATCGTTTTTTTGGTGATTGTTATGGCTACTTACTTTTAGCTCTTGGATGCGTTGATATCGTGATTGATCCAATCATGCATCCCTGGGATATTATGGCCCTCATTCCTACTGTGCGTGGAGCCGGCGGGATTATTACAGACTATCACGGTAACGATCCTGTAAAAGGTAAAAGTATTGTTGCCGCCGGAGGTAATATTCATGATCAGGTTATTAGAATTTTGAATAGTTCCGAATCATAATCTATTTAAATTGAACTCCGTACCGTTCTCGCGGGAAAGTCAGCACTCACCGTTATATCATTCAGCAAAAATAATATTTGAATGAGACAATAATTGCGCTTCTTTTAACTCTTGCTCAAAGCGCTGTTAAGATGCTCTTGGTATTTCAATTGTGGACTGTATCGGAAACTATTTTCTTGAGTATGTTTTTATGGTGTTGATTCTTACAATTAACTTTAATAACTTTAAAAAATAATATTCATGAAAATCTTCAGCAACAGATATGAAATATTATACGAGTACTTGAATTTTATGAATAAAAGTGAAAATATTCAAGCGGCAAAAATACTCAGAATAGCAAAAAGTCTTCAAGAGGAAATTGTGCAATTCAGACGAACATTTCATCAGTTTCCGGAGCCTGGCTGGAAGGAGGTTAAAACTGCCGAGCGAATTACCAATGCTCTCTCCGAAGACGGTCTGGATGTTAATTCAGGATTTTGCGGTACTGGCATTGTAGCCGAATTCAAGGGCAGCGATAACGGTAAAACGGTTGCAGTTCGTGCAGACATGGATGCATTACCCATGTATGATGCAAAAGATGTTCCTTATGCTTCAAAGATTGCAGGTTTTATGCACGCCTGCGGTCATGATTCGCACATGGCGATGGCTATTGGTGTTGCTAAAGTACTAAAAAGGTTAAAAATGCAAGTTCCCGGCAATGTTCGGTTTATTTTTCAACCGTCTGAAGAATCCACACCAAGTGGAGCCCATGAGTTAGTTAAAGCCGGTGTAATGGATGGAGTGGATAGTGTTTTCGCCTTTCATGTTGATCCGGAAATTCCTGCTGGCAAAATTGGCCTGCGGAAAGGCGTGTTAACTGCTTATTGTAATGAAATAAAGCTGACAATTGTAGGAAAAAGTGGACATGCCGCTCGACCCCATCAAGCCATTGATACCATTTTTTTAAGTAATCAGGTTTTAAGCGCCCTTTATGACATAGTCGGAAACCGCACACAAACATTTACGCCTGCAGTTCTTTCCATTGGCAAGATTGAAGGTGGTACAAAAGCAAACATTATTCCTGAACGAGTCGAAATATTTGGCACGATTCGTACACTTGATGAACAATCCAGGCAAGAAATACTTGCCGCTATTAATGATCGTGTACACGCGATCACTCATTTAGCCGGCGGTTCTTACCAATTAGAGATACTTGAATCCATTCCATCAGTTATTAATGATTCGAGATTAACAGATCTTGTTCGACAGGAAGCTTTAACCATGCTCAATAATGATAGTATCGTTAACATAAAGGATGTGAGTCTGGGTGGTGAAGATTTTTCCTGGTTTTTAACGAAGGCGCCGGGTGTTTTAATCCGATTAGGAGTAAGAAAAAAATCTGATGATATTCGCTTTTTACACACGCATAATTTTGATATTGATGAAAGAGCGCTGCCTCTGGGTGTTGCACTTATGTCCCAGATGGTTATTAAGGTTCTTTTAAATTCTGATAGCTGAAATGTCTGATATGAATTTATTAGATATATTTAAAGAGCATCTCGTTTCCGGTGAATTTGTTCAATCTGGGGATAAAGTTATATTGGCTGTTTCCGGAGGATTGGATTCTGTTGCTCTTTTGCATCTTTTTTACCAGATAAGAGATCTGTTTGAGTTGCAATTATTCGTAGTACATGTGCATCATGGAATTAGAGGTGCAGAAGCAAATCGAGATTTAGATTTTGTCCACTCACTGACTGTTCAATACAAATTACCATTCTTTTCAAAAAAAGTTGAGGCGGTCAAATATGCAGCAGATGAAAAATTATCACTTGAGGAAAGTGCACGAATTCTACGTTACACGGCATTTGATGAAGTATTGAAGAAAATCCAATGTACAAAATTAGCTACGGCTCATACAACGGATGACCAGGCAGAAACAATTCTCGATCATTTTTTGCGGGGTTCAGGAATCCTGGGAATGAAAGGTATGTCCCAAAAAAGAGGAGCTTACATGCGACCGCTACTCGCTTTCAGTCGTACAGAATTGGAGGCGTATGTAAAGCAGAACAGGCTCGAGTATCGTACAGATTCAACCAATGAAGAATTAAAATACAAGCGTAATCGAATACGAAATGAGCTTATTCCCTATTTAAAAAAACATTTTAATCAAAATTTTGATAATACGTTAGTACGTTCAGGAAAAATTTATGAAGAAAACGAAACTTTTTTAAAAGCTTATGCAAATAATGCATTTAAATCATTGGTTTCTTTACAGAAAAAAAATGAAATAATTCTTGATATTGATGGATATTTAAATTATTTTGAAATAATAAAAAAATATATTATATTCAAGGCGTGTGAAATTCTAAATATTGAGCGAAATAATTTAACATTCGATAAATTAGACAGAATTTTAGCACTCATCAAACAGAGAAAGATAGGTAAAAAGATACAATTAGATAAGAATTGTGAAATAATTATCGATCACGATGGGATTGTAATTACAACAACAAATAATCCATTTAACAAAATTGAATTAGATTTATTTACTCAAAAATCACTAATGTATAGTGAGTATGAATTTCGATGGTCAATAATTGATAATCCTCAGAGATTGAAATTTAACAAAAACAGAAAAATAGAATTTGTTGATTTTGACAGAATTGGTAATCTGGTCTCTTTCAGAACTTTGTTGCCGGGGGATAAATTTGTACCATTAAATTTTATTGGTCAAAAGAAGGTAGCCGATTATTTTTCCGATAATAAAATCCCGCATCATTTAAGAAAAATAACCCCTATATTAGAGGCTCCTGATGGTATTATTTGGATATGTGGACAGTGCATAGACGATCGATTCAAAATAACCACAAAGACAACTCGGTTATTACAATTAGAAATGTTAGAGCATTCTAATGCAGCATGAAGAAACCCAAAAATTCTTTGAGAGTAATATTTATAAAATCCTAATTTCAAAAGATGAAATTAAAAAGAAAATTAAGGAGTTAGGAAAAAAAATATCGGATGATTATCGTGGAAGATGTCCAATATTAATAGGTGTCTTAAACGGGAGTTTCATTTTTTGTGCAGATCTTTTCAGAGAAATTAATATAGATTGTGAAATAGATTTTATTAAAATATCCAGTTATGGCAATGCCCAGGAAACATCCGGGCAAGTTAAGTTGTTGAAAGATATTGACGCTCACTTGAAAGGGCGACATGTAATAATTGTAGAAGATATTGTCGATTCCGGTTATTCAGTACAATATTTAGAAAATAGAATGGCAATGGCGAATCCAAAATCTTTGAAATTTGTTTCATTATTAGTAAAAGAAGGGAATAAAAAAGTTCCTTACGAAATTGATTATATTGGTTTCAATATTCCAAATCGTTTTGTAGTGGGATATGGTCTGGATTTTGCCCAAAAATTTCGAAATTTATCGGATATCTATTTAATGGATTAGAACTTTGAACTTACATAAAGGAAATTAAAAGCTTTGGATAAAAAAAGACAAAATAAGCGGTCGTCAAATCGAAAAAATCAAAAGAAAGATGAAAATATTCAATGGAAAAAGGCGACTCGCACATTAACTTTTTGGCTGATTATTATCATATTATCTGTATGGCTATCTCAAACATGGAATTTTAAAGAAAAAAGCGAGGCTGAAATCAGCTATTCTCAATTTATGCAGCACCTTAAAAAGAAAGAAATAGTTGAAGCCATAATTGAAAATAAAGACTTTCATGGTAAGTTGTCGGTCGATGGTTCTGCTGTTATCAATGGAAAGTTGGAAAGTTATCAAAGATTTAAAACCACTCTTCCTGAAGAACCAAATGATGAAACAGCCCAAATTTGGTTAAATGAATATGGCGTTACGCTTGAATTTAAGGAAATTTCGCACGATTGGTGGAATTATTTATTAAGTCTTTTACCATGGATTCTTTTCGGTGTATTCTGGATATTTATTTTGCGGAGAATGCAGGGCGGAGGTGCAAAGGGGATTTTCTCATTTGGGAAATCCAAAGCAAAAATGTTGACTGAAAATCAATCTCGGGTTACATTCGATGACGTTGCAGGCGCCGATGAAGCAAAACAGGAATTAAGAGAAATTATCGAATTTTTGAAGGAACCAGAAAAATTTCAAAAATTAGGCGGCAAAATACCGAAAGGTGCATTATTGCTCGGACCTCCCGGTACCGGCAAAACACTGTTGGCAAAAGCAGTAGCTGGAGAAGCTTCCGTACCTTTTTTTAGTATGTCCGGAGCAGATTTTGTCGAAATGTTCGTCGGTGTTGGAGCTTCTCGTGTACGTGATTTGTTTGAACAGGGAAAGAAAAATGCCCCTTGTATAATTTTTATCGATGAAATGGATGCGGTTGGGCGTCATCGTGGCGCTGGATTGGGCGGCGGGCATGATGAGCGTGAGCAAACTTTGAATCAACTACTGGTTGAGATGGATGGATTCGATTCCAATGAAGGCGTAATTCTAATCGCTGCGACAAATCGTCCTGATGTTTTAGACCATGCGCTCCTTCGACCCGGAAGATTTGATCGGCAGATTGTGGTCGACAGGCCAGATGTCAGAGGTAGAGAGGGTATTCTAAAGGTGCATACGAAGAATATCCCCATAAGCGAGAATGTAGATTTAACAAGAATTGCCAAAGGAACGCCAGGTTTCTCAGGAGCAGATTTAGCAAATTTAGTGAATGAAGCCGCACTATTAGCCGCTCGTACCAATAAAAAACTTGTCGAAAATCGGGACTTTGAAGATGCCAAAGACAAAGTGATAATGGGTATCGAGCGTAAAAGCATGTTGATTACCGAAGAAGAAAAAAGAATAATAGCCTACCATGAAGCTGGCCATGTTTTGGTCGCTAAATTTACACCTCAGTCTGATGAAGTACATAAAGTTACAATTATTCCAAGGGGAAGAGCCCTTGGGGTTACAACCACTTTGCCATTGGATGAAAAATATACTCTCTCGAAAACTTATTGCGAATCCAACTTATGTAAATTGATGGGCGGTAGGGCCGCTGAGCTTTTAATCATGGAAGAGTTGACTACTGGAGCAGGCAATGATATAGAATCCTCAACTGAGTTAGCTAGAAAAATGGTTTGTGAGTGGGGAATGAGTGAAATTCTGGGACCAGTCACCTTTGGTAAAAAAGATGAAGAAATATTTCTTGGACGTGAAATTGCCAAGCACCGTGATTATAGCGAAAAAACCGCACAAATCATCGATGAAGAAGTCAAGAGTATTGTCACAAAAGCTTCTGATAGAGCTGAAGAAATTATAAAAAAAAATATAGATAGACTTCATGCTCTGGCAAACGCACTTTTGGATCGCGAGATTTTAGATGGCGAGGAAGTAGAGCAAATAATAAACGGAGATACTTTAAAACCAGTAGAAAGTAAGAAAAATCTAAAAAAACCTAAAAAGACAAAAAGAACTGCAGTCGTCAAAGACTTAAATTAAATACTGGAATGGAATGAAATGTAGGCAATGAGCTCTTACTATTTGAATATACTTGAAAGTTCATGTTTCATCATTGCATCTTGGGCTTTCTGTATTTTTGTTGCCTGGTATTTTTTTCATCACACAAAGAAAAAATTCAGAATAGGATTTATCAAGACTATTTCGATAATTTCAATTCTGTTTTTTTTATTTTTAACCTACACCTGGTACAACAACCGTCCTCCTTTTAAACCAGTTCGACTCGCTATTTTCCCCTTTCAAAAACAAACGAATAATACCGAAGTTTTATCGTGGGAGAGTTTAGCTTTATCATATATTCCAACTGATAATATTAATCAAGTAAATCCCAAAAGCCTGCTTTCTTACAATTTGGAATGGATTGCAAAGGCAGTTAATCTGGATTCACTGGTATTCCCTTTATATTTAAAAGAATTTTCGAAGCGGGTAAATTTAGATTTTATTGTTTTCGGGAAACTTAAAAAAACTACTTCTCATTATGAAATAGAATTTCAAATATTTAACACCAGGGCAGAGGCTGAGGTTTTGAATGAGAGGATAAAGATTCATCCTGATGAAATTTTAGATTTTTGTGATACTTTAAGCCAAACAATTCTCAATTATCTTTCCGTAAGCGATGAAAATGCGGATTTTAAAAACAACTGGCATTCAGCCTCAAATTTTCAAAATTACTTTGACTTACAATTGTATTTATTAACAGACCAGACTGAACCTGCATTTGAAATCTCAAAAATGGCGGTTAAGCAAGACAGTAGTTCAGTAACCTGGTTGAACTTGCTTGCCGAACTTTATATTAAGGCTGGCACAGAGAAAAAATATAATGGTGAAGATTCATTGTCTGATTTTCAAAATGCAAAATCTATATTGCTCAAGGCTCTTTCGTTTCATAGGAATAGTACCAGTTTACGTCTTTTAGGGGAACTCTATTTATCAAACGAAAAATGGAGTCAGGCAGAAGATTACCTCAAAAATAGTTTTAGCTTAAATTCGATGGATCCATACACATATCTGGATTTAACTCAGCTTCATCCTTCCCGTTACGCGAGCCTGGGTTTTAAAAAAGAGACAGAGCTTTTAAAACGGGCAATTTTTATTAATCCTGGCTTTTTTGAAGCCTATTTAACCTTGGCTAATAAATATAGTCTTCAAAATCATCATAATTCAGCGCTGAATATGGTGAGAGAAGTATTGCGCATTAATCCTGTTTATGTAGAAGGACTCATGTCGTTGGGGAAGATATATTTGACTCAAAACAAAATTCTTGACGTGTTGGAAACCTATCAGAAAATCATAGAATTGGATCCTTATAATTCTGACGTGTATTATAATCTGGGAATTGTTTACTATTATCAAAAAGACTACGATAATGCAATTAAATTTTTTGAGCGTGCCATTGAGTTAAGCGATCATCTTGATTCTCGTCTTTATCTTGCTTATATTCATGAAAAAAGGGGAGATATTGAGAAAGCAGTAGAATTTCTGCAAACCCGAATCCGTAAACGCAGGAATAGTAAAGACGAATATGCCGAGGAAGCTCGAAAGCATCTGTATCAAATAATGACTGAACGTGGGGTGATTGACTCTCTAAATATTAAAACTGAAAAATAGCTCGCGTAAATGGCAAATTCACTGAAGTTAAATTGTCGGGGTCACATTCTTGAGTTGGGTTCGCGCACTCACATAATGGGAGTGGTAAATTGTACGCCAGATTCTTTTTATGCGGGAAGTCGTAATTTGGATGTAAAAAGCGCAGTAGAAACGGGTATCAAAATGGTGGAGGAGGGCGCCGATATTTTGGATATAGGTGGAGAATCTACTCGCCCGGGCGCTGAATATATCGCAGAGGAGGAGGAACTTAACAGAATTTTACCTGTTATAAAATCGCTGCTTGAAGCTGTCGATATTCCCCTTTCTGTTGATACTTATAAAGCAGGGGTAGCGCAACATGCTCTGGATGCCGGAGCTCATATCATTAATGATATCAGCGCCCTGACCTTTGATCCTGAAATGGCAGCGGTTATAGCAGAATTTAATGTGCCAGTAATATTGATGCATATTAAAGGTAAGCCAAAAAATATGCAGGAAAACCCGGGATATGAAAATGTCATAAATGAAATAAACGATTATTTCAGGCAGCGAATGCAGTTTGCAATGGAAAGGGGAATTGCTCTCAACAATGTTGTACTGGACCCGGGCATTGGATTTGGTAAGCGACTTATGGATAATTATGATATCATTAAAAACATAAAATCTTTTAAAGAGTTAGGACGCCCAATTCTGGTCGGACCTTCACGAAAATCTTTCATCGGTAAAGTATTAAATTTACCTCCGGAACATTCTGTCGAAGGTACAATTTCAGCAGCAACTGCGGCAATTCTTAATGGCGCTGACATTTTGAGAGTGCATGATGTGAAAGAAATGAAGCGGGCCGCCATGATTGCTGATAAATTAATCAATTAGACTTTTCGATCAAATTATTATGGATAGCCAACTCACACTTTTTCGTATTGGATTCATCAAGGTCAACGTTTTTGATATACTTGATATTTTAGTGATTTCCTTCATTTGTTACAAATTGTATTGCTTTATGCGGGGCTCCAGAGCAGCGCAAATGTTTGTCGGATTGGTTTTGATCCTGATCATTTCACTTCTTGTTCGCTTGTTAAATATGAGCGGTATGATCTGGATTTTTGATAGCTTGAAAACAGTTTGGCTAATTGCATTTGTCATTGTCTTCCAGCCTGAATTGCGTCGAATGCTGATATTTGTTGGCCAAAGTAGATTGGTTAGATATTTTGTCAAAGTATCAAGCGGCAAAACTTTTGAAGAGGTGATAAAAGCCGCTGTTGAACTTTCAAAGCGAAAATATGGCGGATTGATTGTTATGACAAGAGATATGGGAATTAAATCAATAACCGAAACCGGCATACAAATTCAGGCAGAAATATCGTCGCCGTTGATTGTGTCTATTTTCAACACCCGTTCGCCGCTTCATGATGGGGCCATAATTATAAAAAACGATATTATCGAAGCAGCAAAATGTCTTCTACCATTAAGTCAGAATCCGAATATCGAATCTCATTTAGGAACAAGACACCGGGCTGCATTGGGTCTGGCAGAAGAATCTGATGCGATTGTTTTAATTGTATCAGAGGAAACCGGCCAGATCTCACTCGCGTTTGATAACCGCCTGATATTAGATTTGGATGAAGCTGCCATTCGAAATGTATTAATCAATGCATTTAAATTTTCAACAGAAAGGAATTCAACTTAGTTGGAGTCATTTTAATAATTGAAATTATATCCACATCCCATTACACTACATTTAAAAATTTTCATTTTTTCCAGTAAACCTCTCCAATTTTATTTTTGAAATTTTCGTATCGAGCTAAAACGAACAGTGCATCTGACAGGCGATTTAAATATTTTAATACATTACGGCCAATTTTTTCTTCTCTGGATAATTCGACTACATGCGTTTCGGCTCTTCTGCATACACAACGTGCCTGGTGCAAAAAAGCAGTGACTTTGGTCCCGCCGGGTAATATGAAGTCCTCCAGAGGTTGTAATTCTTCATTTAACTTATCCATTAATATTTCTAAGGCTTCAATGTTTTCGTTTTCAATTTCCTTCATCTCCCATTTATGTTTGTCCGGCTCCAGAACACATAAATCTCCTCCCAGGGTGAACAAGTCGTGCTGAATTATTGTGAGAGTTTCTCTGACTTTTGACGTTGGCTGAAAGGCAAGCGCAAGGCCAATGATACTATTCAATTCATCGGCTGTACCATAAGCTTTAATACGGATTGAATCTTTTGAGATTTTTTGTCCGCCACCTAACCGGGTTTCCCCCGAGTCTCCTTGTTTGGTGTATACTTTAGTTATTCTTAAAGCCATTATTCTCCTCATGTATTTTTTTCATGCTTCAGCAAAATACCGTAAGTTATTATTCAAATCAAGTAAAAAGAAATGTAATATGTGATATGTCACTTATGGTGGGGTGGCGACACTCAGGTTCATGGCTTCAACAATCTTTTGTTTATCTTGTGGATAATGTTGTGCTATCAGGTGATTTACCCTGGCGTTTTTACAAATGGAGGACGCTTCGTATAATATTAGGCGATAGTTTTTATTTGAGTTCTTCATAGGTTTTATTTTTAAAGGTATTAAAAATTAATCTTCAGGGTATTTAACAGCAAGGAATAAGGCAAAGAAATTTTGTTAAAATTGTTACTTATAGACTTCAGCAAAATATACAGAAATGTCATTCTGCGCGACCTTTGGGAGCGAAGAAACTGAGACCACTAACATTGTGTAAATCCAATAAT
>CAZIKB010000116.1:0-20715 GCA_964539665.1 uncultured Cytophagia bacterium
ATTCAAAAGTTTTGATTCTAACACCATCAGTTCGGTTTTTAATTTCTCAATTTGTTTTTCCTGTCCAGATATTTCCCGTCTTATTTCATAAATACTTGATGAAAAGTTTTGTGCGTCTGAAACTGGTTTAATTATTTCTGTGAACTCGTTAATTGAAAAATCGAAATAGCCCAGTTTTAAATAACATTGGCCTAATAAAAAATGTGCTTCAACATTATTATAAAAATTGGGGTATCTAACCACAATATCATTTAATGCAATAATTGCTGACTGATAATCCTGTAATTTATAAGTTGACCACCCTATTGCTAATAATACTTCCGGGTAATCATAAAATTCAGAAGAAATATCTTCCAGATAGTTAACTGCTGCTTCATAACTCGCTAATTCAAAGAGTATATATCCCAAAGATAACCGTGCCGATTCAATTAAATCCTGTTCCTCAGGACTTTTTGCTGAGAGTTTGGTAATTTTAATAAAATTATCGACAGAATTCTTTACATCTTTTTTTTTTAAATATATCAGTCCACCAGTATATAAGCTAAATGAATAAAATTCGCTGTCATTTTTTATTTGTTGAATAATACTCGGTACGATATTATAATTCTTCAAATGATAATACGCCTGACCCGCATAATAACGTGATTCATCAACAACCTGATGAAAGGAATAGTGCCCTTCAAGGGCATTATAAAATTTCAAACTTTGCTGATATTCGTTTTTGTGATAATAAACTTTCTGTAAAGCCAGTATGACATCCGGCACCAGCGGCGTTTGTGGTATTTTCTTTAACAAATATCGATACATCAGATCAGCGCCATCAAAAACTTCCATTTCATACAGACAGGAACCGAGCAAATACAGCAATTCATCTAATTTTGAGAAATCCGGATAATAATCTAAAATAACAATCAGATCAATGATACTCTGTGAATAAAGTTTTTCTTTATACTTTTCTTTAGCCTTTTTGAATTGATTATTAGCTACTTTTTCAATTTCCTTGTCGACTTTATCTTGATTAACTTTGAGAGAGGAGTGCTTGCTCATCAAAGTTGCACCGCTCAAATTTGAAGAAGCGTGAACTGAAGATGCAAACAGACCTGTGAGCAATCCAATAACAATAACACATGTTTTTGGGTTCAGGTTTTTACACATTTGAATTTACTCTGTACTCCTGAATAATTTCAAGTTAATATAAACTTATCTTAAATTCAAAAAATATTCTTACAGCCAAACATCCCGAGTATCGGAGCAGGGCAGGTATAAAGCTACCTTTACTTCATTTTGTGTTTGACGCGGCACGCCAGGTACTTCACCGGTTTATAATTTTTTCTCAGGTTTCTTTTTCTTTAGTTTTTTATTTGCTTCTTCTAAATCTTTGTTCGCTTGTTCTCGCTTCCTTTTTATTTCCTGCAACAATTTTTCTTCTTTTTTTTGGTCGATTTTAGCCACTTTCGGAGGATTTCCATACACTTTATTTGTGTTGATTTGATAATTCAATCCAGCAATGATTTTCCAGTCTGCGTATTCATGGATTAAATCTGTCGGATAAGACTCCAATTTTCGACTCAAACTAAGTTCGAAGCCTAAATCAACGATGATTCTAAATGGACCGCTAAATTTTATTCCTTGCGTAAGACGCATGGAATTATCTCTAAAGTTCAACTCATCATTATCTAAAAATATTTCACCCGTGTACTCAGCATAATATATAAATGGACGAACCGGGATCTTAAAACCAAATCCGATGAGCAATTGGTCTGTTGCATCTTTAGAGAAAACAGATACAATATTGTGCTCCAAATAGCCAATGTTTGAATGGAATTTAATCGGAAGATCTGTTAGATTACGGGACAAGTCCACAGTTATTAAGCCCATTACGCCCACGGAAAAGTGTGAAGATGAATAAGGCTCGAATGGTGAATTCGGATTTCTTGCAGTAGGTATCCCTATAAAACCTCTGACACCGGTTAAAAAACTGGATAACAAAACAGGCAGTTGCCACTTCAATCCTATTTGTGTATTGCCAGGAGAAAACCTGTTATGGCGTTGAGCATCCTGATAAGGGACAACATGAGCGGTTAGCTCTATACTATTTGAAATCCCGTAAGTCAAACCCAAATTGAAATTCTGATCACTTCCAAAAGCTTGACTATCTTCGCTTCTCAAGAACGCTGTATAATAAGTATTATAAAATATGGAGCCGGACTGAATAGTTTCAGCAGAAAAAACCCTGAATAATCCGCGACCCCCGGAATAAGTAGTCTGTGCGGAAGATGCAGAAGGGATTAACAGTACAAAGGCAACAGCAATAAAACAGTTAAAAATCTTCCGTATCATAAATTAAAAATTAATTATACAGAGCAGATTATCAAGCTCTTTTTTATGTGTATGGCAGTTTAATAAATATATAAGACTGATTTTTACAATTTTATCATTTTGTATCAACTTGCGTGCCAAACACTATATACTTTACTAATTTAGGATTTGCAAATCAAATCCAGAATAATAAGCACTACCAGCATATCAGGATGTTATATTGCTAACTAATATTACAACAATTTGGTTCTTTCTCAAACAACGACTCAAAATGATACAAAAATGTCGCAAAGTAAGTGCAATTTTAAAATAAAAATTTACAATCAAAAAGATGAAAGCGTTACAATTGTAAAATCTATGGATCAATAATATTTTGGGCACTAACAAGTTTAATTTTTTCTTCTAACAGCCGCGAAAAAGGATAGATTACACAAACTAACAAGATGCCGGCAATTGAATCGACAGCATAATGATATTGCATATAAACAACAGAAAAACTCAAAGAAATGATTAATGGCAATACTATCCATCCCAACCATTTTTTGAATTTTGTCAAAAAAATCCATGCAACCCAAACCGCAGCAACATGCGAACTTGGAAATGCCGCACCTGCTACAGAGGCTTGGTTTTGAATTGACTGGACAAAGCTGTCAAAAAATCCAGCCATCAGGCGCCCCGAGTGTAAATGTGCTAAGGTATCATGTGGGCCACGCGCAGATAAAAATAAAAATAAAAAATAGCAGCAATACAATATGAATGATAAATTAAAGATATAAGAATGAAAAAGAGATCTATTTTTATTTAAATATAAAAGAATACCTGTAAGGGGGATTAATATATAATATGACCAATAAGAAAAAGCCATGAATTCCGACAACCACGGCGTAAATATACTTTGAACCATCACGGTCGGGTGTCCACCAAAAATAGCAAAATCCCATTTGAGCAGCCACTTTTCCAACCAGAATGGAAATATAATATTCATAATTATATTAATTTCTATAAACATAAAGGAATAAAGAAAAACAGGATAGCTATCTCTCAGGAATATTAACGGCTTAAAAGAGCCTTTATTGCCCACATAATTGATCAATGCAATCAGCACACCTACTACGAAAAAATGTGTTAATATTAATAGCGGCCATTGATTGACGCCATCATGAAAAAACAGCAAGAGGATGGAAATAACGCCAAGATAAAAAAAAGTAGTGTAATCGATTAATCGCAGATTGTTGTTAAAAAGAAATTGTGAATTAATTATTTTTTTCTGATTAATATTCTTTGATATTTTTTCCCTGGTAGTTTTCTCGACACGTATCATTCGCGTATGTTATTCTGAGAGTCAATTTTTATAATCAATATTGCTTATTCATCCTGAATATAAACGAAGGACGACATTTATAGAAGTATGGTATTTGAATAATTTGGTGTCAATTTGGGTGCAGTTCATCTTTTGCAAATGTATTACTGACACCGTATTATTATTCCTGTAGTTTTAATATAACACCGGCTTAGAAAACTCAGGAAATCCTTAATTTAATTACATTAGTTGACAAATGGTACAAAACTCAACGGCCAAGTTTACAAAAAGAATGACAAAAATGCAAGTTTAATTATCTACATAATTTGTTCAAATTTTTCAAAGCATTGATAGCCAAAAACCTGAGCCGCTTTAACTTGATCAGGATGACCAAACCAGGTTTGGTAGCCTTCCTGTTCAGCTCTCCAACTGCAATCCCAATTAAACTGTATCTTGAAATCCACCGGTCCAAATGTCAAAGTTCCACTGAAAGCCGAACATGATGAAACCCCCTGGATGTTCACATCGGTTATCTCAACATCAGGGTATTCTTCCAACAGTTTCATCAAAACTCGAATAATTTTGATTCCTGGAGAATTCCGGACATGGATGATTAAATCAGTCTCTTTTCCTTCTAAAAACTCCTGGACAGCTTGCTTAAATAATGGTGTTGCCTTACTAAGTTTTAGCAGTTCCTCTAACTTCTTGTCTTGTATGGATTTCAAATCCCAAAATCCTTTATCATTAAGAGTTGCTATAATCCAATTAGATTACAGGAGATCGTGCAAATTGCGGTGTTTTACTTTCTGAGGAGTGCGAGCTGAAGATGACTGTGCAAAGCATGTGTATTGTCGAAATTGTTTATATCTTTTAAAAAGACCAAGAGGCGTCAATTTCCGTTTGAAATTGCTTTCGTAGCTCTTATTTACTTCTTCAGGGCTGATTATTCCACTCCAAACGCCATTTTTTTCCAGGGCATAAATAATGATCGATCGAAGAGCTTCTTCCTTTAAATCTAACAATTCGCTGGCAATTAAACCAATAAAATCAGGCTCATCGTTTTCCTCAACCAACACTTTTTTGAAAATATTGACGACCTGTTGTTTTTTGGATCTATGATGCAAGCCAATTTGAATGAGCGCTGTACCGGAAGCAAGTCGCGAGAAAACATTATTTCCCTGGTTCAAAATAAATGATTGCAATTTTTCTAATTGATTCTGCCCCAGGAAATAAAGAACATCCCAAATATCCTCCGCTAATAAATCGTGCAACCAGTAATCCAGAATTTCTTGTTTTTGAGAGAGAAATTCCAGAATCAGGTCTAACGATTTTTCTGATCGCAGGTGCGCCAACAAATAAAATGCATGCACTACACCAAACCAATCGACACTGCTTTGTGGAATTTTTAAATTAAGAGAAGAGCTTTTTTGCAAAGCATTGCGCAGGATATCTTCTAAATGAGGTACCACTTTTGAGTCGTATGACGTAATTTCTCTGAGTGTCTTATTCTCTATCCAGCAGTCTACACCTTTTAATTCTTCGATTAAAGTTTGTAATTTTTGTTCCTTTATTCGTAAATCTCCACCCATTTTAACAAACCTCCTTGCCGGCTTTTATCCGAATTCTATAAATCGTTGCCCCTAAATTAGTAATTGTAACAATGAACGTTTAGTTCCTGTTTTATACAATTGCTTATAGTTTGATTTATTAAACCAAAGGAGCAGCATCGACAAAGATGTAATAAGTTTAATTGAATCAAATTCCTATCATTTAAAATAATGTTTACAGCTAATATTGTCAAGAAAATTATTATTCGTTAATTTGAATATAAATATACATACAAAGCTTAGCACTATGCAGAAAAAAGTTTTTTACATTACCATTCTATCTTCCAGATGACGTCCAATCCTGTCGCTCCCAGTCTTTCCCTTGAAGCTTGTAGCAGCAAATTGAAGAAGAGTATTTTCCTGGGAATTTCGTACTCCAGCTCTACTTTCTGATTCCCTTCCGCTCCAAAGTCCTGGCTGATGCTCACAAATACATCCGGGGTAATATATTTGCCAACACGCAACCTGGCTGCTTCAAAATTCTTCTCACTCTCAATTTGGATGACATCCAGCCTCAATGTTTTACCCAGTTGGCCAGACAATCGTTTCAAAACCTGTCCCGCTAAAAATCCAGTTGCTTTGCTTTCGATTCCGGAATCATTCGAGTCCCCTTGTTCCTGTCCAGGCGATAAATCTGTTTTCTGTCCATAGGTTAAATCTGCAAAGCTTTGGCCAAAAACTAATATAGACAATACATCTCCTTGATCAGCAATCTTATCATCCAGCATAAATTTAAACTCCGGACTGTAGAGAGTTCCGGTAATGAATACTTTAAATTTATGTTTTTGAGGATCGTCAACATTTACATCTGTAAAATCATAAACCGCTTCTATGTTAGCTTCAGGATTTGGTTCAGGCTCACCTTTAAAAACCAAATCCCCGCTCGAAATCTGAAAGCGATTTCCGAGAACTTCATAATACCCGCGCATTACTGAAAAAGGACCAAACAGCGCTAATTCCGGGCCTTCTTTAACAGCCACTAACTCACCTGTCACTTCAATATTTGTATCTTCGCCACGAATCCAGGTGTTTCTTGGGAAACTAACTGATAATTCCCCGCGAAGATTCTTGTAAAATTGCGTTTCGGTAAAATCACTTTCCACTATGGCAGATGATTTATGAAACCTGACTGCACCCGTAGTATCAAATTCAACTGAGTCGGGCGAGATAATAAAAAATGGCCTCGATGTGAGCTCCACAAATGTCTCCTCTTCTAACCAGGCCGGGTAATAAATTCTTGATTCATTAACTGTTAGCTCTCCTGAAAAATTAGGCGCTTGTATGCTGCCTGTGAGCTCAATCTCACCATTTACTTTGGCCTGCATTTTTCTTCTATTCATGAATTGAAAATCATTTAATTTGAATCGAGCTTTAAAATCTGTAAGATTCTTTTCAGAAAGTGAAAGTCCGCCTTCAATTAATTTTAATTCACCGCCACCGGAGCGCATACGAAAATCCCGAATAATCAAGTCTTTATTGTTCATAATCACAGCTATATTTACATTACGATATTTCGTTCCAAATTCGGTAATGTCAAATTCTCCATTGAATACGCGAATGGGTCCCACCCCGTTTAAATCATTTAACGTATTGTTGATTAGTAAATCTGCAATCAGAATACCTTTAATGTTTTGAACGCTTTTTGTAAAAGCTTGCAAAAATGAAAGGTCCAAACCCCTTGCGTTTATTTTGAATTCAAGCTGTTCATCTGCAAGGAGTTCATACTCCAATGGAATTAAAGTCAATCTAAAAGGAAGATATCCGCTGGATTCCACCAGGCTGTCGTTTTTAACTTTAGAAAGAATAGATTGCCAATAAATGGCATCGTCTTTGAAATTGAAATTTCCGGCAATCTTATCAAAGGCTACCTGATAATATTGTCCTTGAACAAGTTCAATATAACCAGTAAAACCAGGGCGCTCCATAGTGCCATTGAATAACAGTTCTAAACTGAACCGGCCATCTAATTCACCGTCTTGTTCAAAAAAAATCCGATATCTGGAAATATCTAAATCAGTCAGTTCGAGCTGTAGCTGATTTTCCCTTTCATAATCGAAATGACCAGAAAGAGTAAACGTCTGGTCTTCAGACGACAATTGCAAACCTGAAACATCAATCCCATTATCTGTAAAATTGAGTAATGTAGCGTCCTTACTTTTTTTCCATTTATGATCAAAATACTCAATGTCCAGTCCATGTAAATATAGCCAGAAGCCGTTGGCTTCATTGGTTAATTTACCTTGAGTATCTACCAGAAAACCGTTCCCTTGCCGTAGTTGAATATCAAAATTAGATATCGAATCCTTCTGGTCAATTTTAAAATCTGTGTCAATATTTTTCACCGCGAGCATTTGAGCGGCTAATGCCTGGCCCTCAATTTTGAAAAATGTATTTTGCTCCGTATAGAAACCTGAACATTCGACGTTGACCTGTTCTATATGTAAATCTTTTGCTCCGATTTGAGACAGGGCCAGATCCGCATTGATTTTTAACGAATCCAGGGGGCCCTCAAATTGTCCCAGAAAGTGACCTCTGCCATAAAGAGAATCCATTGGCATCGCATTTGAAAGTACCGAAAAATCTTTAAAATCAGCCTCCAGTTTTAAATGATTCCCTTTTTGAATCGAAATATCCCCTTCGGCAGAAAAATGACCTAACGGTGAGAATATTGAGAAATCGTGCAAACTGAATATTTGATTCTCTAAGGTAAAATTAAAATAGGCTGACTCAACAGGGATTTGATGTATTGAAGAAGGAGAAACTTTCAGGGAAAGATTCCCTGCCATAAAATCATAGCTCAATCCTGTGCCATCTAATAGCATATCCATGTTTAGATTGGTGGAAAACCCGGGCGTATCTAAGAATCGTCCTAAATCGAGTCTTTGTAAATTCGCTTTTAATTGATAATCAAATTTTGATTCAGTAGCAACTAAATCACCTGAAAGTATTGCCCTGGCTCCTTCTATTTTTGCCTCCGATGTAAAAGATACGGAGTCTCCTTTGATGTAACAATGCAGCCGTGAAGGATCAAGTTGCTTCCCAAGTGCATAACAGGTATCAAAATCAACGCTAATTTCGCTGTTTATTTTGCCCCACTCCAGATCCTGCCCCTTCACATGAAATTGAAAATTTATGTTACTGGCCAGATATTTCTGATTGGTCAGCTCTGCCAAATTTAGATTTGTGGTTTTACCCCTGATATCATAGCCATAAGGTTGCTCCCGTACTTGCAGATTGCCGTTTAATTGAATTTTACTGCTTCCAATCCTGAGATTACAAAATATATGTAAATTATTCAGTCGGCCTTGCAATTCCAAATCCAGACGCGGTGTGCCATAAATCTTCAACAAAGGTACAGCACGTCGAACCTCAGCCAAAGATATTGGTTGACCCTTGATGACAATAATTACTTCCGGGTCATTAAAATTTTTTATGTCCAAGCTTGAAATGAATTTTGAGTTTCCTGTTTCGATTTCAAAATTACTTGCTTGAAAATTACCAGAATCATATTTCATATCTGAACGAATACTTCGAACAATCAAGTCAGGTTCGCTGGCTTCAAAACTCAGATTTCCTAAAGACAAATTCATCTGCTCATTCCGCATCCAGAATCCGACTTTTACATTCAAATTTTTGATTTTTTTGGGAATCTGCCATTGAACCGCTTGTTTGCGGTTTATCTCTATTTCTCCGGATAAAATTTGAATATTTGGCGCTGCAATTTCCCAGTTAAAATCTGATTGACTTTGTATTTTTATTTCTTTTGAGTCTGACTTCGCAGTGATTAATAATCTGTTAATGTTCCAAATATTGGAGTCTTCCTGGCTCAAATTCAATGCGGGCGCCTCTAAAATAACCTGCCGGATGTGAATCTTTCTCGTCAGAAGGTCTAATGGACTGTATTGCAGGGATGCCCGTTCAAAGTGCAGCAAAGTCTGATCTTCTAAACTTACTGAAAGATCCTCAATTTGAAGATCGGTAAAAAGCGTGCCTTTCAAATTCCTGATTGCAATCTTTCCATTAATATGGGATTCCGCTACAGCTATAATTCTGTTTTTTAACCAGCTTTTAAAAACAGGAGTCTGGGAAAAAACAGCCAAAACCAATCCAGATACAAGCAAACCAAGTACAACAAACGAAAACATTTTAATTAATCTACTCATTTTCAGTCTACTATATTTTGCCTATTGTCAAAAAGCCTGTCCCAGACTAATATGAAATTCAAATCTTCCTTTATCTAACTTTTGCTTATTTAGCTTCCAGGCAAAATCGGCGCGCAAAGGGCCGATGAACGTGTTGAATCGAATGCCTGTACCAATAGCAAACTTTAAATTCAACAAATCAAATCCGTTCCAATTTTTCCATACATTGCCATAGTCCAAAAAAATAGCTCCGGATAAGCTTTTGTAAATAGGATTGCGCAATTCAAAACTGCCTTCGATAATACTATTACCGCCTATTGGTACGGCAATTTCTCTTGCCATACTATCATCAGGAGAAGAGCTCAATTCCAAAGGTCCCAGCAATTGCCGTCGCCAACCTCGCACGGAATAACTGCCTCCGGCAAAAAAACTTTCTTCAACCGGCGTGACATTGCTGCCGCGCACCGGTTTCATGGAACCGACAAATACACGCCACGCAAAAATATATCCTGGTTTCACTGAAACATACTTCCGATATTCTGCATACAATTTGACATATTTAAAGCGAGTGCGCAAAAATCTTCCAGCTTCTTCAATAATCAATCTTGAAATGGAGCCGCGGGTTGGTGTAAATAATTGATCTGCAGAGTTGCGGCTTATACCTATTCTTATTATTGATTTATTATAAAGATCTGCCAGTTCTTCGGACATTTCACTATTTTGGAGTTTAACCACCACCGTGTCTCTTTCAATTCGAGTCGCAACAAAAACATTCGTCCGTCTGGTGAGCTGACGGTTTAAAATCGTTTCAACACCAATTCGTTTAGCCTCAAAACTTCTTTCATCCTGCCAGGTAAAAAATGGCTTTATGAGCAAATCGTTACGATTGCTTAGAAAGTAAGGTTGACTTAGCTCTAATTGCAACTGCACCGGGAGCAGATTGGTCGAATGTCTGGCGAATGCACGAAAAATCCGGCCACCGCCAAGAAAATTTCGATGCCGCCATTGTGCCGTGGCCCGAAATGATTCTTCAGTGCCGAAACCAGCGCCAAATTTTAAGGTCTTGAGTTTGGATTCTTTTACCCGAACTTTAATTGGGATGTCTTCGCGCCGCGCTTCCTGGGTCATAGCCCGCAGACTTACAAACTGAAACAGCTCTAACCGATAAACCTGACTCTGGGCATTCGCCAATTTGTTCTGCTCAAACGTCTGGCCCTGCTTAAAACCAAGGCCGCGCAAAACCACATTATCAGACACACTATTATTGCCGGTAATTTCGATCTGGCCAAAGTTGCTCAAAGGGCCCACGTCCAGGAACCATTCCAATTCAACCAGGTTTGTCTTTTTGTCGATTATCGGTTTAACCTGTGCTTTAATGTAAGGATAGCCGCGGTTGGCATGATTCTCAATAAGTTTATGATAGTCTGACTTCAAATCCTCTTCACGATAACGTTTGCCAGCTTTTAATTTTACTAATTTTTGTAACCTATCAGGAGGAATGGGCAGAGTAGTTTCATTCAGCGACTGAAATGTAGTATTATTTACTTTAGTTGCCTGGCCTTCTTCAATAATGATTAAAATCTTAACCCGGTCTCTTTTATTATTGAGGCTAAGCTCGTAGTTCGTCACTTTAGCCTGTAAGTAGCCTTCCTGATGATAGAACTTTTCAATCCGCAGCAAATCATTTAACAAAGTTCTTTCATCAAATGGTTTGGCCTTCTCAAGAAAGGGAATAAAGCGTTTCCAGGTTGGACTTTGCGTCTGAATGGCCTTCTTTAATCGCCCGGCCGAAACATCTTTATTGCCCTGAAATTCAATCCCCGCGGTATTTCTATCCTGGGAGAAAAGGTTTGTAAAAATTACCAGGATACAAATTACAACAATGAGTAGTTTTATTAAGTGAAATTTCATGTTCCGGTATTATTAATTCTCTTTTCTTATAATAGAGAAGCAGGATGTAAGGATACATGGAAATAAGGTATTAGTCTTAGCTGGCGTGTGTCAAACTATTTTGCCCTTTAGAATAAAACCAAAGTAACCCATACTCGATTTTCCATATTACCCTGCTTCTTTATATCCCAACACCCTCATATCCCTTTCTCTCCATCCACTTATTCCATTACAAATTCTATGCCGCATTGCTGAAAAAGTTCTATATTTAACCAATCATTAATATATACAATTTTCATAAATAAACAATCTTCAATTTTTGCTTGACTTCACCGGATATATTAATTATTATTCACAAAACAGAGTCTTTGTTAGCATTAGATGGTGTAATTCGATCAAAACAATTCAGAACAATACATTAATACTGACGCATAGTTACTGATGCAATTGAAGACTGCATTAGGAACGTGTATTAATATTAAGCAGAAACAACGGTTTCTACCGACTTATGGGCTCTTTGCGAGTTTTATCCCGCATTATTTTTTAAAAAACCGAATATTGAGTGCCTTAAATCCCATTTTTTTCAACTAAAACATACATGTCACCAATGACAGTATCCGGTAAAATATGCAGAGGACTCCCGTGAGATTGAAACTTCATTATCTCCTTCTGCTGCATCTGGTTATTTTTGTCTGCTGTACAGACAATTCATGCACACGACTTCTTTTGTAACGCCAACACCTTCGTTTGTGAGTGCTCTCAATCGAGACGATGGAGTTACAGGTTTGGAGGAAATAGAATGAACAATTTTACAAAATACAATTTAATTAATAAATAACAACTCACTATTTGCCGAGAGGCTTTCAATAAGTAAAAGGAGGTTCAAATGAGAAAAACAGTTTGTTTTTTTTCAGCACTTTTAATTTTGTTAAGCGCCAACATATTGCTTGGCCAGGTTAACGCAAGAATGCTGCGCTACCCTGATGTCTCCGAAACACATATCAGTTTCGTTTATGCCGGTGACATCTGGATTGTAGCTAAAAATGGCGGTGTTGCTCACCGACTCAGTTCACCCAAAGGCGAAGAAGCATTTCCCAGGTTTTCACCGGACGGTACACAAATTGCCTTTAGCGGAAACTACGATGGCAACACTGATATTTATGTTGTCCCCTCTTTAGGAGGCTCGATCACACGCTTGACGCATCACGGTATGAGCGACCAGGTGAACGACTGGTATCCAGATGGTGAAAATATCCTGTACACTTCCAGAATGACCAGCGGGCGTCAACGTTACAACCAATTTTTCCGCGTCTCTGCAAAAGGAGGTTTACCGGAAAAACTGCCTGTGCCGTATGGTGAATTTGCAACTTTTTCACC
Organism: uncultured Cytophagia bacterium; assembly: GCA_964539665.1. Lineage (GTDB taxonomy): Bacteria > Zhuqueibacterota > Zhuqueibacteria > Oceanimicrobiales > Oceanimicrobiaceae > CAZIKB01. Next base: position 12,636 of record CAZIKB010000116.1, read on the forward strand.
TGATGGGAAAACATTAGCATATATGCCGTTAGCCCGGGATTTTCGCACCTGGAAACGTTATCGCGGTGGTACGGCTCCGGATATCTGGTTGTTTAATCTTTCAACCTTTGCTTCAGAAAACATTACCAACAACCTGGCAAATGATGCTCAACCGATGTGGCACAATCGTACTCTATATTTCATATCGGATCAAGGCTCGAATCAGCGCTACAATATTTGGGCTTATAATCTGGATAATAAAGAAACCAGGCAAATTACCCAGTTTGAAGATTTTGACATTCACTTTCCTGCTATCGGTCTATCAGAAATTGTTTTTGAAGCCGGCGGCCATCTTTATCTTCTTGACCTGTCAACTGAAGAAATGCGAAAAGTAGAAATTGAAATCGTTACAGATGAAGCGACACTCAAACAACATACTGTAAAAGTAGAAAACCTGATTCGAAATGCCTGGATATCTCCCAAAGGAAAACGGACTCTTTTTGAGGCTCGTGGAGAGATATTCTCTGTTCCTGCCGAACACGGTGTAATTAGAAATCTTACCGTAAACTCAGCAACTGCCGAACGATATCCAGCCTGGTCACCTGATGGAAAGCAAGTCGCCTATTGGAGTGATAGTTCGGGTGAATATGAACTTACCATTTGTAATGCAAAGGATGGTTCTGAAAAACGTAAACTTACATCTTATGGTCCAGGCTACCGCTACCAGCTTTATTGGTCGCCAGACAATAAGAAGATCGCATTTGTCGACAAAAGTATGACCATTAACATTTATAATCTCGATCAGAATAATACTGTTAAAGTGGACCAGGGATTATGGATGTACCAGGGTGCATTGAGTAATTTCAGAGTCAGTTGGTCTTCGGATAGTAGGTGGCTGGCATACTCAAGAGGAAATGAAAACCGTCATGGAGCCATTTTTCTTTATGACACCAAAGATAGTAAACGACAGCAAGTAACATCCGGCTATTATGATGATGCACAACCTGCTTTTGATCCTGATGGAAAATACCTCTATTTTTTATCAAATCGATACTTCAGACCCATTTATAGCGATGTTGATAACTCGTTTGTTTATGCAAATTCTACTAATATAGTGGCTGTTGCACTTCGCCCTGATGTCGCATCGCCTTTAGCTCCCCGAAATGACGAGGATGAAGAAAAGAAAGAGGACGAGAAAGATAAATCTAAAAAAGATGAAGATGAAAAGAAAGGAGAAGAAAAATCGGACGAAGAGGAAGTCAAACCAGTTGAAATCATCACGGATGGTTTTGAAAAACGACTTGTTATTCTGCCGATTGAGGAAGGGAACTATAATACACTCTCGGCAGCTCCCGGAAAAATTATCTATCTGAGATCTCCACGTACTGGTTCGGCTGACGAGAAAACCCAACTGGTGTACTATGATCTTAAAGAACGCGAAGAAAAAACAGTTGTAAAAGGCATAAATGCATATCTGTTGTCCGCGGATCATAACAAATTGCTTGTGCAGAACCAGCGCGAATTCGCGATCATCGATTTAAAGCCTGAGCAAAAGATGGATAAAAAATTACGCACCGCAGAGCTTGAAATGCAAGTTGAGCCACAAGCCGAATGGAATCAATTATTTACAGATGCATGGCGACTGGCACGCGATTTCTTTTATGACGCGGGAATGCACGGCGTCGATTGGCCGGCAATGCGGAATCATTATGAAAAACTATTGCAAGACGCTGTTACGCGCTGGGATGTCAACTATGTTATTGGCGAACTCATTGCGGAACTTAACGCATCGCATACATACAGAGGCGGCGGCGATCTTGAATCTTCTTTAAGAGAAAATGTAGGATATCTCGGAATTGACTGGGAACTTCAAAATGGCGCTTATCGGATTGCAAAAATTATTGAAGGCGCACCGTGGGATAGTGAAGTACGCTCGCCCCTATCAGAATCCGGCATCAAAATAAAAACAGGAGATTATATTCTTGCAGTCAATGGCATCCCATTGGATGTCTCAAAAGATCCCTGGGCGGCATTCCAGGGGCTTGCTGAAAAAACTGTGGAATTAACCGTAAATGAGCAAGCTTCGACAAACGGTGCACGTAAAGTAATTGTTAAAACATTAAGCGACGAGACAAGATTGCGCCATCTTGCATGGATTGAAAAAAATCGGCAGCGTGTAGAAGAAAGCACCGATGGTCGGATTGGCTATATTTATGTACGGAGTACCGGCAGAGATGGACAGAGCGAATTGGTGCGTCAGTATTCTGCACAAATTCATAAAGATGGATTAATAATCGATGAACGCTTTAACAGTGGCGGACAGATTCCGGATCGATTCATTGAACTTTTAAACAGACCAGCCCTGGCATTTTGGGCAGTACGGGATGGTCGGGACTGGTCATGGCCGCCTGCCGGTCATTTTGGACCTAAAGTAATGTTGATCAATGGATGGAGTGGATCAGGCGGTGATGCTTTCCCGGATTATTTCAGAAAGGCAGGCTTGGGACCGCTTATTGGCACGCGTACCTGGGGCGGATTGATCGGCATGACGGGCGCGCCAAGTCTCATTGATGGCGGTCGTGTGACTGTCCCAACTTTTCGAATGTACGATCCTGATGGCAAGTGGTTTAAAGAAGGTCATGGAGTAGACCCGGACATCGAAGTATTAGAAGACCCAACTCAACTGGCAAAAGGAACCGATCCGCAAATCGAACGGGCTATTGCTGAAATAATGAAACTTCTAAAGGAAAAACCACCAACAAGCCCGGCCCGGCCGGCCTATGAAGATCGGACAGTAAAAGGAAATAAATGATTTTTTTGATTAAATAATGGAAATCCTTCCGGAGGTTTCCTGACATTCTGTATGTAATTTTAAATTTTGAGTAAAATGAACCTTCGGAAGGTTACCTTTTCAACAAAGCCATAAATGAGGTATTTAATGCCTGAATTGCAGTTCTTCACGCGACCAGGTCACAGATAAGAATTAGTAACTTCTAATTCATAATAAAAATCATAAGACCTTATAGCGATGCTGTTCTGGATGCTAGATACTGGATTCTGACCACTGTGCATTAGTAACAGGAATCCAGAATCGAGCATTGTTTTGTGGAATTGCCCCTCTAATTATAACAAAATTTGATGCCTGGGTATGAAAACCTGAAAATGGTTAATCTTAATATTCACTGAAGTTTTTTAAGCATTTTGGCGGCCATCAGATAAAATCTAAACAGCTGTGCTGCTAAACTAAATTCAATCTAATATTCGGAATTGGCAGTCTGGAGATGAAATGTCTCTGATCTACCGCACCAATAATCGAAAAGTTTGGCTTAACTTACGGGACTCATTCTCGAATGTAGAAACAGTTACAAAATAATTCAGCCCTGTTCCTGGTAATTTAGCATCTATTTAAATTTCTAAGGAGAGTCAAGATGAAATACGAGAAAATCTTAATCCTGTTCTTCTGTTTTGCCTTTTACTTTTTACTCGAACCATCTAACGTTATTTCGCTGGATAAAAAGTCAAAACAGGCCAAAGAAAAAATTATTCTTCAAGGACTGCACTCGATTTCGAGCAACACACTATACGAATACGTCACGGAATTAACATCGGACAAATATGAAGGTCGGTTAACCGGTACTGAAGGGTACCAGGCAGCGGCTAACTGGATGGCAGCACAATTCAAAGAAGCAGGGATAAAACCGTCAGGCGACAACGGAACCTATTTCCAGTACTTTGATAATCCATACACCCTTGTATTTCCGGGGTGCGAGGTTTACCTCCATGTTCCCCAAAATGACGGCGTCATTAAAAAATATTATCGCTATGAAGACGAATTCATTCCAGGTTCCACGTCAGGCTCGGGCGAGGTCACCGCTGAGGTGATTTACGCCGGTTATGGCGTCTCTGCGCCTGAGTTAAACTATGATGATTATGCGAGTGTGGATGTGAAAGGGAAAATCGTGCTACTGGAACGTGAAGCGCCCGTTTCACCAAACCGTAATCCGGAGCTTTTCAAGAAATGGCGGCCCTACTCATTTCATCAGTACAAGCTGGAAAATGCAGTAAAACATGGTGCGAAGGGGATGCTCTACAATTATGGCCCAATTGCAAATCCCAACAATTCCTATGTTGAAAACTTCATTTATTCTCATGTAGGCGACTCGGTAGTTGAGGACATATTCACAGGCACCAAAAAAAATCACCAGGAAATCGTGGAAAAAATCAAAAAAGAACTGCGGCCACAGTCGTTTGTCACTGGTAAAACGGTTACTATAAAAAATATCACAGAGCATCATCCGGATGGGAGAGGCAGCAATGTGATCGGAATAATAGAGGGGAATGATCCGGAATTGAAAAAGGAAGTCATCATGGTCGGCGCCCACCTTGATCATTTAGGCTACTGCTATGAAATCATGCCAGGCGCCAACGACAATGCATCCGGGGTTGCAGTTCTGCTCGGAGCAGCCAGAGCATTGGCGGATACATCGATAAGCATGAAACGATCTGTGATGTTCATCGGTTTTGGCGCCGAGGAACAAGCTGTAGCAGGTTCGAAATATTACCTGGAAAACCCGACTGTTCCATTAGAAAAGACGCTTTGTTTATTCAATATGGACGGGGTTGGTCTGGGAGACTCACTGCGGGCGCTCGCGGCAAAGAACTATCCGGAGATCTGGACATCTATTGAAAAGGCAAACAATAAATACGTCCACCGATATGTCAATCCGACTAAATTTGCTAACCTCGCCCGACCGAGGCTGGATGCAGCGCGGTTTTTGTGGGCTAATGTCCCGACAATCTCCTATTCTGCGTACGGACTACAAGGTTTTTACCATATAACCAAAGACGATATCGAAACCATAACACCGGAGATCATGGAAGACCTGGCACAGATTCTGTTTTTGAGCGTTGTTGACATCGCCAATCAAAAGTCTGTCAATTTCAGAAAATAAATGGTTTCTCGTGGGGCGTGCTTACTAAAGTGCTGCTCTACACACTGCCTGGAACCTGATACCGTAATCACTTTATAAAATTGAAATCTTTAATTGAGCCCATTCTAAAAACCACGAATTGCACTAATGAACACGAATTATAAAAGATTAAGTTTAATAAAATCAATTAGTGAAAATTAGTGAAATTCGTGGTCAAGCTCTTTTTAGAGTTGACTCTTAATTGTTTTCCTGAAAATCAATTTTACGATCAATCATTTATAGATCATGAATCTTGTTCGGAATGTTTTTCACAAATATAAAATAACCTCTGTTGGATAAAACACATATTTGAATATTTAGCAGAAAGTCTGGACAAAATTCAGAAGATTATAATATTTTATAAAAGTAAAATATTTTGATTGTTTTTTGATAGTACAGTAAATATATTGGTGTCATACAAATAAAAATGAGTTACTTACTTGTTCCACTCGGCGTCTGCGGTTGAGCGGAATGCAGAAGTGGTGTTTTCCAGTTTCTGTAGATTATTCCGTATTGAATGTTTAGCAGAAACTGTACAATCACTGGTTAGCAGATAAATAATTAGAAAATAATCAATGAGTACAATTCAAAATATTTTTCCAAATCATTTATTAAAGTCGAGCCATGAAATACAACACCATATTTTAGAAAATATTTTTTCTGATTTAACAAGTTGTAATCATAAATCTTATCTTTCATTATATAAATATGTAAATAATCAACCAGAAAAATATTATTCAAAAGATATTTTCCTTGATTATTATTCATTCTTAAAAGATGAATATAGAAATAACAAACAGAGACTTTTTAATTTATTGAATCAAAATATATTTAATATTAATAAAGCATTTCTTTTTTTAGATGAAATAAATCAGAATAATTGGCATGATATAATTGAAAATCTGGATGAGTACGATTTTATTAGATTTTGTGATAAAACAATTAACACAACTTATTTAAAATTGATAGAAGGTGTTTATTACCCATTTATTTACTTATTGGCATTTATATCAAGAATTAATCGCAATAAAAATACAGATGGTCTTGATGTATATAATTCAGTTGAAGAGCTAAAATTTTTAAATAAATCAAATTATTGCACAGTTTATGATAATATAATAAGAAATGGAATTGCTCATGGTGGATTAACCTACAAGCAAAAGGAAATTACATATATTGACAAAAGAAGTAATTCAAAATCCTTAACTGACATTGAAATCATTACACTGATTGATAGTTTGATCGATTTATGTAATGCTTTGGTTTTGGCAGCAAAGTTATTCTATGTTATGCATTTAGATAACGGATTAAATATTCCTCAACATTTAATGATAGAAGAACTTAAATCTGAAACAGAAGCACCCTGGTGGAAAATAGATGGTTGTCTTAATTCTGTAACAATTAATAATGAATCACAATTAATTATTTATGTGCGACCAAATACACGAGATTATTTTAAAGTACAGTATTCAACATTTATGACTGGCGTGTTGTGTGAACAACTATCCCCAGGTTATGATCGTTATTTCATATCTCTACACTCAAAACTTTCTCTTCCTGGTTGGGCTGTTTTTGATGGAAATAAATTAAAGAATATAAGAATAAACAAGCCAAATTCTTTCGAAGATTATAAAGGAGTACTTATAGATAATCTTTTATTTTATGTTCCCAAGATTAAATTACCAAGATTTCTCGGGCGTATTGATACTCTAATAAAAAGTTTTCATCTTCATATCCCATTCGTTTTTGAAATTTTTCATAGCAAATTAGGCCATTTAATGGTTAATGTTAGAAATGTTTCCATCCATCGTAACGGATGGCACCTTGTATTAACTGGATCAGTGATAATAAATGAAAACTCAAACAATATCAAGACAGCATTAAAATTATCACCCAAGCGGATTTTAAGAAAAACTTTAAAGAAGGCGAAAAAACATGAAAAAAATATATTACTAAAAATAATACCTTTAGGATATGCCAGAATTAATGTCTTTAATAAAGATTTTAGAATAAGAAAATTGAAAAATTACGGACTGGGTCCGAATTTGATCGGGACAATACAACTTCAAAAAATAAAGAGAATTAAGGCTCCCGATATCTTTGGTTCAAAAATAGAAAAAGTTGGAAGATATAGATTTGCTTGGAATAAAGCTTGGCTTGAGTTAACAACAGAATAAAATCTGCTAACAAAATGTTAAGGCGACTGGAAACGCGATGTTTGAATTCGAATTTTTGGATGCCCGCATCAAGTAATTCTTAAGCTTTAAGTTCTGGTGCACCGCAATTTCCAGCGCCTTAACATTAGCGTTAGCCATCTTGTTCTGGGTCTTGGCTTCGGTAAGAAATTCATTAGATTGGATAGTGTTTTATGAGTGAAATAGCTTTTGATGAATATTCAGAAAAATACGACAGCTGGTTCTTAAAGAATAAGGCAATCCTCGAATCAGAAGTTGCATTACTGGCCTACTTCTTGAGAAATCCTAGACGCGCTCTTTCGGTGGGGTGTGGAAGCGGTCTGTTTGAGATGCTGCTTCAACGGGATTATGGCATTGTGATACAAGAAGGCATAGAACCTTCTGAAAGTATGGCCGAAATTGCAAGGAAACGTGGACTTAAAATCCGAATAGGGATGGCTGAGACAACTACTTATGGCGATGCTGAATTCGACACAGTAATTTTCAACGGCTCACCAAGCTATATCAAGGATCTGAGAAAAGCCCTCAGGCAATCATACCTTGCACTGAGGCCAGGGGGTCATGTCGTTGTCGCAGATGTTCCAAAAGAAAGTTCCTATGCATTGTTATATAATTTGGCAACAGTGGTCAATACGTGGAACCACCCCTTACTACAGGGTGTGAAGCCACAAGACCCGTACCCAATTGAATTTGTAACTGAAGCCAATTGGCGTACTACCAAGGAAAAGATTCACCTCATAGAGGAAGTTGGCTTCAAAAATCTCGAGTATGCTCAAACCTTGACACGACACCCCCCATACTCAAACGATGAGAAGGAAGAACCTGTCGAAGGCTATACCCGAGGTGATTATGTGGCTATTCGTGGCCTTAAGCCACTGTCATAATTAGGGAAATTAAATGATTCCACGGCTAACAAGGCGCTGGAGTGGGCGCTCC
>CAZIKB010000117.1:0-19896 GCA_964539665.1 uncultured Cytophagia bacterium
GGCATAAAAAAACGCGGAGCCACCTTTTTCAACTAAAAATGGTATTGACTCTTCTCCACTGGAAACGAGGTTAACGTTATACCCCAACCGCTTTAAAAGCTGGCCAGCAACCACTCTTTGCACCGGATCATCGTCAACTACCAGTATATTCTCGCCATTTCCAGTTGAAATTTCATCATTTCCCGGAAATTGGAGCTCTTCTTCTCTGGATATCGGGAGATAAAGAGAGAAAGTGGTACCTTGTCCTAAGGCGCTGTCAACTGTAATATATCCATTGTGATCTTCTACAATGCCGTGTACAATACTTAAACCAAGACCAGAGCCCCGCATGCGATCCATTTTTTTTGTAGTAAAAAACGGATCAAAAATTTTATCCAGAATATTTGCATCCATACCAGTTCCTGTATCAGAGATTGTCAATTTCACATACTTACCGTTCTCAACGGTTTGATAGCCAAATAACGGTTCATCCACGTACAAATTTTCTGCTTTAATGTTCAAAACCCCCACTCCCTGCATGGCCTCTGTTGCATTAATAATTACATTAGTTAAAGCTCGTGTAAGCTGCGCTTCTCCTCCACAAATTGGGAAAACATCAGAAGCAAAATCTGTATTGACAATAATTTCTTTCGGAAAATGTTGTGAATTGAGTACCTTGTGAATTAAATATTTCAAATCAATTGATTCAAAGGAGTAGTGCCCGCGTCTTCCTAAAGCAAGAAGCTGTTGATTTATTTCAGCGATTTTTTGGGAGGCGGATTCCATCTCATCCACCAATTCTAATACTGGATGCTTTTCAGGCAAGTCTCCACGTATTAAAGTAGGATAGGCTGTTAGTGGCGCGAGTAGATTGTTGAAATCGTGGGCAATTTGACCGGCGACACGCCCTGCTGTCTCTAATCGCTGTGCACGCGCCAATTCATCTTGCAAACGTTTGCGTTCTGTGACGTCATGAATCACAACCTGCCCGGCACGTTTTCCACCATAAATTATAGGCATGGCAGCCACTTCGACTTCAAGTTCTCTGCCATCCAGGGTATTTATTTTTTCTTCAAAATAAGAAACCTTTTCTCCTTGTTTCAACATTTTACGAATATTTTGTATTAAAGCTTTGCGGGATTTTGATTTGGTGAAATAGAATAAAGGCTTCCTGATTACTTCTTTTATTCTTTGTGCGCCAATGAGTTTTAGACCCGTATCGTTAATATAAATCCATTTACCTCCACTATGAACCGCAATAGGGATGGGTGAAAATCTAACCAGGCGTCGGAAACGCTCCTCGCTATCTCGAAGGGCTTTTTCTGCCCTCTTTTGCTCAGTGACATTTCTGGCGACACCGCGTACTGCAACAGTTTGGCCATTCTTTGAAATAATTGAATTTCTATATTCAAATAAACAATCCTGACCCTCCTTACTTTTGAGATACAAAAGTCCCCTGGATTTGCCTTTTATTGAAATCTCACTTAAATAATCATCTACGTTTTTATGGTACCTGGGAGCAAAAATATCTTTGAGTGATTTTCCTATAATATCATCTTTCTCATAGCCGAGAAAATTGGATAAGGTGGCATTTATTTGAAGGATCTCACCCTCAAGAGCATGAATATAAATAATGTCCGACACGTTATTGAACAGATCACTATATTGCTCTTCACTCTTTCGCAATTCCTCCAGCTTTTCTTTTTGGGCAGTCAAAAAACGACGCTGGTTGGCAATAATAATGAAAATAACACCAACCCCAAGCATAAGAAACACTACCGTGCTGACGATAAAGATCCACAATAATTCAGGCGAGGATAAATGCACAGGAAACCTCCGGCATAGCACAAATTTGCAATAATGTTTAATATTGAATGAATTGGCGGTAATATTATTTTGTCTGCCAATAAGCTTCCAATTATGTTCGAGAAAGCAAAAGTCATAAAATTACCGGAAAAATAAATTAAAACAGCTCCACAAATCCAAAAGCGAGAATCTATAAAAAGAGGCTTTTCATTCTCTTTAGTTAAACTGTACAAGGTTAAAACCGATATCGCGATAAGCAAAATACTTTCTAACGATGCTGTGTAGTTATCCATAGAATTAAAATTCTCAAAAAGTAATTTTGCTGAAATCCAAACTAAAGTAAAAAATAAAATACTGAGACGCAGAATATGTTTAAGTATAGTATTTATCTGCCAATTCGAAAATATAAACACAAGGAAACTGTATTCAATTAATGTAAAGATATGGAATAACCAACTATTGTCGAAATTATTATAGAACAGGGAGAATCCAAGAATTTCAATTAATAAGACAAAGACCAAAAATATCGTTAGAATTCTCATCTCCGTGCTTGATCTTCGGTAAGCACATATGCCGGCAATAAGTGGAACTAAACCTGATATCCCCGAGATGATATTCATAGAAGTCATTACAAATACCGGCTCCCAGCGTTTTATAATGTTATTCCATCGAATACAGTTTGATACTGCTATTAATATTGGACTGAATTTTAGATTATTAATTCAATCTGTTTCGTGTAAATAAATTATAAGAATATATTGCGGTGTTAAATGTTGAAATGCCTCTCTTCAAAACAATTTACCATTTTTATCTATATTTGTCAATCCTATTTTCTATATTTTATAAATATATCCTTTCGACTCTGCTCAGGATATACTTTGTGGAAGTGAGAATCCCCCACCATAGTTGACTTTTTGCAGAATCAAATATTTTATTTGAATTTTTACTATTAAAGGCAGTATTAGATAGAGTAAACAGGAAATGTTTTTATTTGGTAAAAACCTTCAAATGAAATCAAATTTGAAATACAAAATGACTAATAATAAAGCATCCCCTGTTTACCAGTATGAATTAGGAATGAAGCACTTGTTATCTCTGTACCTTTTTAAGTAGCTAATCAATTTTACCTGGCCCAATTGAACCATTGGTGCGAATTTTCAGTTCAGACATCCTGCACTCTTAGAAGTTAGCTGAAATTTCGATTCTTCTCAATGTTGTATTTATCTCGTTGGGGTCAGCACAGAATGGGGGGCATTTAAAAGAGCGTTCTCTCAATAAGCCATCGATCATGTCATTACCTTCCGCATTTACGCCAACCAGTACAATGTGCGGAGTTCCCTCATTATCAAGACCGTAGTAATACCTTATTCCAATACAGCCTTCTTGTTCAAGCAAACTTAAAACAGCCTCCCGGCTAAAATAACCTCCGATTACTTGCTCGGGCGTAGCTTGCTTCTGAAAATTGCCAGTCAGTTCAACCGCGTCTGAGAGTGAAATTGAATGGTCTTCATTACCATTCAATTGAAAAGGTTGATTATTTTCTGTTGTAAATATATCAGAGTAAGATAAAACCAAAAATATACAAATTAGGCAAACGAGTAAAGAAGTGAAAATTGATTTTTTTGTGAATAACATGACTATCCTCCATTTGATAGATTGATTCCAATTTCTATTTTCATCAATGAATTATGGTTAATTTGACTTTCTACCCGGGTGGGGATTTGTTACGAGTCATTGATTTCATGCTCATTATTCTAAATGATTAGAATATCACCTGACATCAATTTAAGAATGGAACTCGCTGAGAAGGCTTGATGCTACAACGAAGTGATGATTTACAAAAGAAGAAATTATTTAATTATCCCCAATAAGCCGGATTATCAGCGTTAATTTTCTAACAATATCCTGAAGACTTCCAACTCCCATAAAGTTGTTCTAGATTCGAAATCACTCTCTATTACTTAAAGACAACAAACAATTCAACTTCTCCCACCAATTAAAAAGTTAATGAAAAAAAAACTCAATTTTAATTAATTGCCTTTTGTAATTCTTCCATAAAAAGTACGCGAGGAATTTCTTTTGCACCAAAACTTTTTAGAAAGGGTGTAAGAATTTGTACGTCCATCCATGTAATACCGTGATTTTGCAGAAAACGAGTAGTTTGGATTAACACGAATTTTGAAGAGTGAGGTTCTTTGTGGAACATACTTTCCCCGGCAAAATAGTTTCGGATTAATACGCCATAAAGTCCGGCAATAAGCATACCTTTCTCGTCAAAAGCTTCGAAACTGTGCGCAAAACCAACTTTATGAAACCGGGTATATGCATTAATCATTTCAGCCGTTATCCATGTGCCAGATTGACCTTTACGATTTTCACTGTGAGCACAACACTCTATGACACTGGTGAAATCAGAGTCCATACGAAATTCCAAATTGGCCTTCTTCAAATAGCGTCGTAATCGTTTGGGAATGCAAAATTCGTCAAAATCGATAATAGCGCGGCAGGGAGGTGCAAACCACAATAATGGTTCGCCTTCCACCGGCCAGGGGAATATTCCACTTCTATAGGCAAGCTCAAGTGTAGGAACTTCCAGATCGCCCCCTATGGCTAATAATCCCGATTCATCGGCTGACGTAACCGGAGGAAATTTAACTACCATGATTATTATTAGTCACTTAGGACCAGCATCCACTTCCAGTAAAGTACCCTTGACCAATTTATCATAAAAGTTTATACATTGACGAACATAATGGCGTTTATTGGAATACATATCCGGAAAAAAGCTTCGCTTAAAACCGTAAACAACCATGTTTTTTAAGTTTTTGGGGCTTATTTTAAAACTTTTTAACGCTAACATAATTTCATCAGTTACGGTCGTTTTACTTACTGTGCGATTGTCTGTACAGATAGTGGTGCTTAATTCGAACTCCAACATTTTTTTAAATGAATGGTCTTCTATCCTGTTCAGCAATGGATTAGTTTGTAAATTACTGGTTAAGCATACTTCAATGGTTACTCTACGGTCAGCGATATATTGACAAAGGTCACGTACATACTTTTCTTTATCATCAACAGCCTCGCTATAAAATTTTGTCGTATCAAAAAGGTAGAGAGCATGACCAATTCGGTCGGCATGTAATTCTGTAATGGCCTGAAAAATGGAAGGCGGGCCGTAGTCTTCACCGGCATGCACGGTTTTAGCCATAAAATTTTCGTGTACAAATTGAAAAGCAGGCCAGTGATCTTTTGCTGGATTGCCTTTTTCAGCGCCAGCCAGATCAAATCCAACAATAGGGATGTCCAGTTCATCTCGTATTTTAATCGCTCCCCTGGCCAACTCAAGTGAACAAATACTCACTATGGACTTCATGTCAGAATAGGACAGCGATTTCAGGAAATTGGTATAGTATTCAGAATATTGGCCAAAAGCACGTAAAGCGCTTATAATAATGCCATAATAAAATCCCGGCTCTTTTCCTTCCACAATTTCTTCCTGGTGATTAAACTCTTTTTGGGCTTTTAACAGACCTTTATTTACGCTTCCAATAACTGTTTTCATATTCATGTTTTTATTGATATGCAGTTGCGGAGCAAAGCGAATTTCGATGTAGCGCACCCCTTCAGCCAGATTATCCAAAGCCAGTTCATAGGCGATTTGTTCCAGATATTCAGGCTTCTGCATTACAGAACAGGAATATCCAAATGTTTCTAAATATTCATCGAGATTATCATATTTGTTTTTAAAAACCAGTTCATTCAGTCCTTCGACCGTGTAACTTGGCAGCTCAATTTTTTCTTTACTGGCTATTTCAATGATGGTCTCCAGGCGAATAGAGCCGTCTAAATGTAGATGCAAATCCGTTTTGGGAATTTTCAGGATTAATCCTCTTAAATCTTCCTTTTTTAAATTCTGAATATCAGAAAGCATCGGATATCCCCTATATTTAGTATGTTTTTAATTAACACTATCAATATATAATATAATATATTTTTTCCAGGAATCAAATTTTATTTAATATTTTTTTAACAGATTATATTCTGACTGCCAATTCAATTAATAATATCATCGAAGGAATCACTCAATCTTTTCAATAACTTTCACTAATTCATAATTTGGGAGTAAAAGGACCACAATTGACGGCAGTCCAAGTTGCTGCCACATTGGAAAGGGTTCGACTGAAGTATATGCTGAGACAAAAAGGCTTATAACTGTGCCGTGGGCAAATATGACTACATTTCCTTTTTGATGCTGCTGGAGAACATCATTCACAGCATTGACAAATCTATTTTGAACCCCAATCCCAGTTTCTTTTCCAAAAACCAACTCATCTGGTTTTGCGAAAAACAGTTTCATGAATTTTACAAACTCCGCGTGGGTTTGGAATAAACTCTCGTTGCTTCTGTCATGTTCATTTAAATCCTTCGCGATTTCAAATGGCATCCCAAGATTATTCGCCACTGACTCGGCCGTTTCCAATGCTTTTAGCTCCTCACTTGAAATCATCGCGGCAGGTTGATAGGCGGCTAATTTCAATGATAGTGATTTGCATCGGTGACGGCCTTCTGTTGAAAGACGCCATTGATTAGCGTGGACTTCCGGCAAGATTTCCGGTAGTGAATGTTTAACCAGAAGGAGCTTTCTCATTTCCAATTGCGTCATCTGATCCCTCCGCTCAAGGGGAAGTCTCGATTCATCGAAGGTAACTCCCAAATAATTATTATCTATTTAAGGGATAAATTGATGAAAAAATATTGTTTTCTTTATATCGTAATATTCACTATATTTAAAGGTGTGTGGAGAAATCCGTTATGCATAATTGTTAAAGTTACGTTTACGTGATGTTGAAAGTTCCCTATATTCAGGAAGGAGCACAATAAATGATTGTTGCAAAAGAGAAAACAATCAAAAAGAAAATAATAGATCTGAAATACATCAAACTTGGCGTTGAAGAAATTATAAAAGATTACAGGTTGGTGTTTCAGAGCCGGCAGGCAAGTTTAATTGGCAAAAAAGAAGTAATGGGGGGGAAAGCAAAATTTGGCATTTTTGGCGACGGTAAGGAATTGGCGCAAATTGCCATGGCGAAAGCTTTTCGCAAAGGCGATTTTCGATCAGGTTATTATCGGGATCAGACTTTAATGTTTGCACTCGGCATGTCTAATATTCAACAATTTTTCGCACAGTTGTACGCGCACGCGGATGTCGATGCCGAGCCAGCCACAGCAGGCCGTACTATGAATGGACATTTTGCAACCCGCAGCTTGAATCCTGACGGCAGTTGGAAAAACCTGGTGGAAATGTATAATTGCTCAGCAGATGTGTCACCGACTGGAGCCCAAATGCCCCGCCTGGTCGGTCTTGCTTATGCCTCGAGGCTATACCGTGAAATCAAGGAGTTAAAGCAATTTTCACAATTCTCAAAAAATGGTCAGGAAATCGCTTTCGGCACAATTGGCAACGCAACATGCGCAGAAGGAATGTTCTGGGAAGCTATAAATGCCGTTGGAGTACTTAAAGCGCCCATGGTCCTGTCTATCTGGGATGATGGCTACGGCATATCGGTCGGCAATGAGTACCAGATTACTAAACAAAATATTTCTGAACTTCTAAAAGGATTTCAAAGAGATTCTGTTTCCAAAGAAGGCTTTGACATCTACACGGTGAACGGATGGGATTATCCTGAACTCGTGAAAACTTATTTGAAAGCCGCCAACACGACTCGCAAAGAGCATATTCCTGCCATTATTCATGTTGTTGAGCTCACACAGCCACAAGGACATTCTACCTCGGGAAGTCATGAACGTTACAAACCAGTTGAAAGGCTAAAATGGGAATTTGAAAATGATGGTATAAAAAAGATGCGTGAATGGCTCATCAACGAAGAAATCGCTACCGAAGAAGAATTAGTACAGTTCGAAGAGGAAGACACCAAACTCGTTAAAAATTTTCGAGACCAGGCTTGGCAGGCCTATCAAAAATCGATTCGCAAAGAAATGGACGAAGTGGCCAACATTTTAGACGAAATGGTGCAACACTCAAAACATGCAAATGAACTGCAGCAAATCAGAAAAAAGCTCTTCAGTAAACTCTACCCGATACGCAAGGATTTCATGATCGCTATCCGTGAAGCGCTCATTGCCCTTAAGGAAGAAAATAATCCTGCAAAGCAAAAATTGCTCGAGTGGAAGAAAAATCAGGAAAGTATAAATGACGATCGTTTCGGTTCTCACGTATACAGCCAATCGGCGGAATCAGCATTAAACGTTGCGGAAGTAAAGCCTGCTTATTCAGAGAACTCTCGAATGTTAAATGGTTTTGAACTTATGAACGTCTGCTTCGATATGGCCATGGCCCGCGAACCGCGAATGATTGCATTCGGGGAGGATGTTGGCCATCTCGGAGATGTTAACCAGGCGTTCAGGGGATTACAGAATAAATACGGCATACTCAGGGTTTCGGATACAGGAATCCGGGAATGTACAATAATCGGTCAGGCTATCGGCATGGCCATGCGTGGACTCAAACCGATTGCAGAAATTCAGTATTTAGATTACCTGCTGTACGCTCTGCAAATAATATCCGATGATCTGGCTACTTTATATTGGCGGACCAGGGGCGGCCAAAAAGCGCCCGTCATTGTGCGGACACGCGGGCACAGGCTCGAAGGCGTCTGGCACTCCGGCTCCCCAATGGCTGGAATAATCAATTTAATCCGAGGTGTCTATTTACTTGTCCCGCGAAACATGACGCAAGCGGCCGGCTTCTACAATACACTTTTACTTTCTGACAGTCCAGCAATCATTGTGGAAATGTTGAATGGCTATCGTCTAAAAGAAAAACTGCCAGACAACATGAACGAATTCACCATTCCTCTGGGGATACCCGAAATATTGAAGCAGG
Organism: uncultured Cytophagia bacterium; assembly: GCA_964539665.1. Lineage (GTDB taxonomy): Bacteria > Zhuqueibacterota > Zhuqueibacteria > Oceanimicrobiales > Oceanimicrobiaceae > CAZIKB01. Next base: position 8,690 of record CAZIKB010000117.1, read on the forward strand.
GAACCGACGTAACCATTGTTACCTATGGCGCTTGCTGCCGTATAGTCCTGGAAGCGGCGGCGGTTTTAAGTAAAACCAAAATTGATGCAGAAGTCATTGATGTACGCTCCCTCCTGCCCTTTGATATTAATGGTGTGATTCTTGAATCCCTGAAAAAAACCAACCGAATTGTTTTCGTGGATGAAGATATGCCCGGTGGTGCATCTGCCTATATGATGCAGCAAGTTCTTGAAAAACAAGGTGGCTATCAGTGGCTCGACTCCGGACCCCGAACTATTCCAGCCAAACCGCACCGGCCAGCTTATGGCACAGACGGCGATTACTTTTCGAAACCAAATGTCGAACAAATTTTCGAGTCAGTGTATGAGTTGATGCACAAAGCAGCTCCGGAAGACTATCCGATATTTTTCAGGTAGGATTTTATCATAAACAGACGTTTAGAGCCAACTTTTTACCTGAAACACAATTATAAACTTGATATAATTATATCATATACGCATATTATAGCTTAACACCTGACTGTGGGTCATTTATTGATTGATGTTCTGAATAAAAAACCACGACGAATAAATGAGGCGAACATGGGCATTGCTGAAAGAAGGGAGAGAGAAAAGGAACAACGGCGAAATGACATTCTTGATGCTGCTGAAAAAGTATTTTTTTCAAAAGGAGTGGATCAAGCGACCATGGATGATGTCGCTGAGCAAGCAGAATTAAGTAAAGGGACGATTTATCTTTATTCCAAAAGTAAAGAAGAGCTTTATCTCGGTATTAACCTGAGAGGTTTAAACATTTTAGCTGAAATGTTTAAGCAGGCTCTTAAAAGTCAATCCACCGGCATAGACCAAGTTCGCGCAATTGGTCAGGCATATTTTGAATTCTACAAATCGTATCCGGACTATTTTAATGCCTTGCTGCATTATGAAGCAAATACATATGATTTAACCGATGAAAATTCACTTGGCTGGCAGTGTCATAAATGTGGACAAAAAACTTTACAAATTGTTGCGGAAGCCATTCAAACAGGCATTGATGATGCCACTATTCGTTCCGATCTTGTCCCGATGAAAGTAGCGGTTCTATTGTGGGGCCAATCTACTGGAGTGATACAAATAATTGCCATTGAAGGCGAACATATTCAAGAATATCATAACCTGAACCCGGAAGAGCTTATTAATGATTATTTTGACTTTATTTACTATGCATTAAGATCCAACAACTGAAAGGTTGCATATTTTGTAAGAAACAAATAAATTTCGTCAAACGAGATTCTATGTTAGATATGTCAAACGTAGGTTTTGATAGTGCAGACAGTACAAAAAGTTTTGCCAGTCGCGGTCTTAAATTCAGCGAGCGAAAAATCATCAGGCAAGACGGCCGTGTTTTAGATTACGATCGAATTTTAGAAAAAAATAAAAGACTAGAAATAAATAATCATTAATCCTTCACAAAACTCTCACTAAACAAGATAAATCCCTCAAGGATCATTCACAGTTCCTTTAATACAAACTGACACCAACTAACACACTATTATTTTTAAAATATTTCACACAAAACTTTATGGTGTAAAATTTGTCTTTTGACATTGGTAACAAAATTTTATAAATTAAAAAATGATTCAAATCACGGACAACATTGCTATCCATGAAAATGAAATCCAGATGGATTTTATTCGTGCCTCCGGCCCAGGAGGCCAGAATGTAAACAAAGTTGCCACGGCAGTGCAATTACGTTTTGATGTTGACAACTCCCCATCTTTGCCCAATGAGGTGCGTGAGCGAATGAAGCGAGTATCGGGCAAAAAGTTAACTGAAAGCGGAACACTAATCATCACCGCTCGTCGGTTTCGAACGCAGGATAAAAACCGCCAGGATGCTATTGACAGGTTAGTAAAGTTGATCCGCAAAGCAACCGAAATTCCCAAACCTCGACTGAAAACAAGGCCGTCACCTGCAGCAAAAAAACGTCGTCTGGAAGACAAACGTCTTCGCAGCAAAACCAAGCAGTCGCGACGATCCGATCCTCTTTCTGAGGATTAATCCATGGCACTGTCATTATTTTTCTCTTGAAGTTTTAGATTATTATTTGCATACTTTGATTAATGTGATGATATTGGAAATCCATTGTTTATCAGAAAACGGAATATATCGACATGACCAACCTTGGAACTGTCCAAAAAGCTACAGTGTCATTCCCGCAGGCTTTTAGCGGGAATTCATAAGTTGTTGTTTTTCTGGATGCCCGATTACAACATTCGGGCATGACAAATCACGCATAGGCAGCAACCCAAGGTATTGCTCCAGTTAACTGATTCTTAGATCAAACCGGAGGAATTGAATTTTCTTATCACAAAAAAACATATTATTTTTTTACCAGGCAATTATTCTATTTTAGCTTTTCAGATTTCAAAGATAGACTTCTGCAAAATATCACTATTCATCGGATGACTTGGAATCATCCGATGAATTTAGAGTATTGCTCAAATGATGCAAAAATATAATTCCAAAACATAATAGGAGGTTCAAAATGTCCCAGACTCAAAAAGTAACTTTTCAGCACGTTCAAGAAAGTGCATATCAGCCTTCCCGACGTCAGTTTTTGAAACGTTTTCTTGGCGGCGTTGCTGCTTCTGTTGTAATACCATCTATTGGATTTCCAGAAGCTGAGGCTTTATCCAATCCTCTTGTAAAAGCAGGTAGAGCGCTCGCTCCGAATGACGTTGGCGATGAGCGTTTCTGGTCACTGGTGAAAGAGCAGTTTCCGCTCCGCCGCGGACTAATTCTAATGAATTCCGCTAATCTCTGCCCTTCCCCTTATCCAGTGTTCGAAACGGTCTTCGGCCTGACTCGTGACGTTGACTCAGACGCTTCGTTTCCGAACCGCAGCAAATTTAAGGACTTGCATGAACAGTCCCTGCAAGCTTTAGGCGAATATCTTGGCGCCAGCTCTGATGAATTAGTCATCACCCGCAACACCAGCGAAGGCAATAACATGGTGATCAACGGTTTAGATCTCAAAGCCGGTGATGAAGTGGTGATCTGGGATCAGAACCATCCTACTTGCAATGTGGCCTGGGATGTACGGGCACAACGTTACGGATTCACAGTTAAAAAAGTGAGTACTCCAACAGAACCTAAATCTCCAGAGGATTTATTAACACCGTTTTACAATGCTTTCACCAAAAACACCAAAGTTCTGGGTTTCTCCCATGTTTCGAATATCTCCGGAATAGCCCTGCCGGCAAAAGAACTCTGCCGTTCTGCAAGAGAGCGAGATATTTTGACCCTGGTGGACGGCGCTCAGACTTTTGGGGTGTTCGCGTTGAATTTACACGACCTGGGCTGTGATTTTTTCACAGGAAGCGGACACAAATGGTTTATGGGCCCGAAAGAGGGCGGCCTGCTTTATGTCCGCAAAGACCGGGTTGACGATCTGTGGCCGACAATAGTAGGCGTTGGCTGGGAGCAGGCTCGCGACAAAGGCGCCCGTAAATTTGGTACTCTCGGACAGCGGGATGATGCCGCGCTTGCCGCTATGGGAAAAACTGTAACGTTCCACAACAATATTGGTAAAGAACGCGTGGAGAAACGTGTACGCCAGCTGGTTGCTGCGTTACAGGAAGAAATCAAGAAGAAAATGCCAGACGCCAGCTTCATTTCACCTACTGATCCTGTACTCGGCTCGGGTGTACTGGTCTTCAAACCGCATCAGAAGGATTTGAGTCAGACTGTGAACACGCTGTATCAGAAACACCTGATAGGATGTACTGTGTTTGGCGGCGATCGCGCTGGAATCCGGCTGTCACCTCACATTTTCAACACATTGGAGGAAGCGGAAAAAGTCATCGATGCGATTGCGGGGCTTACTTAAATTTCGACGACGCGTTTTAATAAATCAAACATTGGGGAATGATATACATGGGCAAGGACTGTTATTCATGAAGAATGGTGTCGATAGGTCAAGTTGCCGTTCTAAGGACAGCACCTAATTGTCATGCTGTGAGCATCTTTTGAGTTATAACCACATTTCTATCTTTTAACAAGATTCTTACAGAATGACATGCCGGCGAGTGCTGTTCTTCCTGAAAGAATCGTGCAGCAGTATCATGTTGCGCTCGCAATGATCCGTTCTTTCATTTCTTTCAAACAAAACAGTTCAATCTTTATTAAGCAACCACGCGAGTATATTTTGCGTAAAACAAAAGCATCCAAAACAGTAATCCAATTATCGCTTTTAACAAAACCTAAAGCTTCACCATTTTCATGATTAAAAACTATCTTACCATCGCCCTAAGAAATTTTCGCAGATACAAAGGATATTCCTTCATTAATATTTTTGGCCTGACAATTGGCATGGCTTGCTGCATGTTGATACTGCTTTATGTGCAGGATGAGTTCAGTTATGACCAGTTCCCTGAAAAAGCCGACCAAATTTATCGACTGGTACTGGATGGAACCGTACCCCCTGACGGACGAACCTTAAGCACAGCCCGAACACCTTCACCCTGGGCGCCCGTTCTGGCCAGCGATTATCCCGGAGTCATGAATTACGTGCGTATCAAAACACCTCTGAGCTGATGGTTAATTAATCACAAAGAAAAACGTTTTTATGAGAGAGGCTTCTATTTTGCTGATGCCACAGTGTTCGATGTCTTCAACATAGACCTGATTCGTGGCAACTCTGACCAGGCTCTCGTGACTCCTAATTCTGCAGTCGTCACCGAAGCCATGGCAAAAAAATACTTTGGAGATGCAAATCCAATTGGCAAAATCATCCGGGCGGACAATGCCTACGATTTTAAGATCACCGGAACTATGCAGGCTATTCCGCGCAATTCACATATTAAATGCGATATTATAGCTTCGTTCGCTACGTTGACCGTTCCTGCCAATGAAAACGGAGATTATATTTACGGCGCTAATTTATCAGAATTCCGATTTTTCGGTTTGAATCCCCAGCTTTATACCTATCTTTTGCTGGCAGAAGATTACCCTGCCAATGAATTTGAAAAAATACTGCCGTCCTTTATTGACAAATATTTGGGTGAACAGATAAGGAATCTTGGCATAGAATTGCACCCTTACCTGCAGCCCTTAACCAGTATCCATCTCCATTCCAAGCTTGACGCTGAAATGTCGGCGAACAGCGATATTGACTATGTTTATATTTTCTCTGCCATTTCTTTATTCATCCTGATCCTTGCCTGCATTAACTACATGAATCTGGCAACCGCCCGATCAGCCAACCGGGCCAAAGAAGTGGGATTGAGAAAGGTGGTGGGTTGCGACCGCTTCCAGCTCATCAAACAGTTTTTAAGCGAATCGGTCTTCTTATCAATCCTGGCTTTTTTGCTGGCGCTCATTTTAGTGAAACTCCTCCTGCCTGTGTTTAATACGCTTGCCGGTAAGAATTTGGTTTTGGCTTTCAACAATAGCCAATTTATCTTCGGGATAGTCGGCATCATTTTATTTGTCGGGATTATTGCCGGCAGCTACCCGGCCTTTTTCCTGTCTTCCTTTAAACCGGTAACCGTACTCAAAAGCTCATTAAAAGCCGGCGCAGCTAACTCGGCGCTTAGAAAAATTTTAGTTGTTGCACAATTTACAATATCCATCATTTTTATCATTGGAACCGTAGTTGTCTATACTCAATTGGATTACATCCAGAACAAACGTTTGGGATTCAATAAAGAACAAGTGGTAGTTTTCCCGATGAGCGATCCACCCCTGCGCTTTGAATATCAGTCGTTCAAAAATGAGATATTATCAAGCCCGGACGTCCTGGCGGTTTCAGCCTCCAGCAGCATTCCAGGCGGATTGATCGACATCATGTTGCTACAAGTGGAAGGACAGCCTGAAGGAGAAAACGTTACCATGGAACACCTGATGGTGGATCACGATTTCATTAAGACTCTCGGTATCGAGCTGACAGAGGGCAGGGATTTTTCAGTGGAGTTTCCGACCGATACCATGACTGCGTTCATCATCAATGAGACCGCTGCTAAACAGCTCGGCTGGCAAGGTTCGCCGCTCGACAAGCGAATAGAAATAGGCAACTGGAAAAGAGGCCGGGTGATTGGTTTAATAAAGGACTTTCATGTCAAATCATTATATCAAAATATCGAACCACTGCTGCTTCATATTACCCCAACTGCCGATGCTTACTTGCACCTCTCAGCCCGTATCAGCCCTGACAACATCCCTCGTACGATTGCATTTATGGAGAGTAAATGGCGGCAGGTTTACCCCAATCATCCATACGAATATTCCTTTCTGGATGAAGATTTTGACAGCCTGTATCGCACAGAAGAGCTGCGCGGCAAAATCTTTATTGTCTTCTCCATACTGGCAATCTTCATTGCCTGTCTGGGATTATTCGGCCTGGCATCCTTTACAGCGGAACAACGGACCAAAGAGATTGGTATCCGTAAAGTACTCGGCGCCTCAGTATCTGGCCTGGTTGGGCTACTTACAAAAGAATTTATCAAGCTGGTGCTGGTGTCAAACCTCATTGCCTGGCCCATCGCCTATTATGCCATGAACCAATGGCTGCAAAATTTTGCCTACCGTACAAATCTCCGTTTTGATTCATTTGTTTGGGCTGGCGTCATTGCATTGATTATTGCCATACTTACAGTAAGCTACCAGGCTGTTAAAGCGGCGCTGACCAATCCGGTCGAATCGCTGCAGTATGAGTAGCCAGGCATTTTTCACAGAAAATCAATTATTTCTTGACTTCACAAAGTTTATTAATTATCTTTAATAACTTCAAAGAGGCACAAAAAGTAAATTAATTGGTGGTCTAACTAGACAGGGAGCGGTCGTGACTTTTTTAAGCCCTAATCCTGATAGCACAAATAAACCGAAACTATTAATCTGGGTTCGCGAAACCGTTCGCACAATGCACTACAGCAAGCGCACCGAGCCAGCATATGTGCAATGGATTCGGGGGATGAAATCATTTCAAATAGAAATGAATTTTAATGAATCAAAAATATCTTTTTTACGGGAAATGGGAATTGCCTTACAAAGAGGTTTTAGCTTTGGGATTAGAAAAAAGAATTGTAAGAAAAGAGCAGAAAAAAGTGTTTAATAATAGGAACAATGTCAATATATAAAAATTTGTACCAAATAATGGACACTTTTTGGGGTGTTATTTTGCGGGTTAATAATATTTTATGCAATTATATAATTAGAATTTAAAATGGAAATGGAGGATATCATGGTACAAAAAATATTAATAAGTTCAATCATTTTCATCATCTTAATTTCTTCCCATATTTATTCTCAAGCCCCCGACACAGTTTGGGTTGATGATGACTACACTGCAACCACTGCCGGCTGGGGTTTAACTCATTTTGCGGTAATTCAAAATGGTGTTGATGCAGTAGCGACGACTGGAACTGTTAATGTTGCAGCCGGAACATGGAATGAGAATATTGAGATCCAAAATGGAAAAAGTCTGATCGGAGCCGGTGTTGGACAAAGTTTTATTAATGGCGATGATATTAGTTATACTATTACAGTTAGAGACACGGGTTCGGTTATAAAAAATTTTACAGTGAATAATACTGGCACAACATGGAATTTCGAAATTCATGTAGAAAATGCCAAAAATGTAACAGTAGACAATAACCATTCTCTTAATAATGGGATACAACTAAATGATTCAGATGATTGTACAATTTCAAATAATCTGATTGAGGGAGCAGGAGCCCTATTTATTAATTCATCTAAGAATTGTAGCATAAAAAACAATGTACTTAATCGTGCGGCACTATGGATTACTAGTAGCTTTAATAACAATATTTCGGACAATATAATTGACTGTGGAGTCAATCATGATGCTGAATGTACTGGTATCCGGTCAAGAGGGTCGCACAACAATTTTTACAAAAACAATACGATTCAAGGATTCCGTGTTAATTTTGTCTTGATGCAAGGTAATCACAACATACTAACTGGTAATAATATTTCAGGGCATTGGGATAATTCTGGGGCAAATAGCGGAGGAATAGTTGTTTTTCGTGGTGACAACAACACGATTATTAATAACAACATTGATGACGTCAAGGATGGTGGCGTTACCTTGTTTGGCGCATCCTCCAATAATGTCATACAATCCAATTCAATAACAAATTCGGAAAGGGGTATTGAACTGTATTACGATTCCAACAATAATACAGTAATAAATAATACTGTACAGGATAATTCTGTGGGTATCATTTTGGACAATACATCTGGCAATATAGTATGCGAAAATAATATCTCCAATAATCAAACAAACGGATACGATGATGGAAATAATCAATGGAATGTTGAAGGTACAGGAAATTACTGGAGCGACTATCAGGGGGAAGATCAGAACGGAGATGGAGTTGGTGACACTCCTCATACGATTTCTTCTTCTGTGATTGATCAATTTCCCACAATTCAAACTATTCCTATTACTCTGGCCACAGTACCATCACTACAAATAACAAACTATGAGGTACCAAATTCAAGCATTGTTGAAATAACCGATGAACAAACAAAATCTGGTACACAAAGTGAATTGTCTGAAACGTACGTAGTAAAAAACGGAGGATCACTAATACTTGATAACGTGGACTGGGAAATTGTTGATGGATTAGATGAGACACTTATAACAGTTGAATCCGGCGGTACGCTTAGGATTACTAAAAGTAGGATTATTGCACAGGGTGGGCATATCCAGGCCCGGGAAGGGGCGATATTGCAAATTGAGAATAGTGAACTTGTTGGACTTGGAAATTGGGATGGTGGTGGCAGCATTCAAATTAATTGTGCTGATGCTGTTATTAAAGATAACGTCATTAAAAAATCTTATGCCGCACTTGTCATAGATGGGGCTACTAGACTCCAGATAATTAATAATCGAATATCTGAGGCATTTACCGGAATACGGGGAGCAGACAAATCTTCAGAAAATCGTATCGAGGGTAATACCATTTATAATATGACTACATCGGCAATATTTGCTGGTGGTCTTAACAATAGTACAATCATCAATAACACATTTCGCGATATGTGGGGCGAAGCGATGATGTTGGAGCAGTGTGGTGTGGATTGTATTCCTGATCAAAACATAATTCATGGAAATAATTTTTTTAATTGTGGTCCTTCGGGACAACAGGGAAATTATAATTGGCATCACAACAATGAGGGTAACTATTATTCAGATTACCTCGATCGGTACCCTAATGCAGAAGAACATTCCAGTTTTAATGGAATATGGGATAAACCTTATGTTCATAATAACAACCTTTTTCCTGATGATGGTAATTTCAGTGACAACTACCCTTTGATGTATCCTGTTTATCTCGACACCACAGTTACAGTCCCCGGGCAGCCTCTGTTGTTATCTCCCTCTCCTGAGGCGGTGGATATCCCGATAGAAACGGAATTCGGGTGGAGCCCTTCAGTAGCAGCTACATCATACCGACTACAAGTTTCTGATGATGCGAATTTTGAATCACCGATATTTAATCAGGGTAGTATTACTGAACCAGTGAAAGTTGTAAACATTTTGAACGAATCTACATTGTATTATTGGCGTGTACTTGCAGAAAATCTTGGAGTAATTAGTGACTGGAGTGATGTTCATCAGTTTACTACTGGAGAACCGACGAATGTTGAAGAATCATCTGTGAATAATATTCCCAAATCCTACGCACTTTATCAGAACTATCCCAATCCGTTTAATCCATTAACTACCATACATTTTACGATACCCAAAATAAGTAATGTTAAGTTAAAAATATATGATATTCTTGGTCGAGAGATTGATACTATACTTGATAAGCAGATTAAATCAGGAGAATACAATATTATATGGGAACCCAAAAGCATGGCAAGCGGAATATATTTTTATCAGTTACAAGCTGAAAAGTATATTGAAACAAAAAAGCTTATTTTACTAAAATAAGTGCTTAAGGTTTTTATTTACAGTAAATTGGCATAATATCGGTTTCAACCTGGTGCACTAAACCGCCGTGTTTCAATGGGAGTTTTGTGGTAAATTGAATGATTTGTGCAATGTTTCAGTTTCTGTGTAGCGGTTTGGCAAGTTAAACCATCGTTATGGTGTACGCTCCCAACGGGGAGTGTCATTGAACAAACAGAGTCTTCTGTAAACATAATCGCTCAAACAACAGGGACAAGGCAAGATAGACAAATAATATTAGACCTTGACCATACCAATAAGGGGAGTCAAGAAAAATATATAATTATTCAATGTGCGTTTTAGTTGAACTGTAAATAATCCATTTTGTGCGTATGCCATAACGAGCCGTGGGCGGGGGAGGGCAAGCTAAATCGTTCGCTCAGACCAAAGCCGACTTCTGCCCATATATTGTACGACGCCTAAACAAGCGGATCGAGCGACAAGGCTTCCTGACAAGTGTAGACTCTAAAGAAATGAATAATACTACGCTTAAAATAAGCATCTATCACTTTGCCATGACGCTCATCCGCACGGTTCGTTAGGCATTATAAAATTAAGGAAAATTTTATGGATCAATCATTAGTAAAAACCATTACCAAAATTGAAACACATATTGATAATTTGTTTCTTGACCCTAATAACCCACGGTTCGTAAATGCCGATTGGAATTATATCTCAGAAGATAATATAGTGAATCCAGCTATTCAAAACAATATTTCTGGCAAACTTATCAGTGAATTTGGGATAGAAAAACTTGTTTCTAACATCAAGATTAACGGATTTCTAAAAATCGACCGTGTTGTCGTTAAGAAGATAGATGGAATAGATGATAAATATGTTGTTCTAGAAGGTAACAGGAGGATTTGTGCTGCAAAAATTGTTTGTGAATTTACTAAAACTAATTCAGAAATATCAGAAGATGTCGTCGAATCAGTGACAATTATCGAGTGTCTTGAATATATTGGTACAGACACGAAAGCATCTTGGATTTTTCAAGGATTAAGACATATTTCTGGTATAACCGATTGGCCACCTTTTAATAAAGCAAAATTATTAGTTGATCAAATGGAAGATGAAAATTTAACCTTAACTCAAGTTGGTGATAGATTCGGCATTTCTGCGTATTCAGCTGGCCAATGGATGAGAGGTTTTCGTGCGTTTCAACAGGCTTCTGAAGACTCGGATTATATTCATGAGTGCGCCAAGCAAAGCTAATATAGGCAAGCCGGACAATCCGGCACGTG
>CAZIKB010000118.1:0-19876 GCA_964539665.1 uncultured Cytophagia bacterium
TAAAACATTGTGTGCATGTAGCTACTTATGACATCTTAAAGTTAAAATGATATTATTATACAGATAGCGGAACTTCTTTTTCGGCACCTCTTGTTTGTGCATTGGCTGCGCTTATTTTATCCAAAGACAATAGTCTAACACCAACACAAGTTCAAGATACTATGGAATTGTCTGCTGTAGATCTTGGTACAACAGGAAGAGATGATTATTATGGCCACGGCCGTATCGATGCATTTGAGGCTATACGTCATCTCTATGTTCCGCAAGTTTATACCAATATTCACGATGCAATAAATGCTGCGGTTGCTGGTCAAACAGTTTTTGTTGCTTCCGGCACTCAGACTCTTTCGGACAGTATTGAAGTACCATCAGATATCACCCTCACTATTGCATCAGGCGCCACTGTAAACCTCAATGGCTACCACATCAAATGTACCGGCAGCGGAAAAATAGTAAAACAAGGCAGCGTTTCCGGTTATAAGCATTATGCCAAACAAGGCAATTATTACAAGGGATTTTTCCCTTCTTCGATTTCTCTCCAACAACTTATTGATAGTCATGCTTTAAGCGGTTGGAATATTTACCTTGATTCGGACACTTACAGTAATATTAATATGAAAGCGGGTGTTGGTCTCGTTGGTGATGATTATAGCTCCACAACCATTGATGGAACCATAACTTTTAACAATGATGACAATGCAAGCCTGTCCTTAATGACTGTCACGAAAAAGATTTCAATTACCAACTCTGATTTTGTTAACCTGGCTTTGGAAACAACAGGAAATGGTTATATCGAAGCTTCAGGATCAGTGGTTAATTTTGATGAAATAGATTCAGAAACATCATATTCAAAAGCCATTTACGCGCATACTTATTCTGATTTAGAGGTTTGGGCAGGCATGATAAGAAATAAAAGTGCAGTGGCTGTTCCAGTGTATTATTATTCAAGTGGATTGATTGATGAGGTGTATTTTTGCCTGAACAATATTGATATCTCTGCTGATTCACCAGGTACAGATACTTACCATTGTATGTTCAGCAGTTCCGAGGAAGGAGGTTCTGTGAGTGGTGATGTTACCTGGGAAGAATGGGATTATTGCGGTGCTTCAAAGCAATTATCATAGTCAGTTCACACAACATCAGGTCAAGAATCAATTGCGTCTAATGGTGACGATCGGGGGCAAAACGATTATCGGGAAGCCCTGGGTATCTGGCGCACCATTAAGAGCAATCTCAGGCAGGATAAAAAATCAGGCATAGCTTTAAATCCACAGAATTATGCATCCGAGTTTACCAGCGCAACTGGTAAATTTATGCAGGTAATAGCTAAATATCCGGACAGTCCGTATACAACCTCTGCATTGGCGCGACTTGCTGTGATTTGGCGGGTGACGAAAAAGTTTAAAGCGCTTGAGGATTATATGCAGGGTATCGCCGGCAATCCGAAGTTGGCTCATCTGCGTTCCCAGGCTCTGGGCGCCATGATCCCTGCTCTAATTAAACAGAACGCTTATGCAAAAGCTATCGAATTATCTGATCAAATCATCCATGAATTTCCTCAGGATGCCTACGTATGTGAGCTGCTTTATGGGAAAGGCCTTATCTATAAATACTATCTCAACGACCTGGATAAAGCTGAAGAGATTTTCAAATTAGTTATTGCGCAATATCCTGGTCATCTAACCGCCGAGTCCGCCAGAGATGAAATGGCAGATATGGGACAAGAGTACTTTGCCAAAGAATCATCAGAGCCAGAACCAGTGGTGGAACTCACTGCACAGAATTATCCCAATCCATTCAACCCGGAGACGCGTATTCAGTTTACCTTGCCAGAACCTGGGCGCGTGGTATTGAAGATTTATGACATCCTGGGAAGGGAAGTCAACACATTAATTGATGCAGATAGACTGTCAGGTAAATATTCGGTTAACTGGAATGGCCGAAACAGCCTGGGTGTCGAAGTGGCTTCCGGGATGTATTTTTATCAGATTCAGTTTATGGGTGAGATACTTACCAGCAAGATGCTATTAATTCGATAGTAACTTATTAAGAATGGCGATTTCGGATTTGCCACACACATTGCCTGTGTGTGGCAAATCTAAATTTTGAATTATCCCCAATGCTGTCATTCACGCAAAATCAGGTATGATAAAAGTATATTGAAGACAGGTTAAACTGTACATAGATTGAGACTCCATTTATGAAATTGATTAAATTAACAATTAAGAAAAAAATTACCTTGAAAATGCTCAAGAAATGTCCTATATTGTGCCTTTATTAAATTTAAAGTGAGTTTAATATTTTAACGGGAAACCGATATAATACTCTCTTTTGCTCATTTCAAAATCATTCAATGCCGTAAAGGATTCTACTGAAAATTTTGTGAAAAACCGCTCAAGCAGTCCCGGAATAGATTTTTTGATTAAAGCTGTGCTATTTGATTTTGATGGCGTGTTGGTCAACAGCATGTCGTTTCATGTCAAAGCCTGGCAAACCATTTTTAGAGATATTGATATCGAGATCAAGCCAGAAGATGTGCTGTTAACAGAAGGCAGCCGCTCCATTGAGTTAGCCCGTCAAATTTTAACAAAAAAAAATGTTGAAACTTCTGAAGAAGCGCTAATTAACTTAGTGGCTAAGAAACAAAGAAAGTACCGGGAAATCACAAAAGCTAAATTAACCAACAGCGCTGAATCATTTATCATAGAATTAAAAAAACAGGGTATGTTAATTGGATTGGTCACTGGAACCCCTCGTTTGAATGTGGAAGAGATTTTAACTCCGGAGCTTATCTCGCGAATAGACGTCATGGTTACGGCCGATGATACGCAAGCAGGTAAGCCCAATCCAGAATGTTATTTAAAAGCCGTGTCTCTTTTAAACGTTGAACCCGGCCAATGCCTGGTCGTGGAAAATGCGCCTCTGGGTATTCAAGCAGCGAAAAATGCAGGCATGAAAGTTGTAGCGCTAACAACAACATTGAACCGAAGCTATTTAGTCGGAGCGGATTTCTATGCAACCGATCTTTCTGATTTAGAAAACAGTTGGTAAAAAATTTTAAATTAAAATAAGTGAGCAAAAAAGTTGATAAAAGCAAGGATGTTACGCATCATATTTAAAATCCTGAAAAAATGTCTTTACATTAATTTTCTTGTAATGTTAGCTGTCTTCTGGCATTGCACCGAAGACAATCCCATTCAGCCCGAGCCAACTTTTGTGCCTGAAATCTCGAATTTAATTTATCCTGCGGTTGTTTATTCATTATCCCCCCAAAAGCATATCATTTCCGTCAAAGTAGTTGATCCGCAAGGGATTGACGATATTGAAGAGGTGTTTTTTGAGGTTACCAAAGTCGACTCCAGCTCTCCAAACATGCAGGGGCTTTTGCATGATAATGGTGTACTTGGGGATATCCTTCCAATAGATGGTATTTACGCAACACAGATTGATGGCAGTTTTGCACAAAACGATTTCGGTCAGTTTAATCTGGAGGTAATAGCGAGGGACGCGAGCGGCAATGCGAGCAATGTTTTAACCGCATTCATAAACGTCCTTTCGATCGCTCCGGGCTCAGCGCCGGTCATCCTTAGAACGATAGTTCCCAGTAGTGTTATTGTTATTCCTGATTTTGAGTTTTTAATTGAAGTCGAAGTCGCAGATTCGGATGGATTATCCGACATTAAGCGGGTATTTTATCAGTTAGCGCCGCCTGCTCATCCTAATCCCACTGTTGAAGCAGAGTTTGTTGACGACGGCTCATCCGGGGACAAAGTACCTGGTGACGGCATTTTTACGGCGGTTTTGAGCACGAGGCTAT
The DNA here is from genome assembly GCA_964539665.1 of uncultured Cytophagia bacterium. Lineage (GTDB taxonomy): Bacteria > Zhuqueibacterota > Zhuqueibacteria > Oceanimicrobiales > Oceanimicrobiaceae > CAZIKB01. The sequence goes on from CAZIKB010000118.1 coordinate 3,818, forward strand.
TCACAAAAATTTCCGATTATTTTCTAAGATTTCAGGCACAAGACCTGGGCGGGAATGCGAGTCAGCCAGTGGTGGTTATTGTGAAGGGACGGGCTGAATTACTATTTGAGCCTATTATTTCGAAAACCGAAGCGCCGAGGATAGTTATCCTTGATGGCGTTGCAAATCCTGAGGTTGCTGTTAGTGTGGAGGTTACGGATCCGCAGGGATTTTCCAACATTGAATATGTCAGGTATAAAGTCATATTGCCGGACAGCAGTGCAGAATCGAATGATTTCTTTCAAATGGCGGACGACGGGAATGTAGCTGTTTCAGGAGATACGATTGCCGGGGATGGCAGGTATAGCGGCAAATTCACTTTCATCACCAACGAAATGACGCCAGGGGAATTCAGGTTTGTTTTTCAGGTGATGGACAAAAATAATTTTTTGAGTAATAAAATTGAATATAGTATAATTTTCACCTTTAATAGCGCTCCGGTTATCTTAAATTTATCTGCTCTAAATGAAGTAAGCATTGTTGATAAGCGTGATTCAGTCATTGTCAATACTATTGACGTTGCGGATGCGCAGGGCCTTTCAGATATAGAATACGTTAAATATCGAGTTGTTTTGCCTGGAGATGAAGAAGACCCGAATGGTCCATATCAAATGGCTGATGATGGCGATATCGAGATTTCCGGGGATGCGATTGCTGGCGACGGCACCTATAGCAACAAATTCGGATTTGAGGCTGAAAATGTAGTTGCTGGAGATTATAAATTTATATTTCAAGCGAAAGACAAGAATGATTCACTAAGTAATGTAATCGAGCATTCTCTGACTCTTTCATTCATAAACTCTCCGGTTTTATCAAACGTGGTTGCACCTGATACGGTGAAGCTCCACCCGACAAATCAAATACTTATCGATATTATGGTTGATGTAAAGGATCCGGAAGGATTTTCAAACATTGACTGGGTGCGATTCAAGAGTTTTCTCCCAAACGGTGATGAATCCAGTCAAAGTCCTTTTTATCTTGTAGACGATGGCAGTAGCGGCGACGACACTGCCGGCGATGGCACCTACAGTCTCACGATCGTTCTGCTGCCTCGAAACGCAGTTCCACCCGTGCCGTTAGGAAATTTCAGATTTGTATTTCAGGCGAAGGACAAATCAGCGCTTTTTAGTAATATCATCGAAAACATTTTAACCGTCACAGAATAGGGAGAGTTTTTATACATGCTTTCAACTATTAAATTGAATATCCTGATTCTCGCCAGCTTACTACTTCTGCAAACCAATTCTTTCTCACAAATTCTGCATAAAGATTCCTTCCGCATGTATGCTCAGTCAGATTCAGGACTGGCGAGCAACTCGGTTACAGATATAATTATAGCAGACAGTACGGTCTGGTTTGGAACAGGCGCTGGATTAAGCCGAACATCAGATTCAGGTCGATTCTTTGAATCCTTCGGTAAGGAGCAAGGATTAGGCCGGGGCGGTGTATCCGGTTTGGCCATTTCTGATGAAATTATCTGGGTAGCTACCGGTTTTGATACCACTAATGAATTTGGCAATTTTCAAGCCGGCGGTGGTTTATCGTATTCGCTGGATGACGGTACAACCTGGATTCATATTCCCCAGCCGGGTCCCACACCAGTCCAAAATATCACGTTTGATATTGCGCTTCGAGACGAGGAAGTGTGGATAGCCAGCTTTGGTGGTGGGCTTAGAATGTCGAATGATCGCGGCGAGTCGTGGGAAATTGTCACGCCGGATTCGTTCATTTTTGATCCGCTCGGCAATCTAAACCATCGCGTTTTTTCAGTAATTTCAGTGGATGGTGCTCTCTGGGTGGGTACTGCTGGCGGTATTAATCGTTCCATTGATGGCGGGCACACCTGGACAAATTTCAACCATCAAAATCAACCAAATCCCATTTCCGGAAATTTTGTTGTGGCTATCGCGCACCAGAGATATGCAAGTAAAGATATAATTTGGGCGGCTGCTCGGGCAACCACTGTAGAATCAAGAGATACCACGGAATTTCAAGGGGTGTCGTGGAGCGAAGATCAAGGTTTTTCCTGGCACACCGCTTTACGTGGAGAAACGGTGCACAATTTTGCAATTCATGGTTCGGTAGTATATGCTGCATCAAACAATGGGCTGTTTAAATCTATTGACGGTGGAACCACCTGGGCTCTCTTTCCAAATATTGAAAATACCAGCGGCACAAGAAAAATTTTATCAAATAATGTATTTTCAGCAAGAGAGAGTGCAGGCAACGCTCTCTGGGTCGGCACAAAAAATGGATTGGCAAAAACATACGATAGTGGATTGACCTGGGAAGTATTCCAGGTTTTTGAACCTACTCCAATTCTTCGGCAACATCACTCGAGGTTGGGTAATATCCAGAAAACCATCCGAACCTATGCCTATCCGAATCCATTTTCTCCAAATGTGCATAACAATCTGGACGGCGTCGGACATGTTCGGTTCCAATATAACACCAATAATGCCACCCGTGCTACCCTGAAAATTTTTGATTTTGCCATGCATTTAGTCACAACTGTGGTTGAAGTTGTATCACGTCCAGCAGGCGGTCATTTTTATGAAACCTGGGATGGCACCGACGACCGGGGAATGCGGGTAGATAACGGTGTGTATTTTTATCGACTGGAATTGGAAGACGATGGTACTTATTGGGGCAAGTTGATTGTTTTAAACTGAAAGGAAGCCAGAATTGCGAATGAAAGTCAAGCATTGTGAAAATGCTCTAAGACAATTTATATTAATTACTTTTATCACTTTATCATGCATTGGAAGCACACACTCATTACATGCCCAGCGCGGTATAGCTGGCGCATTTCTTAGAATGGGGATCGGCGCTCGAGCCAAAGCCATGGGTGGCGCTTATACTGCCCTCGCAAAAAATGTTGAAGCCAGCTATTATAATCCGGCCGGTTTACCTTTTCTCGAACATAAAGAGGTTATGGCGTCTTTTAATATTTTATCTTTGGATAGACAATTTTCATTTATTGGATTTGGCGTTCCTATACATCCTAAAATAAAGGACGGCGCAGGTAAAATGCTGGATGGCGGATTTTCTCTTGCCTGGATTCGTGCTGGTGTGGGTAATATAGATGGCCGGGACAGCGATGGACGTGAAACAGGGAGTCTTTCAAATTCTGAAAACGCTTTTATCTTTTCGTTTGCCTTAAAACCCGTGAATATTTTTTCTGTGGGATTATCTGTAAAAGTAATTTGGAATCGATTCCCTGGAGTGGGGTCCAATGGTGAGACCGTGTCGGCCAATGGAGTTGGATTTGATCTCGGAGCGCTTGTCCAGCCAAACCAATGGGTAACCGTTGGAATATCAGTCAGAGACATCAATTCCAAATATACCTGGAACACCGGCAAATTGTATGGAGAAACAGGTTCAGAAGTTATAAATAGATTTCCCAAAATAGTACGAACCGGCGTTGCATTTCGTGTGCCTAAAATTCAGCAATTTACCTTTGCAATAGACTTTGAGGATAGTAAAAAACTGGACAGCAGGCTGCGTTTTGGCGTCGAAGGTATCTTTAAGCAGGGATTCGTTCTACGGGGAGGCCTGGATGATGATGGAACAATTTCTGCAGGTGGAGGGTATCATTTTAATATTTTTGGAAAAATGTCTCAGTTAAATTATGCTTTTATTTCTCAGGGAGAGCTAATAGAAGAGGAACACATTTTCACTTGGGTTTTTCAGTTTTAATTATGACATTACGCAATCGTGTAACAGGAGTATCAAATGAATCGATATAGAACATTCATCTTATTTTTGATATTATTTATTATTTCTGGAAATCAAAGTTATAGCCAGACGAGTCAAGCTAAAACTACAGGCTTGGCTTTCCTTAAATTAGGCGTCGGAGGTCGCGCCAGTGGCTTGGGTGAGGCTTATACAGCCGTTGCTGATGATGCTACGGCTACTTATTGGAATCCAGCTGGATTAACCCTCGTCAAAACGGCACAAATCGTGTTTAGCCACAACGAATGGATTCAGGATATTTCCAACGATTTTTTTGCTTATAGTTTTCCAGCTTTCAAGGGGGCGATAGGCTTAAGTTTTTATTCAATCAATGTTGGCGGTATTGAGAGAAGAGTAAAACCCGGGGAATCATTGGGAACGGTTGGCGCTCATGACATCGCCTTTGGACTGTCTTATGGCCATACTTTTTCACCTGCAATCAGAGCTGGTGTGACTCTTAAATATCTATATGAAAAAATATATTTAGACAGTGCGACTGGCTTTGCTTTTGATTTAGGATTCATTTTTAAGCCTTTTGAGAGTCCATTAAAATTTGCCCTGGTAGTACAAAACATCGGTTCAATGAATGAACTTCGCGAGAAATCTATAGATTTACCTGAGATACTGCGTCTGGGAGCGTCCTATAAGCTGGATATTGAAGCCTTAGAGGGCGCTATCATATTAGCCGTGGATGTTATCAAGGTAGTTGGCACGGAATTGAATGGAGATCCTTCTATAAAGGAGAATTTCGGGGCAGAGATTCAAATGAAAGGATTAGTTGCCTTTAGAGTTGGCTATCAAACCGGCCATGACGCAAGAAAAATCGGTGCAGGATTTGGATTAATTTATAAACGCTATCATATAGATTATGGATATAGCCCGTTTGATTCAAATCTCGGTGATGGCCACAGATTTTCGTTTGGATTGGACTTGTAGTTCTCACCGGTATCCCCAAAAAGATTGGTTCGCTTTTTAAGCCCGTATGGCTCAACATTTCTTACCGATAAATAACTTGACTATATTTCAGAATATTGTTATTAATAATATTAGGTGGAATTAAAGTATTGTTAATCGAAACTTTGTTTTAATGTTGAAAGATAAAAATAAGGGTGTAGAGATATAAGGAAATAAGGTATCTTTTAAACAAGATCGCATGGAAGCCCAAATTAATTTGGGAATTCCCTCGATCAATCGAGACTTCCCTTTATGCGAAGGAGACATGTGGCCGAATTGAAAATACCTTATGCTCCCAAACCTTTTTACTCTACATGATAATTATCACTATAAGAAGGAAACAGTTTGAAAAAAATTAACATCGCTTTTGGCATTCATAATCACCAGCCTGTTGGGAATTTTGATTTTGTTCTTGAGGATGCCTACCAAAGAGCTTATTTGCCTTTTATTGAGCTGTTAGAGAAGTACCCCGAAATTCGATTGGCTCAGCATTATACAGGAGTTTTATTTCAATGGATAAAAGACCACAAGCCTGAATTTATTCCAAAGCTACAGAATCTGGTTCGAAGGGGACAGATTGAAATGATGACCGGAGGCTTTTATGAGCCAATCATGTCTGTCATTCCCTATCAGGATATGCTTGGTCAGATAAAAAAGCTCAGCAATTTTGTGCAGGACAATACCGGTTATGCACCAAAAGGAATGTGGTTGGCTGAAAGAATTTGGGAACCACATTTAGCCAAACCAGCTTTCGAATCAGGGGTGAAATATATGGTACTGGATGATTCTCATTTTAAAAATGCAGGTTTACAAAATGAAGAATTACTTGGTTACTATATTACTGAAGAGGAGGGTCACACAGTTTATCTTTTTCCAATTAGTGAAAAACTGCGTTATACTATTCCATTTCAAGATCCTGAAAACACAATTGCATATTTAGAATCAATTGCGTCAGAGCACGGTGAAACGCTGGTAGTATTTGCTGATGACGGAGAAAAGTTTGGTATTTGGCCGGACACGCACGAGCATTGTTACATAAACGGCTGGCTGGAAAATTTTTTCCAGTTATTAAGTAAAAATTTGGATTGGATAAATATACTGCATTTTTCCGAGGCGTTAGAAAAGATAAAACCTTTAGGGCGTATTTACCTGCCTACTGCCTCTTATAGAGAAATGATGGAATGGGCCATGCCAGCCAGTGCGATTTTGGCGTATGATCAATTCGAAGACATCTTAAAACAAAACCATCTGCATGAAAAATATAAAGTCTTTGTCCGCGGCGGATTTTGGCGAAATTTTATGGTTAAATACCCTGAAGCTAACAATATGCACAAAAAAATGCTTCAAATCAGTAAACGTTTAGCGAAACTTGAGAAGGAGTATAGTTCAGATGATAACTACTTGAAAGCTCAAAATCATTTATGGGCTGGACAGTGTAATTGTCCATATTGGCACGGGGTTTTCGGAGGAATATATTTAAATCATTTGCGTTTTGCTACTTATAAGGAATTCATCCAGGCAGAAATACTTTTAGACAAATTGGAAAGACAGGCCAGCGAACTTGAAAACGGTTGGATTGATTGTCAAATATATGACTTCAATTGTGACGGCCTCAATGAAGTAATTGTTAATAACAAAAGTATGATTCTCTATTTTGTCCCGGAAAATGGCGGCAGTCTGATTGAGTTGGATTATAAACCTAAAGCCATTAATCTGTTAGATACAATGACAAGGCGGGAGGAGAGTTACCATAAAAAGCTCTTAAAAGTAAATTCTGCCAATCAGAATATGCATGGTGACGAAGAGGTTCTTAGTATACACGATCTGGTTGTTCTAAAGGAAGAAGGCCTGCAGAATATGCTGTTCTACGATTGGTACAAGAGAGCCTCATTATTAGATCATTTTCTGCATGAAAGAACCACGCTTGAAAAATTTTCTCAATGTAATTACACCGAGGTTGGTGATTTTATTAATGCACCCTATGAGTTCAATACGGAGCGAACGGGTGATAGCCTGACAGTTACACTCTGGCGGTATGGGCATGTAAAATTTAAAAATCAGCCTGCTCGCGTGCATTTAGAGAAAAAAGTAACTTTATTTCACTCAAAATCGAAACTTATTATTGTTTATAGAATTAAAAATATGGATACACAAACCAGATCATTTTGGTTTGGCTCTGAGCTCGACTTTGCATTGCTGGCTGGAGATGCAGAAGATAGATATTTCAGTTTTCCAGATCATCGTTTAACAGATGCCCGTTTGCGAAGTAGTGGTGAAATCCTCAATTCTAAAGAGGTCAGGTTAATTGATGAATGGTCAGGCTTGAGTATCATTATAAAATTAGACAAGGCAGGTTCAATCTGGCGTTTCCCGATTGAAACCATCTCTCAATCTGAGAGCGGTTTTGAGCGAGTATATCAAAGTTCAGTTGTTTTCCCAAACTGGAATATCAATTTAGAAGCCGAAGCAACCTGGAGCAACCAATTTGAATTAAGTATTGAAGATATAAAGGAATAACTTTTTATGAAAAAATATAGAAAGCGTATTACCGGTATTTCCGCTATAATTATTCTGTTTGTAGTAGTAAATATCAAATTTGACTTGTTAGCTTATGGTGGGAATATCTATGTTCAAATTGAAAAATTTCTGGAAGTTATTAAAAAAATTCAGCAATTATATGTCGAAGAGGTTAATCCTGAAATGCTGGTAGACGGCGCTATTAAAGGTATGCTTGAAGAATTGGATCCTCACTCAGTATATATACCAAAAGAACGTATGCAGGTAGTTGGAGAACAGTTTGAAGGTGAGTTTGAAGGGATTGGAATAGAATTTATTATTCATAAAAAATTGCCAACCATTATGTCACCAATTACTGGTTCCCCCTCAGAAAAGATGGGATTACGTCCAGGTGATCAAATAACCAGTATCGAGGGAAAAGCGACCTATGGTATTTCAGAGAGTGGGGTTCGTGAAAAGCTGTTAGGCCCCATGGGTACGCAGGTGTCTATGCAAATACAACGTCCTGGACTTGTCGAGCCATTTGAAATCACCATAACGCGAGACATCATTCCAGTCAACAGTATCACGATTGCGTTCATGTTTGATGACAGTACCGGTTTTATTAAAATTGGCAGATTCTCGAAAACGACAAATGATGAATTCGCGGCAGCAGTAGAAGAGTTAAAATCAAAAGGCATGAAGCAGTTACTTTTGGATTTAAGAGGGAACGCGGGAGGCTATTTAGACCAGGCCGTAAAAATCGTTGACAAATTTATTGATGGGAACAAGCGCATAGTCTACACAATCGGAAGAACTCCAAATTCATCTGAAGACTATTATTCAACAAGCAGAGCATCGGATCTTACAATGCCATTGATTGTTCTAATAGATCATGGTTCGGCCAGCGCTTCAGAAATTGTAGGAGGTGCGATACAAGACTGGGATCGTGGATTAATTGTCGGTACAACCAGTTTTGGCAAGGGTTTGGTACAGAGGCAGGAAATTTTAAAAGACGGCTCTGCGGTACGAGTCACAATTGCACGTTACTACACACCGAGTGGCCGGCTAATTCAACGTTCGTATAAAAACGGTATACGCGATTATATTTCTGCAGGATGGGATGATATGGACCCAAATGCTATTGCAGACAGCACCCTTAACAAGCCGGTTTTTACCACTAACTCCGGCAGGAAAGTATTTGGTGGCGGCGGTATCTCACCTGATATTATTATTAAATCTAAACCGTTAACGATTACGACCATTAAATTAATTCAGAATCAATTGTTTTTTGAATACGGCTCCCAATATGCAAGAAATCATAAGAAACTTAAAAAGGACTTTCAGACATACAGAGATAAATTTAATGTAAGCGATAAGATGGTAGAAGAGGTTATCAATTTAGCAAAATCAAAAAACATAGAATTGAATGAAGAGCATATCTTAAATGATGACGCCTTTATTAAACAAAGAATTAAAAGTCAAATCGCCAGAAATTTATGGAGTACTCGTGAATATTATCATATTGAAGTATTTGAAAATGGACAGGTCCAGGAAGCCATAAAATACTTTCCCGAGGCTGTTAAATTAACTCGTTTAAATTAATGTTTGCAAGCACTAAGGATTTGTTTATTAAAAAAAGTGTTGACTTTTAAGCAAAAATTATTTATACTTTTGCAACAAATTTGACTTAATTCAATATTGTAGGGAGTTCTAGCTATTTAAATTTAAATTATTTAAATTATTTAAGGGAGGAAAAAGAGTAATGAATTTTTTGGAATTGTTTAACGACGGTGGAGGGTTCATGTGGCCCATCTTAGCATGTTTAGTAATCGGCATTGCTATAAGTTTAGAACGATTGTGGACATTATCGCGCGCATCAGTGGACACCCGCAAATTTCTTAGTAATATTAAGAAAGCATTGGGTGAAGGTGGGGTAGAGGCAGCCACAGAAGTCTGTGCTAACACACGCGGACCAGTAGCATCTATATTTCACGCTGGCCTGTTGAGGGTTGATCGGGGAATTGAACATGTTGAGAAAGCCATTATGAATGCAGGTTCAATTGAAATGGCTTTTTTAGAAAAAGGGCTCGTTTGGCTGGCTACTGTTGTAAGTATTGCGCCAATGTTGGGATTTCTTGGAACAGTTTGGGGCATGATTGAAGCATTTAAGGCAATTGAACAAGCCAATGACATTTCTCCTTCTATCGTAGCTGGGGGTATTTCAGTGGCGCTTTTAACGACTATGTTTGGTCTTGTTGTTGCCATTATCACTCAAACTGCTAACAACTTTTTTATTTCGCGTGTAGATAAATTAATTGTGGATATGGAAGAGAGTTCCGTAGATTTTGTAGATACATTGATAGAGATGGAAAGAAATGCAAAGAGATCTGCGTAATCTTACGGCCAAATACTCAATTGTCCAAAACGGTTAATTGTTTACTCATGTGATCATGAGATAAAAAAATTAAACTCCGAGTAATTGTCAAAAGAAATAATTAAGGTTGAAAATATTGAATAGAACACGGAGAAATTCTTATGTTTGTTGAAAAGAAAAAATCACGCCTTGTAGAAATTTCAATGGCATCATTAGCCGATATTGCGTTTCTGTTATTGATCTTTTTTCTCGTTACAACCACAATTGATGTTGATCGCGGTATTGGCCTTACATTGCCTGCCAAGGGTGAAACCAAAGAAATAAGATCCAAAAATATTTCTAATCTTTTGATAAATGCACAAGGCGAAATATTATTGGATAATGAAGCAACACCCATCAATGAAATTAATAAAGTGGTTGCACAAAAACTGCAAGAAAACGACAAATTGCTGGTTTCTGTCAAAACTGACCGGGATACTAAATACGATATTTATGTGCAGGTATTAGACGAGCTCAAGATAGCATATAGTAAAGTCAATATTTCAGCAAAAATATCAATCGCTGAACCGGAAAAATAAAAGGGAGGAAATAAATTTGAAGTTTGATAACAAAAATAAGGTTAGTAGTAATATTCCATTATCTTCCTTACCTGATATTGTCTTTTTGCTTTTAATCTTTTTTATGGTAACTTCTGTTTTTAAAGAATTTTCTGGAATACAAGTTATCCTGCCAAGTGCAAGAAAGATTGAAAAAATACAGGGGAAGAGAGATGTAGCATATTTATGGGTAAGTAAGGAAGGACAAATTTCAATTGATGATAGATTTATCGATTTACGTGATGTATCAAAAATGATGTATCAGAAACGTATTGATCCGATGCATCCTTTAAAAATGATATCAATGAAAATTGATCAAGGTACTAAAATGGGGCTGGTTACGGATATACACGAAGAATTAAGAGAAGCTGATGCTTTAAATATAAATTACTCAGCTAAACCAATAATGTGAGGTAAGTATTATGAAAAAGAATCCTGATGCCAATCTGAAGCTCAAATACCGTAAGGTATTTGAATTAGGTTTAGTCATTTCGTTGGTAATTATGGTCATCACATTTCAGTTGCTTCGTGCAATTAGCCTTGAAGCGACAGAAACCGAAGCCCCTGAAATTATAATCGAAGTCGCCGATATACCGCCAACAGAACAAATCAAAAGACCTCCGCCACCACCAAGGCCATCTATTCCTATTCCGACAGAAAGCGAAGATGTGCCTGAGGATCTAACTATCGAATCGACCGAGGTTGATTTAACGGAAATTCCGCCTCCTCCAGGTCCTCCTGAAGAAGATGATGATGTAAATATCTTTGTGCCATACGATGAAGCACCTTACCCAATCGGTGGATTTGGAGCGATTCAAAGAGTTTTGAAATATCCCGAAATTGCTCGAAAAGCAGGAATTGAAGGACGTGTTATTGTTCAAGTCCTGGTATCTGAAAAAGGTAGAGTTGTTAAAACAAGAATCATGAAATCTCTCGGACATAGCGGGTGTGATGAATCTGCAGTAAATGCGATCAAAAAGGTGAGGTGGAAACCAGCCCTTCAAAGAGATAAACCTGTTAAAGTCTGGGTTGCCATTCCTGTAATTTTCAGGCTCAAATAGAGCAACAATTATAACAGCATTTAAGATAAGCGGTACAAAATGTATTTGTACCGCTTTTTCATTTCTTGTATTCGTTTTAGGCGAACGAATCAATGCAGGTTAATTCAATTAAAATCTTTCCTTTTTATAACCTGTTCCTCAAAACTGGCATAATTATTTTCGTTTTTTTCATTAATATTAAATGTTTTAATCCATTTGCACCTGAATTAGATAATAATCCGGATCTGTCGAATGTTATTACCGAACAACAAACTCCGGATGAGGTGCTTCATAATTTTAAATATGCCTACACATTTAAAGATTCTCTTTTGTACAGCGATATTTTAGATGAATCCTTTGTATTTGAATATTTTGATACGAATTTTGGTCCATCTGGCGGTCTTCGAACATGGAACCGAGACCTGGATCTGAAAACCACTGGAACTCTGTTTCGAAGATTTGACGTTATTGAATTAATATGGTTGAATACTTTATATTCTGAGACTAAAGGAGATTTTGTGAAAAAGTTCATCAGGTTCAATTTAAGTTTATTTGGCCCTGAATATAATTTTATAGTTACTGGAACCGCTATTTTTACATTTAAACAAAGTGTAAATGATAATAAGTGGCGCATTGTTGGCTGGAAAGATGAATCCGATCTGTAATTTAAGGAATAATATAAAAAAACGATTTGTTGATTTATTTGGAAAGAGGAGCTGAACTGAAAATTACGGCAGAATCCAGTTTTATCTGATTCATGTTGTCCGAAAAATGGGATATGCAATTCACGGTGGTTAAACAAGTTAATCTAATAATCGACGAAATTTGAAAATAGAATTTGACATTATTTTGGAGGAAAGGTAGCGATGGAAAAGGATTGTTCTTATTTTGCATCTTTTATTACTGGCTTTATTGATGACGAGCTAAATTCATCAGATAAGAAGAAGGTTGAAATCCATTTGGATAAATGTCCGGACTGTAATGAACTCTATGTTGATGAGGTTAATGTAAAAAGGATCATAAAAGAAAGGATTCCGATTGTTAAAGCTCCAGCTTACCTACAAAGACGCATAAGACGCCAACTGATTCGAAATGGTAACAGACCTGGCTTTTGGCAATTGATTCAATCAATTTTTGTTTATCAACCATTCCCGGCATCCTTTGCATTAGCCATTATGATTTGTCTTGTATTTTTACCTCTTTTTCAAATGATGGGCAATCCCGCAAATATGACTATGACCAATCAGTCTGATTCTGATTTTGTTAAAAAAGAAGCTGTGCTAAAAGGTGATATAATTTGTTTAGATTGTGAATATTTATCTCAAAATCTTGATATCGCAAAGCATCCTTCAGAATTGCATCGTTCAGGTATTAGGACTGATGACGAAAATATCTGGACAATTGTAAATTCTGAAGATTATGAAACTATCGCACACAACAAAAATATTAGTGGCAAAAAGGCTGAAGTTAGAGGTTTATTATTTAAAAATTCTCATTATATTTATGTGAATGATTTAAAGCTACTTTAAACGACGAGCTTTTTCACAAAGCCTGTAATAGATGATATTTCACCTGATGTTCTATATTTGTACCTGATAGAATAGATATAATTAATGAGAGTCCTCCGCGCGGCGAAAAAAATCTATCTCACCATCCTTAAAAGTAATTTTACCCCGATTTTAAATTGACAATTGACTTCCACACTTTAATTATGGAGACGAAAAGAAAAAAATTGACAAACTGTAAATTATTCAATATCTTTGTTTACTTGAATTTTATATGTAAAATGTGGTTCGTATTTAAATCAAACTAACTGACTCCTTTTTATATTTTAGAATTATGTATAAAAACACAATTTTGATTGTTAATCCAATTGCAGGAGGCGCTAAGGGAAAGAAGGATGTCATCAAGTATCTCACAAAGTATTTTTCTAATATTAGCCAAACGGTTTCAATAAAAAATACAGCAAAACGCGGGGATGCCACTGATTTTGCTTTACTGGCGGTTCAGGAGAAAGCCGATTTGGTGGTTGCCGTTGGCGGCGACGGCACCATCAATGAAATCGGTTCTGGATTAGTAAATACCAATATATCAATGGGTATTGTTCCCATGGGTTCCGGAAATGGACTAGCCCGAAGTTTAAAAATACCGCAAAATGTGAAAAAGGCCTGTGAGCTGATTGAGAAAGGAGTTGTGTCACCCATAGATGTTGGGAAGGTGAATAGTCGTTATTTTTTTCTTGTGGCTGGAGTTGGTTTTGATGCCGTTGTGGGAAAAAAATATGATGAATCTCCCAGAAGAGGACCTGTCCCATATTTTTATCATAGTATAAAAGAATTTATTCATTACGAGGCGGAAACCATTAAGTTTGGATTTAATGATATGACCTTCCAACGCAATCCATTTGTATTTGTTGTAGCCAATGGCCGGCAGTTCGGTAATAATGCGATTATTGCCCCCACAGCCAAACTGAATGATGGTTTTTTAGATGTCTGTATTATAAATCAATTTACTTTTTTGGATGCTTTCTCCGCTCTGCCTAAGCTATTTACTGGTGCTCTGAATAAATTTTCAAGAGCAGAATTTCACAAATCTCAGTCAATCTGGATTGAACGTCAGGCTCCGGGGTATATTAATATTGATGGCGAGCCGGTCTTAGAAGAACCCATGATTAAGATTTCTGTTATACCTGAATCCCTGAAAATTATTGCACCCCAAAATTGTCCGAGCCTTTCTTAATGAAATCTATTGTCATTTTTATAAAGTATCCCACCCCCGGGAAAGTTAAAACGCGACTTGGTGCACAGGTCGGATTAGATTTGGCTGCAAATTTGTATCATATTTTTATCGGTAAAACTTTTCAATTAGCCCGTAATTCTGTAGCAGATCAAATCTTCGTGGCTTATGATCCTGAAGAACAATTTAACAAATATAGCCAGATTATACCATCTGAATTTAAACACTTTCCACAAAAAGGTGATAATTTAGGCAGCCGACTGTCCAATGCTTTTGACTATGTCTTTTCTCAAGAATCAAATAAGGTCATTGTTTTAGGCAGCGATAGCCCAACTCTCCCAACCGATTTTGTCAATGAAGCGTTCAATCGCTTAGATGGTAACGATTTAGTGCTTGGCCCGGCAGAAGACGGCGGTTATTATTTAATAGGATTAAAACTGTCCCACAAAGGCCTTTTTGAAAATATCAAATGGAGTTCAGTCTCGGTTTTAGATACAACCGTTCAACGTGCGAAGTCATTAAAACTCACCAGAAGTCTTCTGCCAATTTGGTACGATGTTGACGAGGTCGAAACGCTCAAACGGGCAGCAGAACATGACACCAGTGGTGCAATTAGATCATACTTAAAAATGAATTCTAAGATTTACCTTGGATAGAATATGACATTAGCTGCCCATCTGCCATGTTATTTTCCCGATTTGACCATACTGTATAAAATGTGCTTGGCGGATGTGTTTGTTTTAGCCGATGATTTTCAATATACTAAACATAATTTAATTAACCGTGCGAAAATAAAAACAGCACATGGGCCATCCTGGCTGTCTGTACCAGTGCATACAATGCATTCAAGAAGGCCGATGATCAGTCAGGTATTAATTGACACCAATAAAAACTGGCAGAGTAAGCATTGGAAGTCGCTTTTAGTGAATTATAAACATGCAGCCTATTTTGATAAATATTCAGATTTTATTGAAAGTCTATATCAGAAACCCTGGGCGAATTTATTAGACTTAAATTTAATGATTATTGGTTATCTTCAAGAACACCTGAATATTTCGACTAAAATAATACTAAGCTCAGAGTTGAATTTGCAGGGAAGAGGAAGCGAGCGTTTAATCTCAATATTAAATAAATCACAGTGTAATCAATACTTTACTGAAATCAGGTTTAAAAAATATCTGCCTGCATTTTTGTTTGAAGAAAATGACATTAAACTAACTTTTTTTTCATACCAGCATCCTGAATATCATCAACAATTTGGCGACTTCGTATTTGGATTATCAGGCATTGATTTGTTGTTTAATGAGGGAGACATGAGTTACAAAATAATCACAGGTAAATGAGTATTTTGAAAGTGATTGTAATTATACCTGCTTTTAACGAAGAGAAATCCATTGAATTTGTATTACAGGATATTCCTAAAGAATTTGCTAAAGAAATTATCGTAGTCGACAACAATTCTGCTGATAATACCGCTGGCATAGCCAAAAGATCTGGTGCTACGGTGATCCACGAACCTGAGCGTGGTTATGGCCGGGCGTGTTTAGCAGGCATTCGATATGCTGCTCAATTTCATCCAGATGTGGTCGTTTTTTTGGATGCCGATTATAGCGACCATCCGGAAGAGCTCCCTTTATTAGTGCAAAAAATCGAGCAAGGCTTTGACCTGGTCATCGGCTCCCGCATTCTCGGAGATGCAGAAGCTGGCGCCTTACTTCCGCAGGCACGTTGGGGCAACTATCTGGCGGTTTTTTTGATAAAATTTCTTTTTGGATTTAAATATACCGATCTCGGACCATTTCGTGCGATTAAATGGCACAAACTTTTGGAACTGAAAATGCAGGATCCCACCTTTGGCTGGACCGTAGAAATGCAGGTCAAAGCTGTAAAATCGAGATTTAAAATTACGGAGGTTCCAGTGAGTTACCGCACCCGGATTGGTGTCTCAAAAATTACAGGGACATTTTCCGGGACAATTCAGGCTGGCTATAAAATTTTATTCACGATTTTCAAATATGCGATAACTAAGCCTTAACCCAACTTCGACAGTTAAAATTATTTTCAGTTAATTTTTGTAATTGCCGGG
>CAZIKB010000119.1:0-19492 GCA_964539665.1 uncultured Cytophagia bacterium
GTTGACTACTTTGAAAAACTGGCCATAGATAAACCAAAAAATGAAAAAGCCTGGCCTAATACATTAAAACATCTAAAAGTATTTACAAACGGTCACATACAGTTTGCAGCCGTTACCGATGAATGGTTGGAAACCTTTAAAACCTACCTGCTAACCAAAGTCTCACAAAACACTGCTTACACCTATTTCAGTAAGATAAAGGCAGTTCTCAAACAGGCTGTAAGGGACAAAATCATTTTAAACAATCCTGGTGATTTAGTTTCTCGGATTAAGAGGCAAGACACCGAGCGTGTTTTTTTGACTATTGACGAAATTAAAAAGCTGGCTCAAACTCCGTGTAGAGATTATGAACTCAAAAGAGCGTTTCTTTTTGCCTGCTTTACTGGCTTGAGGCTCTCCGATGTTATACAATTGCAGTGGCAAAACATAAAAACTGATTCAATCGAATTTAGACAGAAAAAAACAAAAGACTACGAATATCTGCCCTTGCCACCAATGGCCAAGAAAATTTTAGACGATAGAAATCCTAAAATACTCAGCATGCAAAACACCAACGTTTTTAACTTACCAAGTCCAAACCAAATAGGTCGAGTGTTAAAAGAATGGTGCAAACAGGCGGGTATTGAAAAGCGTGTATCGTTCCACACATCCAGGCATACCTTTGCAACTTTATCTTTGACTCAAGGTACCGATTTATACGTAGTCTCAAAACTATTAGGGCATAAGACTATTCAGGCAACTCAGATTTATGCTAAGGTTATTGATGAAAAGAAAAAGGCAGCAATGGAATTGTTTCCAATAATTCTAATAAATAATTAATCGATAGTTTATTAAACAACAAGGGGAAAACGATGAAATGTTTAATGATGTTTTAATGTGATGTTATTTTTCTGTCAATTTTTTTTCCCAGACAAAGACTTATGAAGGAAGTGGCGACGATTTAGGCTCAAAATAGCAAAGAGTAAAATTAGAAATTAAAGTGGAAGGAACGTTAATTCCATCAATTAATTCATAATACAAATAGGATTGTTGCTATGAAAAATTTAAGCATTTTACTTCTCGGAATAATTGTAATAATTTCATGTGAGAAAAAATCCGAGAATGGTAATAAACCACTAAAACAAATTCCTGCTGTTACAGAAAAAATTCCTGTACCGCAATATACAATTGTGCAGGAAAATGATATTAGTTATGCATCGATTAAACGGCTTCAAATAAAACTGAGAGTACAAAACGTACTCGCTGAAGAAGAAATAAAAGCTGTTTGCACTACCCTAATTCCAAAGTACAAAGATTTAAAATATATTGCAGTTAGTTTTGAATTTTATCTTTCAGATTCAGATATTAAGGGTGCTTTTACCGCAGGTATGGCTGAATGGGCGCCTTATGGAAATTGGAGTCAAGCTGAAAGTATTAATAAAGGTGATTATTCAAAACATTCACTTTCTATTACGGTTAGCAAACCAGTTTCCTGGGTAGATAGAACAAATATTCCTATTGAGAAAAGGAAAAAAATATTTTATGATTTAGTTGCAGAAGAAGACAGACTATTTGCTTTAGGAGAGAAGGATCATTCCTTAAAAGCAAGAAAAACTATTGTTAATAAATATAATTTGACAATTGAACAATTAAAAAAGATAGCTTTTGAAGGTATTGAAAAAGATTGGCCAATGCCGTAAGTAATTATTCGAATATAAATAAGGTCTGCAAGAGGGTAATACGGAATGGGTACCTTATGAAAGAGTGGTTGAACTGCCAGCAAGCAACCTTAGCTTTGACTCAGGGCGTCGATTTATTCACGGTCTCAAAACTCTTAAGTCACAAAACTATTCAAGCGACTCAGATATATGATAAGATTATTGATGAGAAAAAGAAAGCAGCGATGGAAGCCTTACCAATCATTGAAGTCAAGTAAAACATACTTCTTGACATTTATTAAATTGACCGAATTAAAAGTCAACAATTATGGAGGAGGTACGATGAATGCTATCATAAAAACAGGACTTATTTTGATTGTTGTGTCTTTATTGGCGGGTATTTCATTTGCTCAAGAAGAGACGGAAGCAAAACACACAAGAGCCTTTGGGTTTAGTATGCTTTTGGAATTACCTAAGCCAACACTTGGATTTGCTGGCTACAGCCTAAAACCGAAGGCATTTGGGTGGTATGGCGATATACGGGTAGGTCTTCCCATTCACGGTGGAGAGAACGTCGATTACTACGGGTCCATCGAACAAGGCACGTTCAATGATCCGAAGATCGATGAAGCCTGGGACAGAATAATTGTGAACGTAGGGATAACTCGGAAAGTAAACAACGATTTTTTCCTCTACAGTGGAGTTGGGCTGTCTTACAATGAATTGTTTTACCAACTTGACGATCCGCTTGACATTCTTGGGGACAGTGAGGGACACTACTGGATTAAGGCAAATGAGACTAAATGGGTACCCAATTTTGTGATTGGGGGAATGCTATACGGTAAGCCAGACAGTCAAGCGGGGTTGAGCGTTGGTTTTCATTCAGCAAATCTGGGTGTTGACGTTGGATTCACTTTCTCGCTTTGGACGAGATGAAAACAAAAAAAGGCCAGAGTTTATTTAAAATCGGAGGGATGAATCATGAAAAATGTGTTGAAATTAACAGGTTTTATTTTGCCTATAGTGTTGGTACTCACCTTTCTGTGGGTAAAATGCGGTAAAAATGGCAGTCAGATTGATAAGGGTACACAGAAAACTGAATCTTTAACTCAAAAAAAGCAGCCTACAAAAGTCACAGTTAAATATTTAACAGAAATTGGAACCGAAGGAAAGTTATTCTTAGAGGGAGCAAAGCATGTTATCGTCGCTATTGATAAAGATGCTTTGGATGAACTAATAGATGCACAAGTGGCTAAAGATACTGAGGGTATTGAGCAATTGGTTCGTTCTCCACGAGCAATGTTAGTGTTAAACAACACCCATGTCAAGATAATTGACAAAGGCTTTGCTATTACCAAAATAAGAACCCAAGAAAGTCTGCAAGAGGGTAAAACTGTATGGGTTCCTTATGAAAGAGTGGTTTATGCAAAAGTCATTGATGAAAAGAAAAAGGCGGCGATGGAATCATTGCCAATAATTGAGGTGAGGAAATGAAAGAAAATTCAAAAGTAGAAATACACGGTAAAACAACTCTAATCTATCTACTCTTTCTAATCTTTATATCGTGTGGTGATAATACCGTCGATAAGGCGAGCGAATTTATAGAAATTAGCGATTATATTAATGGGATTGAATTACTACAAGATTTCATCAAGGAACATCCCAGAAATATTGAGGCAAGAAGACTTTTAATTCAGGCTTATGACGAGACTGAAAAGTGGGAAATGGAAATTGAACAAATGCAAGTTATTTCAAATCTTGACAGTGTGATTACTAATAAATATAGACTGATGCGACTATATGCTCAAACAGAACAATGGGATAAGTTACTTCTACTAAAAGAAAAATTTGATAAATCTCATGAAAGTTTAATACGAAGTATTTTAGAAAGTGAAATTCTGGAATTTAATGTCTATGAAAGCTATCTCATAGACTCTCTCGGCGTCCCAAAAGATTCGTTGTTCAATGATGCAAAATATGACAGCTTAGCATTTGGCTTCAACATTAGATATGATAGTGTGCTTGACAGCCTTTCTATCGATTTGAATGTTGCACTTGGTCTTTATGCACTAAATCAGGACGAGAGGTCTGATTTCACTGAAGTTTTCAAGAAGGTTGTAACTACGAACACTACTTATCGGAGATACTTAGTTCGGCCAATTCTGGATTATCTTGACAGATTAGAAAAACCAGAATTAAAATACAATTACCTCGCTGGTTATTATTATGATTTGCGGAAACATCACAACTTAAGAGCGAAATTGTACGCTGTGATTGGGCAATACGATAAAGCTGTTCAAGAATACGATTCAGCACTGTATTACTATGGGCAAGAATCCAATCCTAGGCCTGCCTTCCTTGCATATAAGGAGAAAATAGACTTTTTGCAGGAGATTGCCGATTATGAGGAACTCCAAGAAACAGTAGAAGAATTTAAAAAACTATATGGAGCGCACATTGGCACTTATGAACATGCACGCTTATGGATAGCAAGAGCAAACAAAAATCTTGCTGAGAAAAATTAGCAGTTGTTGCCCTAAATTACAAAGACTAAACATTACTAATGGAACTTGACGACTTTATCAGCGACTTCCCAGACAAGTGGATAATATATTACAACATTCCTCAACTGAAGCGAGAATTAACAAAAAAGCTATATGAAGAAATAGAGGTACGAATTGAAAGCATCGGCAAGGCTCGACTTAATTCTTTACTGAATGCACAACTGGAAGTGCCAGAATTAGTCGAGGCGTCAATAAAAAAGCTCATCAAC
Organism: uncultured Cytophagia bacterium; assembly: GCA_964539665.1. Taxonomy (GTDB): domain Bacteria; phylum Zhuqueibacterota; class Zhuqueibacteria; order Oceanimicrobiales; family Oceanimicrobiaceae; genus CAZIKB01. The sequence goes on from CAZIKB010000119.1 coordinate 4,411, forward strand.
CGACTTGAGGAATGGATTGAACGCACTGATAAAGGCCAAAACGAGCCAAGGGATTCAGACCTTAAAAAAGTGGGTTTTGGAAGCTATAGTAAAAACATGCTTCTTTCAAAATTAGAGCAAGAACTCGGGGAAACTAAAGCAAAAAAGTGCCTTCTGGAACTCAAGAGATGGTTTGAACGATTAAAGTATGAACTGGTCGAGCCTTTGGATTCTGACCTGAGAAACGACCTGTTTTTTGGTTTTCTCATAATGTTTAGCAACCAAAGAGGTGCAAGAGGTGCCCATAAAGGTACGCTTGACACCATTTCAGAGGAGTTGAAATATCTTAAGACTCTCAAAAGGACAAAAGATAGACTCCCCAAAGCTCATTTGCATAACTGGCGTAAAAACTGGCAGAAAAGATTCCAGATCTTAATTGACGAATTTGAGGAAAAGACCTTCCTGAAAGGCCGAAACCTCTCAGAAGAATACATTCAACGTACAAAACAAAACCTCAGAGCCATGTTTGGTAGACTCGGCCAGGAAATCCCTAAAATCAATAAAGAATACTCAGCCTACATGAGCAATCGATTAGCCGAGAAACTAAAAGGAAGGCGTGACCGAAAAGACGAAGAATATAAAAGAGTAGCGAATGACACAAGCGCCGCCGAACTTATAAAAGAAGGCAGTCAGATTTTAGGTATTAAAATTGAAGATCCGAGTAGGTTGAGAAAATACAAAAAACCAAAAAAAACCACAACTACAACAAAGCCTTTATAGCATTTTTCCCAATCTTACAATAGCAAATTCATTTAGACCCACGTTCCAAGAGCGTGGGTTTTTTATTTACTTGTGGGACATGAAAAAACGATAGAAATTAATAGTCCCATAATATACGAAAGGAAACATGATGGAGTTTAAGTGAAAAAAAGATTACAAAAGAAACTTCCAAAACAGTGAGGAAAATGATGTATGAACAAATCCTAAACAAACTTGACTCCATTGAAAGCCTGCTTAAAGGCCGAACCGAGAAACCCTTGACCTTCAATGAAGCAGCCGAGTACCTGGGTCTTTCCAAGTCGTTCTTGTACAAGTTGACCAGTTCAAACAATATCCCGTGCTACAAGCCAGAGGGGAAGAAGCTCTATTTCTCCAAATCCGAGCTTGACTCCTGGCTCTTGAGGAATCCCGTAAAGACTAAGACGGAGATCGAGCAAGAGGCTGACGACTACATTGTTAATGGAAAGCGGAGTGAGAGATGAAAAGAGAATCCAGAACTCAACTATTATCTTTAAGAAACAAATTACAAAAAGCGATTAAGGCAAAGTGTCTCGACTGTTCGGCTGGTCAAATGAATGAAGTAAAACTTTGCCCTGTTAATAATTGTTCGCTCTGGCTTTTCAGGTTTGGCAGAAGTGAGAGTGTGCCATTGTTAGAATAGCCTTTATTGTAAATTAAAGTAATTATTTAGCCTTAAAAATAATGGAGTAAATTAAAAAATGCATTTATTAGACATCTATTACAGATTTGAACGATTAAACAAAACCAGAAGCAAATCAAGGCTTGACCTGGTGGCCTGTAGCCAAAGTTATGAACCTTTACAAAAGCAAAATAAGGACTGGATATATTCTACACAATCCGACCATATTCAGGCAAGTCAAAACAGAAAGCCAGCGTTTACAATAACAGGGGGTTCAGGAAATCATATCACGGGCGTTTTCATTCCAGAAGTTCGGAGGCATGAGATTGGCTATGGTGATATCAAAGGTACAACCGATGCAGCCTTGTTCATTTTAGCTGAAAACCAATTGGAAATATTCATTGCAAAAGGTAAAAAGAATGCAGCGTTTGCACTTTTTCAATTGTTAGCAGACGGAGAACTGGACGATGAAATCGAGGTCTTGAGAAAACAATCAAAACCGATTCATCAAATCGACTCTATGGCCAAAGATACTATTATTTAAGGTGTCTATTGTTACAGTTTTTGTAACGATGGAAATGTAATACTACAATGTATGATACTGTTAAATTATGGCTTGCTACAAATGAGACTGATAAAATTCCAGACTTACTCAAAGAGCCTAAGAAAGAAATCATGCATACAGGTGAATATCGCCATTATGGTAACTTAGAAAATTTGAGAATCGGAGTCTATCAAGACAGTTTGAAAGCTGAAGGTAGTTTAAATAAATTTATACATGGTAACAACCTTGTGCGCTTAACCAGAAAAGACACTGAACAGGCGATTGAAAAATTGAGTGATTCACTCCGGTTGCCTTTTCATCAAGCAAAAGTCTATCGCTTCGACCTTGCAGATAATTTTATTTTGAAAAGACCAGTGAGTGAATATTTGAGCCTGTTAGGTGAGACAAGATATTTTATACGTTCAACCTACAAAAAGCAGGGGCTTAATTATTCTAATTGCAGGCGGTCAATGATATTTTATGATAAAATTAAGGAATTAAAAAATAAAAGGCAGGCTGAAAATATTACTGAGGACTTTCAAGGTAGAAATGTTTTAAGGTATGAATTGAGATATACAAAGCGCCTTAAAAGTCAATTCCAAAATGAAATAAAAGCATATCATTTATTTGATGAAAATTTTTATATTAGAGTCATTAATCAGTGGGCAAAAGAATATTTCAGGATTAATAAACAAAAAAAGTTAAAAATGGATACAATAAAAATGCAAGGCGTCAAGGATTTGAATGACCAAATGTTTTTGTATGCACTTGAATCTATGGGTGGCGAACAGGTCTTGTTTGAAATATTTGAAAGTGAAAGAGCGAGCGGTAACCTTGACAGGTTCAAGCATAAACGATTTAAAGACAGGATTAAAAGGATTGTCAACAATCCAAAATATTTTGAGCCGAACGATAGTATTTTAGAGCTTGACCAAAAAATATCAGACAGCCAGCTAAATATTATCGCTAATTAGTTTGTATTTCAATTGTAAACGACTTTTTACAGAGGTGAGTATAGTTATTAAGCTATCTTAAAAAAAATGGCATTTCTTGCTTGTTGTTCTACTTCTTTTAGTGCTCAATATATTTGTCTGGCAAAACGCCTGCAGTGACAAACTTAAAGTGAAGGATGTGCACTTAGTGAATCAGAATTGATAAAAAGTATAAATTTTAAATTAGTCTACTTGACAGAATTTAAAGCGACTTAATTTTATTGTAAGATAGTTCAAAAAATGAACACATGTAACTGAAAATAAAAAATCAAATATCTGGAATTAATGACAAATATAAATCTTTCCAAACACATAATTTCTGGAGTTTTTGGAGGCATAAAAAAAGGACAGTTTATTACTTAAGGGAATTTAATTCTAATGGGAAAAAGTAAATAACATTGAAAGAAGCATGATAAGGCAAAGTAATTAAAATTTCAAAATATTAAGACAATGATTATATTTCAATTCATTTCACTATCTAAGGGAATTTGCTGTCTAAAACATTGGACGAATAAACGAAGTTCATTATATCAAAACGGTTAGTATTTAATAAAGGCATCCCCAAAAAATAAAGAGTATTTTCCAAAATTAATCATTATATGCAAAAATAACTAACTTACATAAAAACAGCAAATCAAAGTTGACAATGGAAGATTGACACCATGCAATAAGATAACAGGTAAAATTAGACATTTTATCAATGGATAACAGAATAACCCGAACTTGTTGAAGCCCTAAAAAGAGGTAATTAACAATTGAATAAAAATGCCGTTAAAAAATGCAATCTTTGCAATCCTAATAAAGGATTCTGATTTATTTTGTTACTTATTTGTTACTCACTACTTTTATAGGTCAATATATTTAATAGTTTAAGGTAGCTTAGTAGGATTAAACAATGAACCCTTTCAACCTCCTTTAACACTTTCACCTCGGGATCAGCACAGCACAGAACAAAGGGTGTTTTATTAACCGGATGCTGAACCTCACAAAGACGCTCAGCGCTGTGTCAATTAAATTGAACTTTCGGCTTGTAATAATGTGATTCCATTAGACGCCGGTATTTTTCCATTTCTATTTTATTAAGCTCTAATGGTGGTTTTTGATCAGGAGGCAAAAGTGTTTTGTATTGTCCACCGATTTCCTTCTTGTGGAGTTCCTTCGCTTTGACCAGCAGTTCGGGTTGTGTCAGCAGGTCAATCACCGAGCCTGCCATTACTTTAGCGCCTGCAACTTCGTCTTTATGAGCAATTGAAGTGGCCGGGGCGATTCCTGCTGTCCAGTGATGGAATGCCGCACCGGAAATATTGGATGGGAATGATATGCGGCCGTGCGGTACAGTCCAGGTTATATCCCCCGAATCATTGGATGAGGTCCCTTGAGTCGCCTTTTTAAGAGGAACTATCTCCGTACGTAAACCAGTTTCACTGACTCCGGCAACTTTTTGAATGCGTCTGGCCAACTCCTGGTCCGCATCTAACCACTCAGGCATACCAATCAGCTCAATGTTAGTCTGGATAGTTTCGGCGACAATCTGGTTGTCCCTGGTTGGCAAAACCGTTGCCATAACATTTTCCTCAAAAGTACAGCCCGTCATCAAGGCCGCCCCTTCAGCTATCTTTCTTGCCCTTTGCCAGATAATCGTTGCCTTTTCAGAAGTGGACTCTCTGAAATACCACCATATCCTGGCATACTCGGGAACGACATTGGGTTGTTTGCCGCCATCTACGATTACGGAATGGCTTCTGTGAGTGGGAGGGAGATGTTCACGAAGCACATCAAAGCCAATATCCATGAGCTTAGCCGCATCGAGCGCGCTGAAACCTTGCCACGGACGCGAGGCTGCATGGGCTGTTTTTCCAAAAAATGAGTATTCGACTGAAATCAAAGCATATTGCCGTATCCCGTAACTGGTAGACAACCTGTCACTGACATGGCAATGGAAAGCCGCATCAACATTTTCAAAATACCCATCACAGACAAAGTACGGTCTGGCCAAAACCTGTTCCTCAGCCGGCACACCAAACACCTTCAGGGTTCCTTGTAGATTGTGTTTATCCATGGCTTCTTTGATTGCAAAAGCAGCGCCGAGCATTACAGCGGCGCCGGTATTGTGGCCTTCGGCGTGACCAGGAGCTCCTTCCACAACTGGCTGGCGTTCAGTAATCCCCGCGGTTTGTGAGCCAGCTGGAAGGGCGTCATATTCTGCGTGTAAAGCAATTACTGGCCTGCCGGATCCGTAGGTTGCCAGAACGGCAGTCGGGAATCCTGAAATCCCTGATTCAACCTTAAATCCCATATCCTTTAAAACCTGTACACAGAAACTGCTGGTTTCAATCTCCTGCATCCCCAGTTCGGCAAAGCTGAAGATAGCATCCCCAACTTTAGCGATTTCATCTTTATTGCGATCAATGCACTGGAACGCAGTCTTCTTTGCAGGATAAATTTGCACTTTGTCAGATGCTTCAGTCGTTTGCATAATCATAAACCACACTAACAAAATCACCGTCAATATGTTTGTTTTTTTAATCATGTTTTTTGCCTTAATATTTGAAATTTATTTGTCATTGGACAATTGTGATTTGATGCATGCGTCTCAACGCACTGGGATTAATTAAGCTAAAACAGTTTCTCGGTATCGAGTATATTGAGTAAAGGTTTATTGTCCAGAAAACGGTGCAAATTATCACAGAAAATATCTATTATCCGGGAATTTTCCCGATCACTGGTGCTGCCCGAGTGCGGACTCACCAATACATTTGGCATATCCCAAAAAGGACTGTCCGGAGGCAGGGGCTCTTCAGTAAAAACATCCAGGCCGGCGCCACCCAGGTGCCCGGATTGCAGCGCTTCGATCAAAGCTAATTCATCCACCAGCGCTCCCCGGCCAATGTTGATGAAGATTGCTCCCCTCGGCAGCAATGCCAGCTCTGCCGCCCCTATCATCTTTTCTGTATCAGGCGTGTGCGGTACAATTGGTACCAGATATTCAGCTTGGGGCAGCACCTCATGCAGTTCAGTGTGTGGATACAATTTGTCCAGATGCCTGGATGCCGGCTCGATATTTTCCGCCTGTAGATCGACGCCTATCACCCTCATGCCCATGGCCTTTCCAACTCGAGCCACCTCCCGGCCAACTCTGCCTACACCAATGATAACCAGAGTACGGTCTCGCAGATCAGTGCCGGCGTAGCGTTCCCAATGTTTGCGTTTCTGCTCGCTTATTATGCGAAACAAGCCCTTGTTAAACATTAACATCACCATTAAACAAAATTCGGCCAGAGGTTGAGCATGCACTCCACTGGCTGTGGTGAAAATGGTTTCCGGCATGCGTGTGTCATAAGCCATATTTTTCACAAACTGACCGATGCCAGCACTGGTAGCTTGAATCCAGCGTACCTGTGGAGCGAACTCGGGTAAATCATCGCGGTGGGTCTGGTCAAAATCGAACAGAATATCGGCTTTGCGTAATAATTGCTGCCAGCGGGCTTCCTGAGCGGGCGTCCGTTCAAAAGGCTGGCCAGTATGATCGGCGGCATAGCGGGGCGCGCGCAGCAGCTCAGGTTCATAAATGACGTTCAGCCGATCATCTACCTGGCGGATACGATCAACATGTTCTGGCTCCAGGTAACTGGCAATGACAACATTGTAATTTGATTTACCAGGTTTGAGGTCGCTGATATTTGTCATAATAGATTCCTTTTATTTTGGCTTGAGATTCCAACACAGAAGTAAACCTGCCAAATGGTTTACTGGGCTAAGGGCATTTAAAGCTGACTTTTTCTTTTGAATGACAATAATTTAACATCCAGATTTCAATTAAGCAAATGATTTATTTGTTTAATTGTAACTATTCAAGTATAGAATAAGAAATTCGACAGGAGGAACAAGATAAACGAGATGAAAATTATATCCTTTCAAATAGACTGCGACAAAATGTAATTCTTGCGTCGTTGCAGTAATAGTTACCATTCATCGGATGACTCCAGGTCATCCGATGAATGGCAGTGTTTTGCAGAAGCTGCAGACCTTCATACAGCTACTACTGGATACAGCTTCCTTGTCTGCATTACTCAGCTATTCAGATAAAAAGCGGGCGCTATGCCATTACCGCAGCAGGGTCATCTTTTTTTCTGTTTGAATTGGTACGCTGTCTAACGTATTTGGAACGACTTTAATTCTGTAAATATAAATGCCTGAAGCCACATCACGACCGAATTTGTCTTTTCCATCCCACAAGATATTGTAAAAGCCCGGGCTTTGCGTTTCTTCAATTAGTGTACGCACTTCCTGGCCCTTCAGGTTGAAAATAGACAGGTTGACCTGACTATTCTCCGGCAGCTCGTACCTGATTTCTGTAGTAGGATTGAAAGGATTCGGGTAATTGGGATGCAGCGTGAACTGTTTCGGAAGCGCTCCCTCTGCTGCAGGACCGGTTTTTTGCTTGAATAATTCTACCTCGCCGCTGGTGGTGACCTCATTCGAGGCGTTGGATTCACCGTTCGAATTTACAGCTTTGACGTGATAATGGATAGTGTCGCCATAAGGGTCCGGGTTTTTAATGAGCACCGCCATATCGGTAAAAGTTGTGTTGGTTGTGGAATACTTAAGTTCCCAATCACAAAAGCCTTGGATCCAGTTAGTAACACAGCGGTAAATGTTGTAGGAAGTCGCACCGGCGCTGGCATTCCAGCTTAAAATGGGATTCTGGTCAACACTTCCTGGATTGGTAATCACCAGGTTTTGTGGAGGAGGAGGAGGCAAAGGCGGGGTACCGGGGATACCCAACGTGGTATACGCATAGACCACATTAGACGGCGTTGTGGGATGCCAACCGAGGAACTGTCCCGTATTGATCGACCAGACTTCAAATACATATGTTTTCAATCGGGCTATAGTTATTAGTTTCGAAATCACTCTGGTAAAACCGACCTGGTAATTCGGGTTTGCCGCTGAGAATCCCGTGGTTTCATTAACGCCTCTTCCCCACATATGATACTCGACAAAATCAGGAACATCCACCCACGACGTCACCTCATGCCGTTTGACAATATAAACCCCAAAATCAAGAGGACCGTTGCCCGGATCCGTAAAGGTGGCGACGTAGTTCCCGGTACTGCTGGTAATGGCCCCGCCCGTAGAGGTGTGATGCTGCAAAGCCCACGGCGCGTGCAGCATCTTCATGGCGTCGCCGGCGTTGATACGGCCGTGGCCTGCTTGTGGATCCCAACCATTTTGCGCATACGAGTACCCGCCAACCTTCTCAGCCGATGCCTCAATTATACCTTCTACATCTTCCGGATGCAGGTCGAGATCGGGGCGGGCAAAGTCGATGGCTTTAATCAAGCCCGCAAGCCCGGAAACATGCGCAGTTGCCGCCGAGGTTTGTGAAAAAGTTCCATATCTAGCCGCACCGGTCTTGGTCGTGTGCACCAACTCCGGATCACCAGGCGCAATGACGTCGATGCCCCAGCCCCAATTCGAATCACCTTTGCGTTCGTCGAGATCATTGCTGGCGCCAACTGCAATAATCCATGAGCCGTCATAATCAGCCGGATATTGTATGGTGTTTAAACCGCGGTTTCCCTTAGATGCTGCAACAACCACATTATTTGCAGAAGCAAAGCGTATAGCATCCCGGACAGCTTCGTTATAGGGGGCGCCACCAAAACTGAGATTAACGACGTGGCAGCCAAATCCACTGGGCTGAGATAACGATGCCTCTACGAGGGCATCGATGACTTTGTCATTAGGATAGGTGTCCGTACCGACCCTGAGAGCGATCAACTCGCCGCCAATACTGCTGCCGCCGTCGCCGCCGTTCAAGCCGGCAACCCCTTTGCTGTTGTTGCGCAGCGCCCCGATAATACCTGCAACAGAAGTGCCATGCCCCCCGCTACCTTGACCAACATCAATAGGATCCGGGTCATCATCCTCGTAATTCCAGCCGTCCCGTACTTTGTCGCCATTGCTGCCCCATTGACCGCCCCCCAGGTCTTCATTGTTGTAGTCGATCCCGCTGTCGATGACGCCGAGCCGTACAGAGGAACTGCCGGTGGTATAATCCCAGGCGGTCTCGGCGTCGATGTCTCTATCGTTGACCGGGTTTTCAAAGCCCAGTTGCTTACCTTGCAGGTACAGCGGATCATTTGGCGGATAGCTGGCCGGTTGAAAGATATAGTTGGGCTCTGCATAGTTAACGCCTTCAAGAGCGGAGAGCTTTTCAGAGAGTTTTTGAATATCAGCACTCAGCGGTACTTTCAAAACCATCAGGTTGTAGAGATCCGGGATCGCAACCTGCTTACCTGAACGCGCAATCGAAACCTTCTGGCTGGGCTTGAGCCGGGTGACAACTTTGCGCAATTGTCCGCTCCCCACTGCTTGCAGAGCGTTACGCAAGCTGTCATCTTTTACGATCCTGCCGCTGAGATCGAAAGTTAAGGCATCTTTTTCCAACTCGATTAGGTCCAGCGAACCTTTCTTAAACTTAATGAGGATTTCGCCCGCGACAAAATCCGCCTTCTGTATCCGGTTCGTGCGAATCGGATTGCCCTCCTCATCCAGCCTGGCGTTTTCCTGGGTCCAGGCAGAGCGGGTCAAACAAAGAAGGCTTACCGACAGGATGATGGCCATTGTTAACAGTGAATACATATATTTTTTCATGATATTACCTCCTGTTTTGATGAACTTAAAAATGAAAGAAAATAAATTATGACGAATCGAGACTTGCCTGATTATGTAAATCCGGTCGGATAGACCACAGGCATGGAAGTATAGTTGATTTTTCTTGACATTGGCATGATTCTTGTTATTTTGCCATACAGACAAAAAGGGGCGCCGGGCCGGACAGACAAAGGCCCGAACGCTAAAACCCTTTTTGTCGCTTATGGGCGTACCGGAGATGCCCTGCCAGGTGGCCGGTACGCCTTTTTTTATTTCTTATCTTGTCTTTTACTTACAAATTCGACACCGCCAGGGCGCTGTCGACATTGACGATGTAAAACGAAAGTAAACCCTCAAAGATTGGACCATTGACCCCTTGCTCTGTCCGTGTAATCCGGTAATGTTCATATACGATATGCTTGCCATCCGGATGCCACGATGGTGAAATCACCGAGAGTCTTATTTCTCCTTTAAAATGTCCATTTGGAAAGTGGTTCGGCAAGATGCGCTTCGGCTCGCTGCCGTCGGCATTCATAATCCAGATACCTTCCTCATTCCGCAAAACTATCTGGGCGCCATCGGGTGAATATTCTGGATCTTCATTAAAGTTCCTGAGGGTTAAATGCAATCTCGTCGCAGAGTTTTCCGCAAAATCATATACAAAAAAATCAGTCCATGGATCGCTCGACCCAACGCTAACTGTACCTATAATTTGTCCTTCATTGGGATGCCAATCCGGAGATCGCCCCCCACTCAGCCATATTTTTCCCGAACCGTCTTTTTTCATAACCCAGACACCCTGTGGCCCTCGCTCATCCTCGATCGATGTGTCAAATGCAATCCGGCTGCCATTCGGGCTCCAATCCGGAAAGAAGTTTCTGCCTTTGCTTGTCAATTGCGTCAGGCTGTCGCCGTTGACTTTAATTTTGTAGATTTGCGTGCCACTGGTAAAAGCAACCCACTCGCCGTCGGGCGACCAGTCGGGAACTCTTGGAGAACTTCCGGGCACAAGTAGCTTCTTCTCATAAGTTTCAAGGTTCATGATAATCAGCCCGGGCTGATCACTAGCTGCTATTCGAAGCCTGAAAATGATATGTTGGCCATCCGGGCTGAATTTTGGTGTATATTTGTCGACGAGGCTCAATTCGCCCAGGGGGAAGAAAATCTCTGTACCCGGTATTTGCTCGCCTTCCAAAAATATCTCCACGGGATGCGAGGGCTCAAGGCTGTGGTCACAGCCGGCGAGACCACAGCAGAACAAAAAGTAGATGATCGTGTTTTTTCTATGCATTGCTCTCTCTTGTTTTAAATGAATAAATTCGCCAACAGGGGTATCCTTTTTTGGCATTTACAAATTCGAAGCCGCCAGGGCGCTGTCGACATTGACAACGTAAAACGAAACATTCAAGGTTTCCGTCGGGCCGTCACATGTTGAGTAGCATAAAAACAGAATAAATATTAAACTCAAGCCTAAAAATGGTTTTAATGAAATCATAGTGCCCTCCAATTAAACGCACAGGTTTTGTTTTAAATTGTCCAGAGTTGTTTGCAATTCTACACCGGTAAAGATCCGATGGTACTCTGACTTCAGTTTCATCGGTATGGTCTAACAGTACCTTACTCTTCGGTTAAGCCTTCGAAGTATCTTTACCAGTTAATCATGTGTGTAAGATTCAACAAAGAATAAATAATCGAATTTCTGATTTAATAAATGAAAAATGCAAATTGTAAATTTGAAAATGCAAAATGATCCTTTTCGTGAACTTTGTGGTTTATTGTCTATTTCAGTTCGTTAATTTTTTTTATGGATAAATGAGCAGTTATTTTGTTTCTGCAAACATTCAGGATTTTATTTGTAATTGAGCCTTATATATCTATAAGACAACTTTTTCGAACGGAAACCTTCACTTTTTTTAGTTTATTTAAAAAAAGTCGATCATGGAAAATCAAGTTGAACCAAGCCCCGGTTTCTTCACAAATGCTGTTGGCTTAGAGAGCTAATTTGTTTGTCTTTTTATGAGGAGCGGTGGGGCTAACATCGCTCCTCATTTTTTGTTTTATTAGCCCATGATAATCACCTCCTTTTGGGGTTGATACGCATTTAATCAGGCGGCAAAAATTGCCACTTCTTGCGTGTTTCGATATTCATCATCCATAAGCTGCCGCGCACCTTTGGATCATTTTCATCCCAGCGTTTGCCCGGCACATAATCGCCATCTTTGCGGTAAATGATCTTATTCCCATCCGGCGACCAATCTGGCTGCCAGCCCTCGGTGAGACGAATCTTATTACTACCGTCAGAATTCATCAACCAAACAGCTATATCATTATTATTCTGTACATCCCAGCGCTGCCAGACTATTTTACTGCCATCGGGCGAAACTCTGGGGATTTCATTGGATTTACCCGAATTGGTTAGTTGATTTAAAAATGTGCCTGTCGTATCTATAATAAAAAGGTCAGACGTAAAACCATTATTTCGCCTGGTACCACGCTGGTGAATAATTCTGAAATCCGGAAACCAATCCGGCGTTGTCCAGGGATTCAATTCAGGTGCACCAAGATCTTTTTTATTTTGTCCATCAGCATCCATAATCCAAATTGAAAGGGTCCCACTTGGATTTTCGGCGTTGGAATCATAAGCGATTTTCTCGCCATCTGCTGACCACTTGGGAAAAAAGCTGTTGCCCTCAACAGTCAACTGCGTCCAATCCTTGGTTTCAAAATCATAAACAAATATCTTCTTACCTTTTACCAACGCCATTTTTTTGCCATCCGGCGAGAAATCGGGCAGATCCCCCCTTGTGACAAAGTGGGCATCGCTGCCATCCGGGCGAATAAGCCAAATCCCATAGAGACTGTCTATCCCATAATATTCGTAAGCGATCCACTCTCCGGTGGGAGACTAGGCGGGATGCCTGTACCATTGTCCCGGGGAATCTGTATACATGACCTCTAACTCATTATTATCCCACTCACAGGAAAACAAGAGCGAGCTGACAACAAAAACAAATATCAAGTTACGCCATTTTTTTAATGAATTCATGGTAACCTCCAATTTAAAAGCCCAGGTTTGGTCTTAGATTGTTCAAAGTTATTTGCAATTCTACACGGGTAAAAATCCGATGGTACTCTGACTTCAGCTGCATCAGTACCGTCCCACTTGCTCTAACAGGACCTTACTCTTTGGTTAAGCCTTCGAATTATCTTTACCAGTTAATCATGTGTGTAAGATTCAACATAGAGTAGATAAACGAAGTTCTGGTTTTATAAATGAAAAATGCAAATTGTAAATTTGAAAATGCAAAATGATCCTTTTCGTGAACTTTGTGGTTTATTGTCTATTTCAGTTCGTTAATTTTTTTTATGGATAAATGAGCAGTTATTTTGTTTCTGCAAACATTCAGGATTTTATTTGTAATTGAGCCTTATATATCTATAAGACAACTTTTTTGCACGGAAATCTTCACTTTTTTTAAAAATACTCAATTATGGAAAAACAAGTTGTACCAAGCCCCGGCTTCTTCACAAATTCTGTTGGCTCCGTGGATATGCTCATTTACTACTTACTTTTTATTGTAGAGAATTTTATTTTATATCCAAATTTATGTATCAGCCCATGGCATTTGCCTCCTTTCAAGTTTTACTTATATGTTTAATCGGGCGGCAAAAACTGCCACTGTTTGCGTTTATTGACATCCATAATCCACACGCTGCCATGAACTTTGGGATCGGCGTCATCCCAGGGCTCACCGCCCACATACTCCCCAAGTTTACGAAAAATGATGTGACGGCTATCAGGAGCCCAATCTGGCTCATAGCCATCTGTGAGCCTTTTCTGGCTGCTGCCATCAGAATTCATCAGCCAAATAGCAGGAGCATGGCCCACTTCCCAACGCTCCCAGACAATTCGATTGCCATCGGGCGAAACCTTGCCATTACGATTTTCTCTGCCAATCGATGTAAGTTGAATTTCTTTCGTACCGGTGGAATCCATAATAAAGAGATCTCCGGCCCCGCGTCCCCGGCCATATCGTTTATGAAGAATGCGAAAATCGGGAAACCAGTCCGGCTCTCTCCACTCGCCGACTCCGTGCTGGCTGATGTCCTTCTTATTCTGTCCGTCACTATCCATCGTCCATATAACATGCGCTCGTTTTGGATCTAGAAAGTTGGAATCGTAAGCTATTTTTTTACTATCCGGTGACCAACACGGAAAGAAGTTGCTGTCATTAAAAGTCAACTGGGTACGCTCTCGGGTTTCCAGGTTATAGATGAAAATCTTTGAACTTCTTACCAACGCTAACTTCTTACCGTCCGGCGAAAAATCTGGCAAAATACCTCTGGTCTCAAAGTGATTTTCGCTGCCATCCGGGCGCACCAGCCAAATTCCAAAGAGGCTATCTATGGCATAATGTTCATAGGCAATCCACTCCCCGGTCGGCGACCAGGTAGGAAACAGGTACCAATCGCTGGGTACTTCTCCGGAAACATTCATGGTTTCTGTCGGACCGTCGCATGCTGAAAAGCACAAAAACAGAGCGAATATTATATTAAATACTGAAAATGATTTTGATAAATTCATGGTATCCTCCAATTAAAAAGCCCAGGTTTGGTCTTAGATTGTCCAAAGTTATTTGCAATTCTACACAGGTAAAGATCCAATGGCACTCTGACTTCAGTTTCATCGGTATGGTCTAACAGAACCTTACTTTTCGGTTAAGCCTTCGAAGTATCTTTAACAGGTAATCATGTGTGTAAGATTCAACAAAAAGTAAATAAACGAAGTTCTGATTTAATAAATGAAAAATGAAAATAGCAAATTTGAAAGTGCAAAATGATCCTTTTCATGAACTTCGTGGTTTATTTTCTTTGGAGCTTTACTAAACTTTCAAAGTTTAGTAAAGCTTAGTCCCCATTATTTATTGAGGGTATATTTCTATTTCAATCTCTCTATTTTTAGTATGGTTAAATGAGCAGTTATTTTGTTACGGCAAACATTCAGAATTTTATTCGTAGTTGAGCCTTTTATATATTAAGACAACTTTTACGAAAGGAAATCTTCACTTTGTTTAGTTTCTTTAAAAATACTCAATTATGGAAAGTTCAGGCTTTACATCTGTTTGAGGTTAGTTGAGCGAATGTTTACTCGCCCAATGTCCGTTTTGATTTCCCCTTCCGGAAGTTCGATTTCGTTCTATTTAAATTTAACCATCACCAGGTCCGGAATGATATGGGATTTCCGTTCCTGGGCAGAAACACGAAAGCTGAATGAACAGAACAACAGGCTAATTGACAAAAATAAATTTTATATGAATCAGTTGTAACTCGCAGGCTATTATTTATTGTTTAATTTAATTTCAGCGAAACGTAGATTCATGACTGGATACTTATTTGCATTCTTATAATTAAAATGCCACCACTCCCATTGATATACTGTGAAGTCTTCCTCTTCCATTGCATCCCGCAGTAGTTCCTGATGCCAAT
>CAZIKB010000120.1:0-19303 GCA_964539665.1 uncultured Cytophagia bacterium
TTAGCTCAGTTGGTTAGAGTACTTGCTTGACATGCAAGGGGTCACTGGTTCAAATCCAGTAGCGCCCACTAATTAAGTGATTTTAAGATAGATGGCCAGATTAGATAAAATAAAAATTAAATTTCCCGATGGCACCCTCAAAGAATATCCTGCGGGTATTCGCACAATTGATATTATTGAAGAGCTGGGGAGTCGTTCATTAAAAGAAAAAGCTGTAGTCGCAAAAGTAAATGGGCAGCTGATTGATTTAATCCGTCCAATCAATACAGATGCAGATTTGCGGATAATTACTTTTGACGAACCAGAAGGATTGGAAGCATACTGGCACAGCAGCTCACATATTATGGCACATGCGGTTAAAGAACTCTATCCGGAAGCTCAATTCGGTGTTGGTCCTGCAATTGATAATGGCTTTTATTATGATATTGATATAGACTCCCGAATTACTCAAGACGAATTAGCTCGCATTGAAAAAAAGATGCAGGAGATCATTGACACCGATCGTCCATTTGAGCGAAAAGAACTTATTAAAAAAGATGCTGTTGATTTTTTTAAAAAAAAGGGTGATGGATACAAGATTGAGCTCATTCAGGATTTGGAAGACAATGGCTTCAGCATTTATTATGAAGGTGATTTTGTTGATTTATGTCGCGGTCCCCATATCCCGTCAACTGGCAGGGTGAAATCATTCAAGCTATTAAATATAGCAGGAGCATACTGGCGCGGTGACGAGAAGAATAAAATGCTCCAAAGAATTTATGGCATTTCATATCCCAAAAAGAAGCTACTGGATGAGTATCTGCAAAAATTAGAAGAAGCTAAGCGTCGCGACCATCGAAAATTAGGCAAAGATTTAGAACTATTCTTTTTTACACCGAAAGTTGGTAGTGGGTTGCCTCTCTGGCTTCCAAATGGGACTATCATTCGAGAAACATTAGAAAACTTTCTACGAGAAGAGCAGAGGAAAAGAGGTTACCTGCCAGTAATGACGCCTCATATCGGTGATATCCAGTTATACAAAACCAGTGGTCATTATCCATATTACAAAGAAAGTCAATTTGATCCGCTAAAAGTTGAAGACCAACAATATTTACTTAAACCGATGAATTGTCCTCATCATTTTCAGATATATGATGCTAAACCACATAGTTATAGGGACTTACCTGTTAGATTAGCGGAATTTGGCACAGTATATAGATATGAGCAATCCGGTGAATTGAATGGCCTTATCCGAGTGCGTAGTTTCACTGTCGATGATTCTCATATGTTTGTAAGGCAAGATCAGCTAAACAGTGAACTAAATAATGTCATTGATTTAATTAAATTAGTGTTTAGCACATTAGGATTTAAAGATTTTAAAACGCAACTATCTTTCAGAGATTTCAAAAAGAAAGATAAATATGGTGGGAGTGATGAACAATGGGAGTTAGCTCAGAAAGATATTCAAAATGCAGCAGATGAACAAAGTTTAAATTATGTAGTAGCGCCTGGAGAAGCCGCATTTTACGGCCCGAAACTCGATTTTATTATTAAAGATGTTTTAGGGCGTTCCTGGCAACTTGGCACGGTACAAGTAGATTATGTTATGCCGGATAGATTTAAGCTGGAATATACTGGAAGTGATGATAAAAAGCATCGTCCCGTGGTTATCCATCGAGCGCCGTTTGGCTCCATGGAAAGATTTATAGGGATTTTGATTGAGCATTTTGGTGGCGCATTTCCGGTCTGGCTTAGTCCGGTGCAAGCCAAGATTATGCCAATTTCTGATGATTATTCAACTTACGCTGGTGAAATACGGGATAGACTGGTGCAAGAACAACTACGAGTTGAAGTTGATTATCGCAATGAAAAAGTTGGCTACAAAATACGCGATGCAGAAACTCATAAAATACCCTATATGTTAATTGTCGGTAAAGATGAAGTGGAAAATAATTCAGTCGCGGTCAGGAAAAGGAAATATGGCGATTTAGGGAAATTCAGTTTGTCAGAGTTCATTCAAATGATTCAAAAAGAAATTAAACAAAAAGAAATTCTGAACTAATTTAGAAAGGAATATATATTATTAAAAAAAAATCAGCTCAAGTGAATGAGCGTATAACTGCGCCAAAGGTTCGAGTAATCGATACTGATGGCAAACAAATAGGTGTAATCGATACTAATGAAGCGCTTGAGATTGCCACTAACCGTGGGCTGGATTTAGTAGAAGTTTCACCAGAGGCGTCACCACCAGTATGCAAAATAATGGATTATGGAAAATATAAATATCAATTAAGTAAAAAAGAAAAAATAACAAAGAAAAAGCAACATGTCATTCATGTTAAAGAGATACGGTTTCGACCTAAAATAGAAGACCATGATTTCAATTTTAAAACCAACCATGCTAGAAAATTCCTGGAAAAAGGCAATAAAGTTAAAGCATCAGTACTATTCAGAGGAAGAGAAATGTCGCACCAGGAATTTGCTAAAACGATTCTTGAAAGAATGGCTGCAGAGCTTGACGATATTGCCAAAATAGACCGTAAACCAGTGATGGAAGGTCGAATGATGATAATGTATTTAACTAAGAAATAAAGGAATTACGAGGAAACGATATGCCGAAATTAAAATCAAAAAGAGGCGCCATGAAAAGATTTAAAATAACTGGCTCCGGAAAAGTGAAACGTTATAAAGCATACAAAAGTCACATATTAACGAAAAAAACTCAAAAAAGGAAAAGAAATTTAAGACATTCTACTCTAATTTCTGCAGCAGATGCAAAACGAGTTAACAAAATGATATTAGCTTAATTTTGGAGGTAAAATGCCACGTTCTAAGTATAGTGTTCCTTCTCATAGAAGAAGAAAGAAAGTATTAAAACAAGCTAAAGGTTACCGCGGAGCAAAAAGCAAGCTGATCAGGTCCGCTATGGAAAGCGTCGACAAAGCCCTGCTATATGCTTATCGTGATAGAAAACAGAAAAAGCGTGAATTCCGGAAGTTATGGATAGCCAGAATAAATGCTGCCGTGCGTGCAAATGGCATGAATTATTCTACTTTTATAAATGGTTTGAAGCGCAATAGTGTGGTTGTAAATCGAAAAGTATTAGCTGATTTGGCAATCCACGATCCTGAAGCAATCAAGAATCTAACTCAAATAGCTCAAAATTAAATTCAATGCCTGAACCATTAAAAGAGCTATTAGAAAGCCTCGGTTTATTACGAGATACATTTAATTCTGAGATTAAGAAGGTAAATACCCCGTCTGGCCTGGAACAATTGCGAATTAAATACCTGGGACGAAAAGGTGAATTTACTAAATATTTTAAATCTATGGGTAATCTTTCTCCAGAAGACAAGCCAAAATTAGGTGAGGCTTTAAATGAATCAAAGAAATACTTCCAGGATGAGATTGCTAATTTACAACAGTCCTTGCAGACAAAAGAGATCGAGGTAGATGATATTGATTTAACCTTACCTGGTACATTTCAGGAAATTGGTTATCAAAATCCGCTGATTCAGGTGCTGAATGAAATCAAGGAAATTTTTGCAAGCATGGGCTTCAGTATAGAAACCGGCCCCGAAGTTGAAACCGAGTACTACAATTTTGAAGCATTAAATGTCCCGGCTGATCATCCAGCAAGAGATTTACAAGACACATTTTATTTACCTGATGGATATTTACTTCGAACTCATACTTCTCCTGTTCAAATTCGAACCATGGAGAGCAGAAAACCGCCCATTCGAATTATTGCACCAGGCCGCTGCTTTCGCAAGGACACACCGGATGCCAGTCATTCTCCTATTTTTCATCAGGTTGAGGGTTTGGTTGTTGATAAGGGCATTGCATTTTCACATTTAAAAGGAACATTGCTTGCATTTGCACGAAAGATGTTTGGGTCTAATATAGGAATCCGATTCAGACCCAGCTATTATCCCTTTACTGAACCGAGCGCAGACTATGACTTCTCCTGTGTGATATGCAGTGGTAAAGGATGCCGGGTTTGTAAAAATACTGGCTGGCTAGAAATTTCAGGGTCGGGCATGGTAAATCCTGCGGTCTATGATTATGTAAATTATGATTACGAAACCTACACTGGATTTGCTTGGGGAATGGGAGTGGAACGAATTGCCATGATGAAATATCAGATTGATGATATTCGTCATTTTTATGAAAATGATTTACGTTTTTTAGCTCAATTCTAATTAATTCTAATAGAACATCAAGCAAGAATGAAAGTTACTTATAGCTGGCTTAAAACTTATACAGATTTTACTATTCCACCGGAAGAATTGGTTAATAAATTAACCATGCTTGGTTTAGAAGTTGATTCGTACGATTTTATTAACTGGGATTTTGAGGGGATTGTTGTTGGAGAAGTGACAAAGAAGGAAATCCATAAAAATTCAAATAAACTCTGGGTGTGTGAAGTGAACATTGGTAACCGTAATCTTTCAATTGTGTGCGGAGCGCCCAATGTAGAAGAAGGACAAAAGGTACCGGTAGCAATTGAAGGAGTGAACCTGCCAATAGGGCAGACTATTCAACGAGTCAATATCAGAGGGATTGAATCAGAAGGGATGATATGTTCGGAAGCGGAATTAGGTATTTCAAGCCGCAGAGAAGGTATCATGGTTCTTGATCCAAATCTGGAATACGGTAAAAAATTGAATGATGTGCTTGGTGACGGTGAAATTGTAATTGATATTGATGTGACGCCTAACAGACCAGATTGTTTTGGAGCAATTGGCATTGCCCGGGAAATTGCTGCAATTGCAAATACTCCCCTGACTAAACCTGAAATAACTATCACAGAATCAGACCAAAACATAAATGATTTAATCAAAATCAATATTTTAAATCCAGAGAAATGTCCGCGATATACTGCTCGATTTATTGCAAATGTTGTAATCAAGCCATCTCCCTGGTGGTTAGTGCAAAAGCTGGAAGCAGTCGGAATACGTTCTATTAACAACATTGTTGATGTTACCAATTATGTGATGATGGAAACCGGACAACCACTGCACGCATTTGATTATGATTTGCTAAAAGGCCGGGAAATCAATGTAAAAACTGCAACTGAAGGTCAAATTTTTGTGACTCTGGATGATAAAGCGCACACGTTGAATTCTGAATGCCTGATGATTTGCGATGGTGAAAGGGAAGTAGCAGTAGGCGGTGTGATGGGCGGTTTAAATTCAGAAATATCTTCTGAAACTATAAACGTATTGCTTGAAAGTGCATATTTTAATCCAGTTAATATTCGACGAACATCAAAAAAATTAGGCAGCCCAACAGAATCATCCCGGCGTTTTGAAAGAGGCACAGATCCTAATGGAGTTCTTTATGCATTAAACAGGGCGACTCAACTGATTGCAGAACTTTCGGGGGGTGAAGTTGCCAAAGGCGTTATTGATGTGTATCCGTCAGAAATTAAACCGGTTATAATTAAATTAAGACCTCGAAGAGTACAAAAACTTTTAGGTGTAACAATTTCTGTTGATATCATGCAAAAAATATTGACCAGTCTTGATTTTAAAATAATTAGTATGAATGATGCTGAAATAGAAGTCGAAGCGCCTACGTTCAGACCCGATATTACCAGAGAAGCCGATTTAATTGAAGAAGTCGCCAGAGTGTATGGATTCGAGAATGTTCCTGAAGATACTTCTGCAATAATTGATCAACTTACTCCCAGGAACCCAATTGAAACTTTTACTCAAAACACAGAAAATACGTTATTATCTCTGGGATTTTCTCAAGTAGCAACTTACAGCTTTATTAATGAACATCAGGCAGAATTATTTTCTGATGGCAAAAATATTGTTCATTTAATCAATCCATTGAGTGAAGATTTGTCAACATTGCGACCTGCTTTGATTCCTGGTTTATTAAATGTTGTTCGGTGGAATCTAAATAGAAAAAATATAAATTTGAAACTATTTGAAGTAGGAAAAGTATTTCATTCAGACAAGTCACAAGTTAATGAGAACATAAAAATAACGGCTGTAGTAACAGGTAACGCTTTCAATGATTCCTGGAAAGATAAGGCAAATTCGATTGACATTTACGATGTTAAAGGCTATGTTGAATGTTTACTTCGTAGAAACCGTATTCGTAAATGGAATTTGAAAATTCATGAGAGCGTTTTCACTAATCAAAATGCCTTAAGTATAGAAATAAACAATGAAACAGTAGGATTAATAGGAGAACTTAAAAAAGAAATATTAGAAAAATTTGACATTGAAGAAGCTGTATTTGTTTTCGACCTAAATTTTACCAGTTTATTTAACAATTCAAACTGGCAACAAATTTATTCTACAGTTCCAAAATATCCGCCAATCAAACGAGACATTGCGATTACAATAGAACAAACAATAGAATCAGAAAAAATCGCTCATTTAATCGAAACAAATGGCGGGGACTTTCTACAAAAAGTAACACTTTTTGATGTATTTACCGGTGAACAAATAGGATCAAAAAACAAAAGCTTAGCTTTTAATTTGACTTTTTTTTCGTTTGAAAGAACACTAACTGAAGAAGAAGTCGATTCACAAATTAATATAATACTCGACGCACTTGCAAGAGATTACTCGGCTTGTCTACGGACTTAATAAAAAATGGAAATTTAAAAAATGGAATTACAACAATTAGATGTACTTGAAAGCAAAATAAATCAGGCTATCAAACTCATCGATGAATTAAAATTAGAAAAGCAGGAATTGCTAAAAACTAATCAGGAACTACGTTCAGACTGTGAATCTAAAGAACAATTGATTCAGCAATTAAAAGAAGAAAATCAAAATTTTAAACAAATTCATCATGAATCGTCGTTAGGGAAAGAGAAAGAAGATAAAATTAAAAATAAAGTCGAGGAAATGCTATCTCGGCTTGATGAACTACAATTAGATATTTAAAGAATTACTGGAATTTTAGATTCGTGTAATAAAATAAGGCTTAAAGGATTTAAAATATAATACCTTTTAAGGATTTGAGAAATCAATGAATGAAACAAGTGATATTCTAAAGATAAACATTTATGGCACAGAATATCCTATTAAAAGCGACTCAGATACGGACCGCGAATATATAAAAAAAGTCGCTGAATACGTTGATAAGAAGATGCGAGAAATCGATCAAAACACGCAAGCCAAATCATCTTTAAAAGTAGCGATATTAGCTGCATTGAACATAGCTGATGAATTATTTCAAGAAAGAGAAATAAAAAAATCGTTACTCGACCAAGTTGAGATTAAAATAAAAACTTTATCCAATTCTTTAGAACCGACATTAAAAGACGGCTATGCGTAAATTCTATTTTTCATAAATTCTGCATCTTTAGTATAATAATATTATACTAAGTAACATTCTCGCCTTATAAGTCTTGTTTAAGACACAAGTCCTTTAATTTCCAGTTTTAGAACTATTTAGCATAAAGACACTAATTAATTACACTTTTAAGAAGTTATATAATTTCTGGAGAATTTAATGATAAATGCCTGGATTTTTATATTGATTAGTATAAGTCTAGGATTTGTAGCAGGCTGGTTACTCAGGCAATTTTTTGGACAAAAAAAACTTGCTAAGGCCTATGAGGTTGCTGATAAAGTTATTGCGGACGCCAAAATCGAAAGTGAAACGATAAAAAAAGAAAAACTGTTAGAAGCAAAAGATGAAATGTTTCAATTGAAACAGGAATTAGAAAAAGAATCTAAAATTAAGAAAACAGAAATCCAAAGGCTCGAAAAACAACTATCCAATCGTGAAGTCAATTTAGATCGTAAGGTTGATATCCTCAATAAAAAAAGTCATGAACATAATAAATTGAATAGGGAATTGTCAGTAAAAGAACAATTTCTAAGAAAGAAGGACCTTGAATTAGAAAACCTTATTCAAGAGGAAAACTCAAAACTTGCGCAAATCTCTGGACTCACAAGTGATGAAGCAAAAAAAATACAAATGCAGAATGTGTTGGAAAAAGCAAAACGGGAAACCGCTCAGGAAATTTATGATATTCGGGAACAAGCGAAACAAACTGCAATTCAGGAAGCAAGAGAAATTATTATTCAGGCGGTTCAAAGAAGCGCCATTAGCCATGTTGTAGATACAACAGTTTCAATTGTAACGCTCCCAGATGATGAGATGAAAGGTCGAATAATTGGCCGGGAGGGACGAAATATTCGTTCATTCGAGAGTGAAACAGGTATCGAAGTTTTAATAGACGATACTCCACAGACTGTTGTTTTATCAGGATTTGATTCTATTCGCCGTGAAATTGCTCGACATGCCATGGAGAAACTAATATTCGACGGCCGAATACACCCGGGGCGAATTGAAGAAATTGTTGAGAAAGCTCGCGAAGAAATTAACACAAAAATATATGAAATAGGTGAGCAAACTTTACTTGAAGTTGGATTGCATGGAATTCATTCCGAATTAATTCGACTTTTAGGTAAACAATATTTCAGAACTACTTATGGCCAAAATTTGTTGCAACATTCCAAAGAGGTAGCAATGCTTGCCGGGCAAATGGCATTACAGTTAGGTCTGGATTCTTCGTTGGCTAAAAGGGCAGGGATACTGCATGATATTGGTAAAACTTCAGAAGAATACAGTGATGCCTCTTTTCATGATATTGGGCTTGAGATTGTAAAAAAGTTTGGTGAAGGCGAAATAGTGCAAAATGCAATTTCAGCTCAATCACCTACTAATGATGTCATAATTATATCACCAATAACAATATTAATTCAAATTGCCGATGCAATATCTGTTTCACGACCAGGTGCGCAAAAAGAAATGCTTGAAAATTATATAAAACGAATGCATGCCATGGAACAAATTGCATGCACATTTCCTGGCGTAATGAAAGCCTATGCTATTCAAGCAGGCAGAGAAATACGGGTGATAGTAGAACACACCATTATTGATGATACAAAAGCTCAGATTTTAGCGAATGATATCGTTCAAAAAATTAATGAAAAATTGGAATATCCGGGTCAAATCAAAGTTTCAGTTATTCGTGAATATAGATCAATTGATTTCGCAAAATAATAATCATTGATACTTATCTTGATTTATTATTAATTTTAATTATATAAAAAAATTTATTTCAGTTTAAGTGAATTATAGGTTGAATAAGAACAAAGAAATCCAGGTATTGTTTATTGCTGATATTGTTGGAAAACCAGGGTTAGAAATTGCATCAAAATTAGTTCCTGGATTGAGAGAAAATCATAAAATTGATTTTTGCATTGCAAATGGCGAGAATGGGTGTAACGGGAAAGGGCTGACACAAAAAATTGCCCGACATTATTTTAACCTGGGGATAGACGTCATTACAAGCGGCAATCATATATGGTATAACCGGGATATTTATGAGTACTTACAGAATAATGAGAGAATTCTCCGTCCATTAAATTATCCAGATGGGAATTATGGCCGGGGCTCCACTATAATTGAAATTGATGAGGACATTAAGATTGCGGTAATGAATCTTCAAGGCCGTACATTCTTGTATGCGATCGATTGTCCTTTCAAAAGAGGATTATCTGAAGTAAGAAAACTACAAAAGAACACTAATATAATTATTGTAGATTTTCATGCTGAAGCAACTGCAGAAAAAATAGCTATGGGCTGGTATTTAGACGGAAAAGTGAGCGCTTTAGTTGGAACCCATACTCATATTCAAACTGCGGATGAAAGGATTTTACCTGAGGGAACAGCATATATTACTGATGTTGGCATGACTGGACCTATGGATTCCGTGTTAGGCTTGAGAAAAGAAATTGCAATCAATCGTTTTCTTCATCAAACACCTATACGATATAAAACTGCTGAAGATGAATTGAAATTATGCGCTGTCGTGATTTCAATAGAAAAAAGTACTGGTAAAGCAAATAAAATTCAAAGAATAAATTTACCTTAAAAATAATAAAAATATGACACCTCTGCTCATCGACGGTAAAAAAATCGCTGCTGAAATTAAAGAGTCACTTCGCGCAAATATTGAAAAGCTCAAAGATAAAGGTTGTGTCCCGGGACTGACAGTTATTTTAGTTGGAGAGGATCCAGCGTCTCAAATATATGTCAGAATGAAAACCAAAGCTTGCAGTGAGCTTGGAATAAATTCGCAGACCATAAATCTGAGTTACGATACAAGTGAATCGGAATTGGTCAGTATCATCAAAAAACTTAATACTGATAAAGACGTTCATGCTATTCTTGTTCAATTGCCGTTACCTGGACATATCGATGAAAACCTGGTAATCAATACAATATCTCCAGTTAAAGATGTAGATGGATTCCACCCGATTAATCGGGGAAAACTTGTAACCGGACTAGATACTTTTATTCCTTGCACTCCACTCGGGATTCATCAAATGCTATTAAGAAGCAACATTGAACCTGATGGCAAACATGTAGTAATAGTTGGACGGAGTAATTTAGTCGGGCTGCCATTATCATCTATTTTGATTCAAAAAAAGGCCGGGGCGAATTCCACCGTCACTGTTTGTCACACCGGAACTAAAGAGTTAAGCTATTTTACCAGGCAGGCAGACATTCTGATTGCCGCCATTGGGAGACCCGAGGTAATAACTGGGGATATGGTTAAACCCGGGGTAATCGTGATTGATGTCGGCGTTAATCGTGTTGAAGATTCTGCTGCAGAGAAAGGATATCGAATTGTTGGAGATGTTGAATTTACATCTGTATCAGAACGCGCCGGGGCAATAAGTCCGGTTCCTGGCGGAGTCGGTCCGATGACGATTGCCATGTTAATTAATAATACCGTAAAAGCAGCTAAACAAATTTGCGCCAGTAGCTCAATTGGATAGAGCGTCGGCCTCCGGAGCCGAAGGCTGTGGGTTCGAGTCCCTCCTGGCGTACTTAATTATCAGTATAAGACTGGCAGCTTGCATCTTCTGTCCGAAGTGATTAAAAATGCCAGTGTTTGTATGCAAATAAGTTTGCAGAAGAGTAGTTATTCCAGCCTCTCGACATCAGCGAATATGAGTGTAATACGGATTCAAATGGCTATCTATGCATAGCCATTTCTCCTATATTTTGATTAGAAATGATTTATTAAATAAGCACTTGCTTATTTATTGATTTAAAAAATCAGATCATCCATCATCATGGAATTACGGTTGCCTCTTATGCCGGGGTGTATCTGGGTGAAATCGATGGCAAGAAGTTTTAATACTTTATCGTGAAATAGTGTTGCGGCCATATGGGTCGCAGCGGAAAAGCAATAAACATCTAACAGCAAGGGAGCCTTCCATGTCTATTGGATTACAAGCCATACTTTCATTATTGCCGATTGCGACGGTGGGTCTATTTTTAGTGATACTTCGTTGGCCGGCAAGCAAGGCCATGCCTATTTCTTATGCAACTGCCGTCCTTTTAGCCTTGTTCGTTTGGGAAGTTTCAGGGGCTCAAGTAGCGGCCGCATCGATCAAAGGATTGGTAGTCGCGGCGACTCTTTTGTACATTATTTTTGGAGCGATATTATTGCTGAACACTCTGCAGGAAAGCGGTGCCTTAAGAACGATTCGAAAAGGTTTTACCGACATCACTCCTGACCGGCGAATTCAGGTGATCATAATAGCTTGGTTGTTCGGGTCGTTTATTGAAGGTTCCGCCGGGTTTGGAACGCCGGCCGCGGTCGCGGTTCCTTTGTTGGTGGGATTGGGTTTTCCTGGAATGGCGGCAGTGGTTGCTGGAATGATTATTCAAAGCACTCCGGTTTCTTTTGGGGCGGCAGGCACTCCCATTTTGGTGGGGGTCAATTCGGGATTAGGCGGACTCAGACCAATTGAGACTTTCGCCACCGTAGAAGGTTTTGATTTGGAACGACTACATGCTCTGACCGGAGGTCAATTATCCGGTTTGGATTGGGAACAGCTTCTGGCCTTGGTGGGCGCCAAGGTGGCTTTACTTCATGCGATTGCAGGCCTCCTGATTCCATTGTTCGTGGTGGCGGTCATGACTCGATTTTACGGCAAAAATAAATCATTTTCCGAAGGCCTGCAGGTTTGGAAGTTTGCCTTGTTCGCCTCTGTATCCATGACGATCCCTTACCTGATCGTAGCCAAATTGCTGGGACCTGAGTTTCCTTCGATCTTTGGCGGGTTAATAGGACTGGCGATCGTCGTGACGATGGCCAGGAAAGGCTTTTTGATGCCTGACAGGAAGGATTGTTGGGATTTTCCCGATCGGGAGCAATGGGATCCCGAGTGGACAGGAAGCATCGAAACCAGGGATATTGGCCATCACAGCGGGAAGTTGAGCATGCTAAAAGCGTGGATCCCTTATTTTTTAGTTGCCTTGCTTCTGATATTGACCCGACTTCGGGCATTGCCCATCGGAGGGTGGCTGAAAAGTGTGAATATAGAATTCAACAAAATCTTCGACACTGAAATTGCCGCCAGTGTCCAACCTCTTTATTTGCCAGGCACGATATTTATCGTGGTATCCCTCATCACTTATTTTTTACATCAGATGAAAGGGAAGGATTACCAGGTTGCCTGGAGGAAATCGGCACGCACCATGGTGGCGGCATCGGTGGCTCTGATCTTCACGGTTCCTATGGTTCAGGTATTTATCAATTCCGGTGGAGGGGAGGCAGGTTTTAATAAAATGCCGATTGCGTTGGCAGAAGGCATCGCCAATTTAGCCGGTGCGGCTTGGCCGTTGTTTTCCACGTTCATCGGCGGCTTTGGCGCTGCGGTCGCAGGAAGCAACACGGTCAGTAATATGACTTTTTCTCTGTTCCAATTCGACGTGGGTATGAGAATTGGGGTGGATCCAACCTGGATCGTGGCGTTGCAGGCCGTGGGAGGGGCAGCAGGAAATATAATTTGTGTCCACAATGTGGTAGCCGCTTCCGCCGTTGTGGGATTGGTGGGCAAAGAAGGAGATGTTATTCGCAAAACCCTGATTCCTTTTGTCTATTATGCGTTATTGCCCGGAGCTATCGGATATTGGATTGTTTGGCATGTGGAAAAAGGAGTAGTGAACGTAGGAGCGATTATCGTTTTGGTTATCGCTGCTTCGGCCGTGTATTTTATAAGCACCAACCGTAAACGTCTTATCCAGGAAAGAAGCAGGCATGGGGATTCAATCAAGGAGGAACCTGGAAACGATTCTTAATTTTCAGCGATCCACATTACCATAAGCGATAGCGTCTTTTGGTTATTTAAAAGGTGTTTTAGCAACTATGGAGGTCAATTAAAACGAGTTCAGGAAGAAGAGCATGATTAAGAAAATTAACAGCAGGTGTGGATTTGTCGCACCTTTAGCGATTTGTAGTCGGTTCAAATCTTTTTGGCGACATTTTATCTGACTTAGCCAGGCAGTTGTGGGTACTATCGGAATTGCCGCATCTGCTAATATTATTCCTGTACATGAATATCCTTCAATGTTTGAATCCGTTCATGGTTCTGCTCCGGATATTGCCGGTAAAAAGATCGCCAATCCTATTGCAACAATCTGGTCGGCTGCAATGATGATGGAGCATCTGGAACAATCTGAAGCAGCCGCTTATATTATTAATGCAATTGAAATTGTCCTGAAAGAAGGGACAATTCATACTCCAGATATGGGTGGCAAAGCAAATACATGGGAATGCGGTGATGCCGTGGTGGATGTATTAAAAGTTATCATAAGATAATTTGGGAAATTTGTTTCTTCGTTGATTATTTATCCTACATAAATAAGAGGGCTTTGAGTACCCTTTTGCCCATTAAATCCACCTGGAAATGTAACATCAGCAAAAACAATAACCTGGGATTTGTCAGGATTTTCTAATACAACAGTATGGCTTATTTTTAATACAGCTTATAATTGGCAGCATAGTCATATACCAGTTGAAAGTTGGTCAACAGGGATTTGGTAAATTTGAGCAGTTCTTTAAAAATTAGAATAGGCGTTTTGTGGGGAGAGGTAGGTACGCCTATTTGCAAAAAGTTTTAATTGACTAAGATGTTAAATTTTATTTTATTAACAAAATAGATAATTTTCATAATCAAAATTTGAATACATCGGTTGTATCGAATCCCCAAGCGGTATCTTGGAACAGAATTTTATCCACAGTTCTTGGTGCTTTTTTTGCCGAAACAATTTTAGTTGGCTTGAAAACTGTTTAAATATGAAAATGACTCCTCTGCGGATTAATTCCTTTATGTTAGACCAAGCGTTTGCCACAGGAAATTTATCGTGAAATCTATTGCACATTTTATAATTATTTTAACTGTCTTTATTAATTGTAACCCGAAAAATAATACAGAAAAGCAGTTAAATAATTTATTTGATAAAAAAGAAGTCACCATTTTAGTAACGGACTCCGGTTTAGGAGGTCTATCCGTCGCCGCGGATCTGGCAGCCCGGCTACCAAAGAGTGGTCTTTTTGAAAAAGTTAGAATCGTGTTTTTTAATGCCCTGTTCCATCCCGGGAGCGGTTATAACTTCCTTCCATCCGATGTTGAAAAAGTGCGAATTTTTAACATCGTCTTGGAAGCAATGGAAGAAAGATATCACCCGGATCTAATATTGATCGCCTGCAACACGTTGTCGGTACTTTATGATCAAACGCCTTTTGCAATAAATACAAAAACACCTGTTTTAGGAATTGTTGAAACTGGTGTCGAATTAATCGCTGAACAATTTGACGACAATCCTGACGCCAGCGCAATCATTTTTGCAACACAGACCACGATAGACGTCAATTCCCATAAAAACATGTTGATCGAGCGTGGCTATGAAAAGGAAAATATCGTCGGTTTGCCTTGTTTCATGTTAGCAGATTATATTGAAGAAGGTGCTGATAGCGAAATGACGACATTATTAATTTCCGAATATGTCTCACAAGCGCTTGAAAAAATAACTAATCCTGACGCCCCTGTTTTTGGCAGTCTCAATTGCACACATTATGGGTATTCAATGGAACAATTCGAAAATGCTTTTAAAGAAGCAGGGTACCCGGATATAAAAATAATCAATCCGAATCCAGTAATGAACGATTTTATTTTTAAACCACAATATCAAAATCGCTATCCTGAAACTGATGTAACCGTAGAAGTGGTTTCTAAAACAAAAATAACTGAAGCAAAATTAGCGTCTTTGGGGAAATTAGTTGAAAACATTTCTCCCAAAACTGCGGAGGCAGCAAAGAATCATAAATACGATCCCGATTTATTTGATGCAAAATTTGATAGTAGTTTGGTTGAATTTTAGGTTAATAGGATAGTTTTTATTCTCACTCAAAGCCGCGAGGAACGCAAAGCAAAATATTTATTTGGATATTGGTGCGTGGAATTTATTAAGAATTTTAGCTTTTGGGGATTGGAATTTTGCAAATTTAAAAACTCCTTAAATCTTATAAGAATTTCGTTCTGAATATCAAAATTAAAATACAGGGAGCCATCTGTGCCACTCGAATTTTATGTTCTCTTAATCATGTTAACAAGCTTCGCACTTGCCGTATTTCTTGGCAAATTTCCCATTGGTGTTTCCCTGACACTTTCTTCAATTATTGGCGCATTGGCTGCTGGTTACGGTTTTCCCCTGCGCCATTTGGTTGAAGGAACGTTCGCTTATCTCGATCCGATTTTGATTATTACTTCAGCGATGATCTTCATGGAGATCATCAAAGAAACCGGTGCATTGGGAGAGATCAGTCGGGTGATCATTGTTTATCTTCACAATCGTCCGTTTTGGATGCTTTCGTTAATTACTTTATTCATCATGTTTCCGGGCATGATCACTGGTTTATCAACAGCCGCAGTTTTAACCACCGGCGCCATCGTCGCGCCAGCTTTGATGCACCTCGGAATTCCGCGCATTCAGACTGGCAGTATTATCGCCATGTCAGCTCTGTATGGAATGATCGCCCCACCAATCAATGTTCCGGTAATGATCATCGGCGGTGGCGTTGATATGCCTTATATCGGATTTGAGTTGCCACTGTTATTTGCTTCACTACCATTAGCCATAATTACCACTACTTCTATTGGATATCGTTATGTAAAATCCGTAAATATTGAAAAGATAAAAAAAGACTTGCCAGAATCACAATTTGAAAAACATGGCCTGCGATTGTTTCTTCCAATATTAATTCTGATAATTTTTATGCTGGCAACCAGGCTCATTCCTGGTAAATTTACTACCCTGGGTATGCCGCTCATCTTTGCCATTTGCTGTCTTTCAGCTTTCAAATCAGGAAAACCTTTTAACTATTTCCAAGTTACTAAAAGAGCAATTAAAAATGCCATGCCTGTAATGGGGATTTTAGTTGGAATAGGTATTTTTATTCAGATTATGACTCTCACTGGTGTCCGTGGCTTTCTCATTGTGAAAACTGTGCAATTACCGTCATTTTGGTTGTATGTGGGAATTGTGGTCAGTCTACCGATTTTCGGCGCTATTTCATCTTATGGCGCTTCGTATGTTTTAGGTGTTCCATTTTTGCTGGCCTTGTTGGGTAAAAACGAAATTATTGTTGCTTCAGGATTAACGCTAATTGCCAGTCTCGGCGACCTGATGCCGCCAACTGCTCTGGCTGGTATTTTTGCAGCGCAGGTTGTTGGTGAGTCGAATTATTTTCGTATTTTGAAAAGTTGTTTACCCTATGCTTTTATTACTGCGCTTTATGGGATTGGGATGATTTTGTTAGCGAATGTGTTGGCGAAATTTTTGATTTTATAATATGTTGTAGAACACAGATTTAACGGATTGGACAGATTAGAACGGATTTTGTAAAGGAGGGTGAAAGATGTTACACGAAGATATTACAGAAAAAATAATCAATGCCTATTATAAAGTTTATAATACACTTGGATATGGATTTCTTGAAAAGGTTTACGAGAATGCAATGGCAATTGAAATTCGCAAGTTTGGATTAAAAGTTAATCAGCAAAAAAATATCAAAGTGTATTATGATTCATCAGAAGTCGGGGATTACTTTACAGATTTGTTGGTTGAAGATCTGGTCATTATTGAATTGAAGGCAGCAAAAGAACTTTCAGAAGAACATGAAGCACAATTAACGAATTACTTAAGAGCCACAAAAATTGAAGTTGGTTTACTTTTCAATTTTGGAAAAGAACCTAAATTTAAAAGAAAAATTTTCCACAATCATTTAAAAAAGATGGAAAATGACTAATATCTTTATCCGTTTAATCCGCTCAATCCGTGTTCTATTAAAATGTAAAGGATAAGCAATGCTCAAAATAATCTACATCATTATCACAGCAATATTTCTAATATTTACCGTCATCGATCTTTTCGATGAAAAAAACTGGAAGAAACAATTGACTCACTTAATAGTGCTTATGCCGTTTCTGTTGAGAGTTTTTCTAATAAAATAGGTTAACTAATGAAGCGTCACACAATTTTAGCAGTATTTATTATCTTGTTGAGTTTGATTTTATCTTATTTTTCAACTCGTTCTTTTCTATCGATGAGAGAGGCCGAAAAATATTACCCAAGTGAAAGTTGTACAGAAATCAAAAACTTGAGTTATTATTTTGAAGGGATAAAAAATACACGTGGCGATACTCCGGTCTATTTATTCGAGGGTAACGAACCAGGTGGAACGATACTCATATTAGGAGGAACTCATCCTGATGAACCCGCCAGTAATATCACAGCCGTTTGCTTAATAGAATATTTAAAAATTACCACTGGCAGGATAATAATAATTCCACGTGCAAATAACAGCGGTTTTACACACAGTGACCCACAAGAAGGCAATCCGCAACGATTTTATTTCAAAACAAAAAGTGGGAAACGATGGTTTCGTTATGGATCGCGAAGTACCAATCCCATTGATCAATGGCCTGATCCTGAAGTCTACCGTCATTTTCCATCCGGACAGAATTTATCAAGCGCTGAAACCCGGAATTTGAACCGCGCTTATCCTGGTCGCCCGGATGGTTCATTAACTGAAAGAGTTACTTATGCCATTATGCAGTTGATGAGAAAGGAATCGGTTTGTTTGGCCTTAGATATCCATGAAGCTTCATTGGAATACCCGGTGGTTAATGCAATTGTTACACATCCTTTGGCATTTGATCTGGCGGGAGAAGCAGCGTTATATTTACAGATGGAAGGATTTGAATTTAATTTGGAACAATCGCCGGAAAATTTTCGGGGATTATCCCATCGCGAATGGGGAGATCATTTGCAAATTCCGGCAATTCTCATGGAAACAGCAAGCACCATACACGGTCGATATCATGGTAATAAAAGTGATGAAAAAGTTATTACGGGAAAGGATCGGTTTTATCTTGAAGCGGAACAACATGGATTATTAAGTGTTAAGTACCCTGAAAATGGCATCCCCATGAAAGAAAGAGTTGGGCGCCATTTAGCGACGATTCAAAAAATATTAGAAATTTGGAATAATTACAATCCAGAAAAATCAATAATCGTAGAGAACATCCCTGATTTTCAAAAAATGCAAGAGCAAGGGGTGGGTGAATTTTTATATTAACCATACTATTTTATAATTCAAACAAAAACTAACCACCGACAACTTATGTTTAATTAATCAATAACCAGCAATTATTTAGGAGGTTCAGATGAAAACCAGACAATTTTTTGTGGTGGCGACAATATTAATTTTTGCGACTCAGTGTTTCGCGGTCGATTTTAAAAGTAAACAACCAATGTTAATTTCTTCGGCTGGTCAAAGCGCTGATATATTAATGGTAAAAATTCTCGCTCAAAAAGCGAACTTAAAATTTACTGTTGATAAAGCTGCAACTCCGGAAAAGTTGAAAGATCAGGCTACGCTGGTATTAGTCAGCGGCGGCAGCACTAAAGGATTAGGCGCTGCAAAATCTGATAAGCAGCAGGAAATCAAAAGGATAAAATCATTAATAGATGAAGCGAAAAAACAAAAGAAAAATATCATTATCATGCATGTGGGTGGAAAAGCGCGCCGCGGCAAATTGTCCGATGAGTTCAATAAATTAACTGCAGAAAATGCAGATTATCTAATCATTGTCAAAGGTGGAGACGAAGATAAATTTTTTAGTAATATTGCCAAGGAAAAGAAAATACCGATCAAATTGATTGATAAAATAATGGAAGCCGGAAACGTACTGAAAAGTATTTTTAGTGACTGAATTTGATGGTGGTTCACTTTGCTTGTTCACTGTGATTATTAAGATGAAACGTAAAATATGGAACGATAGACAAAAGAGACCTGTAGAAATATATCTTACATTTTACGTGGATTATTCGATATTTTATCGAAAAAAAGGAGGTTTGTCATGAGTGCGCCAAGCAAAGCTAATATAGGCAAGCCGGACAATCCGGCACG
>CAZIKB010000121.1:0-18961 GCA_964539665.1 uncultured Cytophagia bacterium
TTAAAACTTTAGATTATGTGATTCTAATTAGATGAAAATAAGAAAATATGATTTTTGGGAATTTATTATATTGAATATCTGTTCTGCCATTATAAAATGCATTTATAATGGGTGAATTGTTTATACTTAAATTTCAATTCGGTTATAGTTAACAAATTCACCCCACAATGTCAAGATTTTTTTAAAATCTCATACTTTTTTACCTTTTTTGCATACTAAATTTAATTTTACTTGACAACAAATTTCAGATCGTTTATATTTCGTTTATCTTTGCCTTACCAAAATGCAATTTAATTTTTATTATCAAATATTTTATGAGGTATTGAATATGCGCAGATTCGCATGGATATTATTGATTTTAACTCTCAATCTAACTGATGTTCTTCCTGTTTTTTCTGGAACCACCGGCAAAATTGCCGGACGCATAACTGACGCCGGTACAGATGAAGGCCTGCCAGGAACAAATGTCCAGATTGAAGGGACTGCTTTAGGGGCTGCTGCAGACATTAACGGTGATTTTGTAATCCTGAACGTACCTCCGGGATTTTACACATTAAAAATCTCTTTCATTGGTTATCAAACCGTGCTCGTCAAAGATATTCGGGTCAACGTGGATTTCACCACACGTGTTGAGCAACCACTTACACAAAGCGCGGTAGAAATGGCTGCTATTGAGATTTATGGTGAGCGTAACCCTTTAGTACGGCAGGACTTAACTAACACTCTGGTTGCCGTTACCGCGGAAACCATCGAACAACTCCCAGTCGATCAAATTCGCGATGTAATTAGTCTGCAAGCGGGGGTTACTCAGGATAACTCTGGCGCCCTCCATATTCGAGGCGGCCGTTCAAATGAAATTGCTTATCATATCAATGGAATTTCTATCAATAATCCTTTTAGTAACCTTCAAGGTGTTGGATTGGCCACAAATGCAATCGAAGAAGTTTCGGTCTCGGCCGGTACTTTTAGTGCAGAATATGGCAATGCTCTAAGCGGCGTAATCAACTTTGTAACGAAAGATGGCGGTCCTGATTATCATGGCAGTTTAAAATTCTGGACAGGCGGCAATTTTAGCACCCACGATGATGTCTTTTTTAATATTGATGATATCGATGTGTTCAACAACAGACGTATGGAATGGACCTTCGGCGGACCTGTACCTGTTCTTGGGAAAAATGTGACTTTTTTCATTTCAGGAGTGCGACAGGATGACAATGGCCATCTTTTTGGTGTTCGAGTGTACGACCCGGAAGAAATCCTGTTTATTGCTGAAGATAGTTTTATTATTGATCCTTTTGGCGATTCTGGTGAACGCTTTCAGGCGGACGGTGACCGTGAAGTAGTTCCCATGGTTACCAGAGAAAACTTGAATTTAACCACTAAACTATCGTGGCAACCATTTACAAAGTTTAAAATTACGTACGATTTGGTTTTGGATGACGGCGAACGCTTTCCTCGGTCATCTTTTCGTCGCTTCCGTTTCAATCCTGATGGTCGGGCTAAGAGCTACAGTAATGCTACCAACCAGTCAATTGGTATAACTCACACTTTAAGCAATAAGACGTTTTACACATTAAAAATGGGCTTAGGCTTGACACATTCTCGTTCCTATGCCTTTAAGGATCCTCTCGATCCAGGATATGTAGCCAGTTTTGGTAGTTTGCTGACCAATAACATTATTCCACCGACCGATACTTATTTAGCCGGCGGTACAGACCTTGCTCGTTCCAGTAGCAAAACCCGATCCCAGATAGTAAAAATTGATGTAGTTAGCCAAGTGCATCCTGCTCATGAATTTAAGTTCGGAGCTGAATTCCAGCATCATCGTTTGGAACGGGATTCATTCACCCTGCTTTATGATATTATACAAAGAGCGGACTTTGGAGGTAGTGGTCCCATTATTCCTCGAGTAGAAGACAATCCTGAATTTACCAGCCCGCAATCTTATGTACGGAACCCAATTCAAGGGGCTGTGTATTTCTTAGATAAAATAGAACTTGCGAGATCTTTTATCTTAAATATTGGTGCAAGATATGAATATTTAGCTACGAGAACTGTATACAATCCCGATCTTTCCGGAACCGTCGATGATGGAGTGGCGAAAGCGGAAAACTTAGCGGACGCCAAGCCAAAACACCGGCTTGCTCCACGAATAAGCTTAAGTTTTCCAATTACAGAAAGCGGTGTAATTCGCTTTTCTTATGGACATTTTTATCAATATCCACCATTCACACAAATTTATCAAAATCCAAGATTTGAAGATTTCGATTTCAATCAGGTGCCGACTTTTGGAAATGCGAACCTGGAACCACAGAGGAGTATTCAGTATGAGATGGGCCTGCAGCAACAACTTAGTGATAATTTCAAAGCGGACCTCACTATTTTCTATAAAGATGTATCTAATCTTACCCAGACTCGACGAGTCTATGCGGGCGAAGTGGCGGCTACAAAAGATTTTAATGTAATCACTAATATAAGTTATGCCAATGTTAAGGGATTTACATTTGCACTACTTAAAAGAAAAAGCCCCGGAAGCATCTTTTCTGCCACTTTGGATTATACATACGGAGTCGCAGAAGGAGCTTTTGATGACGCCTTAAAACTTGCCTTTGACACTCGCTCAGGTCGTGATACGGAACAAGAGTTCGTACCATTAGATCACGACAGAGCACACACAATTAATGCTACCATGACATTAAGTAAAACTAATAATTGGTCATTTAGCACCATAGGCAGTATTTGGACCGGCACACCCTATACACCAAGTCTTCCTACTTCAGTGCAGGATGTGCAATTTGCCGAAAACAGCGCGCGCCGTCCACTTAATACTAATGTGGATTTAAAAATCGAAAAATATTTTAAAGCCGGACGCTATAAATTCTCAGTATTCATGCAAATAGAAAATGCATTCGATACTTTAACCGAAAGATTTGTGCATACTAACACTGGACGCTCATTAACCTCATTAGCGGAATCAACCAATCCAAACCTGTTCAATAATTTAAGACACAGAATTAACGCTGATGCTGATAATCTATTTCCAATTCAATTTCTTGATGATTTTTATCAAAGAGAGGATTGGTTGGCCCCGCCCAGGGAAATTCGCTGGGGCATGACATTCAATTTTTAATTAGTTTGATTTGACACAAAAATATTACTTAAGAGGAATAAAGAAATGAGGAGAAAACTTTCAATATTCACCCTTTTAACGTTTATTGGCATATTATATACTGGATCACTTTTGTTTGGCCAGGATCTGGAAAAATATAATAGACTAAAAAAATTGCCTAAAAGTGAACGAATACAATTGATGCAAGATCTTCGAAAAGAGTTGCTCAAAACTTTACAGGAAGATACTGAGCATGAAGTCCTCAAAGAAACGATCATCACAGGGAATCAAATTAGGGTACTGTTAACCAATCAGGGCTCAATCTCAACACCAGACGCAGACATCCCTGATGCTGATTTGGTCTGGCCAAAAGGCGCTAACCGGCTGGGTTACGCTTATGAATTTGGTCCTTTAGTCGCGGTTGAAGTTCCCCATGCATTCCAGCCAGATAGCATGATACATATTGTGGACGATGGTTTTATTAGTTTTGCTGATGGAGATTATCAACCCGGTACAACAAACAAATGGGGTTGGCTGCCAAGAGTTGGATTCTCAGATCCCAATTCAAATGAGGTAGCGACTTTTTCAGATTTAGACGGAGATTTGGATGGAAAACCTGATAGTTGGCCGGAACAATGGTATAACGCAACTTTAGGTCGGTATGTGTGGCCGGCCTTTTTGGGTGATGATGCGACATCTCCTGATGAGGAGGTTTTTTATGTAATGGATGATTTTAATAACGCTGAATTTGAATATTATCCTTTTCCTGAGGATTCAACAAAGCGAGGTTTAGGATTAGATTTGCAAGTCAGAATTTTTCAATTTAACAATCCCCTGGCGGAAGATTTAGTTTTTTTAGTATATACCATAACCAATACAAGTCCCAAGACTTTAGACAAAGTTTATTTAGGCATGTTTGGTGATCCCCATGTCGGCGGTCCCAATGATTTTTCTGATGATAATGGCGCATTTATCTCTGCGTTTAATGAAAGTTTTATATTTAATACACGAAATATGCTTTATGCTTTTGATAACGATGGGCGCGGCGACGGCGGTAAAGTTCCGGGTTATTTTGGATATAGATTTTTAGAGAGTCCGGGAGATATCACTGATGGCTTTGACAATGATAACGATGGTTTATTAGATGAGAGTCCTTTCAATGATGCTGGCGTAGAAATCTTTGGACCCATTGGTATTTACGGAGAGGACAAACTGCACTGGTCCGGCGATGAAGACGGCGACTGGGAAGTTGAATTCGACGATGTCGGTGTAGATGGTATTGCGGGCACTGCTGATTTCGGTGAAGGTGACGGTAGACCAACCCAACGCTTTTTTGCAGATTTGAACAATAACGGATTTCTTGATGCAGGCGAACCGACTTCCGAATCGAGATTGGAAGGTATGCGATTTTTGGGGGGTGAACCTAATTTTGGATTTTTAGATATTGCCGAATCAGATCAACTTGGATTAACCAGCTTTAATGCTACTCTCTTTGGCGGTAACAACCGGCCCAAAAATGACGAATTGATGTGGTCGCTCATGTCAAACCCAAACCAGCGGCCTGGCGACCCTGAACCTGAAATCGAGCAAGAAGCCGATAATGTGTTTATTTACGGCTCCGGACCTTTCAGTTTAAAACCAGGAGAAAGTCAACGCTTTTCAATAGCTTTACTTTTAGGCCAGGATTTAGATGATCTTCTTCAAAATGCAGAAATTTCCCAGCAGGTTTTTGAGTCAGATTATCGTTTCGCCAAACCGCCGCTTAAGCCTATAGTTAAAACGGCCGCGGGTGATGGAAAGGTTACGCTGTATTGGGACACCAGAGCCGAAGATTCATTTGATCCATTTGTAGCACGGGCAAATCCTGACTCTGCTCATAAAGGATTTGATTTTGAAGGATACAAAATTTACCGCAGCCAGGATCTTAGCTTTAACGATACGCAAACCATAACCGACTCCAGAGGCATACAGTTTCTATCCATACCTCTTAAACAGGTTAATGGCGTAGATGCTCAATTTGATTTAATAAACGAATTTTCTGGCTTATCAGAAATTGAATATAGCGGTCGCGGTGTGCGTTATAATTTAGGTAATAATACGGGACTGGTGCACAGTTTTGTTGATTCAAATAATGTTCATAACGGAGTAACCTATTATTATGCTGTATCTTCGTATGATCACGGTGATCTTAAAGCGGAGCTTGCGCCCTCGGAAAGTCAACGCACCATTCAACGGGATCCACTCACTCGTGCATTCTCATTCGATGTTAATACGGCCATGGTTGTACCAGGCCCCCCGGCTCAAGGCTATGTTGGACCTGAGACAGATGGAAGCGATGAAAATTTGGCGTTCAGAGAAATTGGCAACGCTACTGGAAAAGTCAGTCTCGAATTTTTAGATCCCTTTTTAGTAATAAATAATAAACAGTATGAAATCTTGTTTGAAGACGTCCAGGTAGATTCGGAAACCGTAGCAGCTGGATATTCTGTGATTGACCTCGAAGCTTACTCTACTCAATTTGTCTCACGAGACACTGTTTTTGTGGATATTTTCTTCAAAAATATAATCTCTGGCTCTGTAACAGTGACGACTCCATCAGGTACTGCTGTTGCTCACGAAGATTATGAGTTGAATTTGAAAGAAGGCAGAATCAGGAGCTCGACGCCAGGTTCATTACCGAAGGGAGAGTCTTTTAATATTACGTTTCAATTTAAACCGGTAGCTGAAAGTCTATCATTAAATAACGAAGACAATAATCCGGTATTTAATGGAATCCGTGTTTTTGCACAAGACGAAGAAACCGGGCTTAATCCAGCTCGCAGTGGCTTCAAAATAAATGAGAGCAACTCAAATTTTGTCGTAGAAAGATTAAGAAATGCAAGTGTTGGTAATTCAAAACCTTTCCCTTCTGATTTTGAAATGCATTTTGTTGATTATGATACTACTGAAAATGGTGACCTTATTTCACCAGCCGACACCAGCCAGATTACAAACGTAAATGCACCTTTTAAGATATTTGACATAACAACCGGTCTACAAATTGACTTTTTTATCAATGAAACTACACCAAGCCTGAGAAACAAACGATGGGATCACCAGGAAACCATCGTCCTGATTAGACCTGATGCTCAACGACCCACTGATACTATGTATGAATTAAAATTTGCACCACCAAGTGATACGACAAAGACAGCAGATGGTACAGCGGATTCTCTCATTACTTATGATGATCCTGTTTATCCAGGTGATGACGATGTATTTTTAATTTTTTCAAACAAACCATTTGAAACCGGAGACAAGTATTCCTTTACTTCCGTAGGTGTGACCTTTGACAATCAAGTATCACGCGATGCACTTAAAGATGTTTATGTAGTTCCGGACCCCTACCATGCTTATGCCGCATCAGAAATTTCAGCTCCAATATCAGGTCAGCGCGATGACCGCCGGCTGGAATTCAGGAATTTACCCAGGCAATGTACTATAAGAATTTATACAATCACCGGGGAATTAGTTGATACGATAGAAAAAGATGATGTTCGGGATTTTGCGGTTTGGGACTTGTTAACATTTGAAGCACAAAAAATCGCTTATGGTGTTTACATATTTCATGTCGATGCACCCGGAATTGGAACGAAAATTGGTAGGTTTGCAATAATCAAATAATGACATATCTAACAAATAAATATTCAAGTGAGAATTGTGTTATGAAAAAATTAAATATTATCTTACTTATTTCAGCTTTGTTGTTTAGTGCTAATTTTACTTATGCGCAATCGTTTCGCTCTACTTCAAAAGTGGGGACAACTGTTGCGCAATTTCTGAAGATTGGTGCAGGAGCCAGAGCAATTGGAATGGGTGGAGCTTACACTGCATTTGCAAATGACATAAATTCAGCTTACTGGAATCCAGCAGGTGTAGCGCTTATTGGCGGGAACGGTGAAGCGACCTTTAATCATGCAGAATGGTTAGCTGATACACAATATGATTTTGCTGCGTTTTCCTTAAATGCATCTGATTTTGGTTCTTTTGGAGTTCAGGTCATTTCATTCAGAACACCTGAGCAAAAAGTACGAACAATCTTTGCGCCTGAAGGAACCGGCCAGGTTTGGAATTATAGTGGCATTTCCTTGGGCGTTACGTATGCTAAAAACCTGACAGATCGATTTTCAATTGGATTCACTGGTAAATTTATCCAGGAAAGTTTATGGAATGAAACC
Organism: uncultured Cytophagia bacterium; assembly: GCA_964539665.1. Taxonomy (GTDB): domain Bacteria; phylum Zhuqueibacterota; class Zhuqueibacteria; order Oceanimicrobiales; family Oceanimicrobiaceae; genus CAZIKB01. The sequence continues at coordinate 7,327 of CAZIKB010000121.1, forward strand.
GCGCGAGGCGCTGCATTTGATATCGGTGTGATTTATTCCACTCCCTTCAAAAACCTCACTTTGGGAGCAGCCATAACCAATTTTGGCACAAAAATGCGATTAGATGGACGGGACGTTTTCTTTAATGACGATCCACTGATTGAAGAGGGCTCTGTGGATCAAGTTCCATCTAAATATCGTTTGGAAAGTTTTGAAATACCACTGAATTTGCGATTTGGATTATCATATAAAGCTGTGGAAAATCAAGACCTCACAATAATGATAGCAGTAGACGGCTCGCACCCAAATGATAATACAGAATATATAAATAGTGGCGTTGAAATTGGACTAAAAAACATCCTCTTTTTGCGAGGAGGATATAAAAATCTCCTTATGGACAATAGTGAACAAGGCGCCACATTCGGTGCTGGCTTACGATATGATGCTGTCGGCACTAACCTTAAACTCGATTTTGCATGGGCTGATTTTGGCAGACTAAAGAATGTCAAATTTGTCTCTCTTACTATAAGATATTAGATATGTTAAAATATAGTTATTTCTCTTGACATTGTATAATTCTTTAAGTATCATATATATACGTTCCAATAATTACCATTCACAAAATATCACACAGGAAGGAGGTGAGCACAACAACAGAATTAATTTCTTCTCATTATCTTAATTCAAAGGGTTATTAACAACTGAATGCAGGAGGTAGTTTTATGAATAACAAGTTGACTATTTTAGGGGTCATAGTTTGTACATTAGCGCTTGTGTTTTTATGCTCATCAACCGACGTTTATGCAAATGTCTTTGCGTCAGATATTAAAGTTGTCAATCCAGATGGCTCGGCGTTTGATGGAGAATTGAACGACGATACTCCCGGTGTAGGTATTCAATTTCGACTAAATGAAAACGCAACTTCCGTTACCATCACAGTCACTGACGCGAGTAGCGCAGTAGTAGCTACTGTTGTTACCGGACCTCAGCCCCAAGGTGAAAGTGTCGTGGTCTGGGCTGGAGTAGACAACGCCGGGAATCCTGTTCCAGAAGGTGACTATACTTTTACCGTCACCGCTACTGATGCAGTTGGCCACACAGGGTATGATGTTGTCTATGCCAAATCCGGAACCGTGATATATACACGTGCTGGTACCACTATTAGAAATCCTGCCGCGCCAAATTTTGGTCACCCCATTGGCGGCAATGGCGGCGGCGGTGGCTTGAAGCGTGGTCCACTTAATTTTTTTGCTGATGGAACAGGCTTTGAACAAGTTGAGCCAAATTTAAGTCGTTTTTCTCCGTTTGATGTTCGTGATCATGGCGGTAGCGGCCGACTTTACATGATCACCAGTGATGATGACGGTAACTTATACTATTCCGATCGATTGGATCCTTTAAACAAGATTTACCGATTTGCCCCAGACCTTGATCCCGCATCCTTGAAAGTGATCGCAACTTCTGATGATTCCAGTAAAAAGGGCCTGGGTATTGATGTAGTTGGGACCGGTGCAAACAGGACTGTTTACTGGGGTTTAGACAGCACGGTTGTACGCTTCACCATTGGTGAAGCCGATACCTTTGACGCCGCCAATTTCGAGGTTGTAGCAGAATTTGAACCTGATACTACCGGTGGCGATACTAATGATGTATTCATTCGCGATATTGTAATCGATGACAGCGGGTATATGTATGTCACCCAGCGAAGGGGCACTCCAGTAACTGGCACTGGTCCCGGTCTTGCTGTTGAGAAATACGATATTTCGGGTGCGCTTCCTGTAAGCCGAACAGACCGTCTTTGGACGATTCCGGTTGGTTTTGATACCGGAGACGGAAGACCAATTGGATTTGGCATTGACCGCGGCGATGACCTCACCAGTAATACAGACGATCGTATTTATTTTTCCAATGGCGCTAGTGGCCCCCCCTGGAACGGAATTAATAAAATTGATGATTTGGCAACCGGCGGAAGTACTGTGGTATTTGAAGATATCTCAGGCACCGGTGGAACCAGTAGCCATGCTGACATTTCAGTTGATGCAGCCGGCAACCTAATCTTTTTTGAAAACAGCTCAGAATGGCTCATAGCTGTCTCGCCTCCTGACGGACCGAATTCATTTACAACACCGGCGAACGATGTCATCTCAATTGACGATCCAACCACCGCCAATGCCCATCCGCAGATGGCCTCTGTAGACGATGTACCAAATGATCAAGGCAACCAGGTTCTTGTTTCCTGGGCTGGTTCATTCAATGATCGTTTAGGTAACGCTGGTATCGACGAATACGAAGTTTATCGAAAAGTCGAAGACAACGCGGCTAAAGCTGCTACCTTAAACAGTCCTCCCGGAAGTTGGGAGCTTGTAGGTACTACTTCAGCGAGCCAAACTTCTAATTATCATTTGACGGTTGCGACATTGTTTAATAAAACCCTTGACAGCACTCCATTATCAACATTCTATGTAAGTGCCGTTGGTACAGATGGAACACGTTGGGACTCTAACCCTGCCAGTGGAACATCTGAAGACAATTTAGTACCGACCGCGCCAGCAAACGTGATTGCAAGTGAAGGTAGCTCCGAGCAAGGCAGCTTTGCCCAGCTTACCTGGGATGAATCACCTGATCCCGATATCAACTATTATGCAATTGTCCGAGGTACAGTATCTGGTTTTGAGCCCAGTACCGCGGAAGTAATTGGCAAGACAGCAGAATTGCAATTTGACGATGAAAACGTTAATATTGGGGAAAGCTTATTCTACAGAATAGTAGCTTTCGATTTCAGTGGCAATCAAGGTGAATTTTCTGACGAAACAACACTTATGATCACAGATGTCGCAGGATCGAATTCTCTTATCCCATCTGAATTCGCATTGGATCAAAATTTCCCGAATCCATTCAACCCGGACACCCAAATATCTTACGATCTACCGAGTTCAACAGATGTCTTTTTGAAAATTTACAATATTATGGGACAGGAAGTTCGAACAATAGTAGATGAAACACAACCAGCCGGGCAATATACTGTTCTATGGGATGGTAAAAATAATTACGGAACCAGAGTCTCGAGTGGAATATATGTTTATGTTATTAAAGCTGGAGATTTTGTTAAATCGAAACGGATGACTTTGCTCAAGTAATTTTGATTTACGAGATTTAACACTATTAAAAAAGGGCCTGTTTCTATTAGAAATTGGCCCTTTTTTTATACCCGCACTATTCAATTGTGCAAAATGTAGTGGATATTTAATTCAGGGGATTAACTCGTGAGCACCGCACTGACAAACCCGTCCGAGTCTTTAAGTCGCTTCCTTGCCTCGTCTGCGGTAATGTCCGCCAAAATCATAACAATCGCTGTTTTGACATGACCGCCGGCTTTTGTAAGTACATCTGCGGCCTCTTTATAATCTACCCCGGTAACCATCATTAAAGTGCGTTTGGAACGTTCTTCGAGTTTTCTGGAGGTCATCATTAAATCCACCATCATATTTCCGTACACTTTACCCATACGAATCATTGAAGTAGTTGTCAGCATGTTCAGGACAAGTTTTGTGGCAGTGCCGGCTTTCATTCGTGTTGATCCCATCACGACCTCCGGACCAACAACGGGACAAATTGCAACATCAACCGGTAGTTTTAATTCTGAGCGTGGATTGCAAGTAACAAAGATAGTTTTTCCGCCGATTTCTCTTGCTTTTTGAATAGCTGCAATAACATACGGTGTCCGAACACTGGTTGCAATTCCACAGGCTACATCATTATTTGTGAATCCACGTTTTATTAAATCTTCAGAGCCTTGATGTGCTTGATCTTCACTTCCCTCCTGAGAATTAACTAATGCTTTTTCACCGCCAGCAATTATTCCTTGCACCATTTCTGGATCTGTTCCGTATGTCGGCGGGCATTCTGATGCATCAAGTACACCCAAGCGACCACTGGTTCCTGCTCCAATATAAAACAAACGTCCTCCACTTTTAAATGCATTTACCAAAATGTCAACCGCCTGAACAATAAAGGGTATTTCTTTTTCAATAATATCAGGAATTTTGTTATCTTCAGTATTGATTATCCGTAAGATTTCATCGGTACTTTTACAGTCAATATTTTCAGAGTCTGGATTTCTTGCCTCAGTAACTAAATCCTTTAACTCATCGAATACATTATCAATCATATTTTCTCCAAACTCTGAATTCGGTCAAACATGAATTAAGATTATATAAACTTTCATAACCAAATTTAAAACTAAAGCAACCAATTGCTACCACTTTTCTTTCATATATTTATACTATCTTACCTTCATTATTGGAGTGGAAGTATTTAAAAAGGAATATGTGAAAAAACAACATTATAGTGTCAAATTGCAATATAAAATGATAAGAAAGTATATGTAGTGTTTGTTTTTTCTTGCAAAGCTACTATAAACATATTATATTTGCACAGTATTTCATTTTGTGATACTAAATTAGCAAATGTAAGTCTTTATTTTTAATAGAGCAAATTTACTAAAATGAAACCTCTCGTTGCCAAACTTTCGATATCATCACAATCTTCATTTAAATATAAATGGATCAGGTTGGCTGGATTTGACTTTAATTGGCATTGCCATCCCGAATATGAACTCTTTCTAATGCTAAAGAGTACAGGCAAACGATTTGTCGGCGATTCTATTTCATACTATAAAGATGGTGACTTAATTTTTTTGGGTTCAAACTTGCCACACACGGTCTATTCACCTATGGAAGCCGGACGCAGAAAAAAACTGCATGAAGCAATACAGATACAATTTGCTGATAATTTGGCCGGTCTACGTTTTGAAAGTACACCCGAATTAAGATCCATACATCAATTATTAAACAAATCTGCCAGAGGTCTTCAAATTTTTGGTGAAACTCGTGATGTAGTTGCAACAAAAATGATAGAAATGAATTCCCTGGAAGGTATGGACAGATTTGTTCAACTGCTAATTATTCTTGATATTTTAGGTAAGGCAGATAATAATCAAATAGTTACTCTTTCAAGTATTAAATTTGTCCATAACCTGCAAGCAAATCAACGCAGCAGGATTGATCGTGTATGTACCTACATAAATCAATATTACAAGCAAAACCTGAGATTAGAAGATGTTGCTGCCACTGCCTCAATGAGTACCACTGCTTTTTGCAGGTTCTTTAAGAAATCTGCAGGCAAGACTTTTGTGGAATATGTCAATGAACTTCGTATTGGAAATGCCTGCAGGCTATTAATTGAAAGTGAAATGACCATCTCTGAAATTTGTTTCGAAGTTGGTTTTAATAATATTTCAAATTTCAACAGAAGATTTTTAGAATATCACAGTATAAGCCCCAAAGAATACAGAAAAGAGTTCACAAAACAGAGTATTGCTAATTTACTTAATTAGTGTTTGATCAAAGTTCTACCTGATATTCGAAATGATAAATCTAAGCTAACTGGCTTATCGTACTTTCTCGCGGAATTCCTGTGTAATGTAGACATAACTGCATGTTATGAAAAACATCCTGTTACTATTGCTGAGTTTAAGGCATAAGAATTTTAAATTATTTTAATTTGCAATTAAAAAGTAAAAAATTGAAATGCATGTAGGAGATAGTAGCTCCATAGATAGTAAATAACCATACAATTAATCAAAATCTTAAACACTTATTAGAATAGAGAAAAAATAACTAATATCTTTCGAACTTTCATGTCAATTCCATTGCCACATTTTTGCCACTTTGTGGTGTGCGCAATTGTGCGTAAACTATGCGTTTTCTGTGCGTTAGGTGAGATTTTTATAGTGATAATTAAAAATATTTAATGAATTGAATTTATTGGACTTACGGAAAAGAAAGTAAGATTACGAATCAGCTGCTCTACCAATTGAGCTCAAGAAAGCACCGAGCCAGATAATTGGTGCATATTAGATTTCCGCAGCAAACTTATATTGATTCCATTACCGTATTTTTACCGTTTACTGGTATGCGCTACTGTGCGTAACCTATGCGTTTTCAGTGCGTTATATTGGATTTGAAAAGGATAAAAAGAAAATAAAATTATATTTGATTTTATTGAAGTTATGGAAATTTCGACTGGATTTTGAATCCAGCACGTCTACCAATTTCATCATCCCGGCTTATTTGATAATTATAATTACTGTCTGGTTTCTATAAATTGTGTGTTTTTAAGGCTTACTGAGTATAATTAAGCCTTTATTTAAATAATGATGTGCCGAGGGCCGGACTCGAACCGGCACGGAGATAAATCTCCGAGGGATTTTAAGTCCCTTGTGTCTACCAAATTTCACCACCCCGGCTTAAGTAACTGTCGCTAAGATTAATTATATTTTGCAAGAACGGGTTGCTTATTTTAGAGGCGGCGATCGGATTCGAACCGATGAATAGAGGTTTTGCAGACCTCTGCCTTGGCCACTTGGCTACGCCGCCTAAAGTAAAAAAAGATCAGAGCTGTCAAATTACAACCCTGATCCAATTTCAACAATTAGAGCGGGAGACGGGATTCGAACCCGCGACCCTCACCTTGGCAAGGTGATGCTCTACCAACTGAGCCACTCCCGCAGCTTTAAATTCCTTGAAAGATACCAATTAATTTATAAGTATGCAAGCTATATTTAAAGAATTGTAGCTTACTCATTGACTCATAAAAAAAGTAACTGTATTCGGTTGCAAAAGACGTCGTTGCTTCATAATTTATGTAACCGAAATCAAGGAAGAAGGAAACATAAATTATGGGTATCCAAGTCAGCTATTATATCATTAATTAAAAAGATGCTTCCAGCTTGACAATTGAGGACTGGGCCTGGATGCGAGGGAAAAGGAGCAATGCGATCTCATACCACTACACCACTTCGGCACGATGCTCCTCTTGAAGACTGTGCAAAGGAGGTTGCGGAGTTAGCTGCATCACCTTCGAGACTTCTTGTTGCTGCAGTTTTTGAATTATTCAGGAAGAGATTTACAATTTCAATGTACCACTCATAACGCTTGGAACTGCTACTGCTCAAAGCCACAATATTTGCACTCATCACTGTTAGGTGGTTACTGTACCGAATAACAATATAATAATCATCGGCTGTCACACTTGGCATGGTAAAGCTGTAGTCGTTCTGTCTTCATCAACAATATTACCATCTGCTTTGAGAAAAAATGACCGATGTGAAACCACTGGTCCAGATGGTGCACTACGCAAATCATCAAATACCCCGCGCAACACGCTAATCTTCCGGCGGTTCATTTAAACGATTTATTATTTTTTGTCTTTTAGCTCTGATATTCTTATACAGTCTTTTATTTCTATTACTCACCAAAAATGCAATAAAAATTAAGATTATGACGATAATCAGCTTAATCATTTTAATCTAATTGGTTTAAGTTGTATTACTTTTGAAAAAATATATCTTTTCGCTTTCAAGATCAAGTAAAAATTCTTATATTTGAAAAATAATGTCGGTGCAAAGAAGCTAAAATGATTTATTTTATGCGGAATATTCTTTACGGATATCGATGAAATTTTGAAATTATGTTGCTTTGCATCAATGTCAAACGATAATACTAAAACAATTTCATGTTACTTTGGGAGCTTACATCATGGAATCTATTGATGTTAAGGAGCTAATTATCACTTGTGAAGCATGTGGAAATGTGAAAAAGTTTATTGTAAAAGATGAGAAAGACTCCGAACAAATATTTAAGAATTTTTCATGTGAAAATAATTGTGGCAGAAATTTATATAGCTTTATAACAGTTGGTACTTTAAAAAGAGACTGAGTTATATTTTATTGATGCTATAATTCAGGGTAAAATAGAACAGGGATACAACCTTAGTTATATCCCTGTAAAAACTGCAATTAATTGCTTTTATTTTGTGGAGCCGATGGGGATCGAACCCACGACCTCATGACTGCCAGTCATGCGCTCTCCCAAACTGAGCTACGGCCCCCAAACTTTTAACTGTACTTAATTTAGCATTAAAAGTCAAGGGATTAATTTTTTAATTTCATCTCTTTCAAAAATTTTTCAGCAATTATTTGAAAAACCGTTGAAGAGTAATAAAATCCATCTTTAACGCGTTGCCGGATTTTTTCCACATTTTTTACATCTTCTTCCGTTGCAATGTTCATTCATATCCTGCCTTTGTTATTTTTTCTCCTTTTACTTTATAATAAATCCTCTTTTCAATAATCATAATATTTTTAACCAATTCTTTAATCTCTTCTATTTTTTCATATACTACATATTGAGCCTGTAATTGGCGCTCTCTTTCAAATTTACACCATTCAATTTTAAAGTCAAGCAAACTTTTTTTGTGGTTATGTATTAATCTTAATAATCTTTTCTTTTGTATATTGGTTTTTTTGAAATGATAATTATCTTCATTTTGTACTAATACTGACTGCCTTACGAGCAATCTTTTCATTTCAAATAATGCAAGAGACTGATTTTCTAATTCAGTCAGTATTTTTTGAGTGACTTGATTTAATTGCGGATATTCCATCGCCTAAAGTTATGAATTAAATTATCATAAGTTTTTATTATATAGTAAATTATCTTATTTATTCTAATTTATGTATCGACAACATATTACAAATGCTTTACATTTTTATTAAATTAACTCAGAAATGAATGTCATAGATGTTTATTATGAGATATTGCGAAGAAGATTTTGATTGAAAAGAAGGATATCATCAAGGCGGTGGCGAACAGTAAAAGTATATGGGTAACGCTGATGACCGCAGGTCGCCTGTATTGGTTTTAGCGGCTTCGCCTTTAAGATCGCTGCGCACTACCATTTATATAGTGTGGGCCGAGCCAGCGCGTAAGCGGAACCTATGTAAAAATTTCAACAAAAACCGATTTCTGATTCTGCCCCTGGTCAATATTCGTAACATTGCTTCCCATATTTAGGCAAAAAAAGCGTACACATTAAATAAATATATTTTTATAATGCTTCTTTCTAAGACACATTGATTTACATCATCCCCTCCTCCCGCAATATCATATTAGCCACTTCCATTTGGTAATGAATCCTCTCCTCAATTGGTAATTTTTTGCATGTTTCCACGGTGAATCCTGGGATGTTAAAATTTACACCGGCTGACCATGAAGCGCTGTGTTTTATTGGATTTTCAATCATAGAAAACTGTTTGTTGCCCGGCGGTATTTGGCTATTGAGAAAATCTATTACTACCATTCCCAGCCAGGCAGCTTCGTCATTTTGCGTATAGATTAAAGTTTGTCCTAACCCATGATACTCGCTTGTCTTACTTTTTTTCTCAAGATGAAAGACAGGACTTTCGTGTAAATCCAAAAACAGGTTAACTTTTTGCTCTTTCATTAGCTGTGTAATCTCATGAGCGGCTTTCTCCATTGGCAGCCCATCAGAGTTGCCAGGATAACACCGATTAAGGTTACCAAATTCTATGTCCACACCTTCAGGTACAGGGATACGGCGTTTTTTGTTATAAACAGCGAGTTTGTTTGCTTCAGGAATGATGAATAGTTCTCCTTTTTTTATAGATAAAGTTGAAAATTGTTTTAACAATTTATGAGCAGCCTCAAATCCTGCCGGTTCGTTGCCATGCGTACCGCCAAGAATCAGCACAGCGGGGCCCTGGCGATCACTTTTAAAATGAAAAATTGGGGACTGATATTTTGTGCCCTTCATTAGATACCCGGAAATCAAAGAATCTTCCTGCCAAAAAATATCATGAATCTCACGGCTTTCGTTTGTTAAATATTCTTTGGGTTCTGAAGTATAATTGAATGTAGATGCGCAGGATGAAAAGGCGAATATTAAGATTAACGAATATATTTTTCTTATAATCATTGCCGTTCTCTCTTAGAATGAAAAGGTAGATGAGTTACAGAACAACTTTTTAAAATAATTTAGCATGGACAACTATCAATATCCAACTGCAATCCCTGACCGCCGCGGATCTGAAGAGCCTATAAATAACTTTTGCTTCTTGTCAACAACAATCAACTGAACGCCGCCGAAATAAAGATCCATTTCCTCCTTTACTTCAATGTTGTGTCCCATTGATTTTAGGGAATCCAACATTGATGACGGAAATCTGTCTTCCACAGGCAATGTATCTGCCCATTTTCGGCTGCGGAATCGCGGTGCTTCGTTTGCCTGAATTGGGTTTTTATTAAAGTCAATGATATTGCAGATGACTTCAACTATTGTTGAGATAATTCTTGCTGACCCAGGAGATCCTATTACTAAACTCAGAGCTTTATTTTTGAATAACATCGAAGGTGAAATAGTGCTTCGTGGCTGCCTGGTAGATTGGATATTGTTAGCGATATTCGTTTGTGAAAAGGCTGACATGCCATTATTCAGTAAAAATCCACAAACGCTAATTCCTGATCCCCAAAAATGGTTGAGTGTTTGTGTTAAAGAAACAGCATTGCCTTTGGCATCTACAACTGAAATATGTGTTGTGCTGCCATCTATATTTTCTGGTTCTGCATCGGATTGATGTAAAAATGGCTTGATATCTCCGGCAGGAGTTTTTTTGGGATTTACCGGGGATGCTTGTTTCATATTAATTGTATTGAATCGTGATCTGGCAAATTTTTTAGAAAGCAAAATTTCCTTTGGAACGTCGAAAAACTTTGGGTCGCTTAGATATTTCAAACGGTCTGCAAAAGCGCGTTTCATTGCTTCAGCCATGAAGTGAAAAGTTGTGATATTGCTGCTAAAATCGCCCATTTGAGATAGATTTTTAAATTCCAGGATATTCAGAATTTCTATTATCGTAATTCCCGATTGTGGTGGAGGTGCCGAATAGATTGTATGTCCCCGATAAGTTCCTTTAACAGGATTTAATTCAACGGGCTGATAGGTTTTTAAATCTGATTTGCGTAAGCCGCCGCCGTACTTTATCATAGTTGCCTCGATTGAATCGGCAATTTCCCCCCTATAAAAAACATCTGGTCCACCTTTAGCCAGTTTTTCCAGTGTAGTAATTATTCGCTTATTTATAATTCTTTGTCCAACCTCTGGAGGTAAATCATCAAATAAATAGATAGATTTGGTTTGAGAATATTTTAATAGTGATTCATAAGAATCCAGAATTATTTTGAAAAATATGTCATCGACCAGAAACCCGTTTTGTGCACGTTGAATAACTTTTGCTAATAAATCTTCCCAGGAAATAGTGCCGTATTTCTGTAGTGCATGGTGTAGCCCGGCAACTGTACCAGGAACGAGCACAGCAGGCGCTGTTTTGCCTTCTTCAGAGGAAACAAAATTAGTTGTCACTAATCTTGGCGCCCTGGCGTAATAATTGATGTATGTGAGGCTGTCTAAATCGTGCAGATAAATTAACATGCCTCCACCACCGCCAAGCCCTGATGCGTGGGGTTCAACTACACCAATAATTAGCGCTGTTCCAACGGCAGCATCAACAGCATTCCCTCCGGATTTTAGAATTTCCAATCCAAATTTTGAAGCAATTGGATGAGTTGTTACGACCATTCCGTTTTTACTTTTTACTTCTGTTGCAAGGCTTGAAGAAATAGTTAAGGTAAAGAATAATATTAAGGTCAGGGTTGAAATTAAAATTGAGTCTTTCGTTTTTTCTTTTGTCGAGTAGACATAATATGACTCCTATATTAATACACGTACATTAAGACAA
>CAZIKB010000122.1:0-18900 GCA_964539665.1 uncultured Cytophagia bacterium
GTGCCGGATTGGCCGGCTTGACTATATTAGCTTTGCTTGGCGCACTCATTTTGATTCTCCTCTTTTTAAGTTATTACAAGTATAATTTTGTCTTCTACTTGTATGTATTGTACAGTCCTGATCTTTTTTCCATTTTATTTTCAAATAATTTCAATTTTTTTATAGCATTGAATTTGTTCATTATTCTTGAAGAAAAAAGTCTTTTTTGTATAAAACACCTTTTATGCCTGATTCCAGTACATCTTTTCTAATTTGTATTCTATTGAGTAATTTTTCGCGAGCCTTGAGCTTTTCATCTCCATAAGTTCGCTCAAACTCCTGGAATATTTTTTCAACATCTTTTGCCCGCCAGAATGAAATCATGAAATACAGGGTAATTTGTCCATGATGTTGCTCATCAGCGAGATAAAATAGATTTTCACCACCCGGTATCATGTATGTTTCGTGACCAGTTAAATAGTGATTTTCAGTAGTAAACAGAGCAAGAGGGAATAGCAGTTCGACTCCTTCGGAGCTGTCAAATTGAAACAGGTAAGCATAGCAGTTTTTCTCCGGCACAATTTTGAAACGATAACCGTCCTGAGTGCCTAATAAAATATCTGACAGGGAATTTGTGGAAATCAAATTTTTGAACAGAGTTTCGACGCTATTTTTTTTAAAGTACTCAAATTCTATGGTGACGGGCAAATCAGTATTTATTTGATTATAAATTGCAACTAAAGTGTCATTATTCCTTTCTCTATTTTTATTATTTAAACAGGATTCGATATTTGTTTTAGCATCAATGAATTCACCCTGTTCTAATAAATTTATAGCTTGTTCATAGCAAGGTAGGGGAGATCTGATGAGTGCATACCACAGGATCACCAATAGCAAACCAAACGATGGAATTCCAATTCGCCATTCTTTTATTTTGTCTATTACACGCCAGGGCTTCTGTTTTGTGAGTTCGATTAATAACGCAATTGCTTGCTCAACTGTGTTAGCTGGACACAATTTCAAGCCATGTTTTGATATTTGTTTTTTTAATTGCGCACCAATTATTTGCTCATTTCCGAGTGGAAAGAAAATTTTGTCTTCAGAATTTAAACAATTCAGAGCTGCGTAAAACTTATTGTTAATGTCGGTTACTTCTGTGACCTGTGCGGTGGCGGTACGATCACTTATTTCTCCAGTCGCAGCAATTGAACCTACTAATGCATGGCCTTTTTCCTTGTAGTAGATTTCTTGAGCAAATTTCAAACTGAAAGCAAGCCCAGCGCTTTGTCCGGATACTTTATGGTTTGAACTCTCTCCCTCGAATTCTCAAACGATACAATACTTTTTGCCGTTTGGAATGAGCCTCATCTTTTGCAAGATACTATAAGCAGAACGAATCCCTTTCTCGGCTGAATCTTTAACTTCTTCATCGTCCGTGTCAATTATTATTGTCAGGAGAGGATCGCTTTTACTTACTCCAAGAAAATCAAATTTGATTGCACTGAAGGTTTTGTCGCTGAATAATGCAAATGTCTCCATATTTTGCCCTAATCGAGTGTACGCACCATGAGTCGCAGGTCGATGGTGTTTAAGTTATCAATCCGCTGAAAAGCTTCTCCCTTCTTTACCGTCCCAGTTAAGAGTGTCCTGCCTTTTCCATCAATGACAGTTAACTTGCTTCCTTCTAACTTTTCGCGTTGTTTTTCATTGACAGTGACAATGATAAGGCCCTGATCTCTATTACTCTCACTCTGTCGAATGACAATTAAATAAGTACCATCATGCGATGATAACTTTTGCGGCCATTGAATCTCACTGGTTGCGGCTGCTTTTCGCCAGGCTGTTTCCCAGAATTCGGTTGATTCTTCGAGACGTTGATATGTATCTAATTTTGGTAAGCATTCCGGGCACAAGACTATATGTTCTATTTCATTATAACTGGCTTTTGTTCTTCCTTGCAAAATGGCGCTTAATTGAACTTCATTAATGTGTGCCAAGTTGTTGAAATTTTGGAGTTGATGCTTCTCCCATGCCAATAAAGCATCTTTGAGAGTTGTTGTGGTATTCATATTTGTCTCCTCTATTTTTTTTGACCTCACTCGTAAATTGCATTAATATCAATAATTTTCCATCCTTTTCCCTCAAGGCAATCTTTGAGACTTCTTTTAGCATTGATATTGATTTTGTGTACTTTTGTTATATTGAATCCCTGTCCCATAAAATCAACAATATCCTGTAATGTAAAGTCACGAAATTCTTTAAGCAAAATAATCAGCATTTCAACCTGATTCAATGTGTTTTTTAGACAACGGTCTGTAGCCTTTCCTAAATCTTTCTTCTTTTTATCTTTCTGTGGTTCTTCTGAGGAGGGAACTTTTAAGCCAAGCATACCATCAATTCCAACCTCTTGAATGGTGTCTGCATCGTCTAAATATTTAACTAAAATTACCTTAGCTTGTAAGCGTCTATATTGTTCTATGGTCATCTTCATGGCTTTTGAGACTTCAAGTTCAGTTGGATCTCTCCCTAATTCCTGTTGCAGGGTTTCAATCGACTTTCGCATCTCTTTTATTTTTTTCCGCATTCTGAATTCGACGACATCTTCATTTCTCAGGAATTGTGAGATGGCGTTGGAAATGTAGTATGAGGCGTGGGTCATAAAACTCATATCATTCTGTTCCGGATCATATTTTTCAATTGCATTAACTAATCCAATATATCCCTCATTTATAAATTCGTTTATTGAGATATGATGAATGTTTGCATTAATCAATACTCTATGCCGGAAAGTGGCAATTTTTTTAACGAGATTTAAATAGTCGTTTGCTTCTGGTTTATCCATAATTGGCATCATAAATTTCCTTCAAAAATGATTCAGGTTTTGATGGAGTTGATTTGTTCATCTCATAAAATGAATACAGCCCATTCATATATAATTATTGTACAATAATCCATTATTTTTCAGTTACAAGGCTGATAGTTAATAATAAATTTTTTAGATTTGATTAAGAGGAGGTTTCACATCATCCACTCCCCGTCTTGTTTTAGGCACAATTTCTGAAAGTGCTTAGTATATAATCTACTCGTAAAACTTATACTTTTAGATCACTCTCGAGTAATCAAACAATAATAGTAATAAATGACTAACTAAATTTGTTAAAAGTATGACGTTATTTTTTGGAGAGCAAGATTCCATGAAGCTGATCTGATTAAAGTAATATTAATCTTGTTCTTCAATAGATCTTTAAATAAGGGAATGTTAAAAAAATTGATAAGTGATTCTAGAGCCAGAGAGGGGTAAGTTTCTTATTGTGAATTCGATTCTTCGTATGACTGTTCATTCCCTTGTAAATTGGATAAAATACATTATAGAAACAATATGCTGAAATTTTGCATTTTTGTCAAGGAAATATTTAAAAAGGAGCATGGTAAAATAATAATTTAATGATTACATTTTATTATTTGAATTCTGAAAACTGAATTGTCAGTGTGAAATATTTGCATAAAGTTTAATTGCAACTCATTTGAATTTTAATAAATGGGAACTTTTGTTATTTTAACCTTGTAAAATTACAAATAAAATGTAAAAGTAACCTTGTAAAATTACATGAAAAGAGAAATTGACAAAGTTTTAATCGATTGGAAAAATCAAAAGAAGCGCAAACCATTAGTGATTCGTGGTGCGCGTCAGGTTGGTAAAACGTATTCTGTTGAAACCTTTGGCGGCCTGGAATTTGAAAATTTTGTGAAGATCGATTTTGAACTGGAAAGGAGTGTTCACAAAATATTTGATGGAGACCTGAAAGTCGATAAATTGTTATTACTGCTTGAGGCGGCTTATGAGCAGCGTATCTTTCCAGGTAAAACACTACTATTTTTCGATGAAATTCAAGAATGTCCTCGTGCATTAATGGCCATGCGCTATTTTTATGAACAGCTACCTGAATTGCATCTAATTGCCGCAGGCTCGCTTTTAGAATTCGCAATTGGTGAGCATTCATTCCCTGTTGGTCGCGTGGAATTCCAATGGCTACGTCCAATGGGATTTGAAGAATTTCTCCGTGCAACATGTCATGAAAACCTTGCCCAAAACTTGCCAACGCTGGATAGTGACGAACCACTTCAAGAATTTATTCATGAAAAACTTATTGACCAATTACGATTTTATTTCTTAGTTGGCGGAATGCCCGAAGCAGTTGCCACATTTGCTGAAACATCATCTTTGGCGGAGGTCGCTCCAATTCACAAAATGTTGAGCCAGTCCTATTTACAAGATTTTGCTAAATACAAGACTCGCATTGACAGAGACTGTATCGGACATATTTTTAAACAAATACCAGGTCAAATAGGCCAGAGAATAAAATATACTTCCCTCTATCCAGAAAAACGCATTGAAAAAATAAAGAAGTCCTTGCATCTACTTGAGCTAACACTGCTCATTCAAAAAGTACTTTCGAGTAGTGCACAGGGACTACCTTTGGGAGCAGATGTTTCATTGAAAATCTTTAAATCGATTTTCCTTGATATCGGCCTCATGCAGCACATGTGTGGAATATCATCAACGTCTCTTTTAACAGAGAAGGATTTGCTTGGAGTTTATCGGGGAGCTCTTGCTGAACAATTCGTGGGACAGGAATTATTACT
Organism: uncultured Cytophagia bacterium; assembly: GCA_964539665.1. Taxonomy (GTDB): domain Bacteria; phylum Zhuqueibacterota; class Zhuqueibacteria; order Oceanimicrobiales; family Oceanimicrobiaceae; genus CAZIKB01. Next base: position 4,624 of record CAZIKB010000122.1, read on the forward strand.
TCATGGCGGTTCCGAGAACGATCTGCTATATTATTGGGATCGCCCCAAAAAAAGCAGTAGCGCTGAAGTGGATTATCTTATTGCTCGCGAAAGTGAAATTATCCCCTTGGAAGTAAAGAGCGGTACGCCATCCCGGCTTAAAAGTCTGAATCTCTTTCTAAAAGAACACAGGTATTGTAAAACTGGTTTGGTGCTGTACGCAGGAAACATTCGATTAGAATCAAAATACAGACTTAAATATATGCCGCTTTACACGAAATTAACAATCAGCTAAGGGAGTGTTAAATAATAACTTGTTATTACAATTCATAATTATAACTTCAACATTTTAAGTGCCCAAACAGTTATAAATGAACTAAAGTACCTAAAGTGAACTAAAGTACAATTAATTTTTCATTCCCTTCAAACTTCAGACAATTTACCTCAATCCTTAATTATAAAATGGACCATTCAGTCAAAATGCTACGTTTCACTCCTCTGATAAACAATCTTCCCACTAACAATAGTGTAAATCACTTCAGTCTCAAGTATTTCCTTTGGAGAAATTTCTAATAAATTTTTCGAGAGGACGGCTAAATCAGCAAATTTACCAACTGAGATCGAACCTTTAATATCTTCTTCAAAATTGGCATAAGCGGTGTTGTAGGTGTAAGCTTTGATGGCGTCTTCAATGCTAATGCGCTGTTTGGGAAACCAACCGTCTTTGGGCTGACCGGTCAGAGTCTGACGAGTAACTGCAGCAAAGATCCCCAGCATTGGATTGATGGGATATTCAGCCGCGGATGTTCCGGGCCAATCGGTGCCAAAGCAAAGAAAAGCGCCGCTGTCCACAATGTCTTTGAAAGCATAAGCGCCTTTGCAGCGTTCGTTGCCAATACGCTCTTCCATCCAGCGCATGTCATCGCTCAAATGAAAAGGCTGCACCTCTGCTACTATATCCAACTCACCCAGCCGTTTGAAATCGTCAGGGGCGATGACCTGTGCGTGTACCAAACGAAAACGGCGATCTCGCGGACCATTTTGTTTGTTAAGCTCTTCCAGATAATTCAGCAGGAGGTTGTTGGCTTCATCACCAATAGCATGAATGGTGTGCTGGAAACCGGCCTTGTCGGCATCCAACATATATTTTATGAATTGGCCTTCGACAAAATTCCCTTCATCATTCACCAGGAGGCGACGCCATCTACCGAGTTTGGTTGGGTCGTTTGAATACGGTTGAAAGAAACGAGCGCTGCTCGTCCCCATGATTCCATCGATATGGCTTTTAAGTGCACCCAAGCGTATCCATTCATCACCGCTGCCAATTTTGATATTGTTATCGGCCAGTTCCTGCCATCTTTCCAGATGATAACGATAATGCACCCGAACCGTAAGCTCGCCGGCATCATGTAACTCACGATAGATTGCCAATTGCTCGTCGTCGGAAATGTCGCTGACGTTCGTGACGCCGTATTTGCGGATTTCTGCCAGGGCGCACCGGGTTTGCTGGACGCGTCGATCATGGGAGAATGTGCTCGGAATTTGGGAGTTAAAAAGCGGCCGGACTCCCTTGCCGCGAAGAACGGAGATGGTTCTGCCTTTTCTGTATTGAAAGAATTCTAAATCCGGCGTCTGAGGATTTTGGGTGTCAAGACCTACCAACTGTAATGCGGTCTTGTTTGCCGCATATTCGCTGTTGTCGAATTTCCAGATAAACATGGGATGATTTTTAGTGATATCTTCCACCAGACTCATATCCGGAGTAAAGGGATCGCGGCTCTGACTGCCAGTGCTGCCGGGCGCCCAGTCATCGTAGGCGCCCCAGAAACCGCCCAGTATCCATTCTCCATCCGCCAAATTCTGAACCACATCTTTAGTCCGTTGGACAAATTCTTCCTGAGTAGAAGTACGCATGATGTTGAATTCCAGGAATCGGGCAGCCGAAGCAAAATGCACATGACTGTCGTTAAATCCAGGAGCGACAAACTTACCCTGCAAATCAATAATTTCTGTATTCGGACCCTTTAGCTTTAATACCTCTTCGTCAGTTCCGACCGCGAGGAATTTGCCATCTTTAATGGCTACGGCCTGTACGGTTGGATTCTGTTCATCCACTGTCCAGATGTTACCATTGTGTAGAATAAGATTCGGATAGTCATTTTGAACGGAACAACTTGCAAGAAATAAAGTGAGCGTGAGCGTTAACGTTAAAACTAAGGCCAGAATTGATTTAAATTTAATCAGATTGATATAATTGTACATAATTCCCTCCTCAGAGTGTTTGTAGTGAATAATAAATTGGCAACACCACTACTGAAAACTCACACGGAAATTAAATTAATCAGTGTAGGTTTTTAATCAGTGTGGCTTCAAGAATATTTTTCATCGGATGTAAGCTCATTATTAAGCATCTATTTCCAAACCTGTCCCAATCGTGCTAAAATACTCGCGTAAACCTCAATTCCATCCCACAAATTTTGAATGCGCAAGTTTTCATTTTCAGCATGTTGATTGTTGTCATGATTTACCATGGGAACAATTACGACCGGTGTATGTAAGACTTCGTCAAAGGTAGACAGGGGTAAACTACCTCCCAAAATGGGCAGTTTGACAAAGGACTCACCAACCGTTTCTGCTACCACCTGCAGGAGGGCCTTTGATACCGGCAGTTCAATGGAAGTACTAATTGACGGATAACCATCACCCCATTGCAGTCTTACGATTTTAGCATGCTGCCGGCGGATTTCAATGTCAGGTGAATCGTGGACAATATAAAAACCCTGATCGCGAATGTGAGCTTCCACGAGTTCTCTAACTCTTTTTAAAGTCTGATTCGGCACTAAACGGAAGCCGATCACGGAAGTCGCTTCGGTCTGGATGGCGTTTCTGGCAACTGCGCCGCCGGATTGAATATTGCGCACATTCAAGGCGGGCTGCATTATCAGTTCTTCAAGACGCTTGCCGCCGCCTTCACTCCAGGCAAGTCCAAGTTCATGCTTCAAGTCAGCGTCGATATTTGGGCTGCCAGCAATGGCCTGCCGCTCAGTTTCTGTCAATGGTCGAACGTCTTCATAAAAGCCTTCGATGAGGATTTTACCATCCGTGTCTCTCATGCTGGCTAAAAGATGAGTGAGCAGCACAATCGGATTGGGCGCCCAGTTACCATAATGACCGCTATGTAGCGCACGAACCGGACCATAGGTGGTCACTCGCACCCCTGTGACTCCGCGAGCCCCAAACGACACCTGCATGTTCCGCGTTTGGTGCACCGGGCCGTCACAAAACAGCCAGACATCGGCTTTCAACAAATTGGCGTATTTATTTAATATTGCTGATAAATGACGGGAGCCGGCTTCCTCTTCGCCTTCCAGGAAAAACTTGAGATTCACAGAAAGTGGAATCTTTGCAGCTTGCAGGGCATCGATAGCAGCTAACATCGCCACAATCGGACTTTTATCGTCGCTTGCAGAACGGGCAAAAATGCGCCATTCACCATCAACGGGTGATTTCAAATCAGTGAGAGGGATTTCTTTACCCTCCAGTTTGTCACGTAAAGAAGGCTGCCACGGTTTAGAAGCCCAATTTTCAGGATTGACTGGCTGGCCGTCGTAATGCATGTAAACCACAATTGTTTTGTTTGCACCCGGGGCTTTCAACTCACCAAAAACTACAGGTGGGCTACCTTCGGCTTGTAGTACCTGACTTTGAATTCCCCGCTTTTCCAGCATAGCCACCAGATGATTTACATTCTTTTGAATGTTTTCGGTATCGGAAACAACATTGGGAATGGCAAGCAGATCAACCAGTTCGTTTAATATGGTAATCTCATTTTGTAAGCGATAATCTCGCACTTTTGAACGGATTGCTTGTGTATCAGATTTTTGAGCGTAAGTTTGTGTATATGAAATAAGGCAGGCGGTAAGCAGAACAATCCAATTCACAAACCAAACTTTAATAAAGTTACGTTTCATTTCCTCCCTCTCGATATTGTTTTCGTTTAAGATGATGGGGTCTTTGTGGAAATTGATTTAGCCCTTTTCCTCGAGAGGATTAAATCAATTTGAACAGATGCTAATTTAAACAAAAAACTTCTCTTTGTCAAGGAAAGTGGGTGGGATTTGGTACTATTTGCAATTGAGTGATACAATTAATCAATTTTATTTTTCTATTTACTCAATACATTGAGTAAACGGGAGACACTTACGCCTCATAAATCCAAAACTAACTTTCAAACACAATTTTCCCGCCAACCACCGTCATCACAGCCTTCGTATTCAACATTTCTTTTGGCGGGACATTGAAAATATCTTTATCCAGAACCACGAAATCAGCTAATTTGCCTGGAGAAAGGGTGCCTTTTTCGTGCTCGGTAAATTCAGCATATGCGCTGCCTGAAGTGTAGAATTCAATGGCTTGCTCCAGCGTGATTTTTTCCTCGGGAAACCAGCCTCCTGTCGGGCGGCCATCCGTGAATTCACGAGTCGCTGCGGCGTAGAGTCCCAGCATGGGATTTAAAGGCTCGACCGTCCAATCGGTGCCAAATGCGAGACGAGTGTTATTTTTCACAAAGGAATGAACCAGATAGGAGTGTTTGAGCCGGTCGCCGATACGCTTCTCGGCCCAACGCATATCATCAATATTGTGGGAAGGCTGAATACTGGCAACAACGCCAAGTTCTGCAAACCGGGATAAATCACTTGGCTGCACCACCTGCGCATGCTCGATACGATGACGGCTGTCACGTCTGCCATTACGTTTGATGGCCTCCTCGAAAGCATCTAATGCCCAGGTGTTTGCTTTGTCGCCGATAGCGTGGAGAGCAATTTGCAAGCCGTACGAATCGGCCTCGACCACCATTTGCACGAGATCTTCTTTGGTTTGTAGAGCCAGACCATTTGTTGTGGGATCATCTGTGTACGGCTCATAGAAAAGCGCTGATCTTGCTCCAAGCGCGCCATCGGCCATGACTTTTACGCCGCCGAACCTGAACCAGGTATTACCAAAACTGTTTTGGATGCCAATTTCGCTGATTTGTTTACGAAAAGAAATAGGGCGATAAACACAAAGTCGAACTTTTAATTCGTCATTATTTAGCAATTTTTGATAGGTTCGAAAATCGCCTGCACTGGCCATAATATCATGAATACTGGTGACACCTGAAGAGATGGCATGTTCTTGCGCGGCTTTCGCTGCAGCCAACAGTTCACCAGTGGATGGCGCTGGGATAATTTGCTGCACAAGATTCATGGCATTATCGATCAGGATTCCAGTTGGTTCGCCAGTATTTGAATCACGTTCAATTGTACCGCCAAATGGATCGGGGGTGTCTTTATGAATGCCTGCCAGGCGCAGAGCAGCACTGTTTGCCAGGGCCATGTGCATGTCGATGCGATTTACGATTACAGGATGATCCGGCGTAACGTCATCGATGAGTTCCTTGGTGGGCCATTTCTTTTCTCGCCAGGCTTCGTGGTCCCAGTCCCCGCCTTTGCTCCACTTCCCTCTTGGCAACTTTTCGACGAAATTTTTCATAATGCTTCGAAATTCCTGAGCATCCCGAGCCTGGCGCAAATCAATACCAAGCAGGTAAAATCCGCCGGTCATAAAATGAACATGTGCATCATTAAATCCCGGAAGGACGTACTTTCCCTGGAGGTCAATTATTTTGGAGTCTTCAGTAGTAAAGCGCTGAATCTCACTATCATCTCCAATTGTGAGAATGCGTTCGCCTTGAGTCGCAATGGCGGTTACTTCTTTTTGGTGTTTTTCGCCAGTCCAGATTTTTCCGTTTATGTATGCTCTGGTGGTTAAGTGTTTTGGCTGATTCATGATAATTTCTCTTTTAGCAAGAATTAGTTGTTTTTTTCACTCAAGGCTCTACTGTTCTTTTGTTAACTTGTCTGACTGTTAACAATACAACAATTAGACAATGTAACAATTATGAATAACTTCAACTAATTCATTCATAATTAAACATTTAACTATTTTATAAAAATAAATGGAAAAATCAAGGTTTTAATCATAAATACTGACAGAATAGCACAATCATTTGACGTTTTAAAAACTAATTGACAAAGTTTTGAGAGTTGTTTATATTAAAAATTATTAATGACGTAAATGCATAAAATACGATAATTGCCAGTTTAAGAAATACATGCGCAAATTGTTAAACAAAGCCATTGATATTCGGGAAGGCGAGGCTCAACGCACTTTGATAATGGCGGGCTATATATTTGTAATTATAGCTTCGCATAACATCTTAAAGCCGATGACCCGCGCTCTTTTTGTTTCAAGTAGAGGGCCGGACCAGTTACCTGTCATTTATATGATGCTGGCAGTGGTTGGCGGTATTGTGGTATTATTTTATTTAAGGCTTTCGAATAAGTTCCGGTTGGATCTATTAATCAATGGCACATCCGTTTTTTTTATAATCAATCTCCTGATATTTCGCTACTTTCTTGGCCTTCGTTTGAATTCAGCCATCCTGGATTATAGCCTTTATATTTGGGCCAGTATTTATGCTATTCTCACAACTTCACAGTTTTGGCTGCTGGCCAACTATTTATTCAATGCCCGGGAAGCCAAACGACTTTTCCCGGCAATAACCGCAAGCGCTATTCTGGGGGGTATATTAGGTGGTTACTTTACTCGTTTTATGGTCAAGATCATTGGAGGCACACCAAATCTTATTTTCTTCTGTATTGGTTTGATTGGCCTGGCAATAATGCTTATGAATTTGGCCTGGCGCTTACGGGAAAAATCGCATGAAAGCAAAAAGAGAATTCAATCACTCTCTGTACCCGCTCAGTCTTTTAGAATTGTCGGGGAGATTCTGGCGCTGATTCGAAACTCACGACATCTGGCGTTTTTAGTTGGGATTGTGACATTTACATTTATTGTGGTTCAAATTGCAGATTTTCAGTTTACCACTTACGCCTTTGAGCAAAACACCGCTACCGACGATCTAGCCGGATTCCTCGGTTTTTGGGTGTCAACCTTAAGCATAATTGCGTTCGTATTTCAGGTGCTTTTTGCAAGTGCAATTATCAGACGATTCGGTGTAATCGCGACCATTCTTTTTCTACCGATTGCCCTGCTACTAAGCTCTGTCTGGGCATTTTTGAGTTATGGTTTGATTTCTATTTTAACTATTAAAATTGGCGATGGCGCTTTTCGACACTCGATTAACAAAGTCGGGACAGAGCTGCTTTATCTCCCAATTCCAACTGAAGTGAAAAAGAAAACCAAAGTTTTTGTGGATATGTTTGCCGACAGGTTTGCCCGGGGCATCGCTGGTTTGTTATTAATTATTTTTTATTCCTGGCTGGGATTAAGCATAGCACAAATCAGTCTGTTATCAATTGTTTTAATTTGCGTATGGTTAGGGCTGTCTTTTGCCACCTATCGGGAATATGTCAATTCTTTCAGACTAGCCTTGACCAAACGAACAATCGACGCTGACTTATTAACCGTTTCCATTAAAGATGAGAAGACTATTAACTCGCTCATCGAATCTTTGAAAAGCCCAAACGAACGTCAAATTGTATATGCTTTGCAATTGTTGGATTCCGTTGACGGCGTGGACCTCATCCCGCATTTGCAGCCTCTGCTGCAGAACAATTCACCAGAGGTGCGTCTTCTTACTTTACAACTAATAAACGATCGTGGTGACAGCAGTTTATTACCAGAAATTGAACCATTATTGCATGATGATGAAGAAACCATCCGTCGTGAAGCTGTTTCTTTCTATGCCAGGTTTTCAAAAGATTCAACGGTCAATATGCTCCAGACCTGGTTGCACGATGAATATTGTGACATGCGAGGCGCCGCTTTATATTATGTAGCACAAAAGCCGGATTTGACCTCGAAATTGCTGCGACCTGAATTAATCCAGGCATTTTTCAATGGGGGGAAAACAGGACGCGCTCAGATTGCGGATGCTCTCGGAGTTCTTCAGGATGTGAATTATCATCCTTATCTAAAGAAACTGCTTGAAGATTCAGATCCAATGGTCAAGACTCGGGCAATTATAAGCGCCGGACAATCTAGCGCAATAGAGTTAGTTCCAACACTCATTCAAAATTTAGGCGACCGAAATTATCGTAAGGTGTCCCGTGAAGCGTTGGCAGCTTATGGAGATATCGTAATTGAAAATTTATCTGTGAAATTAACAGAAAGGAGTGTGCCAATTGATGTGCGTTCGCGGATTCCGAACGTAGTTGGAGCTATAGGAAGCCAACATTCTGTTGAGGTACTTTTAGACAACCTGCTCCAATGCGAAGAATCACTGAGATATCAAATCATTAAAGCATTAAATAAGTTAAGAACGAGCTTCCCAAACCTCAACTTTGATAAACGAGTCGACCAGGCTTTAATCGATGAATTAAAAAAATATTTACGTATCCAGGCTATTTTATACAGGACTGAACAAAAAAATGACTGTCCTGAACATAGCTTTGATTTACTCAGGCGGGCATTGCAGGAGCGACTGGATGATTACCTTGAACGAATATTCCGTCTCCTGGGATTACGTTATCCTCCGCGCGATATTTATAACGCCTATACTGCAACGATTAGCACAAATCGTGAAATCCGGGCGAATGCAGTTGAGTTTTTAGACAATATTCTTTCGAATAACCTTAAACGCGTTTTGTTGTTGATCGTCGAAGATTTACCTATTGAACAGGTTTTACAGCAAGCAAATGGATTTTTAGAAGTAAATATCACAAATTATAAAGATGCACTGGAAAATTTAATGTCAGACAACGACGCCTGGCTTCGTTCCTGTGCACTGTATGAAGTTGGAAAATGTGGACTAATTGACGAGTTCCAGGCACAGGTTTTACAGGCAAAAGAAGAGCAAAATGCGCTGGTACAGGAAACCGCTGCTTTTGTGCTGAACAAGTTTGGATAAAACAGAGAATGGGGAAGAAAGTAAAAGGATATACGGGTATAGGTATATTGGGGCATAAGGATAGGTAGCCAAGCCGAAATCTTATTTCCATATTTCCTTATACCTTATAACCCTGTTGCCCATGTTATTCTTTACCGTAATGCTGTCAGGCTATTTTTAAACTTAAAGGTTCAGGTATAGAACAATGTATTCTGTAATTGAAAAAGTTATTTTTTTACAAGATATTGATGTTTTTAAAGAAGTAAAAGTTGAGGATTTGACGTATCTTGCTGCCATTGCTGAGGAAGTGTCTTTTCTGCCCGGTTCTGATATTTACCGAGTCAACGAATCGCCGGATTCTTTATATCTGGTGATTAATGGGAAGGTTAAATTGCATCGCGATGATCAGGAAATCAGTGTGTTAGGGCCAGGTGAGGCCATGGGAACGTGGGCTTTATTTGATAATAAGGCACGTGTTGCCACAGCCACAGCTCTGGAAGAAACAGATGCTCTCAGGATAGACAGGGATGATTTTTACGACTTGTTAGCTGATCACGTCCGAATTGCGGAAGCGGTTTTGAGATCGATGGCAAGACGATTGCGGGTTTTGGTAGAACATTACAATTAATTCACCAGGGTGATGAAAATAATTCGTTTTATTTTAATAAAATTTATTTTGAATCTTACTACCGTACTTTTTGAATTGGGAGCAGTTTAATGTCAAATAAATCAGAAGAAATGAATCAATCAAAAATTTTGCTACTTGATGATGAAGAAATGGTTATAACCAGTCTGCGATCGTTCCTGGAACTTACAACCAACTACGAAGTGGTGACGTTTACATCTCCTAATGCCGCTTTGGAATTTGTGAAAGAGAATGAAATAGATTTAGTGGTGTCCGATTATCTTATGCCAGAGATGGATGGGATACAATTTCTGGCAAATGTGAAGGAAGTAAATCCGCAAGCCACACGAATAATCCTGACTGGTTACGCGGACAAAGAGAACGCTATTAAAGCTATCAATGATGTAGGATTATTCCAGTATATCGAAAAACCATGGGATAATGATAATTTAAAACTCATTATTCGCAATGGCCTGGAAAAACGAAAATTGATGCGAGTACTTGACAAAAAAGTGACTGAAATTCAGAAAGCATACGGTGATTTACAGGGGCTGCACCGGGAGATATTGAAAGCGTTTGCATGATGTTCCAACAAATTATGATATATAATGATGGGTGAAAAAATTTACAAATAACCAAAGACATATTCGAATAAATTACAATTTCATATTATTGAAAATAATATGTTTATATGTTGAGTCGTAAGGGTTTTTCTGTCATTCTTTAAGAATCTTTTCTGTACACGGCGAAAACTCTGCTTCGGTGTGAGCTTATATTTTGTACGCTAAAAAAATTCTTCCAGCCTGTTCCAAGTATTTTTCTGAGAATAAAAATTAGAATGTGACACATATTTATGGTAAATTCTGAAATCGCTTATGCAAACAATTTTCGCTATCAAATTGTATCAATATGGCGTAAATATCTGCCACTGTTCATTTTGCTAATTCCCATTCTATTCATCTTATTAGCTTATGTTCTTTATCCTAATTTGCAAATTCTAATTCAAAGTTTTATTAAAAATCAAAAATTTACTTTTGCCAATTACCAGGAATTTTTCAACTTTAAGCATCCAGCCAATTTAGAAGCCCTTTGGGGCAGCGTGTACATCTCTCTATTATCGGTTTTATTTTCAGCTATGGTAGGCGTGCCACTGGCTTACCTGTTTACACATTATCAATTTCCCGGCAGGAATATTTTCGCTGCAATTGCTGTCTTGCCAATAGTTTTGCCACCGCTGGTTGGGGTGCTGTCATTTCTTTTTCTTTTTGGAGAAAGCGGTATTCTTCCACGGGCGCTACAGGCGCTTTTCAGGCTAAAATCTGTGCCATTTTCAATTGATGGTGCTGTAGCCATATTAGTGGTCCATACTTATACTCTGTACGTATATTTTTATTTGTTTACTTCGACAGCTTTCAACCAGCAGGATGTCTCGGTGATTGAAGCAGCTAAAAATCTTGGCGCCGGCCGCTGGATGATTTTGCGGAAAATCATATTGCCGCTCTTAACACCCGCTATTGGAGGAGCTTCCCTTCTGGTGTTCATGACATCGATGGCGTCTTTTAGTGCGCCATTTATATTCGGTGGTGGAATTCGAATTTTAAGCACAGAAATCTACAATAGTAAATTAAACGGCGAAATGGAACTGGCCATAACTCAATCGGTTATTTTAGCCGCAATTTCTATTATATTTCTCTTCCTTTTACGGTGGTACTCAAACCGCCGACAATATGCAGGAACAGGTAAAGGCGTTCGATTGCAGCCCAAACCTATAACAAAAGGCTGGGCAAGATATCTATTGGGTTTTCTGGGGATTGGTCTGGTGGTATTATTGATTCTTCCACATTTAACAGTGCTTTTAATATCATTTGTGAAAAACGGCACCTGGACCTGGCAAACGCTGCCACAAGTTTACACTCTTGATAATTACACCAATTTATTTCGCGATCCAAAAGTAATCGAACCGATTTCGAACAGCATTAAAATGGCCACTCTGGCAACTGCTGCAAATTTAGTATTTGGTGTGGCAGCCGCATATTTGCTCGTGATGAAGAAATTCGCTGGAAAAAAAATAGTAGAGGCAATAACGATGCTGCCATGGGCCATTCCAGGCACAGTAGTAGCAATTGGTTTGATTATAACCTTTAATCGTGCAGGTCCTCTAACTGCTGGACAAATTTTGGTGGGTACATTTTGGATTTTACCGCTGGCCTACTTTATCCGTAATTTGCCGCTGGTTTTTCGTTCAACATTTGCGACGCTGCAGCAATTTGAGATTTCTTTAGAAGAATCCGCGCGTAATTTAGGGGCTTCCTGGTTTTTTACATTTAGAAAGGTTATTTTTCCGCTTATTGCGCCAGGAGTTATCTCAGGGGCGCTTTTAGCTTTTGTGTTGGCAATTGGAGAATTTGTTTCATCAATTCTTTTGTATAATTACTCGAACCGTCCTGTTTCGGTTGAGATTATTTCCCAGCTCAGGATTTTTAACTTAGGCTCGGCCGCAGCCTATAGTGTGTTTTTGATACTTTTGATTGGCATGGTATTAATATTATCGAATCGGCTATTGGGAGCACGTTCGGGAAGAATTATAATTTAGCCGCGCTCGCATAAATAAATATTTTGAGTTTTTGCAATTTAAAGAGTGGAAATGTTGTTAACTATAATGCAATATAGTATTTGGTAAAATTTTATTTCTGCTGGTAAAATACACAGATACGTTTCGTGAATATAAAATCAATGGATTCCAATAAGGCTCTGTTTTTAGTAGAACTGGTCGTTTAATGCGAATTATCAACTGATCCTTTTTCAATTTCAAGGGTTAGTATGTACATAAGTAATAATATAAATTAATAATATATTAAATAAATAACTTATTTGCAAAATAAGTCTTGACAAGCCTTAATTTGTATATTATATTACAGGTTGTGTAAAAATATCTTTGCAAAAAACTCGAGGGGAGGGATTGCAGGACATCTTTTAAAGGTCAATAAGTATTTTTATCTGTTAAGTATTGTTGAATTAATCGCAATATGAAACAGTGTAACAGGGGTTGGAGACAAAATTATTTAATTGCAATGTAAACATCTGATTTATTTCATCAACTTGCCACGTAAGTAGAATTACGTACATCTTCATTACTAAATGAAACAAATTATATTGCTGAAAGTATAAATGTTATTAAAACTTAAACTTATGTAATTAAAGAGAGTAAGAAATATTAAATATGGCGAAAAAGCAAAAAAAACCTGACAATAGACCAAAGCAATCCATTGAAAAATATCTTGAAGAAATCGGCGGATTTTCTCCGCTTCCTCCTGAGGAAGAAATTGAATTGACTCGTAGAATTCGAAAAGGAGACTCTATCGCTTTAGATAAATTAGTTAAGGCCAATTTACGATTTGTTATTAGCGTTGCAAAAGAATATCAAGGACAGGGTTTACCCTTGCAAGACCTGATAAGTGAGGGTAACCTGGGATTAATTAAAGCAGCCCAACGATTTGATGAAACACGCGGATTCAAGTTTATTTCTTATGCAGTGTGGTGGATTAGACAATCTATTCTTCAAGCTTTAGCAGAACAGTCCAGGGTGGTGCGTTTGCCGTTAAATCGTGTCGGGGCTATTAACAAGGTTGGGCGGGTTCTAGAGAAGTTAGAGAAAGTATACGGCCGGGAACCCAGTATGCACGAAGTGGCGGATACCATGGAGATGACAGACTATGAAGTGGCGGATGTGTTAAAAACGTCTGCCAGGCATCTTTCTTTAGATGAGCCTTTTAAAGAAGAAGAGGGCAACAATTTATTGGATATCCTGGAAAGCGATAAATACGCTCCGCCAGATGATTCCCTGATGCAGGAATCCTTGAAAGAGGAAATCGATAAAGTGTTAGTGACTTTAAAGCCTCGTGAGTCTGAAATCATTCGCTTGTATTTTGGTTTGGAAGGCGACCGTCCTTTGACGCTTGAAGAAATTGGCGAACACTTTCAGCTAACCAGAGAAAGAGTACGGCAGATTAAAGAAAAAGCCCTGCGTCGAATGCGGCATCGCTCGCGGTTAGAACCACTTCGAAAATACCTCGGATAAAAAAACTTCTAACAAATATCTGCCCCTGGTGGGATATCGCCAGGGGCATTTTTTTTGCCAAAGCCTGGTGAATACATATATTCAAGGTTTGATCTGAGTTAAGTAAAAACGTTGGCTATTGTATAAAAAAGGGGCGTGGATTTTTCACTTGTTTTTTACGCACAAATTATCTAACATTTTATGTGTTCAAATAGGGAAGGTTTATTAAACACTTATACTAGGTTGGTTAAAATGAAGGACTTCATCTTATTTATCGTTAAGCATTTAGTAGACTATCCTGAGGAGGTGCAAGTTAAAGAGATAGAAGGTGAACGAACCGTTTTATTGGAGGTACGTGTCAGCAAGTATGATATAGGTAAAGTTATCGGACAACGCGGACAGAACGTAAGAGCACTGGAAACTCTTTTAGTAGCAGCTTCTGGGAGATTAGGCAAACGATTCATTCTTGAGATTCTTAGATAGCGTATTGAGACGATGGAGTGGTGCCATACATTGAAAGGATAAATTAATTCCCTGACTTTCTGGAATTGCAAATGACAAAGAATTATTATTCTTTGAAAAAACAGATGCGTTTAATCCAAGAAAGATTATCATATATTTTAATATTATTTGCAAATATTTAATATTCATATTTAACCTCTAAATTAATAATTAGTGATTGACCGAAAACCCCTATTTTTCGTAACAAGAGATAAATTAAGC
>CAZIKB010000123.1:0-18870 GCA_964539665.1 uncultured Cytophagia bacterium
GCGGCATAAAAAAACGCGGAGCCACCTTTTTCAACTAAAAATGGTATTGACTCGCATGCAATGTTCTCTAACTTACGCAATTAAGTATTTGTTGAATAAAAACCAAATTTGAATCATTTAAAATGTGTACCACTTTCAAGGCCGCTAAGCATAACTGCTCTATTTATATCCGTACTTACTTTGTTCTACTGAAAGAGCGAGTTGTTACAACCGGTGCATCAGCCGGATAAGACAAGTAAGTGAGAATAAGAGTGTTTTCTTCAATTCGATAAGTGCAATCTTCAAAAATGCTACCATACGGATAGGGGCGTATCACAGTTGGACCTGGATTACTATAAAAACTGTCCCATGTTTTTAATGAATGTGGACTAAAGATTAACTTGTTGTTTTCGATACGATATGTACCATCTGTTTCTAACCAGGCTGATATACTTTGCGAGCCGCTCCTTGGATATACACCATAGTTGGTAATTTTACGGATAAATGTTAAGTCGTGTTTGAAAGACAGTTTTACAACATAACGCCCTCCGCTTGAGATATTCTCAGAAAATTCCCAACTACAAAGGAGTTCCAGATAAGCACGAAGCTCTGTCAGGGAGTGATCGCAGCCAAAATACAATAAAATAGCAACGGCAGAAACAACCATCTTTGGTATGACATGTCGCTTTTCCATGATACTAACTCCCGTGTAACTCTCCTAATAGTTCATAATTCGGATAGGGATATTAACTTACTTCTAATCCCTTAATGATGTGCGAGAATCTATTTGATTTTTACCATTTTTTTCACTTGAACAAAATACTCAGTTACTAATTTATAGAAATAAATCCCACTTGCGGTCTCCGTTCCAGAAGAATTCTTTCCGTCCCATACTGTTAAATGGAATCCAGCAGGCTTGAATTCATCCATCAAATCTTTTATCTCCCGGCCAAGAATATCGTGGACAGTAATTCTGACATGAGTAGCTTTGGGTAATGCAAACTTAATACGGGTCACAGGATTGAAAGGATTCGGGTAGTTCTGCAGAAGCGCGTGGTTTGTTGGAATCTCTGTTGCCACAGTACTGTTGACACCTGTAATTTCAAACGAGATAACATTTGCAAAAATATCCCAGTCCGTTTCGGGATTCTCTTTATTTGACCATGTTGAATACAATCTTCCGTGTTTAAAGACAATTGCCGGCTTAAGCGGCGAGTCTTTTCCTCGGTCTTGGTTAATTTTAAAAACAGGACTGATTACCGCATTTTTATTGTCATACAATTGACCATAAATATCATAAAAGTCATTTCGATCTTCTTGCCAGGCAACAACAAATCTGCTGTCGTTATCCACTCCAAGGGCTAAACTGCTTTCCAGGTTGCTAACGGATAGCGTTGTTACTCTAATATTAGCACCAAAAGCAATACCATCAACATTAAAACGCTGAACACAAATTTCATAAGAATCATCAAGTTGCTCCATCCAGGCAATCACAAAATTGCCGGATTGGTCAATATCAATTACCGGGCTCAATTGTACTTTATTCGTACTATCTATGTTCATTTTTACATTTGCACCTTTGGAGAACCCATATGTGTCATAGCGCTGGAAATAAATTTCAGAATCACCATTTCGTTTATCCTGCCAAACAACAATACTGTTGCCGAGAACATCCATTGCAATCCCGGGCGCATATTGAAACGTTGAGCCAGCATCATCGTTGACTTTAAAATTAGCTTCAACAACATTTCCGTTGGCGTCAAAACGTTGGGCGTAAATATCAGAATGTTGATTACGGTAATCCTGCCACACCACGAGAAAATTGCCCTTTTCATCCATTCCAATATCCGGTTTATTTTTCCAACTGCGGGCCGGGTCATCATCTATCCTAAAATTTGAACCAATCGCAGCTCCAGCCGCATCGAAACGTTGGGCGTATATCTCCGCTTTTTTGTTTCGGTAATCCCGCCAGACAATCACTTCATTACCCTTGTCATTCACGGCAATTCTTGAATCGTACTGATGATTGAAATCTGCTGCTTCATCATTTACTATTATATTAGAAGCTACAGGCAGGCCATTTTCATCAAAACGTTGGGAGAAAATATCCATATTGTCGTTTCGGGTATCTTCCCATGCAAATAAAAAATTACCATTACCACTTACGCCAATAGCTGGGCATTTTTGGTCGCTTCGCCCGGCACCAGGATTTATTGTTAACAGATAGAAGTTCGATCCTATTTTGGTGCCATGAGAATTATAACGTTGGGCAAGAAATTTTGGATTTCCTCCCATTGTTTCCCAGTAAATAAGAAGATTGCCATTGGTATCTAATGTAACATTTGCTGAATTGTAACTAACTGTGTTTGGCGATTCATTCACTTTTATTTGTGTGCCCAAAGCCGTTCCAGTAGAATCATAACTTTGGGCGTAGAGATAGCGATTATCATCCTGATCAGTTAAATACCACACAATTATAAAGTTACCAAAGCTATCTGAACCAACAACAGGATATTCGTGGAATTTTCCTGAAACCTGGTTATCCACTCTAAAATCAGCTCCACGCGCAGTACCAGTATTATCATAAGCCTTAGCGTTAATCCCGACAGATTGTTCCCATACGATCATAAAATAACCGTTTCTGTTGATGCTGACTTTTGGCTTATATTTGTAACTTTCTCGATCATCGTCACTAACCCTGAAAGCGCTACCAATAACTTGCCCGAAAGAGTCATATCGTTTAGCATTGATCTCGTTGTGCCCTTTATATATTTCCCAAGCAATCACCAAACCGCCTTCATCATTCAGGGCAATATCAAAATTGTATAACTCCCGACCTGTTGCAACCTTTTCATTAGAATCCAGAAAATTGCCTGCATCATCAAAACGCTGCATGTAAATAGTCTCAATTTCCGAGTCATTCAATGAAACCATCCATACGATTATAAAAGTTCCTTTTCTATCCATGCTGATTAAGGGGGTCTCGTGATCATCGTTTCCCAAATTGTCGTTAATTTGAATATTGGGTCCGAGAGCCTGCCCATTCCGATCAAAACGTTGGATGTAGATATCTGCATCCCGTTCCTCAGGAAAATCACTCCACCGATAATCCTGCCACACAATAACAAAATTTCCAGCGTTATTCACGGCAACGTTAGGGTGTGTAGATGCACTGACTTTTTCATTATCATTTACTTTTATTATAGGTCCTAATACTCTGCCATTACTATCAAAAAGTTGAACAAAAATGTTCGAATATCCATGATGATCATTGTGTGAAAATCGATTTTCCCAAACCAGAATGAATGATCCGTCGTATCGCATTATTAATTTTGAGTTAACAAAATTACCATAATCATATTTAGCAAATATTTCATTGACCTGAAAGTCAGAAATGAGATATTCTTGCGCCAGAGTATCTACATGAGAAAATACAACAATTATCAAAATAATTGTCGAATGGTATACCAAAACACCTTTATTGTTAGAATTCATTTTCCCTCCAAGTTAGAATATCAATGATATTCAAAATTATTGTATTGCCATTTACCAAAATTTGGGACTAAGATTCAGGTTAATCCACCATTGCACTTCTCGTAATTTTGTTCCGTCGTTAGTTTTGATAAAATGGGGTGTCATCATAAAACGCACCTGGTAATGCCTGGAGGGTGAAATAGTCACACCCGCTAACACTGTTGTTGTTATATCACTTCGTGTGGTTCCCTGATATGTGAAATCATAGCCATTTGGGCTTTGAAGTATTCGGTATGTTTCATCTGAATCAGGAGATTGTTTTTCCAGAAAATCAACAACTCTGCTTGAATTATCTTTTTTGTACCACCATCCAGTTAGACGCTGGTTAACTCCAAAATGAAGTTCCATAAAATTAGAAATCTGTTGATTTATTAAAACAGGCAACTGAATACTCATGACATCCATCTTAAAATCCCAGTTAAGACGGCTCCTTTCTTCAAATTTATTAAAAGCCTGATCATCGGAGTTAGTATCAAACTGTCGCGACTCTGAAAAACTATAGAGTGAAATATCTTCTGAGGTTTGAATTTTACGCATATAGGCATCAAATATTAAACAGAAATTTAAACGAGTTTTTCTAAAAACATTCCATTGCATGGCCGCTCCAAATCGGTGAGAAAAATCAAAATGACTTCCAGTTCCGAAACGAATTTCTTGATATGCAGAACTAGCTTCCGAGCCTGACATAAATAATGCACCCTCATTGTAGGAATGGCTATATGAAGTATCATGTTCAATTGAATGTAGTGATATGTTTACGCTTTGACGCAGGTGTCGGTAATAAAAACTCCACTTATGCCTGGGACTCCAATGTGCCTTGACGTTCATTCCGGCATAGATCGTCCGGCCACTGTGATCCAATAATTGGTCACTAAGTCCTGCGCTGAAATAATAATTCCAGTTTGAGCCAACATTGATGCCGCCTTCTTCAACAATCTGGTGAGAATTCACGTCAAAATTTTGAACAGCTTTTCCTTTAAGATAGCCACCCATGACGCCGGCAATAACCTTATTAGAAAATTTATAATTGAAACCAGCCGAGATGTCCCAATGGTTATAATTATAATTTCTCTTGTTCTCAAATTCTATAGATGAAATATCAGATGAACTGATACTCCCATCCTGCTTAAAAAGCATCCGGCTAAGACGCATGGCAAAATCTAAATGCGGTATAACCTCAAACCCGGTGAGCAGGCTAAAAAAACGACCCTCGTGCTTCAGATTGTCTAATTCTCCAAGATCATCATACCGTAAATTTTGTGTATAAAATGAACGAATACCAACAAAGCTATAACCCAGCACGGATTGATAGGTGTCTTGTACAGGATTGAAATACGGCTCGTTTTCATAGATTATTTGATACGTCGCTCCAATTGAAAATCTACCCAATTTGCTGCCAAAAGGACGCAACAAGTATGCGCCTGATAATTTAGGTTCATGTCGTTTTATGCTGACTCCTTGCGGAATTGAACACTTATTGGCTATGTCGCTTCTGAATTTGTTGTTAATCCACGGTACATAACAATTGAAATTATTAGTTTTGATATCACGATTATGATTTTCCCTGAAATCCAAATAAATATAATTATTACTTAGTGAATCTGTAACTAAAAAGGCTGGATTAATGTGTAAATTCAGTAACTGCTCATCAATTAGCCCGGGTGTCGCGCTGCCAAAACCACCGAAACCGAAAGGATTTAGATAATTGGGCTTAAATTGATATATGTTATGTTCAAATGATTTTTCAATAGTTGATTTTAACGGAGCGGAATAAACAGACTGTCCGTAACCTGAACTGTAATTAAGCAATATAATAATACTGAGTATAATGGAAGATCTCATCATAATACTCCCCTTTTTCCTTAATTCAACTTAATCATTTTTTTCACCTGAACAGAGCGATCCGCTATTAACCTGTAAAAATAAACTCCGCTCGCTGCCTCAACTCCAATAGAATTTCTGCCATCCCATTCTGTCACATAAGAGCCTGTCGGTATGAATTCGTTGACTAATACTCTCACCTGCCGCCCGAGGATATCATATACTGTAATTGTAACCTGCGTATCCCGCGTTAGTAAAAACGGAATAGTCGTCAGTGGATTAAATGGATTGGGATAATTCTGAAAAAGGACAAAATCATCGGGATTGCCGGTATATGCCTTACCTGGTTCATGAACCTTATAAGCTAAATTATCAAAGATAACTACGACATTCTTGCCAAGAGCAAAATATGGACCCAGTTCTGGCTGGTTTATCACTAATTCAAAATAATCATCGCTCGCGAACTCAACATCAAGAATCGTTTCTTCACCGAGAAATTGGGTGTCCACCCAGAAGCTGTCGCGCATAAAAAACGTTTTGTTGCCAACATAGCGGACACCATAGGACATCACATTCCCTGGATTGTCAGCGCTTCGATAATCACCAATTCTGTTCGCATCTGCAAAAGCACTCTCACCTGTTTGATCACTCAAACCTCTGAAATTATTCCCCGTGGGGGTATCTTCCAAAATTAGAAAAGAGGTGTATGGAGTGATGATGCCATAACGCTTACCCAAAACGATAATTTCATCTATGAGCTCCTGAGTTTCTCCATTAAGACGAATTTCATTTAATAAGTAGCCCACCTTGCGTGTGGCCCATAAACGGGGTATAAAATCATTCTCTTTATTCTGTGCTGGAAATTCAGTGCCATGTTGAAATATTTTTTCATTGTTATTGACGTCTCCCGTAAGTGTAATGGTTGTGTTACCGCTATTGTTGTATCTGCCTAATTCAATTATCTGCGAGCCTTTAAAGAGGTCTGGCAGCTCTTTGGGGAAATGGTCATAAACCGCTATATTCCCATAATCTAAAGATAAATTAGACAAAACTGGATTTTTTATCTTGCTGACAAAAGAAGATACAGCAACCTCAATATTTTCATCGGGACTGACATAAGTGGAAACGCCATAATTTTCTTCTGAGAGCTTATCTAAGAGATGGGTATTAACATCATAGCCCACGCCAAAAACAAACAGACGGGCATTATAATTATTAGCGTTTTTGACATTTTGTTGAATCAGCTCGTTTTCAGTCACTCCAACAGTTGGCCTCCCATCTGTCAAAAAAATCACCATGTTTGCAAGACTGTCTTCTTTTGTCATAATTAACGCTGTAAGCAAAGCCTCGTTAATATTTGTACCTCCGCCTGCCTGGAATCTTTCGATATAATCTAACGCACTTTGACTGTTCTCCGAATTAGCCGTAATCGGCTCGGCCTTAAATTGACGGGCATCGCTGCTGTAATCAATAATGTTAAACACATCACCCGGATTCAAATTGTTGACACAAAACCGCAGCGCTTCTTTGGCTTGCTGGATTTTACTGCCGGACATACTGCCTGAACGATCTAAAACAAAAAGCATCCGTTTTTTAACCACCTCTGATTCTTCGACTTCAAATTTAGGGGCGGCCATAAACAGGTAAAATCCATCCTCTACCGCATCATTGTAAGCCAGAACATTCATGCCAATGTCATCTGCAGAAATCGTGTAATAAAGAATGAAATCTCTGTCTGGTTTAACATTTTCATCGGTGTAATTAATGGCGGCATTGAAATCATCGCTCTTTTGAACGACAATTGGGTGCGAGGGTGAGTAGATGGTTTTTATTGGATTAGACGAGTTCAGGATTACACTCACGGAAACATCTTCCAGGGGATTGAAAGAAAATTTCTCGGTGCTCAAAGGGTACAGATAGCGGTAAATGTCTGAATCGTAGGACAAAAGCTCGGAATAAGAAATCTTAATCCTTTTTTCGCCATTTGCTAAAATCGGGTAAACACGTGCCCGGAATAGCCCTCTGCCGACATATTCTAACAACGCAGGATCAAGATTCCTGCGGACAATGCTCTCGTAAATGGCGTGCGCTGAATCGGCATTCAATACTTCTGCGTGCAATTCCTTGTCATCAACGAACATGGAAAAGCTTGTGAACGATGCATCTTTTGGCAGCGGAAAAATATAAACCGCCTCAATGCTATCGACTCCAGAATTATTGATGAAGACCTGATCAATTTCAGTATGCGCGACCTGGTCTTTGATGTTTACTGTCACATGATGGTATTTCACTGACATATTCACCCCCGGCGGCGGAATAATAATTCCATCAGCAAAAACTAATGTCGAAAAATACAGCACTGCCGCCATCACAAAAAGTATTAACTGCTTTTTCATTTTTAACCTCCTAAAATATATTTAAACATAATTTTTAACTTTATTTAACTAAGGCATGAAATTTAGATTTCTTAACCTCGAGTGACACCCGTCATTTATTTTACATTACACCGAGCGATTTTCTACTCAGGGTTCGGCTGACCATAAATCAAATAAACAGCGACTGCCTTCGCACTATCTTTCAATTCACTAAAAATAAATATATTTTCATAGTAAGATTCATTTTCTTTTAAAAAATTCTGCACTGCAATTAAACGTTCGTCACGTAAAATTATATCTGTTTCAGAAATTTGCGTCAAGTCGAAACCAAAATCCTGCGGCCAGTAACTTACTGGATAACGTCGCAAAGGATAAAAATTACTGCCAATATTTTGTACATCAACTCCAGTCCAGGAGACCATAATTTCATAAAGATAATCATTCTCCCAAAATAATGGTGGTGTATTGACATTTTTTTGGTGGATTTCTAAGAAATAACTAAATATCTTCGTAGTGACCTCAGATCCCTCATGATAAACTTCATTCCTGAAGCTGTCTTCTAATTTAATATTGTCAGAAAAAGGCCAATCTTGAATAATAAATTCTGTGGTAATCAATAGAGTCCCGGCATCTGGATTGGAAAAAATAATCATATTTGTTTCGTGAAACGTTTCAAGTAAAATTTTTAATTTTTGTGGATAATTAGCCCCACCTTCTACATTAATTGTTTTTGTTTTACTCTCCGTCATGTATGTTATGGTATAAAAGAATCCATCCTTAATCGGATGTGACGGCTTATATTCATTCTTTAGTTTGAAGTAATCTGCTTTATCAAAATTCCTTTTAAAACTTTCTAATTCAATCCCGGTCATTTGATAATGAATAATGAATTCTCTATCATAAGCATGATGGTTTAGTTTGACCAAACCATTTTCATCGATGGATGTTTTCTCCCAAATTCCTGCCAATCCACCTGAGATGGAATATTCTATAATTGCAGGCGTTGGATAGTCAAATGGATTATTGAATATTCCGCAACTTAATAATAAGAGAAAAGATGTGCATATCGCTACTAGCAGTGATAATACTCTAACATAAGTTAGTTTTAAATTCATTTTTTCTTCCTCATCCCATTTACATATTTTCAAATTCAATTATGGCTTTGTTGATTAATCCAGATTTAACCTTGCGAAGGCTAAGAATCAAAACCTTCGCAAGGTTTGTTAATCAACGAAGTCAGTTATCTTCGCGCCATAAATCTTCATTGTACAAAATAACTCCCTCGTCTGTCCTGCATTGAAAGATATAATGATCCAAAGCTAAATCATTAAATTCGGCATGAATTGTATAGTTACAAAGGCAATGACACAAATTCGCGGCTGTATCCTGCACAGCAACCATGATAGTATCGTTTATAATTTCATGTGAAAGGTTGAATCGGTTAGAATCTGGACAACAATTTCCAGTAACACAAAAGTCTACGATGAGTTGTGTATCGAATTGGTATGAAAAGCAGGTATCTCCAGGAATAGATTTAGACAAGCTTTGTCCACCGCAGCCAGGTACCTGGTAGAGTTGATTTTTATTTTGTTCTATATTTCCTGGATTAGTTGACTCAAGAGCACAGGAAAATAAAGAACATACTATCCAAACCGAGAGTACCAATTTTGTAAATTTTTTCATGTGATTAATCTCCTTTAAGATCTAAGAATATACTTCAGCAAAACGTATATTCATCGGATGACTTGGAGTCATCCGATGAATTGTAATACTTCTCATAAGTCTAATTTAATAAATCTAAAAACTAACTATAAAACAGGCTCTACAATTTTCCCCATAAAAAGTATTGTCTGCGAATGATTTTCACGAATTACAAATACAAACGGCCGGTCTACACGTATGAATTTTATTTCTGGACCGCCAGCGCTGTCGTTCATTGCAACCACAGTTATGGCTGCAGCTTCGGTGCCCTCTTCGTTGACCTCGACAAAGGTTTTGTGCTTCACGTAACTGATGAAAAGGCCGCCTGATTTGAACATCCTGGTGAAATCAGCCTGACCTGAAAATGCAACACCCATGCCCAATGCTGATAAAATATCATTTAATGTAATATCATATTCAAGCTTAAATTTGGGAAGTTGCAGAATTACTGAATCTTTAGAGAAGCTGTTTAACCAGCTATTCCAATTCTGGTCAGACAAGTCTGCAATAAGTGAATCTATGTTTTTTGCAGGTTTTGGCAGAAAGACCATCATTCTGAATTGGCCGTCGCCATAAGGCAGCTCAATGGCCTGGAAATCATCATTTTCCAGGTAGTCAAATTCGCTGGTTTGCATCATCATTTTGCATGACTTTCGCGAGCCATCCTGCAAGGTAAACCAATCATCCTGCGTCAGCTCTTTATCAAATTCATACGTCCAGGCTCCTTTGAAATAGATGGCATTAATTAGAAACATCACGTTAGCGGGATCTATATTGTTGATAATTTTTTCGATTTTGCCGTTTGTGTTGTCGTTCACCCAGCCATTGATGATATCCACTGAGTTTGGATCGTTAAAATCCAAATCCTGCACCAACGCATTGAAATAGGTTTTATTGCGGTTGATGAATTCATCTTCAAACGTATATCCCTGACGATACCAGATGGAGTTGGCAATCTGAAATATAACTTTGGGATCGAGCTGGGTAAGCAATTCAATCAGGCTTTTGTAGGATTGATTGATTTCTTCAGTAGTCAATCCGGCCAGTTCAAGGGTTTGCTCCATGGCTGCTTTTGTGTCGCCATCGGCGCCATTCAAGGTCATTCCCAGGGCCATCGAAACACTCAAGGGTGAAATGAAAACATTCTTGTCTTTTTCCTCTTTGATAATCTCATTGAAAAGTGTGAAGCCAAATTTGTTATCGGATTCAACCAACTGCTTTTCTGCAACAGTTAAATCGCGCGCTTCGGGAGAAACGGGATTATTATCACAATTGTAGAAAGCAATGGTTGTGAAAAGCAAAAAAACAAAGGTAGTAGTTTTCATTTGATTTACCTCCTGATTAATTAATGCCATTCCTCACTTCGAATTGGCAATGGATTCACACCTAACAACGACTATTAGCCGCCTAAATTTTAGCGGAATTCTGCTGTGCATTCAGGACAGCATGAAATATTGCAGAACAATCACCCTTTCCCGAACATCGGGACTCAGGGTTAAGAAAGTTGCCGCTCTTCATTAAGATAGTTTCAATTCAAAATGAAGGAAAACTCCCTTCATGGTGAGTCCCGAAGTAAATCGGATTGACGTCAACTTTAGGGTAGTAGAACCTCCCGAAGGTTCTGGAGTAAATTGGTCACTGATTCAAGTCTTTTGTTGCATTTAAAAGATCAATTTAGATATCGAATCAAACCTTCGGGAGGTTAAGCCGATGCGAAAATGAAGTCAATTCGGCAAACCATGAAATTATGCAGTCAATCAAGAACTACAGTTAGCATTTCAGTCTCGCGATTTCCTTCAATCCTCAATTTTCGGCTCAATAACTTTCCCGATAAAAAATATGGTTTGTGAATGATTTTCCCGAATCATAAAAATAAACGGGCGATTTACCCGCATGACAATACCACCGGGGCCAATTGAGGTCACGCCAATTTCAACTGATGTCACAGCAGCAGCCTCGGTACCTTCCTCGTTCACCTCGACGAATGTTTTATGCTTCACTTTGCTAATATAGGCATTATTGGGACCGGTGTACATTTTTGTGAAATCAGCCTGAAATGGGTCGAAGGCAACGCCCATCCCAAGCGCTTTCAGTACTTCATTCAAGGGTACTTCATAGGCAAATTTAAATTTGGGCAAATGCAGGTTGACTTCGTTTTTGGTTAGACTTTCCAGCCACAGGTTCCATTTTTCCTGACTGAGTTCTGAGATCAAGGAATCGATATCCACCTGTGGTTTTGGCAGAAGGATTGTCATGCTGAACAACTCATCGCCATAGGGCAAATCAATTGCTTGAAACGCGGCATTATCGATATATTGCAGCTCTCCATCTATCTGCATCATCCTGCAGGTTTTTTGCGAACCATCAGGCAGATTAAACAAATCATCCTGTGTTAAATCTTCTTCAAATTCATAGGTCCAGGTGCCTTTAAAATATATGGCATTTATCAAAAACATAATCGTATGGGGATCAATTGGAGGGTCCACAATTTGTTGAATCAGGTCATTCGTGTTGTCTTTCACCCAGGCATTAATGACATCCGCTGAATTGGGATCGTTGAAATCCAAAGCTTGTACTACTGCAGAAAAATAATCCATGTTCAAGTCTATGAAATCCTGCTCAAAAGTATACCCCTGACGATACCAGATGGAATTGGCAATATTAAAAATAACTTTCGGATCAAGCTGAGTAAGCAGCATAATCAGACTTTTGTAGGACTGATTAATTTCTTCAATGGTCATGCCCGTGAGCTCAAGAGTGTTTTCCATGGCTGCTTGGGTCTCTCCGTCAGCGCCGTTCAAGGTCATGCCCAGAGCCATGGATACGCTCAGCGGCGAAATAAAAACGTTCTTGTTTTTTTCTTGCTGAATGATTTCCTGAAACAGCTTGAGCCCAAATTTGTTATCTGTTTGTACAAGCTGCTTTTCAAGATCGGTTAATTCCCGAGCCACTGGTGAAGCCGGATTGTGGCTGCATTGAGTCATAACCAGGCAAAAAGTGACTGTAATTATACTAATTAAATTTTTTGACATTTTAATACTCCTTGATATTTTGTGTAGGTTATATTCATTTATATATTTAAGATTTTTCTAATCAAATTTTCGGCTCCACAATTTTCCCCATAAAAAGTATGGTTTGTGAATGATTTTCCCGAATCACAAAAATAAATGGCCTGTCGACGCGCATGAATCTTATGTTACCGGGGCCACCAGAGGATTTGATGATCGCAACTACTGTAACCGCAGCAGCTTCTGTTCCCTCTTCGTCCACTTCGACAAAGGTTTTATGCTTGACGTAATCGATCCATAAACCGCCTGGCCTATACATTCGCGTAAAATCCGCCTGGGGAGTGAATGCGACGCCCATTCCCAGCGCCGATAATACATCATTGAGTTTAATCTCATATTCAAGTTTAAATTTAGGAAGATCCAGAGTCACCGAATCTTTGGAAAAACTATGCACCCAACTATTCCAATTGGTTTCATTGAACTCAGCACTCAGAGCATCGATACTTTTTGCCGGCTTCGGCAAGAAAATCGTCATGCTGAATTGGCCGTCACCGTAGGGCAAATCAATGGCCTGGAAATCATCATTCTCCAGGAAGCTAAACTCTCCTGTTTGTACCATCATTTTGCAGGCTTTTTGAGAACCATCCGGTCCGGTAAAGAAATCATCATGGGTCAGGTCCTGGTCAAATTCGTATTTCCAGGTACCGTTAAAATAGATAGCGTTGATTAGAAACATGACAATGTCGGGATCGATTTCATCGATGATTTCTTCAATCTTACCATTAGTGTTGTCATTCACCCAGCCATTAATAATATTCAAAGAGATTGGATCGCTAAAATCTAATCCTTGCACCTCGGCATTGAAAAAGGTCTTGTTCTGATTGATGAACTCCTGTTCAAATGTCATCCCCTGGCGGTACCAGATGGAATTAGCTATTTGAAAGATCACTTCAGGATCGAGCTGTGTCAGTAGTTCAATTAAGCTCTGGTAGGATTGATTGATTTCTTCGGTTGTCAGGCCAGCCAGTTCAAGGGTTTGTTCCATGGCTGTCTGGGTCTCGCCATTGGCGCCGTTCAGAGTCATACCCAGCGCCATGGAAACACTCAGAGGCGAGATGAATATATTTGTATCTGGCTGTACTCTGACAATTTCCTTGAAAAGCTTGAAACCAAACCGGTTGTCGGATTGAACTAATTGCTTTTCAAGATCATTCAATTCGCGTACATCAAATGCTGTTGGATTTTTCGCACACTGGGTGAAAATGATGCCAAGGAAAATCAATAGAATTAGCTGTTTTATTTTCATTTTAATCACCTCAATTAAATATTACAGATGTACCGAGGCTTATTAATAAGTTTGACACCTTAGCGTCAAAACTTGAGCCGGGCATCATTGTGCAACTTAGTGGATTCACAACATCATTAAAGATTTGAACCGTGTCTCGATTCCATTGCGCTGCAAAATGAAATCCGAAGGAACGGTAAAGTAAATTGAAACCGAAAGTAAAATCATTGCTCAGCGGTTTGCCATTTTCTGAAATTGGTTGGAATCGGCCAACATAACTTTGCACCTCAGGAGTCCATTTTGCCTGATAAGCGAAATAAATTGGTATTTGGACAGTTTTAAAATTCAGGGTGTATTCTCCTGCAAATGCGAGCTTATGGGAGCTGCCATATTTGTTTTTCCACGAATCAGACATATTGTTCTTTTCCACAACTTTTACAGAGAATTTGTTTTGAAACCGATAATCCAGCGCCAAAGTCATTCGAGATCCAAATCAATAAGCAACGCCCATTTTGGCGGCTCCGTTAAAATGCTGCTCAATATCAAAAACGTTCTCCATATCCATGAGAGTATATTTGTAATCATGGCTCTTCATCAAGGTAAACGGGGAATATAAAACAAGACCTATTGATAATCTATTAAATTGCTTCAGCAACCCAACATTAAAGCTGTTGCCAACATATTCAAATTCCCTGTCACTAAATATATTTCCCATCAAAGTGTCTTGCGAAACTTGGGCGTCATGCCATGTCATAGTTCCAAACCATTTAGTCCAGCTTACCCCGACACTAAAATCATCAACAGGTTGAACGCTGATTCCCAACGTGGCATTCCACACATTGCCTTTTCTGCTCTGTTGCATAATAATAAGAGAATTAACAACATTCGAAGCCTGCATTAATTCGATTTCAGGTGACTGAATCTTATTTACAGATGCAGCCACGACAAATCTGTTTGGGAGAAAACTCAAAGGCATCGAGCCTGAAAAATATCCCGGATTGAACCTATATTCTGTGGAAGAAGGAATAGATTCATTATTCAAATCGAACCCAACTTCATAATTATAAATGCTTTGATTAAAGCTAACAAGAAATTGTGGATGCTGAAGAAAGGAAATTCCAGCAGGATTACTCAACACATCAGCTGCATAATTCGATAGTGCCGACTTTGCACTTCCCACAGATAATCCCACTCGATTTGGACTATCATAGGGTAACACGATGCCTTGATAAGGTGATAATTGAGCGAATGACAAATTATAAAATATTGAAAATAAAATTAGATATGAAATCACTAAGTTTATAAGTCTAATAGTTTTCATTTTATATCTCCTCGAATTTGTTGCCAGTGAGAAAAAAAATTAGTAAGCATAGGACCAGACATTCTTTTATACACTAAATTCAGTCGCTCTTGCGATTTGGAACTGAACCTTGAAATCTATCAAAAACTACTCAGAGCGCAAGCGCTTCGAAGTCCGCTGAATGCAGTGTTACAAATTTTATTTATTGATTGTCTATGATTTATCCTATGTAAGTTTAAATTTTAACGGTGTATTACTCCATATTGAATCCCATCTATTATAACACCAACTAATGTTGAACCATCGGTGTGATTATCAATTTTTTGGGTGAATGTCAGTAACCCAAATTTTGTTGCATAGGTGCCTGTTATAATTGATTGGAAGTTAAGCTTTTTACTGGAAACAGATATTACTGTTTGTGTTTCATTAAATACTCTTTTTTTCTCAATATTTTCAACAATAACTCTATAATTATTAAATTCAACAGTATCTCCGATTTGAATATTATAATTTAGCTTTACAATTTCTAGATCGCTTCTAAAAGTATAAACTCTATATTCATCTGCCCTTTCAAAAATATTATTATTTAGAACAAAATATCTCTTGTTCTGGATTACTGTATCACCGATAACCTCATTATAACTATACCAATCTGCTAAAACTACTTCTGAAAGTGAATATTCGTTGTAATAAAAAACATTTCCTTTACTGAGAGCAACTACGGTTTCTATAGATGAAGCAAATGGATTTAATTCACAAGATATGAATAATATTGCAATGAGATAAATAATACATAGGTACTTCATTTCTGTTACCTTTAATTTATTTCTAAGACACCGAGTCATCAGCGGCTGAAACCGCATCAGTCGTACTTACTTAGTCTACTATAATTTTAATTTTTATCCCCCAAAATTTCCAAAAAGCTACGGCGGTTTCAGTCCGGCTACATGACCTTGTTAGAAAAAATACACCAAACCTTTGCAAATTTAAATGTAACCACCTCTTGCTGGCGGTAATTTTTTGTATTCAGGTTTTGATTCTATTATTGATATGATAAAACTATTTAATTTCATTAAATCTCTTACTTGAGAATTGTGTTCGTTTAGTGGGTATGTCCAGATAGTAGTTTTATCTTTCAACTTATACTTTATTCGTAAGATTTGGTCGCCAGAATTTGGTTCTATAGAAACTGAAATACTATCGTATTGTGAAATATATTTAAATGTATCAGGCAGAGAAAAATAATTAAACTCTTCTGCTTTTTCAAATATACTATTCTGTTCTTCATCAGTTAACCAAAATTTTACCTCTATTACCCCATCTAATACCAAATCCTTTTTATAAGTATTCTCAAATGTATTCAGTTCATTTTTAAAACTATACTTAAAATAGATTTGAACAAATTGATTTACTGGTTCCATTGAAGAATCTTGGCATGATAAAAGAAAGAAACATAACAACGGTAAAATGAAAATAGATTTTTGGTAATTCATTTCTGTTCTCCCTTATTCATTGAAGAGTCTTCTTACTCTTAATTGTAAATTTTGTATGACTTTCATTTACGAACATTTCAATAATATTTTCATTATAGCAACTGTTTTTGTACATGCTATTCCATCATCCCATATTACTTGAGTATTCATTGTTATTGCCATTTATTATCGATCAGTTTATTCATACACTCACTGCAAAACAGGCTCAACAATCTTCCCTATAAAAAGAATGGTCTGCGAATGATCTTCCCGAATCACAAATAAGAAAGGCTGGTCAACCCGCATGATTTTCGGTTGATTAATAGAAGCGCTCTCTGCTATCGCCACAACCGTCACTGCCGCCGCTTCTGTACCTTCTTCATTGACTTCTACAAATGTTTTGTGTTTCACGTAATCAATAAATAAGCCGCCAGGTTTATACATCCGGGTGAAATCCGCCTGACCTGTGAATGCAACTTCCATCCCCAGCGCTTTTAAAATATCATTTAACTTGATCTCATATTCAAGTTTGAAGGTCGGAAGCTGAAGGAAAACCGAATCAGAAGAAAAGGCGGTCAACCAACTCTGCCAGTTTTGCTCATCCAGCGTATTAACCAATGCATCTATATTCCGGTCTGGCTTTGGTAAAAAAATGGTCATTCTAAAAGCTTCGTCTCCATACGGTAAATCAATGGCCTGGAAATCGTCATTTTCCAGGTAATTATAATTCCCGGTTTGCAGCATCATTCTGCATTCTTTTTGAGAGCCATCTGGCAGTGTAAAAAAATCATCCTGAGTTAAATCTTTGTCAAATTCATAGGTCCAGGTGCCCTTAAAATAGATGGCGTTGATTAGAAACATGACAATGCTGGGATCGATGTTTTTTATAATTTCCTCGATCTTGCTGTTGGTATTTTCTTTAACCCAGGAGTTAATAATTTCCACAGCGTTCGGATCTGCAAAATCCAGTGCCTGTACCATAGCATCGAAATAGGTCTTATTGAGATCAATGAATTCCGGTTCAAACGTCTTATCCTGGCGGTACCAGATGGAATTAGCAATTGTAAAGACCACTTCAGGATCGAGCCGGGTGAGTAACTCAATCAGACTTTGATAAGACCGATTAATTTCTTCGGTGGTCAGGCCAGCGAACTCAAGAGTTTGTTCCATTGCAGCCTGGGTCTCGCCATTGGCGCCGTTCAGGGTCATGCCCAGCGCCATGGAAACACTTAACGGAGAGATGAAAATGTTTTTATCTACATCCGCTTTTGTGATTTCCTTAAAAAGTTTAAAGCCAAATCGATTGTCCGATTGCACCAGTTTTTTTTCGGCAACAGTCAATTCACGTATTTCAGACGATGCCGGATTTTTTGAACATTGCCATAAAATAAGGCTAATTGCGAGTAGAAAGATAAAATTCAGTCCTTTTAACATAGTCGTTACTCCTTTTTCATAACATGGAAATTTTCAACAACGCTTTGTATTCAGATTGTTCTGGATTTTCAGTGGAAACAGGATACGGATCGAGCTGCATCAAGGTAACTCTGTAACCAAGTGTATCTTGGGATACATGACCATCAGTATGAGCTTCAGTTACGTAACCAGAAATAACGGTGTCCACAAAGGTAGAATCTGCTTGCCCTTGCAGTACCCAGAGTCGTACTCGAGCCCGGCCTTCCCAAACGCAAACGACGTCACTGGCACACCGCGATTCTTCAAGGATTTGCTGAAAGCCAACTTCAAGATTTGCTGGCTGCAATATTTTGCTCTCGCCATATTTCAGCCAAAATGCCTTATCGATTTCTGGGTCTGAGTTTACTATTATATCCTGACAAGAGCAAAACACGACGATTAATAGAATTATGATTTTTTTCATGGTACCTCCAAATAAATAACTGTTTGCGCGATAAAATTACTTAATCTGAATAGCCAATATTCTTATTCATCCGTAAAACCCGTGATATGGATTTTATGAGCCGGGTTCTGCAAAATATCTGGAGTCAAAATCATCGTAGAAACCCGGGCTGCTTCATAGCATCCATTTTCTTTAATTTTGCCCGGTATCCACCAATACAGAATGGCTTCTTTGCCGGCTTCATAGCCAAAAATTTCATCGACTGCAATAGCTCGTTCCTGCCAGGATTCAATCTTGTCCGGACTATCCGGACATCTATCCAGGCTGTATAAAGCTAAAGTCTCAGGATTAACGGCCATGTGATGAATGACTCTACCAGTTGCATTAACCATAATCAACTCACCTTCAGAACCTGTCATAATCGAAAATGGATTAGTGTCCCCAGCACAGGCGACGATGAAAGCAATTAGGAACAAGGAAATATAGGTTTGTCGAGTAGACATAATATGACTCCTATATTAATACACGTACATTAAGACA
>CAZIKB010000124.1:0-18788 GCA_964539665.1 uncultured Cytophagia bacterium
CTTAATGTACGTGTATTAATATAGGAGTCATATTATGTCTACTCGACAATATTTTTGGAAATAGCATAGAAGTGGTTAAAATCCAATATTACTGATTAATGAATAGAAAATGAACATTACTAAATATAAAATTGCTTTTATTGAACCAGCGCCTAATTGGCACCACCCGGAATTGTATGAAAAGATATCGTTGCATTCCAGAATCGAACTGTTTGTATATTTTTTTTCAAAAGAGTCTCTAAATGGAAAATTGCTTTCAGAGGCTTTCGGGATCAAGAGAAAAAGTTGGGGAGTTGATTTATTAAAAGGGTATAATTATAAATTTTTAAAAAATTATTCGCCCCGTAAACCAGCATTTATGAAAACCAAGATTTTTAGCTATCTAAATTTGGGCATCTGGAATGAAATAAAGAAGAGTGACTATCATGCTGTTGTGATTACGATGTGGAATGATATTTCCTATTTGACAGCTGCTATTGCATGCAAATATTATAAGAAACCATTTTTCTGGGTAGGGGATTCTACAATACTTACTGACCAAACAAAACACAAATTGAAACTGAGGACAAAACGATTTATATTGGGCAGAATTTTCTTCCCCATGTCTTCGGGTTTTCTTTATCGTAATGAAATGAATCTTCAATTTTACTGGAATTATGGTGTTCAAAACGAGCGACTTTTTTTTTATCCTTTGTCAGTTGATCATAACGAGTTATCTCAAATATACTCCTCATTACATGCAAAGAAAGTAAGACTCCGCATTGAGGCAGCGCTACGTCCTAAAGCCTTTATAGTTTTATTTGTCGGAAGATTATCTAATGAAAAATGCCCGATGGATCTAATTAACGCTTTTGAAGGTGTAAAAGCTAAAAATAAAATTTTGCTGATAGTTGGCGATGGAAAACTTAGACCTCTTATAGAAGAGACAATTCGAATTAAAGATAAACTAAATATTCTATTTATTGGTTTTAAGACGCGGAATGAGGTTTTGAAATTCTATGCATTGTCTGATGTATTGGTGTTACCTTCCAGTCACGAACCACATGGTGATGTCGTTAAAGAAGCCATGTGTTTTGGGTTGCCAGTTATAGTTTCCGATAAAGTAGGTGCAAGCGCGGACCTTGTGAAGCATAATGAGAATGGGTTTGTTTACCCATGTGGTGACACAGGTAAATTAGCTTCATTCATCGATGAATTATCTGACAAAAATAAACGTGAATCTTTTAGTCAAAAATCTCTTGAGATTATAAGAGATTGGGACCACGACAAAGCAGTCGAAGGTCTAGTAGCAGCATTGGATTTTATTCATCAGGAGTAAGTGAGTGGAAATTATATTTTTTGTGGTGCTATCGTTAATTCTGCTTCTGGCTTTGGTGGCAGCGCAACGTCTTGGCCAAGGATTGTTGTCTGTCTCCTGGCTTATTATGCTTTACATAATACTACTGTATCTTGGCTCACTCCACTTCTATTTCGTCAAGGGGCATTATACTTTAGTTTTTGTGTTTTTTATGGCTATTTTCTATTTACTTGGGGTTTGCCTGGCTAATGTATATAAGAATTTTTCACGCAAGTCAGCGGCTAATAGACCACTTATACTCTATACTCCTGTGGATTCTTCGATATTAAAATTGTCCTTATTAGGATTGTATCTGTCTGCAGTTAGTCTGGGAATTTATCGATTATATAAATTTGGAATTCCTTTATTTGACCGAACCTGGTATACTACAGGGCTCGAGAGCACGATTGGAATATCAAATAGGCTCTTATTTAGTTTTGGTGTGGAGAATTTGATCGTAATGAGTCTATTATCATTGGCATTGTACAAATCAGAGAAAAAAGCAAGTTACAAATATATCACTTTAATGGCTTTTGTTTCATATCTCCTACTTCAAATATTGGTTAGCGGCAAAGCAAACGCAGTTATGCCAGTTCTGATAATGGGAATGGCTATTTATTACAGTGATCGTCGACTACCAAAGAAACTTGCCTTCTCTGGTACATTATTCATTTTGGTCTTGGTTCTCTTTATTGGCACATTTTGGACAAACACCTTTTCTCTGACTGAAATTGGCAAGCTATTTTTTGTAAGATTAACCAGCACTGCTGCAGAGAGTTTAGACTTTTTACTTTATGGTTGGTCACAAAGCCATTCATACGAATTAGGAAACACCTTTTTTCTCGAATTAAAAAGATTTATTGCACAATTGGGTTTGATTTCAAAAGAGCCCCTTTTTAATGAGGTCATTAGTAATCTAAGTTCAGGTGCCTCCATTAGCAGAATAACCGGAGTGTCTGTAGAAACAACACTTTTCGGGATCGGTTACGCCAATTTTGGTATCATGGGTGCAGTGCTCAGTGCTCTATTCTTTGGTTTCATAGTTCAGAGAATCAACATATATCTTCAATTATGTCATACTATGAATATTTTTTCATTCGCCCTTTGGATTTATTTTGTGTATAAACTCCTAGGATTTGTCCGCAGTGGACATGTTTTCATATCTTTTGAGGATTATCTAATTGGAGTTGTTCCAGCATTTACACTTATATTAATTGGATATATTTTTTTAGCACTGCCTTTTCCTGCTCACTTAAAGTGGAAACGACCAAGCCCATCACAATTGGTTGAGGTTTGAACAAAAATAAGCATCATGGAAAATATGGAAAATAAACCGAAAGTTCTTTTTTTACACAGCGAGTTGTCACCATATAGGCTGCCATTGTTTGAAGAATTATCTAAGAAAGTAGATTTGTTTGTCTATTTCTGCACAACTAAATCCCGAAAACGATTATGGAATACTTCGACTGAAAAATATTCTTTTAAACGAAAGATTCTAAATTCATTAAAGATAGGTTCTTTGATCATTAATTACTCTTTACCATATAATTTACTTTCGGAGGATTATCAAGTTTATGTAATAGATGATGATCCAAGGCTAACATTCTCGAAACTCCTGGTCTTATTAGCAGCAAAATTGCGTAAGAAACCTATTCTTATCTGGACAGAGGTTATCGAAGAGGGCTACTATCAAAAGATAAATGATTGGATTAATAGGTATATATTTGGATTCATTCGACGCTTGGTTTATCATCATTCTGATGCTTTTATGCCTTTTGGTTCGAAAACCATAGAGTATTTATTAAAGAGTGGTGTAACCAGAGATAAAATTTACCCTGGTATTCCTGCAGTACCAGAGCATGAAAAGAATGGGATAATAAATTTAACTAAAATAGATAATTTAAAACAAAAATTAGGTTTCCGGGATAAGAAAGTAATTTTATTTGTTGGATATTTTACTAAACGAAAGGGTGTTATAGAACTAATCAAAGTTTTTAAACAACTAGCTCGAAATGATGTTATCCTGATTATGGCTGGTGCGGGGAAGGAAGAGGAAAAAATAAAAAGCATGGCTGCCGAGCAACAAAATATCTACTTCCCTGGATACGTAGATGGAAAAGACAAAACAAATTTTTATACTGTGGCAGATATTTTCGTATTACCTACTTATATAGACCCCTGGAGTTTAGTAACAAATGAAGCCATGATGTTTGGTTTACCAATTATTACAACAACGGGAAATGGCGCAAGCGAACTAATAGATGGAAATGGATTTGTTATTAAACCTGGAGATAATGACGCTCTCAAAGAAACCATAGAATATATACTGGAAAATGAGAAAGAGCGTAGTCGGATGTGTAGAAAATCAAAGGAAATCATAAAAGATTACACTATTGAACGCTCTGTAAAAAAGCTTACCCAAGCAATTTATACTTTGGTGAACATGTAAAGCAACTTAACGGGACACTACTATCAGTGAAAATATATATTGATGATGGTTTTGCGATTCAACATGGTGGGGGAATAGGTGTTTACGCCCAGATACTTTGCAATGAACTGAAGAATAGGGGACATGAAGTCACACATTCTAATTATGGGATACTGAAAAAAGTCAAGAGTGCTGTTGTAAGAAGGATATTTTACTCTTTATATTTGTCCTTTATTATGCCTTTTTATTTAAGCAAGAACCGATATGATATTGCTCATTTTACTAATCTACAGGCGCCAATAATTAAAAACAGGTTCACGAAATATATTGCCACGGTACATGATCTTAGTCCAATTTTATTTCCTGAAACCGTACCGGTTATCTATACAAAGCTTTTTAGATTCAATATTAATAATACAATTAATAAATCTGATAAGATAATTACAGTATCTGAAAGTGTCAAAAATGAATTACAACATCTATTCAATCTTTCAGAAACCTTTGTACAGGTTTGTTACAGTAATTTAAGGGATATATTTTTAAATAATAAAGTAATTAAGCAGAATGTGCTAAATAGATTGGCGGTCAAAGCAAAAGACTACTTTTTGTTTGTAGGTAGATTAGAGAGGCGTAAAAATTTAAGGACCCTGGCCCATGGTTTTGATCATTTTAAATTAGAAACAAAATCCACCAAGAAGCTGGTTCTGGTGGGAGCAAAAGGTTTCGGATATGATGAAATATTTAATTCCATCTTATCATGCAGATTTAAGAATGACATTATCATGACAGGGTACATTCCGGATGAAGAATTGAAAGGGTTGTATCAAAACGCTTCAGCGGTTATATTTCCATCTATTTATGAAGGTTTCGGTTTGCCTTTATTTGAGGCTATGGTATTCAATCTTCCATTAATTGTAAGTAGAATTCCAACAAACCTGGAAATATTGGATTCCAGGGGATATTTCTTTGATAAAGACAATGTCCATGAATTAACGCAATTATTGAAGACATTTGAAAACAGCAAAAATGGAGCGGTGGATTATTCAGATATTCTAAACAAATATTCTTTGGATAAGATGATAGACTTGCATTTGGAGGCCTATGAATCCGTGCTCATGGCGAAGGCAAAAGAGGCATAATTTGTCATTCTGAGGAGCAAAGCGACGAAGAATCTCTGACCACAGGTGCTTAGATTCTTCACTCCGCTCCGCTTTGTTCAGAATGACAGGAAATTAAGATGTTACTTAATAAACGGAACAGTGTAGGAAAAAGCCAAAAGCGGCCTGATTTGTCATTCTGAGGAGCCATGCGACGAAGAATCTCCGTGCACACAGTAGCTTAGATTCTTCACTGCGCTTCGCTCCGTTCAGAATGACAATAATTTAAGAAGCAGAATAATCATTAGTCAAAAATGAGGAACTACTTTTTATACATCATGACCAATCGATCAGGTACATTATATACTGGTGTTACAAACAATTTGGTGAGGCGGGTGTATGAACACAAAAATAAATTAATAGAGGGATTTACAAAAAAATATAATATTGATAAATTAGTATATTTTGAAGAAACACAAGATGTGAAATCAGCAATTACAAGAGAAAAACAGATAAAAGGTTGGCTAAGAAAAAAGAAGATTGAATTAATAACAACTCATAATCCTAAATGGAGAGATTTGAGTGAAGAATGGCTTGATGAATGAGATTCATCACTCCATGCGGTCGCTCAGAATGACGAAATTTACTATTCTGCTTGGTTGATATGTATGCGATTTAATGAGAAGAGTTTCGGTTATCCACTTGACTCCGAAAAATGTTATTATGAAGGAGCCCTTCGACGTCGCTCAGGATAAACTCCGCGACTGAAGAATCTATGACCGTTACCTTTATTCTCTCTCTCATGCTTAGTGGAATGAGATTCTTCGCTCCTTCCAGTCGCTCAGAATGACAATATTAGAAGATTGCTGAGCAAAATGGATTACCGTCGAAAAGAGTTGCTAATTATTATAAAAATAATTAAGTACGGATAATTCCTTTTAACCGAAACATATTAAGTGTCAATTCAGCCAATACATTATATGAAAAAATTTAACTTAACTACGATTATTGAATGAAGGTTCTTTTCCTAACATCTCGTTTTCCTTTTCCACCTATCGGCGGCGACAAGTTAAGGACTTTTAATTTCATAAAGTCTCTTAATGAAAGGCATGATCTTACTATTTTGTCGTTCATTGAAAATGAAGATGAACTAAAATCGATTTCTGAATATGGACATTATTATAAAAAATTAATTACCGTTAAGCTGCCAGTATCCAGGTCCTATAGAAATTGTATCAAAGGTATATTTTCGAGAACCCCGCTGCAGGTTCATTACTATTTTTCAAAGAAAATGCAAATGGAAGTAGAAAGGGAGCTTCGAAATGGCTATGATACCATTTTTTGCCATTTGATACGAATGGCACAGTATTTGCCAAAAAACAATCACATTCATAAGGTTGTCGATTTTACGGATGCCATTTCTTTAAATTATAAAAGAAGCTATAATTATCGAAAGGGTTTATTTTCAATAGTTAATTTGATAGAAGCGAAAAGAGTATTGAATTATGAATTTGATTCGATTAATAGAACTGACATAGCCATTTTCATATCAAATGTTGACGGTAACTATCTTAAAAATCAACATAATAAGGACAAAATTAAAATTGTTCCTAATGGTGTTGATCTCAATAAATTTGAATTTAATAACAGTAAATACCATACAAATCGGATTATATTTGTAGGGAATATGAGAACGTTTCCAAATTCGGATGCGGTTGAATATTTTGTAAAAGAAATATTCCCTTTATTAAAGCGAACTTTCCCTGAATTAGAATTTTATGTGGTTGGAAATGAACCACTCCCAAAATTATTGAGGTTGCATGATAATAAAAATATTTTTATAACTGGATTTGTTGATTCTGTTCCTGCTTACCTCAAAAACTCAGCTATAATGGTTGCACCCATGCGTGTCGGGGCCGGCATCCAAAACAAAATATTAGAATCGCTGGCGGTTGGAACTCCAGTAGTTACTACGAAAATCGGGGCTGAAGGATTATCGGAAGATAAACTTATGATTGCAGATACGCCAGAAGAATTTTATCGAAAATCGGCAGCCTTAATAAAAGACAAAGAGTTACGAAATAATATGGCTCGAATAGGCAGAAGGTATGTTGAAAACAATTTCCAGTGGTGCACAAAGCTTAGTGAATTGGACAAATATGTAAACCTGAATGCTTCACTGCAGGGCTCGCGGAGATATTAGAATAGCAATTAATTAATAAATATAAGCGAGAATCAATGGGATTGATTTACTGTTTCAAAATATTTTACATTGAAATACTTGTTTTAGTAAAAGAGATAAGCTTCATTTATCATTCTATGGAGGGACGAAACACATGCTTATAACGCTGCTTTCAATTATTACAGCTTTTGGTATTTCACTGGTCAGCACCCCGTTAGCGAGGAAAACAGCTATTCGGTTTAGAATATTCGCTTCGCCCAATCAGCGTACGATTCATGAAAACCCGACGCCAAAATTAGGTGGACTCAGTATTTTCGCGG
This sequence comes from uncultured Cytophagia bacterium, assembly GCA_964539665.1. Taxonomy (GTDB): domain Bacteria; phylum Zhuqueibacterota; class Zhuqueibacteria; order Oceanimicrobiales; family Oceanimicrobiaceae; genus CAZIKB01. The sequence goes on from CAZIKB010000124.1 coordinate 7,364, forward strand.
CCTTCGCAGTGGGCCTGCTTCTTTATGCTTATTTCACAAAGGACCACAGTAAATTAGGAGGTCTGCTCATAGGCGGGGGACTTGTTCTGGTGGTGGGCCTTTTGGACGATATTCGGCATTTGTCCTGCTATACAAAATTAATCGGCCAAACTGTCGCCGCAGTCATTGCCGTATTTTTTGGTTTCAACATGGAAACGATTTATCTGCCATCAGGAGTTTCTCTTGATTTAGGAATTTGGGCCGGCGCTTTGTCTGTTTTCTGGATTGTGAGTATCATCAATGCGGTCAATCTGTTAGATGGTCTCGATGGCCTGGCCTCTGGTTTCACTATTGTCGTGGCGTTGTTTGTTGTATTGGGTGCAGCGATTTTCCAGAATGTTGAAATCGCCGTTATCGCCATGATTTTGGTAGCCGCTTCCCTGGGATTTTTGAAGTACAATTTCAAGCCGGCAAAAATATTTATGGGTGATTCGGGAAGTCTGTTCTTAGGATATACCCTGGCTTGTCTCTCACTTAAAGCATTTACCCTGCCAGCAACCGGCTCTCACATCGCGGTTTTGATGGTGCTCTTTTTGGTACCTTTAACAGATACCTCTTTATCTATCCTGCGACGGCTCGCCAATAGCAAACATCCGTTTTCACCTGACAGGAAACATATTCACCACCGGCTTTTGGATTTAGGATTAAGCCAGACCGCGTCCGTACTTATCATTTATGCTGTCACATTTTTCTGCGGAGTCTTTAGCCTGATTTTGTTTGTTGCAAACATTCAATTAGCCATTATAATTATCTCTGGTGTTTTTCTGTTGACCTTGATAGCCCTGATCCAGGTGCGCAGCTTTGATTTTTTATCCAGAAAGGAATATTCAGAGGAGCTGAGTGAGTATTTGTTGGGAAATGCCGAAAAGCTTAAAGGGAACCGCAAAGTATAAATTAAACAAAAGGTTGAATAAACTTACTTAGCGCGCTTGCCGGTTCAAAATGATTTGCCTTTCTTTTTGCAACAGAAGCTATTGGGTTTTCAAATATCTGAACAGTTCCAATCATCTGCGGCATACCATTTTATTTATTATTGCTTCCTAAATGAAATTTATTAGAATAGTATTATTTATAAAATATCAGGGATGAATTTGAGAGAATTGCTTGTTATTTAAAGTGGTAAAATATCGATCATGAATATGGCTCGAATTTCGAAATTAATTATAGTTTATTCTTTTATTTTTAGCAGTAGTCTCCTTTGGGGGCAGCAACCTGCGCCACAGTTGGAGACTTTTGAATTGGTGGAATTCTCACCTGGCCGCATTGTTTTTACCTTAAAACCATTTCAGATAAAAGTAAATTCTCTGCAGATTGAAAACAAAACTTACCAGGAGTTACTCATACCTGATTACGGAGTGACCAGCGAACCGGGATTCCCGCGGCTACCGACCACAGCTGCTTTGATTCCAATTCCTCGAGAAAGTGAAGTGAAGGTCATGGTTCTTGAAAGCGCTTTCGAAGAAATTGCTGACATTTCCATACCCCCGGCGCCTTATGTTCAGGAAGATTTTCAATCAGAGCAGGTTTCTTATGAATTTAAAGAGGATGCCGCTTTCTACCGAACAGACGCTTACTGGCCAATCCAACTTGCAGGATTGACCAGCCGCGGCCATCTGCGCGGACAGCTGATTGGCAGAATTCAGGTGAATCCAGTTCAATACAATCCTGTTCAAAAGAAGATAAGGATTTACAAAAAGCTCAAAGTGCAGGTGACATTCAGGGAGCCTCTGAAAATCAATAGCAAAAATCAAACAGTTAGGCCCGACCTTTTCCGCACTCTGAGTCAGTCTCTTTTGCTCACACCTCCAGAAAGCATCACAAGCGAAAGACGCTCCTTGGATTTAAATTTAGAGCTGCAGCAGAGTGATTGGTACAATCCTCAATTCAATTATTACAAGCTTTTTGTGGACGAAGAAGGCATTTATGAGCTTACTTATGACGATCTCGTTAACGCCGGCATTCCAGTTGAATTGTTTAATTTAGATTATTTAAAGATTTTTAACCAGGGTAAACAAATACCGCTTTGGATTAAGGGTCCCCAATCGGGTGTATTTACACCGGAAAACACCGTGTACTTTTACGGCGACTGGCATCGTGGTTCCGAAAGTTATTTTGATTTTTACACAGATACTAATGTTTACTGGCTAACTGCGGATGGGGAGGTTGGGAAGCGTTACCAGGTGATGGAGAAGAATGGTTTGCCTGTAATCCCGGCTTCCTTTTATTGGGAAACTCTACATTTGGAAGAAGAGAAAATATTTCACAGCACAAATCGCACAAGCCCTGTTGATGAGGGAGAGGGCTGGATCTGGCGCTACTTTTTTGATGATGACCGAGAGACGATGAAATTTAAGGTCATGGGCTTATTTGAATCTGTTACCGAGTGTTCGTTAAAAGTGCGGTTGCACGGCACAACCAAGGACCCGGTCAATCCTGATCATCATGTAAGTTTATCCATTAATGACCAGATTGTCGGAGAGGCATTCTTTGACGAACAGGAGGAGTTTATCTGGGAGTTGTCTTTTCCTGCTCAGTTTCTGCATGAAGGTGAAAATGAAATTGAGCTGCATTTAGACCCCGATACGGGTGCGCAACTTAATCAAATCTATTTAGATTGGCTGGAAATCATTTACCCGCGTGTTCACGCTGCCGTGCAAAGTAATCTGAAGTTTCAGGATACTAATCCAACGGGTTTGCTTACTGAATACACTTTAGTCAATTTTGAAGAGGTGGATGTCACTATTTTTGAACCTGCTCATGGTAGATTGTGGCAGCCGCATGCTGAAAAGATGTCATTTTACCGCGTAGAATCCGCTGGATTCGAAGATGGCAATTATGCGAAGATGACAGTGGATTTTGAAACCGTTTATTATAACAAAGTAGAACGAGGTCATAATCTTGTGACCATCTATCCGAAAACCGGTGAAAAAGAAATGAGACATTTCGACACCTTTCTTTCGCCAGACTCTGCCAATGCTATGGCGGATTTTATTTTTGGATTGCCAGATTCTACGGTAGTAATAGCAGCAATCATGGATGAGGGTACCTTGAGCATGACTGAAAACGCCCACCAGGCGCTTGAGTCGCTCGGCAGCGCTTTGACTCGTGACGTTCAGGGACGCGATTCCTGGGCGCTCATTGGTTGGAAAGGCGCGACTGTGGGCTCAGTAAAAGAGGCGTTATCCAGAAGATTTGATGGACCAGCTATGGTTGCTGATACATTGCGGGGCGAGTTAGCTTTTCGTTTTAGTGCGGCCATTAAAGATACGTCATCAGCAAATAATTTTTATTATGCGATATCCAGACAAGGGGCGAAAAAGGTTAAAGCTATTTTGAAAGACCAGGGCAGTCATTTGCGTTCCTCACAATATGCTGCAGACTACATTATTATCACCCATGAAAATTTCAAAGAGGAGGCTGAGCGGCTGGCAGATTATCGCAGCCAGCAAAACGGATTTCGATGCTTTGTAGTAGACGTTCAGGATATTTATGATGAGTTCAACGCCGGAGTTATGACTGCGCAGGCTATCAAAGATTTTCTCACTCATGCCTATTTCAATTGGCAAAAGCCCGCACCTTCTTTTTTGGTTTTATTTGGAGATGCGTCCTGGGATCCGAAAATGCTTTCAGACAAAGCGACCAAAATAAATTATGTACCGTCTTATGGCATTCTGGTAGCAGATAACTGGTTTGTGTCTCTGGACGGGCCAAATGATTTTCTGCCGGATATGTTCACAGGTAGAATTCCAGTTGAAACCGTGGAGCAGGCAGCCCTGGTGGTTGATAAAATTATTTCTTACGAGAATCTGCCATTTGACGCCTGGAACAAAGAGTTTATTTTCCTGAACGGTGGGTTTGGCAGCACGGAACAAAGTATATTTTTGTCACAAGCAGAAAGATTGATTGCCGAGCACATTGCAGCGCCGCCTTTTCATGGTAAAGCCTTTAATTTTAATAAAGATTCAGATGACCACGTTACGCAGTCATTTTGGCCGGCAGTAGCCGCTGAAATTAAACAGGGCGTTCAGTGGGTGAATTTTTTGGGTCATGCTGGCAGCACGGTATGGGACATCGATATTCGTCAGCCGGAAGATTGGCAGAATTCTAAGATCTTTCCTTTTATGACCGGCATGTCGTGTCATTCCGCTCGATACGCCAATCCTACTTTAAACAGTTTAGGTGAATCTTATTTTATCAACACTATGGGTGCATCCGGATACTGGGGATCGAGTGGCTTTGGTTTCATAACGCAGGATTTCTATCTTTTAGACGGGCTGTTCAAAGCCATTGCACGGGATACCGTGCGGAGTGTGGGTGTTGCAACCACGTTTGCTAAATGGCATCTATGGCAGCGATTAGGCGACCAGCCGCGTAATCGCAATGTTATCGATCAATACACCCTCCTCGGTGATCCAGCTATGAACCTGGTCATTCCAGAAAAACCTGAGTTAACTGTGCATCCTGAGGATATAGCGTTCGAAACCGATGTAATTATTTTAAGCGATTCAACTACGGCCATTTCTACCCAAGTCCAGAATTACGGTTTACTGCCCCAGGATAGTGTTGGAATACAACTTTCAGCTTTTGATGAGGAAGACAATCTCTCCCTGATCGAGACGACCAAGGTGAAGCCGTTTGGAAACGTGGATTCTCTTTCCTTCATTTGGAATTTGCCCGTCAAGCCCGGCGCTTATCGATTACAAGTAAATGTAGATCCTGAAAATACTATTGATGAAGAAGATGAGACGAACAATAATGCGGAAAGTACGGTTTTTGTGTTTGCTTCTGATTTGACTATTATTAAACCTCTGGAATATGGAATTGTAAATAGCTCCTCTCCTGAGCTCGTTACAAACAGTTCAAGGACGTTGAATGAAGATTTGGTCTATTATTTTGAGATAGATACGTCAGTGCATTTCGATAGTCCGCTGTTGCAGCAATCATCTGCGATTCCAGAAGCTAAATTAGCCACCCAATGGCAGCCTCTGCTTTCGATTCCAGCAGTGTATTACTGGCGCGCTCGCACATTTGATGGTGAAAATTTTGGATCCTGGGCTAAAGCTTCATTTACTTATTCACCTGCAAGTTCAATGCAATGGCAGCAATCTTCGCTAACTCAATTCAATAAAAATATACTAAATAAAGTCGAGTCTGTGAAGAATGGGGAAGCGAGATTAAAACAAAATATTTTCATTTTTAAGGCGGAGTCTGCTGGATTTGTGGAAGGAAGTTACGCGTATTTGTGGAGAAATGATGAGTTTTTTTATGAAAACAAACGGGGGCACAATTTAGCGGTATTTGATGAAACTGATGGAGAATTTATCTCCAAATCAAGTTTCGATTCTTTTATTGATGCGGCAAATTCTGAAGCAATGGCGCAATATATCAATAATATACCCGATGGACGTATCGTCCTGGCTGCCATACACGATGAAGGTAGTTTTTCCATGACAGAGAACGCTTACCTGGCTGTAGAGAGCCTGGGCAGCGTGCTCACCCGTCAGGTTGGATATCGAGATTCCTGGGCCATCATCGGCAGAAAGGGCGCCGATATTGGCAGTGTGCCGGAAGTCATGAGTAAGTCCGGAGAAGGAGCCATTACTGCGTCCGATACTGTGCATCTATTTTCGAAAATGGGAAACATGGTCTCCACCACAATCGGACCTGCTACCCAATGGAAATCGGTGCAGTTTTCCTATGATTCAGCTCCGCCACTAAATGGTATTGAGTTCAACCTGCTTGGTAAAAACCAAACTACTGGCCAACTTGACAGTTTGAAGGCAGGCGTCACAGGTGTGGAAATACTTGACATTAGTGATATCAACGCCAAACTGTATCCGGAAATACATTTGGAGGCCGTACTTTTTTCGGAAGATGGTCTGAAATCGCCTGTGCTAGAATACTGGGCAGTTGACTTTACTCCAGCTCCTGATCTTGTTATCGGAAAAGGCTCGATCCAAATGAGCTCAGACACGGTGTCGGTTGGAGCGGATGTCGAGGTGAGTATTGATGTTGGTAACTTTGGCTTAAGTCCAGCAGACAGCTTTGCAATCCGATTATTTACCAGAGATATTCAGATAAACATTCAGGAACTCAGCCGTATCAGGATTGCTGGCTTAGCCATGGATGAAATTAAACAATATGATACAGTTCTGTCAACCAGCGGATTAGATGGTAAAGTTACTATAAACGTGGAAGTAGACGCAGATTTGGAGATAACCGAGCTTCACGAAACCAACAACGAGTTTACTTTTGACGTCTGGGTTGTTAGAGATACTACCTCCCCCAACATTCGTGTCACGTTCAACGATCGCGGAATTGGCGAAGGGGAATTTGTCTCCGCCAATCCGCAAGTGATCGTGCAAATTTGGGATGCCGGATTTGTGGCATTCGGGGATACGGCGCAAGTATCGGTTTTATTAGATGAACAAAAGGTGGTGTACGGGAGTGGTCCGGACCAGGCGCAATTCATTCCTCAACAAAATCCTGACGAACCGGAGTTAAAAGCTCTGGCAATCTTTCAACCTCAGCTTACAGAAGGCGAACATCAGATTGAAGTTATTGCAAAAGATGAAGCGGCAAATATGCGTTATTTTCAGGCACATTTTTTAGTCAGTTCGGATTTTTTGATAACCAATGTGATGAATTACCCCAATCCTTTTAGAAATGAAACCGAGTTTACTTACAACCTCACCCAGGATGCGGACCAGGTACGGTTAAAAATGTATACTATTTCCGGGCGGTTGATTCAAGAAATGGATTTCTTGCCAGCAGGTGTCGGTTTTAACCAGTTTCTCTGGGATGGCCGTGATCGCGACGGCGATACCTTGAGCAATGGCGTTTACCTTTATAAAATTATTGCCCGAAAAGGCGATCAACAAGTCGAAGTGGTGGAAAAGTTTGTGGTGATGCGATAATAGCGTTGATGACAATGTTTGAATTAATGGAAGTTTGAATTCAATCAGGCAGTATTGCTTCTCAGGGTGTTTCTAAGAAATGCCAATTTGCTCCTCGATAATTAAAGTCTACTAAAAATAGATTTCATTTTAGAAAACGACAAATTTCTTCTAATACTGTTTTGAGAGTAACATCAGGGCTTTCAGTGACTTCACCAGATCCTATGTGTTTGTGATTAGGAAAGGTGCGAACTGTGGGATGATGTGGGGTATTATCATAACGAAAGATGAGTTTATCAGACTTTTGATACTGGTAGGCATACGCATATTTTTTTATTATTTTTTCGCTTGTATTCAGATATTCTCTAAAATCTAAAAATGAACTGTCAATGAAATAAATTCGAACTTTGATATAACCTTCATTCTCAGTACGAGCATCTTCAGAGATTTCAAAGGACGCTATAAATGGATTGCTCTCAATATTCTGCCTTAATTGATTAAAATACCGAATTATTTTCAAACTTTAATTTCCTTAATGACCTTCATTTGCGCATTCAGGCTTTCATAAATTTGACACTCGCCAGCCCAATCAACATAATCATTGCGATCATCTATTCGTCCATTTTGATAATCCTTAAAAAACTGTTTGGAGGACATGTTGTATTTCTTTTCAAATTTACTGAGGTTTTTCAACGTTTTTTCTAATCCCATCTTTAATAGCTCTTGCTCTCTTTGCAGAGCATTTTTAATAAGCTTAGAGGCAGTTTGTTTTATTGAGCGATTGGTAGAATGAATAGTTAATGTTGTCATGCTCTCCTCATCATTTCCTAAATACTGTATCAATATCTTATGAAAGATACAAAAAATAACATTTTGAATCAACTTTAATGTATATCTATTTAGTGACAGATTGGATCAGTCACGGAAAGAAAGTGTGTAAGGTCGATTTCGATATTCATCGGACAACCTGTAGTCATCCGATGAGTGTTCACTAATGCCGAAGTTAAAATTATCAGGGGTAGGGAGCTATACGGTTATAATGAAATAAGGGTATAGGGTATAAGGCAGATTACTGTGTGCTGTTTTTCCAAATACCTTATACCATATATACCTCTAATTCCTATCGCATCAACATTAATGTCAGGGTCCGACTGAAGTCGCCGGTTACTAACCTGTAATAATAATGTCCACTACTAACAGATTCCCCGGTGTTGTTTTTGCTGTCCCAGACAATGGTTCTGACACCTGCAGCTTGCTCCTCATCCACCAGAGATCTAACTTCCTCTCCCAGGATGTTATAGATTTTTAGCACCACATGAGAGGTTAAAGGCAGTTCGTATCTTATTGTAGTGCTTGGATTAAATGGATTGGGGTAATTTTGGGCCAGACTAAATTCTTTAGGCGCTTCAACAAGGGTAGTTATCACTTCAGAGTAGTTAAATGAGCCATCTAGATCAATTTGTTTTAATCGATAATAATAGGTATCAGCCGCAAGATTCTGATCCTTAAAAGAATAGTTTTGCGGGAGGATTGTCGTTCCGTTTCCCTTTACAAATCCGATTTTTAGAAACTCATTTTCATCAACACTTCTTTCAATATCAAAGCCTAAATTGTTAGTTTCAGTCTGGGTTGTCCAGTTGAGCCCGACCTGGCCATCAATTGCATTTGCTGTGAATGAAGTAAGTTCAACTGGTAATACAACATTTAAATCGTTTAAGTCATCCGCAGGGATCAATTGCGATTGCTCATCATATACGAGCGTTGGATTTGGTGAAGCAGTACGCCATACAATATTTGAATATTGAACGTGATCAACAATAGTGAATCGGATGGTAACTACTGGAGTCCAGGACGAGACAACTGTGGTTCCTGCGCTGTTGAGTACAATATTTACTGAAACAGCCGGTGTTCCCTGGGGATTGGGAGTAGTTACGGTCATTTGAGCGTAGCCTCCACCACTGAAGTTGTGTGCTGTGAATGACGTCGGGGTAGATAATCCCTGACTATTGTACTCAAATACAAGATTAGCATCGCCCATGATAAACGGACTTGATCCATCTGAGATTATTTCAATTTTTACATCGAAAAATCCCCCGGGTGAATAATCATGATGCGTCACAATCATGCGTAAATCGTAAGTATGCTGAGGGGGTTGTGCGAAAGCAGAATTAAGGCAGCCAAATATTATTAGAATTGATATCATAAACAAAGTTGCATTTCTCATTTTTAATTCTCCTGATTTAGTCTTATTGATTTTCAATCCATTGTCTTTAAAAAATTAAACGATTAAAAATTAAATGTAAGTTTTGCAAATCGTTTAATTGACAGGTACCTGTGTGGCAGTTCCGTTGTTGGGCCGCCAAAACAAGTTGCTGTCCGTGGCGTCAATACCTCCATCTAAGTTAAAATCACACAGCTTGGTATAACTCCAGGCGGTGCCATTCTGGTCTAGCCAAATCTCGTCTTTATCTGCAGAATCTACGCCACCATCGCCATTGCCATCTCCTGAGCGCATTCCGAAAACATCGGTCTCTATTTCGGCCATGGGCTCCGATCCAGAAGCTTGTGATTGGCCTGTGGTGAAATCATAAAGAGTTGAACTGGTGTGTGATAATGCTACGCTATTCGCGCTTATAATACTCAAATGATTACGATGTTTAATGATGATATAATAATTTCCTTCTGCAACGAGATTTAAGCTGATTTCACCTGTTGCACCGTCATCTGCGACAATACGACCGTCTTTGTGCAGAAATACACTTTTGGATGCTACAGTAGGCCCACCGTCTGTTTCTCTAATTTCAACCAGTACCCAATCTACTACGTTATTAGGAATATTGGTCACCGTGCGCGGATCTTCTGAATGAGGCGAAGTGAGCGGGATTTGGTCTACGTCACCCAATGTGGTTGACATTTTATCTGTGCTTGAATTATACGGACCTTGCAGAAATATTTTGGTTGCAATTAAAACTGCGGGTTCTGGACATGGGGAGTCAGGGAACAATGTGTTGGTTTCAAACGATGAGAAATCAACGTTTGTACTTACGGTGTCTCCTGATCCGATTCCCTCACCACTGGGGCCATTTGATGCGCCCCACCAATTTAATGTGGCGTCAACCAGACTTTGACCTTGATTCTCAATCCCAAATACACCATTACTGCAAAATTCATTACGATTCATTGTGGTGCCTGTACTTTCCTCGTCACCAATAGTAATACCGTTTGTAGTGTTGTTATTTATAATGTTATTGTCCAAATCACCACTGGTTGAATTTTCTATTATCACGCCATTGCCATTATTATAAATATTATTATTCTCGATATCAAAAAAATTGACATGATTTATGTCAATACCGACAGTGTTATCGTGGATCGAGTCTTTTTGAACCTTAATGAAGAGGGCGGATGAGATAAATAAGCCATAATCATTGTTATAAAAGACATTTTGATCGGTTACCACAAAACTGTTATCTAAAGTATCCAGCCCGACATGGATTGCGGAGGTACTATTAAAAATTTCATTGTCATTAATATTTGCAACTGTACCATCATTATCTGAATCTATGATTAGAATTCCAGCGGAAAATGAATCATTTGGCGTCACTAAACCCAAATTATCAGAAATCGTACAGCCAATAACTTCAACACTCGCTCCGCCACGGATATCGACGGCATAATCAAGATAGTCGCCAATATCTTTGCCCGTGTAGGTGTTGCCACTAAAAACTGAGCTACTGACGTCTGATCCCGTGTACTTGGCCCCGATCCTACCAATTTCGGTAAATGTGCAATTTGTTACATCTACTGGACCGTCACCTCGCGCTGCAATCGCAATCCCGTCATAGTCTGGCGGCCCGCCATCGTTAATTTTTATTTCGTTGAAATTTACATTTGTAAATGAACCTTGACCATTTACCCTGAACGCTTCGGAAATTTGGCGACCCGTACCATCAAATGTCATGTCGGAAACAAGAAACGTCACGCCGCTATTTACTAAAAACCAACCTCTGCTGTCGCCACTATCACCACCAGTATCTTCATTTGCTCTGATGATGGTGGTCTGTGTACCTGAACCAATAATGGTTAAGTCTTTATTTATTGTGTCTTGTGGACTCTCCTGGAATTCACCGATTCCGACATTTACAGTATCTCCTGAAGATGCAGCGTTAATAGCTCGTTGAATGCTTGGAGAGAACGTGTATGGCTCAAAAAAACTATCAGGTGTGAGATATACATTATTCGGTACCCAGGTCACAAGTCCAGGTTTTTGACCAGGTATTTGTAGCAGAGCCTGTTTAGTTTTAACGGCAACATCATCCTGGACTGTTTCGGCCAAATCTATAATATGAATTACCCGATCTTCAATATCAAAGTTAGTAAGTGCGCCAGTAAATATTGCTGAACCTGCGTCTATATCAACGGGTGCGAGATTGTGAATATCAGCTGTCGCATTACCGCCAAAGATTGTCGTACCAATGTTAAGCGTATCG
>CAZIKB010000125.1:0-18748 GCA_964539665.1 uncultured Cytophagia bacterium
TGATTCTCACTTTAATACTCTTCATTTTTTCATAAAACTTTTGACACTACCAAATTGTTTCTCATTTTTAACTTATCGATTAGATGACGCTTGCTGCAAATATACCGTCATCCACAAGCAAAATCAATTACCCAAATGCGGTATTTTAGTGGTATAAAAAATGCGGGAGTCCCCAAATAATTAGCATGAGATTTCTGTATTCACAGGAATGACATACCCGAACAGTCACAAAAAGAATTAAATTTTCTCCGTTATTTTATGAAAGTCAATCAATTGACAGGGTATTCATCTTTTTTTGACAGGATAACAGGATAAAATTCTTAAAATTGAAATCGTGTATATCTGGAGATTCCAGTTATCCTGTCAAAAATATGTCATATCCCCTGTGATAGGTTACGAATTAAGTATGAAAGAATGGATGTTTAAACAGACGCTTAGATCAAGCGGTCGCGGATGGCTTTTTTCACGACTTCGGCTCTGGAGTTAACATGAAGTTTTCGGTAAATATTCTTGATGTGGGCGCGCACAGTATCACCGCTGATAAACAACTCTTCAGCAATGGTTTTGTAATTATCTCCGTCACACAGTTTTTGCAGAATTTCTGTTTCTCTGCGGGTAAGAGGCGATTCCCCGCTTTTTTTAAAAGACGTGACAACCTTGCGGGCGATGCTCGCACTCATTGGTGCGCCGCCTTCATAAACTTCTGAAATGGCCTTTAGTAAATCTGCCGGTGGCATGTCTTTTACCAGGTAGCCTGTGGCGCCCGCACAAACCGAGTTAAAAATGGAATCATCATCCTCTTTAATCGTTAGCATGATGAAATCGGTATCTGGAAGACCTGGTTTTAACCTCTTTACACCTTCGATGCCGGACATTCCTGGAAGGTCGATATCCATCAGCACAACGTCGGGTGGAGTCTTTTGAATCTGCGGAATCGCAGTCTCACAGTCGTTAAAAGACAGTTTGCATATGTATCCAGGAGAACTGTCGATGATGAGCGTCAGTAACTGACGGATTTCATTGTCATCTTCAACAACGGCAACTGAGATTTCTTCACTGCTCATGGTGTAAATTTACTAAATTTAATAAGCGTATACAATCACCCATTTGAGGTATATTCTGTTGATAAGCATCCAGAATTGATAATCGCTATTCCTGCAAGTGGATAATTTCTTTTTTGATACCGATGCAAGTTCCCTTTCCCAGAACTGAATTTATCTCTAACTTTGCAGCGATTTTCTCGGCTCGGGCAGCCATGTTTTTCAGGCCGTAACCTTCATATTCTTTCTCATTCACAAAGCCGATGCCGTCATCCTCAAAGGTTATTCTTAATTCTTTGGCGTCTATTTCAACTTTCAGGCTGGCAAAATCGGCCATGGAATATTTCAGACAGTTATTCATAACCTCTTTGAAAATAAAAATAATCGAGCGACGGTGGTGCATAGGGAGGTTAATCTGTTTGAATAAGGAATTAATGCCGCTGGCCTGAAATCGAATTTCGCTGTACTGAAACAAGTTGTTGCCAAAATCCTTTAAGCGCATCAATGTGTCATAAAGCGTATCCTTTTCCGGGTCTAATCCCCAGATAAAATCCCTCATGCCACTGGATAAGGCCTGGGTGTTTTCTTCAATTTTAGTCAGGTATTCAACCAATCCGGTATCAGCGACCGCCTTCCTTTTGGCCAATTCGAGAAACAATGTAATTTTGCTTATCATGTGACCGGCTTCGTCGTGAAAGTCCGCTGAGCTGTTTTTACGCACTCGTTCCCGTTCTTCTGCTTTGGCGCGCTCAATATCCTCTTTTGCCTCTAATCCTTTCTCGTGAGAATGGATTTTATAGCGAATAAATCCAACAATGCTTCCAAGTATGAACAGGCCATACAGCCCATACGCCCACCACGATTTCCACGGCGGCGGCGTAATCTCCATAGCGACAGATGTACCTTCTTCGTTCCAGACGCCATCGTTGTTGCTGCCCTTTACCCGAAATCTGTATTCCCCGGGATCGAGATTTGTGTACGTTGCAAATCTCCGAGCACCACAATAAATCCAATCTTCGTCGAATCCTTCCATCATGTATGCATACTGATTTTTTTCCGGAAGCGTATAGTTAAGCGCGGCAAACTCGAATGAAAACATGTAATCGTGGTAGGAGAGAACGATTCCAGCCGTCCGATTAATTGGCACGGTTTCGTTAAGAATTTTAAAGTCGGTGATCAAAATCGGTGGCGCGTACGGATTGTCTTTCACGCTGTCTGGATTGAAAGCGTTGAGACCGTTGACGCCGCCAAAATACATCATGCCGTCGCTGCTTTTGTGGAAAGAATTATGATTGAACTCGTCGCTTTGCAGTCCGTCTGCCGAAATATAGGTTCGCACCTTCAGACCGTCCTCTACCGGGGTGACTTTTGCAATCCCGCGGTTGGTGCTTACCCAGAGATTGCCAGAGTCGTCTTCTAATATTCCGTAAATCACCTCGTTGGGCAGTCCGTCGATCTCATGATATTGGATAAAAGAATAGTCCATTCCAGCATTAATTGGCGGCGTTAATTTGTTGAGCCCGGCGGCCGTTCCAATCCAGATGTCGCCTGAATGCGTTTTGGTGAGGCATAAGACTCGGTCATTGCTGAGGCTGAGTGAATTGGACGGATTGTTTTTGAAGTGGCGAAAGACACCGTTTTCCCGGTCGAACAAATTCAAACCGCCGGCAGCGGTTCCTACCCAGAAACGCCCGAGGCGGTCTTCAAGGATGGTGTACACATAGGTGTCGTTTAAACTCTCTTTTCTGTCTGGTTCGTGTTGGTAGCGCGTGAATGTGGTCTCATTATTATTCAACCGGCACAATCCACCACCGCCCGTGCCGAACCAGAGAACGCCTGCAGTGTCCTCATAGATGCAGTGAATAATGTCGCTACTAAGACTCTTTTCGTCAGCAGGATTGGTTCGAAAGTGAGTAAATGTTTCGATACCATCGGAGTCGAGGTGCATTTTTGTGAGCCCACCGCGTGTGCCGATCCAAAGATCTCCAGCGCGGTCTTCACAGAGGGAGAGAATGTAACTGCTGAACAGACTTCCGGCTGGATTCTGTGGATCGCTTTTATAGCGTTTGATACTTCCAGTCTTTTGGTCCAGCCGGTTCAAGCCGTCGTAAGTGCCGATCCAGAGGATGCCCTCTTTTTTGCGCGATGAAACGATAGGCAAAACGTTTTTATGGCTCAGGCTGTTTGAGTCATTGGGTGAAGCATGATAGAGGGAGAACTTTTGGTTGTGACGGTCAAACCGGTTCAAACCATCCCGTGTGCCAACCCATACTTCACCCGTTCTGCTTTCGTAAATCGAGAATACGTAATCATGGCTGAGACTGGTAGGATTAAGCGGGTCGTGATTAAGATGCTGAACCAGCTGCAGCTGTGTACTATTGTAACGAAGCAGTGTCAGACCGTGGTTTCTGGTGCCTGCCCAAACGATACCAGAAGAATCTTCATAAACCGCTGAGATGTAATTACCCGCGAGGCCACTTGCTGGAACATCAGGATTGTGTGTCGCGTGAACAACCTTTTTTGTCAATGTATCAAATCCGTAGAGACCTGTTTCTCTAGTGCCAAACCAGAGTAAGCCGGAACGGCCTCGTACCATATTACGCATAATTTTTACAGGGCCGCCAGTATTTTTGGCCTTGATGCCATAGTGTACAAAACGTTCAGTCGAAATGTTGAACTCAAGCAATCCGTCCATGGTTAATATCCAGAGTATTCCGGGCTGCCCCGCCGCGATTTGAAAGGCATTGCTTGCTCCATGAGACGGTTTGTAGAAGGAAAAAACGCCCGTTTTTAAATCCAGTTTATTCAATCCGTCATTAGCGCCTATCCAGAGTGTACCTAGCGGATTCTCGTAAAACGACCAAACAGTGTCGTGACTCAAACTGTTGGCTTTGCCGGGGCTTTGCCGAAATGTGACAAACGTCTCTGTCTCTGCATCAAATCGGCAAGCGCCTCCACCGAATGTACCGACCCAGAGGCGCCCAGAGCTGTCTTCATAGATTGTCCAGATCCAGTTTTCGCTCAGGCTGCGCGGATCGTCAGGCTTGTGCTTGAAAACCTTAAAATTGTAGCCATCGTAGCGATTCAGCCCATCCTGGGTACCGAACCACATGAAGCCTTTGCTGTCCTGCAGCGCACAATTTACGGTACGCTGTGAAAGGCCGTGCTCATCGGGGATTCGATTAAATCTCAAATTGTTGTTTTGTGCAGGTGATTTCTTGGGTACCAGCAGAAGCAGCAGAATGAGCAAATTTACCGAATTTTGTTTAAGACTAATATTAATGAATTTGCCCATCATAATAGAATAAAATCTCCTGAGAAAAATTTATCCTCAACGACTACCAGATATTGCACCAGGATTGTATGTATGATATTAATTTAGCGCATCAATAATCGGCTGGAGTAAAAATATCTGTAATCGAAAATTCCCCTGGTCGGCGATGACAATATATTTACCGTCTTCACTCACGGCCATGCCATCTGGTGTAAGAAAATTGCCAGGCGCTTTCCCTTTCTCGCCAAACTGGCCAATAAGCGGAACTGCTGATTTTTTTAAATCAAAAATCAGGACCTGACCACCCTCCTCGTTTAACGCAAACAGATAGTTTTGATAAATGGCCAGGCCTTCGACCTGACGCTCGAAGATCTCATGGCTGCCTATTTTTTTGCCGGTGAATGTTCCTGTGTTCTTATCATATACTTTTATTGTATGATGGTTCTCATCAGCCACATAGAGGTTGTTGCCATTGATTGCCATAGATTCCGGTTCATCGAGAATGTAGCCCTTTTCGTCCATAACCTGAAACTGGAACTTCGGATCCGGGACGCCGTCATGGCTGAATTTATAAATACGTCGGGTGCCGGTGTCCGTTAAGTACAGACAGTTATTTTTATCAATTAGCAGTCCTTGAATGCTGGTAAAGGTGGTGCCACTGGCGGAATCAGGCGAAACAAGATATGGTTTTACGTCAATAGTTTTATCTTTCAAACACACACCCTGATTATCAAAAACCAGAATACGTTGATTTCCCTGGTCAACGACAAATATATTTTCGTCGGAGTCGCAGGCAATTCCCCCTACTTCGTTATATATTTTTCGACCATTGGCAAGCTCCAGGATAAAGCTGTTATCGAATTGACAATCCTCGTTTCCTGGTTCTCCAATTGCGGTGATGGTAATTTCGCTTTCAGAAAAAGTGTAGATTTTGAACCGGCCATTCTGAGTGTCACCAGCAAGTAAACGACCATCCTTCATAAAAGCAACGGCATCCGGTTCGTTGAATTGCTCAATCATACTGCCCTGTGTTCCGCCCAGGATTAAATAAGGTTGAATCACGCCAAGGTTTTGTGCCGTAGCTAAATTAACATTCATTAAAAGAACTAAAAATGTCAGAATACTACTTATGTAGGACTTTGTTTTCGACATGTTGTTTTATCTATATTTGTTATTTGCTACTGTATACTTTTTCAAAATGTTCTTCCCGAAATCTTTAAATCGGGCATCCATGTGCTTGCAGTCTGGATTCCCGCTGAGAACATGCAGGAATGACGGCAATGGGCTGTTTTCGTTCGGACTCTAATTACAGGGGATTTTGCAGGGTTCTTCACTTTTATAATCTTATTTGAATAACTTAAAAATTGTGTTTTTGCTTTAAATAACGCACAAACTTATTATCTTTATTAACCAAAATGACTTTGGAGGTAATTGGCTTGTCACTTAATTCAAAGGCAATGATAATAATTTCTTCTCCAGCTTTGATCAGGTGAGCTGCAGCGCCGTTCATGCAAATAACACCTGAGTCACGTTCACCAGGAATTACATACGTTTCTAATCTTGTGCCGGAGGTGTTGCTGACGACTAATACTTTTTCTCCTTCCCAGAGATCTACTTTATCCATCAACGCTTGATCAATCGTAAGACTGCCGGTATATTCCAAATTGGCTTCGGTTACAAATGCCTTATGTATCTTAGATTTCATTAACATTCTCATTCTGAATCACATTCCTCACTTTTGCTTATTATTCTAATTCAAATACTGCAATAAACTAAATATAATGAACATAGTTTCAATAAATCAGTCATCGTCAATTAAAAAATTATCTATCAAACGGACGTTATCAAAAAAAACGGCGAGTGAAAACAGGGCTACATTTTGAACAATTTCTAATTCCTCCAGAGTATGTGGATTTGCTACGCTTATATAATCAATTTTGGCAAGATTGAATGAACTGATTATCTCATGCATGATTTTTCGCAGTAACTCTGCGTTTCGTTGACCTGAATCATACGCCCGTTTCGCAACTAACAAAGCCTTGTATAAGCAGGGCGCTTGTTCTCGTGCAGCAGGAGACAAATTGGCGTTGCGGGAGCTCATGGCCAATCCATCGGATCCCCGAATAGTTGGGCAGGTGATGATTTCCAGATTGAAATTAAGGTCTTTTACCATTTGTTTGATGACAATCAATTGCTGCGCATCTTTTTGACCAAAGTAGGCTCGATCTGGCTGAAACACATTGAACAATTTAGCGACCACTGTGGTGACGCCCCGAAAATGCCCGGGCCGGGTTTCACCCTCCAATCGACGAGTAATATTTTCTGTTTCAACAAAGGTCTGGTAGTCAGAAGGATAGACAATATCCGGGCCGGGAGTCCAGACCAAATCGACTCCTTCATTTTCGAGCAGCTTAAGGTCACGCTCAAGATCGAGAGGATAAGCCGCCAGATCATCAGGATTATTGAATTGGATAGGATTCACAAAAATACTCACGCCCACTTTTTTGTTTTCTTCGCAGGCCTGGCGTACCAGGCTGAGATGTCCTTCATGTAAAAATCCCATAGTAGGCACCAGTCCCCAGGACGCAGCAGGATCAGTCCAACGCTGTTTTCGAATATCAGTAATGCTTGAAAATACATTCATTTTTAAATTATTGTCTGCAGTAATTTTTTATCAAATTTTTGTCCTGCCTCTTTAGCCTTAACCTGCTGTAATAAAAACTCATTCACAGGAGTTGGGATATCCATCTTTTGCCCGATTTTTACTATTGCCCCGGAGATAAAATCAACTTCTGTTGGCGCTCCCCGGCAAAGGTCCTGTAACATGGATGAATAATTCTTTGCTGTCGCACGACATACTTCCTCAATTTGTTTTTCCGCATCAGTGAATGGTAAGATTATATTCTGAGCTTCTGCCAGATGAATTACTTCATTTGCAGCCCTGTACATTACCTGTCGGAAAATACGATTTTCAAGCAGCTCACCGTTAAGTACTTCCAGTAAGGCTGTCAACGGATTAATGCCCGAATTGATAGTTAGCTTTGCCCAGACCAGGCTGTCTGTATTTTGCACAAGAGTGGTTACTATGCCTACCTCGTTAAAAAGTGAGGCTACTTCATTTAGTTTTTTTTCGAGACCAGGCGTTTTAGCCAGAAATGTTGGTCCATTGCCGGCGTGACGCAAGTTGCCGGGTGACAGCAGGGTGGCACCTTGCGATGTAATTCCCAGCGCTACCCGATGTTTGCCAATTATATCAGACAGAATTTCCAGGTTTCCTAAACCATTCTGGAGTGTTATGGCTATCCCATCTGGTTGCAAAACCTGGAGGACCTGCCGGGCTACTCGCATCGTTTGATGACTTTTAACTAAAACCAGGGCGATGTCAGCAACTGGAACATCTGCAAGCTTATTCGTAGCTTGAACATTATAGTGGGATTGACTTCCGTCAAGTTGGGTAACAAATAATCCCTCTTTTTGGAGTGTTTTAATTTGCTCCGGCCAGGCGCCGAATAAAGTGATGTTGACACGGCCAGTTAAATGACTGGCAAACAAAGTTCCCATCACGCCTATTCCAAATATTGCGATATTTAGGGGATTCATTTTAGATTGTCTTCGAGGAAGCGTTTTAAATTTTCCATGTCAACCTCAAAACAATGTTCAGGAGCCGGGAATTTTCCTGATTCAACTTCCTGGCAAAAAGTTTGAATGGCGTTTAAAATGACCGGACGCAGCTCTGCAAATTTTTTGACAAATTTTGGACTAAACTGGTCGAACAGTCCCAGGATGTCATGATAAACTAACACCTGTCCGTCGCAGCCGGGACCGGCTCCAATACCTATTGTAGGGATGGATAGTTTTTTACTGACAGCTTCAGCCACCGGTACCGGGACAGCTTCCAAAACCAATGAAAAGCATCCGGCTTCTTCGAGGGCCAGGGCATCTTCAAGTAAACGGTGCGCTTTCTCGTCTGTTTTGCCCTGGACTTTGTAACCACCCAATTTTGTTGCAGTTTGCGGGGTTAATCCCAAATGGCCCATTACTGGAATTCCTGCGTTTAAAATAGCTCTGACTGTTTCCAGAACCTCACGTCCCCCTTCAAGCTTGACGGCTTCCATATTGGCCTCTTTTAAAAAGCGGCCAGCGTTGCGAATGGCTTCTTTGGCGTCAATTTGATATGATAAAAAGGGCATATCGCCAATTAGAAAAGCGCGCTTTGTTCCGCGTGCTACTGCCTTGCAATGATGCAGCATTTCGTCAACGGTGACTGCGACTGTGTTAGGGTGTCCTAAAACTGTCATGGCTAATGAGTCGCCCACTAAAGTGATATCAACTCCGGCTTCATCGACCAAAATAGCTCCTGGGTAGTCATAAGCTGTCAGCATGGTAATCGGGTTTCCTGCTGCTTTCATTTTTTGCAAGTCTGAAATGGTAACTTTTTTTGTTTTGTTCATAATAGTTTTGGGATTTAGATATTTATTCTTTCAATTAAAAGTATGTTCGTTATCCTCCACCAATCCACCTTTTAAAATTTTTAATCCGTGCGGAATAGCTGGTAAAACAGCCTCGAGATTTTCCTGCACTCCTTTTGGGCTGCCTGGTAAATTGATGATGAGTGATTTTTCACGTGTACCGGCTACTGCTCGAGAGAGCATGGCGTGAGGGGTGTTTTTAATGCCGTTCATGCGCATGACTTCTTCCATACCCGGCACCCGGCGTTCGATAATTTCGATGGTGGCTTCAGGAGTAACGTCGGTTGGGGAGAGACCCGTCCCGCCGGTGGTTAGAATGAGCTCCGCTTTGACCGCCTCAACCATTCTTTTGAGCTGCCAGATGATTTCCTTTTTGTCATCCGGAATTATTTTATAGTCAACCACCTTGCCATTAATTTTTTTGATGATTTCTTTAATCACGTTACCGCTGGCGTCTTCCTGCTTCCCCTGACTGCAGCGGGTGGAAATGGTGAGGATTGCTATTTTTATGGACATTTGTTTTAATTTTAACCTTTTTGGTTTTAATTGACAGTTTGCAGTTTAAAATTTACCATTTACAATTTATTCGCATTCATCAAGAAATACCTCTAACCGATCCTTTATCAGATCTCTTACTTGTCGAAATACATGCATCACTTCTTCTTCCGTACCTGTGGCATCAGCCGGGTCCTCGAAACTCCAGTGTAAACTATTTCTCGCATTCGAAAATACCGGACAGCTTTCACGTGCGGAATCACACACGGTGATGACAAAGTCAAAACTTTGATTTAAAAATTCATCCACCGATTGAGATTTGTACCTGGAAATATCAATCTTCAACTCAGCCATTGCTTTGATGGCTCGTGGATTAACCTGAGTGGGCTTTGTGCCTGCGCTGAATACTTCAAACCGGTGCCCGGCAAGATGTCTTAACAATCCTTCTGCCATCTGGCTGCGACAGGAGTTGCCGGTGCAAAGGAAAAGCAGGCGTTGTTTTGTTCTGGTCATATTACTAAATTTATTATATTTTATTAGTATTGCAAGCGTTTTTAACCCGGACTTGAAAATCAAATATGACAAAAAGTTTTATTTAAAACTCAGGTTACCACAGGTTAAAACGGATTTAACTGATTTTTTCAAGAGATCCAAGTAGAATTATCATTTAATTCTAAGTACTTACAAACTATAAAAGTTGGATTGCTATCTCGGAGCCATGGAATTGGTTAGAGAAAAAGAATATGGATAATCCAGGATTCAGTAACATAAATTAGACTCTAATTTTGACCTTTGTCTTTATTTTCTGTAACATTTATATTCGTTAATCGTCTAATTTGCTACCAATCTGTACAAAAGGCTTTATTCAAAAATATCATAATTATCCCTGTTTCATATATTTGGAGGAAAACTCTATGAGACAAAAAAGGCTTTTCTTTGAGATAATTCTTTTTGGAGCAATGCTTTTGCTCAAACAACCAATTGCTGCGCAAGAAATTCCCGTGCTATTTCCAGAACCATTAAGTCCACGCATAGCAAACTATAATATAGATGTACAGCTTGATACTGAAAAAAATATGTTAAAGGGGCAGGAGGTGCTCATCTGGTATAACAAGACTTCTGACACTATAACTGAGCTGCAATTCCATTTGTACCTCAATGCTTTTCGTAATAACAGGTCAACATTTGTTGAAGAATCAGTCGATAGGATACGTATCGGTAGAATTTACAATAATGGTTGGGGATTTACGGAAGTCAATCAGATTGTCCTTGGATACGGCAGGGATTTGAACAGCAGCATTCAATATAGCCGACCAAATGATGCAGAGGAGAAAATGAGTAATCCCGAAGATTTGACGGATCGTATGGAATTCATTCAACCAGACGATGAGAACGAATACGATAAAACTGTTTTTCGTTTGCCGCTGCCGAAGCCGTTGCCTCCCGGGGAGTTTGTTACCGTTAATATTGATTTCACCGCAAAACTACCGGCACCTCTTGCGCGAACCGGCGCTAAAGAGGAATTTTTCTTTATCGCACAGTGGTTTCCAAAAATTGGTGTTTATATCGACGGAAAATGGAACACTCATCAATACCATTCTAATTCTGATTTTTTTGCTGACTTCGGTGTTTATAACGTGTATATGACTGTACCGGAAGATAATATTGTTGGCGCCACAGGTATAGAAGTCGATGTGAAAAAAAATGATGACGGTACCTCCACTCATTTTTACCATGCTGAAGATGTTCACGATTTTGCCTGGACCACCAGCCCGGAATATATAGAGTTCATAGGTAAGGTACAAGATGTAGACATACGTGTGCTGATGCAGCCTGATCATGCCTACCAGGGACAGCGCTATCTGGACGCGGCCATAACAACAATTGAGTACCACCAAAACTGGTATGGTGATTATCCCTTTCCGAATTTAACAGTAGTTGATCCAAGACGTGGGGCAGCAGGTACTGGAGCGATGCAATATCCAACTCTCATTACAAACGTAACCAGGTATGGGAATCCTGAAGGTAACCGACAGGTAGAGCGAAGCATCATTCATGAATTTGGCCACAATTACTGGTATCACCTTCTCGCCTCAAACGAATTCGAAGAAAGCTGGCTGGATGAGGGCATCAGCTCCTACACTGAAATTTTAATAATGGAAGATAAATACGGTCCAAACGGTGATATCATTGATCTTTTTGGCATAAAAATCAACGATATTCAAACACAACGAGCGCAATATAATTTCTTCTCTGATCTCGATCCAATTATCCGACGATCATGGGAGTACTATTCAAGGAACAGTAATGGTGCGAACTCTTTTGCTAAGCCTGGCCTTGTGCTTATTACCTTGCAAAACTACCTCGGGAAAGACATAATGTTTAAGGTCATGCGTACGTATGTTGAACGCTGGCGCTTTAAACACCCTAAAACGCAAGATTTCATCGATGTCGCAAATGATGTGTCCGGTCAGGACCTCAACTGGTTCTTTGAGCAAGCATTATTCTCCCGAGCAGAAATCGACTATTCGGTGACGAATGTTTTTACTAGAAAAGTAAAAGAAAACGAAGGCTTTGATTTCAATCTATCTACTTCTGGAGAAGACACCTCAATGGCTAATGGCCCGAACGAAGACAGTGAAACGGACTCTTCGCCGGCTGAAACAACAGATTCTCTCGAAGCCAAAAAGACACCTGTACTATTCTATAGCGGCGTGAACATTCGCCGACTTGGTGAATTTAAATTTCCAGTTGAAGTTGAAGTCATTTTTGCAAATGGTGAAACCGTTAGGGAAACCTGGGACGGTAAGGATTCATGGAAAAAGTTTCGATACACCAAACCAACTAAATTGGTTTCAGCAACGGTTGACCCGGATGGCAAAATTCCACTAGATATCAGTCTTACCAATAATAGTCGAACAGTTAAAAAACAACGACTTGGTGTTAACAAGTTATCGTCTCGATGGCTGTTCTGGATGCAGTTTCTGCTAGACCAGCCCGAATTATTGAATTTTGCTGCAGTTATGCAAGCCTTTTCCCAATAACAAATGGATCAGAGCTTTTGCAAATCAATTACTAAATTGAGACTTCATTAAATCTTGAAAATGAACTAACTAGAGGATTTAATCATGATTCTATCAAGCATAACAACTGGCTTTGCTCAAATGTGGACAAACAAACGCATGTTGTTACTGTTTTATTTCACGAATCTCTTGTTTGGAATTGTGCTAATGCTCCCATTTAGAGCCACTCTGGACAGATTTGTTGGAAACAGACTGATGGGGAGTGAACTGGCTGGACAATTTAACATGGATTTCCTTTTCGAGCTTCTGAAAACCAATGCAAATATTACATCCATTATCAGTGGAATGATTTTAGTAATCCCTACCGTTTACTGGCTTTTGGCCTTGTTTCTATCAGGCGGTGCATTCGCAGTTTTTGCCAGTCAGGAAAGATATTCGCCAATTTTATTTTTTGGCAATGCAGCCAAATATTTTGGACGCTTTGTTAGGCTGGCGCTTTTTGGTTTACCAGTTTTTGCTATTTTATTTTGCTTACAGTTTATTGAAACCGGCATTCAACGCCTTTTTTTCGGAAGTGATCCTTATCAATATGTAACTTATTGGGGAGCCTGGATTAAAACTGGATTCCAATTTATTAGTGTCTTACTTTTTGGCCTGGTTCTGGATTATGCTCGCATCTACACCGTTCTCTATGACGAAAGAAAAATGCGAATCTCACTCTGGAATGGAATTAAATTCGCTTTCGGTAAATTAAAGCAGACTTTCAGCCTCACGTTGATTTTGTTTGTTGTGGGAATAGTTGCGCTGGTCATTTATAATCCCATTGCAAATAGTCTCTCAGCGCCAAATGTTTTTGTAGTGTTTCTACTTTTTTTAATACAACAGCTTTACATGTTCTTCCGCATGATGCTTCGTTTGACCCTGTTTTCGAGCCAGTTGCATTTGTACAAAGGATTGTCAGTAGTAAGTGAACCAGTTGAAGAAACACCAGCGGAAGATCTCGGAGTTGAAGGAGCAGTTTCTTAAGTATAAGATTTAACTATTGTTAAATATATGTTTGTTGAAAAGCAATTCTGAAAGGTAAATACAAGCCTTGGAAATTTTTTCGAGGCTTTTTAAGTGCAATAGATGTATAATTATCTCCGAGTCGTGGAATGGATTGTTTTAATTATTATGTCCTAAATAATTTTGCCATTAAAATTTGCATATCTTGATTGTTTGTTCCATCCCGGCTTTAATAAATCATCCCCAATTCATCTCTCAATTTATAATCAGACAATCTGTTTTTTGACCAGTAACCTGACTTTATCGAATGGGTTTTGACAGCCCGTCTGGGCAATATTTTTGCATTCACGCCAAATCCACTGGGATAACTTTCTTCCCAGGCATGTATGCGATAGGGGAAGACCTGTTCATATTTTACCTGCTTGTCGGCTAAAAAACTTCCGTTGCAAAAATGAGTACGCATCGCCTTTGCGAATTTCACCGTACCTTACATGTTCCAGGGCAAGGCGTGTAATTTCAGCTTTAGCGCTGTACCAAAACACCTTTTTGTGATAACTGTAAACTGTTCGATAAACTACTTTTATTTTCTCATACTGATAAGTTCAATGTAAACATGTGCTGACCAGACTGTTTAAAAAAACATTTGCAATTAGACATTGTCATCATTATTTTATGCTGTAACTATAAGTTTGAAAGGCAATCCTGAATTGAAAAATCAAAATAACAAATGGTCCTGTTTTGGTTTAATAATGGCTCTTCTGAGCTTATCCATCAGTATAACAGCCTGCCATAGTACAGATGAATCCAAAATTGCTGCGGCGTCCAACCCACTTTTTGTGGATCCAGCAACTCGTGATTTTTCTCGGAATCCTGAGTTACTGGAGCGCATCCTTTCGAGTCCTCATGGCTATTTTCGGTTTATCAACATCCCCTTCAGTCAGGAGGTGTGCCGCCGATTTAGTGAGTCGCTGTCAGGTACACCGGCATTCAATCTCCATGGCGATGCCCATATCGAGCAGTATGCAGTAACCGATCTGGGCCGCGGTCTGACTGACTTCGACGATTCTTCCACCGGCCCTGCTGTGCTTGATTTATTGCGATTTGGAGTTTCTTTGAATTTAGCTTGCAAAGCACAAGGTTGGAGTAAACAGACAGATAAGCTGCTCGATAAATTCATTTCTGGATATCGAATGACGCTCTTAGAACCAGACACTGAAGCCGAAGAGCCTACGCTCGTCAAAAGACTCAAATCCAGGTTTGAATACAATCGTGAAAAATACTTTGTGTGGATCGACTCTCTCATGCAGAAAATGCCCCGGAAAGAATACGATGAGCTTTTCACAGCCATGACTCCGTACATCGAATCGATGATTTCCGAAGGTCCTGAACTAACGAAAGAATTTTTCCAATTTCAGAAGGCCGGCTATTTACGGATGGGAATTGGCAGCGCCCTGGACATTAAATATCTTGTTCGTATTCATGGCAAAACCAGTGAACCCTTCGATGATGTTGTTCTTGAAATTAAGCAAATCAGGGATATCAGCGGCATCGATTGCATCGCGGTTCCTCAAAAGTCCGATCCCTTCCGGGTACTGGTTGGCCAGGCGCGAATAGCTTATCAACCGTACAATTTTCTCGGTTATATCCGGTTTCGAAATTACAACTTCTGGGTACATTCCTGGGTAGACAACTACATCGAACTTAAAATCGGTGCATCATTGCAGTCAGTTGAAGAGCTGGCAGAGGTAGTTTACGATGTCGGGATACAGCTTGGACGAGGGCATACCAATCAAATCGCATCCCCGCGGGATGTATACCTCAGACGGGAACAAATTGATTTTCTGAACAAATATGAGTCGAAAATTAAAAAGATCTGCAGCGAGTTAGCAAAACAGACCATTGCCGCCTGGGAACAGTTTAGTTTAAAGGTGGAATCAGGGTAATGGTAAATTCAAAATTTACCATTTATACTTCCTCCATGGCTAACACATACGCCAGTATGGCCATAGCTGCCGCTCCCAATTCCCGTTCGTTGACTTTATCAAAAGTATCGTTGTCGGAATGGTGGTAATCAAAATACCGCTGCGATTCTACATTTAGACCGATGGTTGGAATTCCGAATTTTGTGTTCAAAGGTCCGATATCCACGCCGCCGCCTCCAGGCCGGATATCATCGGCATCCATCGGTTCCAGCAGATAAACCCAATTAGAAATTTTAAGTACAGTATTACTATCAGCATTTACAGTAAATCCTTTCGGCATAAATCCACCGCGATCACTTTCAATTGCGGCGATATGTGTGGGTCCGTATTTTTCTACGCTGTCAGCGTAGGTCAATCCTCCGCGCATGCCATTTTCTTCGTTCATAAACAGAACCGCACGAATGGTTCGTTTAGGCTTTAAGCCCAGAGATTTAATCAAACGCAAGGCTTCTATGGATTGAACACAACCTGCGCCGTCATCGTGAGCGCCGTGTCCTTTGTCCCAGCTATCCAGATGACCGCCAATCACAATCACCTCGTCTGGTTTTTCAGAGCCTTTATTTCCCCAATGACATTAGCAGAAAGTACATCCGGCAGCATTCACTTCATTCGAAACGACATTTTGGACTGGTTTTCGCGTAGACGCTAATTAAAGGTAACCGGTATCGGTGAGACCAGACTATCTACATTGTGTAAGATTGAGTGACGACTTTTGACTATTATCGCATTAAGATCAATTTCTTGCTCTGCACATAATCCCCTGTTTTTATCTGATAGACATAAATTCCGCTCGAAACTTGATTGCCTGAGGAATCCTTGCCATCCCAATTAACTCTGAAGATTCCGGCATCTTTTACTTCATTCACCAGAGTTGCAATTTGTTGTCCCATTAAATTATAGATTCTCAGGTCGATCCTGGCTTTTTTCGGCAGTTGGAATTCAATAGTTGTTTCAGGATTGAAGGGATTCGGATAATTTTGCGCAAGTGCAAATTCAGTTGGCATTTGATTGGTTGGTGATTCAACGTTCGTAACGGCAGCAATTTTGACCTCGCCATTACTGAATATTAATTGCTCGCTAAAGATATCCTCAGAATTAGATGTGATTAAAAAAGTATGGTTATAATTGGTATCGATAGCAAGCGGTAAGGTATTCTCAACATCACCAATGACGGAAAATATCAAGGATAAGACTACTTTGTCATTACCCGAGAAATTATGAGAGTCGTTCCCGGAAATTTGCACAAGGACATTTTGGTTAGTTCCGGGTGTCGTTGGTGTAAAAGGAGGATTCAGACTCAATTGTGAAACTGCAAATCCCGGAACATCCACGCCCGTGACAGCGTTGTCAAATTGCAAATTGTTTCCATCGTATTCAATAGTGAATTGAGCCAGACCAATCTCTTTTCGCGAACTTACGATTACCGGCATCGTGAGAATACCACCTGTTTCAGCCTCCAGGTCAGAAGGAATGGTTATAGTTGCATATATCGGGTTTGCGCATTCTTCGCCGGTAATGTTTACGTTGTCAAAACAAGCTACACTGTTTTGCGCACCAATACCAATGAAGCCTTCGGAAAATGTTTCGTCATTAACTGCAAATAGACTCTGCCCGTCAACATTCACTACGATGTTTGGAAATTGCCGGGTAATTTGTATTTGATGAATTTGGCCATCACTCACAAAATCATCCGGCGCTGAAGCAACATTGATAACTGAATCAGCAGTTAGTGAAATGTTTAGTTCAACGCCATTATTTGAAAATGATAAGTAATAGCTGTTAATTGTACAATTGGTAAATGTACTTACACCAAATATGATGAAGAAGTTATTACCGTCCGTTGCTTGTGCATCCAGAGTCAGTACAAAATTCTTCCAGTTGATGGGTAATATACTGTATTCATCACCCTGGCTATTGGCTTCCTTCAGGCAATAAGCAAAATCGCCATTCACTTGCTCAACAGCCCATTTTAAGGAATCATTTGGAATCCAGCCTTGAGCATCACCATCGCTGAAATCATCTAATAAAACTGAGATACAATCTTTTGGGAAAATAGTGTGAACACCATGCGTGCTTGCTAATCCTAAATTGTCCACCGCTCGAATATAATATTCGACGCCTGCACGGGTCATTATGTTACCAGGTATTTCCCCCTCATATATTGATTCGCCAACAGGGGTCATGAGCACAGCCTGATATAATAACATGCCAATTTTCCGGTAATACAATTCCACTTTTTCAAGTAACTCTGTGCTGTCGACTACTGATGCGGAAATAAGAATGTCTTCACCGGGACGGCCATTGGTCACAGGAGTGTAGGTGATTTGCGGCGGATGATTTGGCAGCACTGCAATTTGAAATGGAAAAGTCCCGGGATCGACGGCAGGATCTGAATAGGTTGCCTGACCGTCTGTTGCTGTAAGGTAGTAATCAACGCCTGGTGAAATTATAGCCGTGTCGGGAATAGTGGCTTCATAAGTGTGGTCACTAACCAGAGTCATCAGCATGGAAGTATAACCTGTTGCACTATTAGAGGTACGATAAAAAACAGAAGCGTTTTGTATAAACGGCGTCACAGCATCTGTAATTCTTGCTTCAATTGTAAGGGGGGTGCCCGCAATTTTGGCCGAGTTGCTGAGCTCAACAGTGGCCTGAGTCCGTTGAATTTTTGGAGCTGCACCCGGCGTATAATAACCTGTAATAAAATCTGATTGCTCAAAAGCACTTACATCAATCCGAACCTCTCGTTCTTGCGCATTAGAAATGTCATTCAAGGTTCGATACCTGACAATATAAGTGCTGCGGATGGCCTCATCAATCTGCCCTAGAATATTTTTATATGGGCCCATTACATCAAAAAATTCACCATGGGTCGCATCACGAATACTGTTCGGACCGGAATAATCAATATTTGTTGTTCCCACGGTTGTGTCCACGGCAACATGCACGGTAATGCCGTTATTATTACACACGTTTATAGCTTGCGTCAGGTCGCCCCCATCACTGTCTTCATCTGTTATCAAAAGAAAATGGCGTTGACTCCCTGGTCGAAAACTGAAGGATGTTGCAGCTTGATGTATTGCCTCTATTCCAGGTTCAATAGTCCCGTCATCGGTCATCTGATCAACTAATCCTTTGAAGAAATCTATATCATCGGTCATGTTACCATTATTCATGAGAATGGGTTGCCCATCAAATCTTTGGCCAAAACGAACTGCCCCCAATCTTACATCGATATACCTTGCCGAAAGACTGTCAATAAACGCCCTGATGTTAGCTTTCACCGATTTATGTTTAGGACTCATGCTGCCGCTGTTATCAACCAGGAAAATGAAATCAACGATACGATTATTGCCGCCGTTTACAGGTGTAACCTCAAAAAAATCTGTCTGCATCAGGTCATCCTCAAACACCTTGAAATTATCCGGGGTCAATCCCTGGACTGCATTGCCGCCCGTGT
>CAZIKB010000126.1:0-18737 GCA_964539665.1 uncultured Cytophagia bacterium
GTTATGCTAAAGGATTTATAAAAGGCTTTCAGCTTAAACACCCACTAATATTACTTACAAAACTATAACAGTCCTTTCTTGTCTTTCCCGAGTGACTTTTTCTGTGAATTTTTCAATCAATATAAATTCTGTGATATGCTTTTTCAATTTATCTTCAAAATGGATTCACCCTTTTAAGACGTTTTGTCTATTCGGACTTGTCAAACATGTTCACAATTTCTTCTACAAATTCAGGATTTATTTCCACCTGGATTTTGTGTTAAATGAGGCTTGCCAAAAAACGATCAGCCGAGATAACTCTGATGTCTTGTTTAAAAACATCAATATCCTGTTTTTTTACGACCTGATATGCAAACGGGATATTCAATCTATCCCTGAAATAAAACAAAGAGGGGGAGGGATTGGTATCATTTAACTTAACCTCGACACAAAACCAGGGAGTATCATCGATAGTGACAATAAAATCGACTTCTTTCTTATCCACATTTCTGAGATAAAGAAGTGCTGCACGGTATCCTTCATATTCTTTCAAATATTGTGTAAATTTTAGCAAATGTGAAGCAACTAAATTTTCAAATCGTGCTGCTTCGTCCGGGATTTCAGACCAGTCGAACATGTATAGCTTGGAATCTTTCTTTAATGACCGTATACTTTTTTTGTGATAAGGATAGATTCGAAAATGATAGTAAAATTGTTCAAGAATTGAAAGCCAGTTCGTAACTGCCCGATGACTCACTTCCAAATCTTCACGAATGGCGTTTACTGATAGTAAAGAACCTACTTTGGAAGGCAGAATATCACTTAACAATTGCATATTCCCGATATCTCTGACAGATTCCAGATCCCGGATATCTTCGCGAAATAATCGTTCAATTTTTTCAATATGCCATCTGCGAATCGCCCGATCATTTTGTTTTAAAAATATTTCCGGGAAACCACCAAAGCGCTCTAATAATTTAAGATCATTAGCATGATTTGAGTCGGAAACTGGTAATTCTTCGAATATTTTTATATCATTTTTTTTGTTTAATATCTCCGCTAAACTTAAAGGATGCAAAGTATAATAATGATACCTTCCTTGTAGTGAATCTCCACCTTTTCGATAAATGTTTAGACGCGCACTTCCTGTGATTAAAAACTTGTACCGGTCTTTATGAATATCATATTCGCCTTTTAGCCAGTTTTTCCACTTCGGATATTTATGTATTTCATCAAAAATTAGAAGCCTGGCCGAACCAGGAAATTCTGAACGAAGTATTTTTTTTCGATCATTTCGGGAATCCCAGTTGTAGTAGGAAGATTCACTAAAATGCGGCGCTACTAATTTAGTCGCAAGTGTGGTTTTACCGATTTGTCTTGCGCCTCCGATGAAAACCATTTTTTCAGATAGGTCAAGTTTAATACTATTTGTGATATATCTATTTATTAGCATGATTCGTGCTATATTTTGTTATAACCTTGCGTTAAAATAATAATAAATAATTATTAATTATACAAGATATTTTTGCCTGTAAGCAAAAATAAACGCTATCATTTTTGCTTACAGGCAAACATTTAATATCTATTCATTGGAAAATAAATATCACGAAATGTAATGATATACAGAAACTGGCAAACAATTAAACGAATTTCAGGAATTAGTGGCTAGACGAACATATTTCTGCAAAAGCATCTTATTCCACAGGCCTATTCGTAAAATTCTCTGCGTAGTTAAGCTGTGATTGATCGACATTATCTACAATATCATCACTCCTCAAACACCTGATAATACAAGCACATATACTGCACAATATCCTCTTTGGCCGGAATCAATTCGGGCAGGTAATTTTCTACCGCATCCCGAACAGCGTCAGTGAACGTTACGTAGTCATCGGTTTTATCTCTGACATACGGCTCCAGCATTTTGATGAGCTCCCAGTTGCTGCTGATATTAGCGGCAGCCATTTTCTTTTCCACGGATTCAATGGTGTCAGGCTTATAGTCTGGCAAGACCCGGCTGACATAAGTTACCCGGTGCAGTATCCGCCAGGGAATACTCTTTTCGCTGTCCTTTGTGGCCTTCTGCTGTGCATTTATTGCTTCGCGAATAGCATTGGCATTCGGTTCATTACTCTCTTCCAGCCATTTGGGATCCACCACTTTATACCTGAATTCTTCAAAATGTTCCAGACTGGGCTGGAGGTAGAAGCTCATAAAACGGTAAGCGTCTACTTTGCCAGGTATATTTTTGGTTTTTCCTTTTTTAATAATCAACTTGCCTCTCGTATCACGCTTTTGGATATCCCGTTCGACATCGAGAGAAACGTCCAGGCTGAAGGAATTCTGTGCTTCCTCTGCTTTCGTCGTCGTTGTGTTTAAATGATAGCCGGCCATTGCAGAAAGCTCCAACTGGGTGTTAAATTTGCCAAATGTGACATCCCATTCAAAATAACCCCCTATCATGGTTTTAAGGGAAAACGCTCCTCCTGTCACTTCGTTTTTGGTTTCCATAATTTCATTCTTTTCAGCAAAAAATCCACCCTCGGCGGTCCAAACGTAGGTGTTTACAATGTTTCTTTTGAACAAGCTAACTATTTTGCCAGTATTTGCAGCTATCGAAGCGCCTATCGTGGCCCCAAGAGTTGCCGTTCCCATGCCAATTATGGCCCCCAATGGCGCACCGATCGCCCCAATTGGTAATGTTAATATGGCTCCCAGGCCTAATCCGATTGCAGCTCCAGCCCCGGCTCCGGCTCCTATTCCAAATCCTTTCAGTACGCGTTGGGTATCAAATTCATAGTAAATGTTTTTTAAACGGTCTTCTTGCCTTTCTATTTTATTTTTCAAGGCATAGGCTTCTTTTGGTTTAAAATAGCTGTATTCGCCATATTCTGCCGCGTTCGGATAATCAGGATCGCAATTCACCTGGTTGTCTGCAGTAAATCCGAGCTTACCATCCAGGGTTCCCTGTTTGACATAACGCGGATTGATCGGGAAAGTGATGATGTTCCAGTCTTTGGGGATATCCGGATTGGGCAGCATTTTAAAACAGACTAAAACATTATTATGCGCCAATCTTACAGCAAATACATCCGCTGTGTCTGAGCGAACCAGAGCAAAGCCAATGTTCCTTGGAATGTATCGTTTGTTGATCCTATCCCAAAATCCGGACAGATCCAGTTTGCTATTCTTGGAAACCGTTTTGCCATAGCTGGCGCTGGCCTCATTTAACCAGCCGTTGCTCATTTCAAAAGTGCTTTTTAAACCACCGCGTATGGTTAAATCTGCAATCTTTGTGCTGAAAAAAAGTGATCCGACTTCTTCTGATGATTTAGCGCCTAATCCAGCTTTAAACTCTGTAGCAATATCAAATCCCTGTTCCTTTGAAAGTGAATAAACATTCGTGGTGGTTTCCGCATCTACAAATTCAACGGAGCTGCATGAATCATAATCACTCTGTTCATCAGTCAGGTTTTCGCCTGGCACTGGCGGTGCGCCTTCTATGTACCCGATCAACTGCGGCGCAAACTGAGCCTGTCCAATCCACTCCATGATTAGGTTGCCAATTTTGAAACCAGTAACCAACAGCCAATTCCCATCTTTGGTAAAACTATAGCAGCGTTTCATAACTCCAAGCATGTTGCCGTCAATATCATACTGAAAATCGCCGTATTCCTGAATACCAGGCCGGCACTCTATAATATCGTGGAATACTGTTTTGACTCCAGCCAGCGCACTGCGGCATTGTGGTATTTCATATCCCACAGGTGCATCGGAAATCACCCAGGTGGGACAAAGCGGCGAAGTGGTTTCGTCACTACCACCAAGCAGCAGATGATTGCCTCTACCCGACTGATCTTTCAGTTCGTTGTCCAAAGCCGCGTCAAATTGATAATAAGCGATTAAATCTTCTCTTTCGCCCAGTAAGCGGCGAAAGAGATTATCCTGTATTTGCTCCTCTGTCCTGGCTGTTTTCCAAATTCTGACTTCTTCCAAAATACCGTTAAAATGCTCAGTCATGCTGCCTTCTTTAGCCGTTCCGCTGAAAGTCATCTGTAAATCGCCATAAGATAATTTTTCCATTTTTTCTGAATCAGTCAAAATGCCATTGTTATACAGTGCAATTTTTGAGGACTTTTCGTCCGGATTCTCTACCCAGGCTGCGCCGCCAATGATCTGCCCATGATTCTCACTCTTAGAATCATACGCAATATTACCTACATTTTCTTCAAAACGCCACCAGGATATTAATCCCTTTTCATCTCCATTAATGTCACGGCACTTCTCGTCGTCTGAAAGGATTGCATTCCAAATTCGAACTTCGCTGATTAAACCTTCAAGGTAATTTTGGCCTTTAGCAATCAATAATTCTTTATCGCTGCTCCCGGCATTTTCACCAGCATAATTATAGGTTTTTTGGTCCTCAGCATACCTGCCAGGCGCATTTGAAATGATCTTTTGCTGACGATTATCAACAAAAATACGTATTTGATGGAAAGGGGTCCCAGACTTGGAAAAATGTCCCAAAATCTGTTTCTTATACTTTTCATATATTTCTATATCCGCTTCCTCTTCACCAAATTCCTCTTTCAGTCGGTTTAAAAATACATCTTTAACAGTATATGTATTGTTTTCACTTTTTATCTTTTCCAGAACCGTTTTTAATTTATTTTCCTCATCCGTATCATCTATATCATCAATGACAATTGTTTTAAAAGTATTATAGGATTCCTGCTCGACTTTGTATCTTAATGTTCTATGCTCGCGTGAAACCGCTACTCTGTGAAAATTATCTTCATATAAACATTCTTCATCAGTGGTAAACCTGATTGTTTTGTTTTCTTCATCGACAAAAGCAAACTCTATTTTACTATCCTTAATTTGCAGAGCATAGGGTACTTTTTCGTCTCTGGCGCCTAATATTCCTTTCATAAGCAGGCCCTGAGGTTTTTTCGAATCATTCACCTGGAAAAATGTTTCAATAGTCAAATCGCCGGTGATATCAAGTGTGGTGTCTTTTCCACAGTCTAAATAATCATCACCTTTAAATTCCAGGGCATAAGATTGATTATAGGCCGCTGCGATATGTTGCCACTCAGCAAATGGAATAATATCTCTTGTTTTATAAAAGGTTGCTCCAATTCCGGCAAAAAAAGAATACTGGTTATTAAAAATAGGTGAAGGCGAGTTTTCGGGCGTGCCATGTATCCTGCCATCATTTTCATTATTCGAATAATCTTTTGCATTGAGGTTTTCAAAATGCCAGTATCCGATAAGATCTCCCTCATCGCCGTTCAGTCGCCGGTTCATATTCTCAATAATATCATCTTCAGACCGGACACATTTCCAAATACGCACCTCATCCATTTTTCCTTCAAATCTCGAATTAGTCTTTTGCGCAGGCCAATACTCATAGCCGATTTTTAGTTTGCCGGCTGTAGTATCTGGTGGATTCTGATATGTTAAAACATTATCGGTTCCATCAATATTTTTAACAATGGCTCCATCCACAAACAATCTCACTGTTTTTGGGCTATGCTCTCTAACCAAAGCAATATG
Source organism: uncultured Cytophagia bacterium (assembly GCA_964539665.1). Classification (GTDB taxonomy): domain Bacteria; phylum Zhuqueibacterota; class Zhuqueibacteria; order Oceanimicrobiales; family Oceanimicrobiaceae; genus CAZIKB01. The sequence continues at coordinate 5,539 of CAZIKB010000126.1, forward strand.
ATACCATTTATTGTGATTGAAGGTATAATTGAAACCTTGCCCAATAGCGACGCCATCATGGGCGTACCATAATTTATTTGCCACCAAAAATATACCATATTCTCCACCGCGTTGTTTGGATATCAATGTAGTGATAAGCGAGTTTTCAGTCACATAAATCCATGCCTCCAGTGTCAAATCTTCCGTAATACGCAAACTTTTATCATCTTCACATTCAACATATACGCTTTCCCCGTCAAACTCTAAAGCCGAATCCATTTTTTGTTTCATCAATCCCATTAAATATTTCGAGTCAGTTGAATTATGAGTAATAATTTTACAATATGCATCGAAAGGATTTTCAGCAAGTTGGAGTTGACCATGTATGGTACCGTCGTTACCCTTGCCCGAGTGATCTATAGTATTGAGATTCTCAAAGTGCCAATATCCAACGAGATTTGTTTCGTCCTCGGCGATCAATCTGCGGTTCATTTTTTCCTTTATTTTTTCCTCTTCCCGAGCGCAATTCCAGACTCTTATGTCATCAATTTGCCCCTTAAAGGAATTGTAGTTTGGGCTTTTCCCAATATAGAAATGTCCTTCTCCTATTGGTATTTCTACCGGGACAGTCGTACTGCCGATATTTTTACCATTTATGTACAAGGTTAACTTATCTACCTTTTTCACCCCGGCTACGTGATACCATTGATTTAAAGTGAATTCCGAATTTTCGCCTTTAGGTCCAATTGCATTAAACCCTCTATTTCCTGAGTCATAGCGCCAATGAAGTGAGCATTTGTTTTTATGAAAAGTCCAAATTCCAGGCGATCTGTCTGATGCAGGTGATTCGTCTGATTTGATTACGTGTTTTGCCAGAATTTGACCCCAGTAGGATGTTTTTTCATAAAACTTTATCCAGAATTCAATTGTGTGATCTTCAGATAATTCCAAATTTATTCCACAGTCCACATAATCTTTCTGACCAACGAAACTCAAAGCAGATGGTAGAACATCTTCGACGGTTGTGGGATTAATCCAAGCTTCTAAAGTCAGGTCGTCTTTTGCTGCAAAGTTCGATATTGCATCCGTATTTACGAGCCCGACAAAATCATCCTGCCCATCAAACGATAAAGCATTACCCTGCGAGTCTGCTACCCAGCTGCAAGCCTGGGCTTTGTCAGTCATGTATTCTGTGCCCACATCAGTATCTTTTATCTTTCCCCTGGCGTTATTATTAACAGTTGTAAAAAGCAACGAGCCTCTGGTTAAGGTCATGCCGGGATTATTTACATAGGCATTAGAATAATCATAATAGAAGGGATCGTCCTTTTTTGTGCTGGCAGTCCCGTTCAGGATGCGAACGAATTTTTCAGGTTCGCGCGGAACGTTCTTCCAGGTTTCTTTAATGGCCATTTTTTCATTTTCAAACGTGACTTTGCACAAATCATCGCTTCGATACTTTTCAACCATAACAATCGTTTCTTCCATTTCAGAGCCGGCGTATCGGGCTATAAGAACGATCTTTCCCTCAGAGTCGGTTGTGGGTAATTCATACCTGGCTCTTTGAGTTTTCGTGTCATAATACGCCACAAAGAATTGTTTTTTCTCACCCTGAAAATAAAGACCGATTTTGCCGTTGGCGCTGTCGAAAAGCTGCGGACCGCTCGCACCCGTGTATGCAAAAGTCAGCAAACCGCCGGAAACAGTTAAGCCAAAGTAATCGATGTGCAACAGAGACATGGGCAGTGTAACTTCATTTTGTACTTTCTCGCGAAGGTTCTCAATTTGTAGCTGTTTTTGTGGGTCCGGTTGTTTCTGAATTTGATTTTCCAGGTCACGAATCTGGTCGAGTATTGCATTAAGTGAGCCGCCATTTGTATCAGTTTTAATAATGGTTGGAAGTATCAGGTTATCTGGAATTTGAGCCAATTTACCTTCTCTGGATACACCGACGTCAAGAGCGGCAATCTCCTTTCGCGCTGATTCGGTAATCTTAGTTGCTACAGCAAGCATAACACGGGCATTGCTCTTAACAGGTTTTTCTTCACCCTCGTGCCCCACTGCTGCATTTTCCTGTTGGAAATAGAGGAGAGCGGTTGGCGCTGATTCAATAGTTCTTTCATGAATCTTGAAACTTGTGCGGCGGACTCCCGGATTATCACCCACAGGCGCATCAGATTGAATCCATTTTGGTGAACCATGCAAGGCGCCATGATTGGCATTATCCGTACGGTCGTGGAAGATTTGGCCGGAACCTTCATCAAGTTCCAAGTAGCAGACCAAATCGGGTTCATTTCCAATCAACCGACGATTCATATCTTCATTAATTTCACCTATTAAACGGGCACGGTTCCAGATTCGAACCTCATCAATTTGACCAGCAAAAAAATCCGACTCCTGTTCATCAGTTATTTTTCCAATGCAAAGAACACCTGATAGTGTTTCAGTAATTTCAGCCTTTGGTTTAAATTTAAATTCTATTTTCCCATCCAGGTAAACTCTTATGTCTGACCTGGTACCCACAATGGTTGCAAAGTGCCATTTTCCATCATCAACAGTTGTATTTCCCTTTTTCTGGTATCCGTTTATATTTACTCCTAATCGTCTATTTCTAATTTGCAGCGGATGGCAGTCATCGCTGCAGGAAAGGATGGTTGCTCTTCTGTCGGCAGTTTTGAACCAGACAGACATGGTGAAATTGTTGCTTGACAGGTTGATTTCTTCATTTGTTTTTAAAAAATCATCTTCCCCGTTAAACTCAAGAGCAGACTCGGCAAAACCTTCCTTACTGATTTTTGGGATGAGCTCGCTATCACATTCCGGGCATTTTCCTGGTTCTGACTCAAAGACACTCGAATGCTCAGGCTTAGGACAGGTATAGAATTGCGTACCTTTGATATTAAACAGACCGTCTTCAGAACGCTCGATGTTAAAGGAATCGATCATTTTGGTTTGGCTGTTGAAAGCAAAGAACTGCCAGCGTTCAATGTCTGGAATGCTTGTAGGGAGAACCAATACGGAGAACCGTCCTTCGTGCATATTGCGAATCATGCTCAATTCCCGGGTTGGCTCATAGAATGGATTATTATCCATATCCTTCGTGCCCAGAGAGTCTTTTCGGCTCTGCGGTTTGTCTTTACTTCGGCTGCGCCGGTACCGTATTTCGAGTTTAGGATTCAATTCATTTCCTACAAGAACAAAACGGTCCACGAGTAAAGTGCTGTCCACTATCGGGATATCAGTAAGGTTACCAGCTTCATTAATTGCATGAACCATACTATCATGATCTGAGCTAATCGCCTGTCGGAAAACATAAACGTACTTGCCATCGGAAATAATCTGGAAGGGCGCATTTTCGGTCAGTCGTGCAGATGTGGATTTAAACCTCTCTTCAGAGCTCCAATCTTTCACTTTCTTTTCTTTTGCCGTTTCTGTAACAGGAATGGCATACAAGCCAGCAATACGGAAACCGACCTGGGCTATTTCAGCAGGAAAATTGAGATCGTTAGGCTTATCCAGCCAGCAATTCGCATCATGGGGATCAACGTCTTCCCCGCTCATATCCAAAACGGTATACTGGATATGCCGTTCAGAATCCATAGCAAAGGCAATCACGGTACCGTTGTGACGTACCATTGCGGTGTGTTGAAATGTTTTACCTTCGGATTTCTGGGAGTACGATTTGATATAATTCTCTAACATGGGAGCCTCCCTCCTATTGTTAAAGGTTATAAAAATTGCATTTACCAGACAACTTCGTTACACTTTAAAACAAAGTCATGGCAAATAACATTATTTACATACTTGATTGAGATGCTTACCCAGTATTTGTTATCTCAGAATTTTATGCAATATACCCAGTTGGATTTGTAACATTCAGTTCTGTTATAATATGACTTCCTTGTTAACGTTTAAAGTAGAAGCCAGTTTTAGATAAAGCTGTTACATATTCTTTACCTGAAATTTTGGGGAGTTTACTCATACAGCAACTACTAAAGTTTCAAAATTTTCTTTGGGTACATCTACACCATCTTCTTCGAGAGCGGCGATATAGCCTTGAATTGCTTCTTTTAATAGCAGCTTCTTTTGTTTCTCCCTGGCTAATACAACCTGGGAGGCTTGGACATTCAACAATCCAATAATTATCCTCACCAGGATATATAATAACTTCTCTCATATTTTTATCCTCAATTGAAAGCAATAGTTTATCTATTTAATTATTGCTCTATTATGATTAATTTTACAAATAAATGAATAAGTATTTTACCATAACAAAGAATATCTGGTTTTTTGAATATGAAATCAATTTAATAAACAAATTATTGTTTATCAAATAAAAATTGGCCTGAATCAATTCGAGCAGGTAATTATCACAAACATCAGTAAACATGGCTTAATCATCTTTATCCTGCTGCTTAAATATAAATTTCAATTTGCAGGATTAAATAACAACATTCCCCTCTTTATCAAACTTCACATAACGTTCAGGATTTGGTTCTAAATTAAGCATAGTTTCCATATTCAAAAGCATGTCAATTCTTGAAGTATTAGAAATTTCAACAATACCGGTATCCATTCGAATGGCGTCTTCCGGGCAGGCTTCCACACAATATCCACAAAAAATGCATAGTCCTAAATCTATATCAAAACTCTTTGGCATTTTCTCAATCTGCGGTTCTGCTAATTTTTCTTCAGCAATGATGTAAATGCAGGCTGCCGGACAAACCGTTTCGCACAACATACAAGCGACACAACGTGGCGAGCCATCTTCTCGTTTAGTAAGTCTGTGTTTGGTTCTAAGCCGTGGAAAAATTGGCCGAAAAACCTCTGGATATTGAAATGTGACTGAACCTGGCCACCTTAATTTTATACCGACAAGACGTAGAGTGTGGGAAGTCATATTTCGAAAGAAATGTTTAGAAGTCAGCCAGAGACTGGCTGTGACTCCTGGCAAGTAGGTTTTTTCCCAAAAAGTTAAAGGTTTATATTTATCGTGAACGTTCATATTCTAATAAAAGCTGACCTTCTTACAATCGTTATTAATTATATTTTTGCTTAGATCTATTTTCAGCTTATTAAAAATCATCAAGCTTTTCTATCAAAAAGAAGGTCAGCTTTTTGATTAAATCAATATAATTACCAATCCTGTGATTAATATATTGGCTAACGATATGGGCAATATAATTTTCCACCCCAATCGCATCACCTGATCATATCTAAATCTTGGTAAAGTCCAGCGAATGGTCATTTGCAGCCAAAGGAAAAACAGAACCTTAAGTATAAAACCACCAACCTGTAACAGCGCCACAGCCCAGTTTTCTAATGCCCATTCCCAGCCCCAGGGGAATATAAATCCATTGGCCGTTAAAAATGGCACCTGCCAGCCTCCAAAGAACAGGGTAACGGTTATGGCTGATATCATAACTGTTTCAATAAAATCTGTCAGGTAATACATGCCAAATCCCATACCGCTGTATTCCAGGAAATAGCCGATGATTTCTGACTCTCCTTCAGGCGGATCAAAGGGTACCCGCTTGGTTTCAGCAATACCAACCGTTAGAAACAATAAAAAACCAAGGGGCTGCAAAAACACTCCCCAATAATGCTGTCCCTGCCATCTGACAATTTCCTGCAAATCTACGGTCTCATAAATCATTAAAGAACCAATTATGGTCACCCCTAATGCAACCTCATAAGAAATCATTTGCGCCGCAGCCCTCAGTCCGCCAAGCAGTGCAAAATTGTTTCTCGACGCCCAGGCGCCTAAAACCACGCCATAAACGGCTAATCCAGCGACAGCAAATAAATACAAAACTCCGACATTCAAAGGCGCTAATTGTAAATTGATAACTTTTTCACCAATGTATAAAACATCTCCAAATGGGATTACGGCAAAGCCAACCAAAGCAAAAAAAACCGAAATAGTCGGAGCGATGGTAAACAGGAACTTTTCAGCATTGGCCGGACGGAAGCTCTCTTTGGTTAACATTTTTATAGCATCGGCCAGGGGCTGGAACAGGCCAATTATTCTCAGTCCCAGAATGGAAGCCCGGTTGGCGCCAATCCTGTCCTGCATAACCGCGCTTTGTTTTCGTTCAACCCAGGTCAGGATGCCGCCTAAACTGAGAGCGAATATCAGAACAAATCCTAATTTGGCAAGCGTGATTCCTATGTCATCTGCCATTTATGCTACTTTGGCCTCCAATTCTTTATCAGACGCTTTTTCTTTTCCATTAAGAAGAGCTCCTTGCTCGCTTATTTTTTTGTAGGTCAATTCTTTAAAAGCTTCGACTTTTTCTGACAGGGCATTAAAAACATCCTCAGCGTCAAAATATGGCATGGATTTACCCATTTTTTTAGCAAGATTTCTAATAATCATCCAGTCTGGTTTGGATTCTCCAATTGGTTCAACTGCTTTGTGAATTCTTTGCACTCTTCTGGTGTAATTCGTGAAGGTGCCGTCGGTCTCCACAAACGAAGCGCCCGGTAAAACATAGTGCGATAATAGCGAGGTTGAATTCTCGTTGGTTCCCTGAAATATAATCAGAGCCAGGTTTTCCAGAGCCTCATTAATTTCTGCTGCGGAGAATCCTTTTTCCAAATCATGGTGGCAAATGTACAAAGCCTCCATTTTTTTCTCTTTTGCTGATTTGAGCATGTTCGTGACAGAAAGCCCCGAGCCAACCAAAGACTGCTTAATTTCTCTTGCTCCTGTGGAATTTGGATTTTTATCAGCCTTAATTAAAAAATTATCCTGGTGACCTTTTTTAAGCGGTGGGAAATCAAAAGCAATATTTTTGCAATTTAGCAGCTTACTGAAAAATCGAACAGCCGCATAGAGGGCCTCATTTGTCATCTGAGGAGATAATATCACACCACAAGAATCAATACCGTGTGCTGCAATTTTTTCACTGATTTTTTGCGCTATTTCTGTTAGAGCATCCTCCCACGTTTGTTCATGCCACGAGCCATTTTCTTTTTTCTGTGGATACAAAATTCGCGAGGGAGCGTCCACATCTGTAAAGCCGTACCGGCCCTCATCGCACATCCACCATTGATTGACGTCTTCATTGTATCGTGGTTTTAATCGTGATATTCGGACTCCTTCAGCTTTATAGGGACGCTTGTCATTATGATGCAGAAAGATGTTACAGCCAGTACTGCAACCAAGACAAATGGAATTTGTTTCATTCAAATACCAGACCCGGGTTTTAAACCGAAAATTTCGATCGGTTAAGGCTCCAACTGGACAGATATCTATTGTATTTGCAGAGTATTTATTATCCAATTCCTGGCCACGGTACGGTAACAATTCTGCGTGGTCTCCCCTGTTGAATATTCCCAATTCATGCGTTTTGCTGATTTCATCACAAAATCGAACACATCGGGTGCATAAAATACAGCGCTCTGAATCAAGCATCACGTGCGGACCAATGGGCACGGCTTTATGTTTTTTAACCTTATTTTCAACCATTTTGCTCTCGTACTGCCCATGCTGCATATAATAATTCTGCAGCCCGCACTCCCCTGCCTGGTCACAAACCGGGCAATCCAACGGATGATTTATCAGAAGAAATTCTAACACAGCCTTACGAGCCTGCAACACTTTTTGGTTGTTTGTATGCACCACCATCCCGTCTGTAACTGGAGTATAGCAGGCCACCTGCAGCTTTGGCATTCTTTCGATTTCAACCAGACAAATGCGGCAGACACCGACATTACTCAGGCCCGGATGATAGCAGTAGCGTGGAATCTCAATACCAAGCTTTTCCGCAGCTTGAATGACCGTGGTTCCTTTTTCTACTTCGATTTCAGTTCTGTCTACTGTTATTTTAGGCATACCACTATTTTTTTAGAATGCAGTTTTTTAAACAACTTATTACTACGAATTTTCACCGAATAACACAGAAGGTTACTTACACAGTGATTGAACGCAAACAGACTTGACGTGTCATTCCCGCATATTTTTAGCGGGAATCCAAGCTCCCTGCACATTGATTCCCGATTTAAAGATTTCGGGAACGACATAATTTTTTGAGTTTTTGGTCAATCACCATATATCTATTTCCGTGCATTTCAGTGTAGTTCCGTGGTAAATTGTTCTGTTTCAATCCGCTTTTATGTAACACTTTTTTTCGCGAACATGGTATTCAAACTCATCTCGAAACTTATTAATATAACTTTGAATCAGCAGAGCCGCAGCATCACCCAGGGGGCAAATCGTATTGCCAATGATATTGTTTGCAATATTGACCAAGTTATCTACATCTTCAGGTCGACCTTCGCCGGAGAGAATACGCTGGAGGATTTTCTCTGCCCAGCCTGTACCTTCACGGCAAGGTGTGCACTGACCGCAGGATTCATGATGATAAAAGCGTGTCACTACATATAGCGCTCGCACCATACAGGTAGACTCGTCCATGACAATGACACCTGCAGAACCTAACATCGAGCCAATGGCTTCGAGAGATTCGAAATCCATCTTGACATCAATCTCGTCCGCAGTTAATACAGGCGTGGATGAGCCGCCCGGTACCACCGCTTTCAACTCAACGCCGTTTCGTAAACCGCCGGCGTGATCATAAATAATTTCCCGCAAAAGTGTTCCCATCGGCAATTCGTAGACACCCGGATTTTTGACATGACCGCTTACACCAAAAAGCCTGAGCCCGCCATTTCGCTCTGTACCCAAATTCGCGAACCAATCTGCGCCATTTTTTAGAATCGATGGAACATAAGCGATGGTTTCTACATTGTTTACAATTGTGGGACTCTTGAAAGCACCCTCTATGGCAGGAAATGGCGGCTTCATTCGAGGCCAGCCTTTTTTCCCTTCCAGTGACTCTAAAAGTGCGGTTTCCTCGCCGCATATATAAGCGCCAGCGCCTCTATGAACCACCACATCTAAATTAAACTTTGAGCCAAATATCCGCTTTCCCAGGTACTTTTTTTTATAAACCGCTCTGATTTGTTCTATCAAATTTTCGGCCTGCCGCACGTACTCGCCCCGGATGTAAATAAAAGCTTTATGGGCGCCAATCGCGTAGGATGCTATCATGATACCCTCCAGCAGACCGTGGGTATATTTGTCCATAACATAGCGGTCTTTAAACGTTCCAGGCTCACTCTCATCGGCATTAACCACAAGGTACCTGGGATTCGGACTATCCTTTTGAATAAAAGCCCACTTTCTACCCGCCGGAAATCCCGCGCCGCCTAATCCACGTAAATTCGAGTTAGTCACCACCTGAATGACCTGGTCAGGCGACATTTTTTTTAGAACTCGTTTAATGGTCTCGTAGCCACCGTGTTTTTCATAGACATTTATAGTATGGCCATTTTCAATATCAAAAAATTTTGAAATTATTTTTTCTGACATTTTTTTTCGGAATATCCTTCAAAATTTCATCTATCTTCTTTTCAGTTAAATTGCAATAATAATCCTCATTCAATTGCATCATTGGTGCGGTTTCACAAGCGCCCAGGCACTCAACCGGAGTCAAAGTAAATTTTAAATCTGCACTGGTTTCCCCTACCTTGATATTTAACTTATTCGATAGGTAATTGGTTATTTTCTCACATTCACATAAGTCACATGAAAGGCCTCTGCAAACCTGAAAATGGTATTTACCGCGCGGTTTGTGTGCGATAAGCGTATAGAATGTCAGAACTTCGTGTACTTTTACCGGTGGGATTTTCAATAATTTGCCAATATAAATTTCCCCCCGTTGTGATATTTGACCAAATTCTTTTTCGGCTAAATACAAGACCGGCAAGATGGCAGCCCGTTCTTCCGGATAGCGATTCATAATCTCCTTAAACTTCTTTCGAGTCTTTTTTGAGAACTCTGCCTTCACCGATCTAATTCTCCTGCAATCATGTTAATTGATCCAAATGTCGGAATGATATCCGCCAGTTGCACGCCTTCAATCATTTTACTGAAGCCGGCCACAAAAGCAAAACATGGCGGTCTGCACCGTACCCGGCAGGCCTTGTCTGTGCCATCGCTGATAATATAAAAGCCAAGCTCGCCATTTGCCGCTTCCACTGGCAAATAAGTCTCGCCCCCCGGCGGCCTGATACCGAAACCTTCCATGGTTAACATAAAGTGATTCATTAAACCTTCAATGCTGCCATAAGTTTTTTCCTTCGCTGGCAAAGTAATCAGTTTTTCACGACTGTACACCTGTTCATGGTAAGGTTGATTGCTGCCTGAAAGTGTAGGATCGGTTACGGCTACTTGATGCAGCAAGTCCTTTGTCTGGCCAAATTTACCTAAATCAGCCATTTTTTTTGCTGGGATTTCTTTGCCCCCAAAATCTACCATGAGCGCTCCCTGCGGTATTTTCGCAAAGGACTGCTCAATGATTCGCGAGCTTTGCTCCATCTCTTCCATTCTAACCAGATAACGGTCGTAAATATCGCCGTTTTCACCAACGGGTATGTCAAAATCTAATTGATCGTAATTACTATATGGAAACGCTTTGCGGATGTCAGATTCAACTCCGCAGGCTCTCAGCATCGGGCCGGTAAAACTGTATGAAATAGCGTTCTCTTTTGAAATACTGCCGATGTGTTGCGCTCTGTCAACAAAAATCCTGTTTCTGGTTAATAATTTATGAACCTGTTTAATTTCAAAGTGCACTTTCTTTAATTCAGTTTTGACCCGACTCTCGAATCCCTCGGGTAAATCAGCTTTTACGCCTCCTACACGGACGTACGAAACCGTAACGCGAGCGCCGGTTACTTCTTCAATCAGTTGATACATTGATTCACGTGCTTGCATGAAATAGAGAAATACGGTCATGGCCCCCATTTCCATAGCCAATGCCGCCACGCAGGTTAAATGATCGGCTATTCTGGAAATTTCACTCATGATCACCCGTATGTATTTACACCGCTCAGGAACCTCGATCCCTAACAATTTTTCCACAGTCAGGGCGTAGCCAACATTATTGATTAAAGGAGATACGTAATTCAGCCTGTCTGTGTAAGGGAATACGCCATTATAGTAAATGTTTTCGGCATGTTTTTCAAACGCACGGTGCAGGTAGCCAATGCCGACGTCTGAATTTATTACCTTTTCCCCATCAAGTTGGAGGACTAATTTTATGACGCCATGCATGGCCGGATGTGATGGCCCCATGTTCAAGAACATGTGCTTGACTTTTAAACCATTTTCTTCAGATATATACTCGTCCAGAGCTTTTTCTGTGAACTCAGGTGTGGGCGAGGTCGTGCCATGCCGGGACATCTCTGAGCCTACGAGAGGCTGCCTTTTTTTGAGGGGATAGTCTTTTCTTAATGGATGGCCTTTAAATTCATCATACATCAACAGTCGCCGTAAATCAGGATGCCCTTTGAAGCGGATGCCAAACATGTCCCACACTTCCCGCTCGTACCAGTTGGCGATATCCCAGAGTGACGAAACCGTCTGAATTTGCGGGTCCCGCTCATCGACGGGAGCTTTGATGCGCAGTCGCTGCTGGTTTTTAAAAGAATGCAGAATATAAACCACCTCATATCTCGGTTCTCGTCCAAGATTATCCACCCCGGCTAAATCTACGAGTAAATCGAATTTCAGGTCAGGATGGTCCCGCAGAAATTGACAAATCTCGTAAATGCCCTCTTTGGCAGCTACTATTATAGAGTCGCCACGGTCAGTATAGCCGTCTAAAATAGTGTTGGGAATTTTTTTTTGAAGTATTTGAAAAATACTTTTGGCCATCTTAATATTCGTGCTTCTGGTTTTGAATTTTATCCTGCAAAAGCATTAAGCCCTGTAACACGGTCTCTGGTCTGGGTGGACACCCTGGAATGTAAACATCAACTGGAATAATTGTATCAATGCCGATAACGGTTGAGTAGTCGTCATAAAAGCCGCCGGTGCAGGTGCAAACGCCAAATGCTATGACATATTTGGGTTCGCACATCTGGTCGTAAACTCGTCTGAGCACTGGCGCTATTTTTTGGCTCACGGTTCCAACGCACATAAGCATGTCAGCCTGTCGGGGTGAAAAACGTGGAAAAGCTGCTCCAAAGCGGTCCAAATCATAATGCGAAGATGCAACTGACATGTATTCCATACCGCAGCAGGCGGTTACGAAGGGATATGGAAAAAGTGAATATTTCCTGGCCCAGCCAATGGCCCTGTCCAGTTTGGTTGTGACTAAATTATCTCCGCCCAAAAGATTTCTCAATCCCATTCTAAAGCTCCTTTCTTCCAGGCATAAGCCAGACCTAAAGCCAATACTGCTATAAACAGAGTCATAGAAATGAGACCAGCAACTCCAAGGCTGCGAAATACCACCGCCCAGGGAAATAAAAATACAATTTCAATATCAAACAAAACGAATAGGATAGCCATGGTATAAAACTTTACTGAAAATTTATCACCAGGCGAAGAAATAGGAATATTACCACATTCGAAGATTTCATCTTTCACTGGATTGCGTTTTTGGGGCCCAAGCCATTGTGATAATCCCAACAAAAACAGAACTATCAGCCCCGCTCCTGCAAGCATGATTATTATTGCTATGAGTTCGTTCATATTATTTAAAATTAATATTAATTTATAGTGGATGCACGATAATCCCTATATTCCTTATTAAATATAAAGGAAAATCGGGACACGTGTGACAGATAGCACGTTCTTGTTACAACTCGCAATAATTATTATGCCACTTTTCTTTTTCCAAATGTAACAAGCAACAAAATTCATTGCAAGTAATATTTAAAAAACGACTATTTTTTAATTACTTAAACAACAAGGCTATGTTCGAAATGTTATGTTGGGCAAATTTCCGATTAAATCTTAAGCAATTTCATAAATTCCCCAATGGTCCCAAATGATTCCAGATTCCACACAGCTTCTCTGATTTCATTTTGCCGGGAATCTGAGATAAGACCGGCGGCCAAGCTTTTAAATTTAATCTCCAAATCCGCATTAGTCATGGGTTCGCGGGGATCGCCTTTTGGATAATCCAATTGCGCTGAGAAAGATTCTCCGGATTTCACCTTTATCACCACTTTTGAAGGCTGTTTTGCCGGAAACATTCTTTCGAATTCCTGACTGGCCTCACCCTTAATTTTCTGGATCACGCTGACAATTTGAGGATCTTTTATGCGTTCATCATTAAATTGATCAGTGGTTATTTTTCTATCAACAATAGCAGCGGCAATACAGTACGGCAGGCTATGATCTGCGGTTTCCCGGCTTT
>CAZIKB010000127.1:0-18714 GCA_964539665.1 uncultured Cytophagia bacterium
GGCATTTGTATTTCAATATAGGAACTGAGGAACGAAGTGACGAAGAATCTGTAACAACAAAATTGTCGGATTTACAAAATGTTAGTGGTAGTAGATTCTTCGCTCCCACAGGTCGCTCAGAATGACATTTATGTATATTTTGCAGAAGCCTTTATAATTTAGTGATGGGAGGATTAAGAAAAGAACGATATTAACCGATTATCTGAAACTTATATCCAAACGTTATCTTCTGCTGTTAAATCACCGCCTGCATCTCCTGTGTTTACGATACCTTCGGGTTCAACAAGCATTATTTTACATTCATTTTCAGCGAACGGCTTATGCTCGACCCCTTTAGGTACGACGAACATTTCTCCTGATTTTAAATCAACTTTACCATCGTGGAAATCAATGCGCATTTCTCCATCCAGTACAATAAAAACCTCGTCCGTTTCAGAATGGCTGTGCCATACGAACTCACCTTGAAATTTGACAAGTTTAAAATGGTAGTCATTCATTTGTGCAATGATCCGGGGTGACCAATGGTCGGAGAATTTAGTCAATTTGTCTTGAAGGTTTATGGGATTATGGTTCATAATATTGTTATAAATTTTCTCACATGACGATTTGGCATAACCTGCAAAAGGGCTTAAACTCACAGACCTTTAGAATTCAACCAAAACTTTATTAGAGCTCCAGATTTTAAATAATTTAAAATATTGCCTTTTTGTCAGTGTTTATGCCATTGTTAGGCGAAATTTTGAACAACTGTTAATTTAAAAATCAACAGTAAAGTAACTGAAAAATATTTTAGGTTAAATTACTACTACCTTCTTCTCCATTTTTTATAAGTTGCTGTATTACCGCTAGCAGTTCTTCAAGCTTAAAAGGTTTTTGAAATGTGTGTTGTGCACCTAACTTCTTTGCGATATGGAGGCAATTCTTTGATTCAATACCACGGCTGCCTCCGGAGATAGCAATGATCTTCACATCAGGGAAGTCACGCCGAAGTTCAGTGATGGTCTCTATACCTTCCTTTTCTGGCATTATAATATCCATGATGATCAAATCGGCCGGTTGAGCATGATGAAGTTTAATCGCCACCTTGCCGTCGGGTGCTTCTACTGCCTCATATCCCGAGCGCTCCAACTTTTGCCGAAGCATTTCACGTACCTGAACATCATCGTCTACAATAAGAATGCGTGCCATATTTTAGGTCTCCTTTTCATTTTTGGGGTTTAACGCTCGCCGGATGGCCTTCCCAAGATCGAGGCTAATAATTGGTTTCATGATGTATTCACGAATACCTATCTTTTTTGCTGTTTCCGGGGTGACCATCTCACTATAACCTGTCATAAGTATTATCGACACATCAGGTCGGATATGAAGTAATTCTCCTGCAAATTCAACAACGGTCATATTAGGCATCGTTTGATCGGTAATGATCAGGTCAAATCTATCAGGCTCTTTACGAAATGCTTCTAATGCTTCTATACTACTGGTTTTCACCATTACCTTGTAGCCAAGGCGTTCTAACATTCGCTTTCCTATGTGAACAAGCGGCTCTTCATCATCAACAAATAAGATATATTCATTTCCTCCTGGAACTGACTCAGCAGGTCGATTTTTTTGCGCAGCTATCATATCAATCTGGGGCAAATATATATTAAAAATGGTTCCTTTTCCCAGTTCACTGGCGCAAGTAATCGCTCCGCCATGACTTTTAACGATTCCGTGAACCACCGAAAGTCCCATCCCTGTCCCTTCACCAATAGCTTTGGTGGTAAAGAAAGGATCAAATATGCGCTCCTTTGTCGCTTCATCCATCCCGTGCCCAGTGTCGCTGACTGTCAGTTTCAAATAATCTCCTGCATGCAGATCTAGATTAGACTTCGCAAATTCAGCATCAACCTGGCCAGCCTCCAGTTTTACCTCAAGCACCCCACCGTGCTCGCGCATAGCATGATAGGCATTGGTACACAGGTTCATTACCGCCTGGTGTATTTGTGTTGGGTCGGCCAGAACGGCTTCACACTTCATATCAATGTTTTGACGGACCTCGATGGTAGTCGGCAAAGTTGATCGCAGTAATTTTATCGCCTCTTTGATGATGTGGTGCAGCCTCATCGGTTTACGTTCTTGCTCAGTGACACGACTGAAAGTGAGAATTTGTTGCACCAAATCTTTGGCGCGATTCCCAGCTTTCATGACTTCCTCTAAATCAGATCGTTTTTGGCAGGTTTCAGGTAAATCAAACATGGCCATTTCGACGTACCCTAAGATAGCGGTCAGAATGTTGTTAAAGTCATGGGCAATGCCTCCTGCCAGCGTCCCGATAGCTTCCATTTTCTGTACCTAGCGAAGCTGAGCTTGTAGTTGTTCTTTCTCCTTCTCCGCACGTTTGCGCTCGGTGATGTCCCTGGTAATTTGCATTAGGCCTACAACCTTACCATTATGCTTTAGTGGACCGACATGTGTCAAATACCATGAAGTGCTACCATCAGGCCCGACTCCAGCAACCTCGTAACTTTCTGCCTCTCCAGTTTTGAAAACTTGTGTAAAGGAATCTCTCATTGTATCATGATATTCAGGCGGCACGTATTCATAGACGCTCGTCCCGATTGTCTGTTCTGGTGTCAAACCTGGCACGGTGTGATTAATAAACAGAATTGTGCCCTCACGGTCAATGGTCATAATTATATCAGGTGCATTCTCCACTAGCGAACGCCATTTTTCTTCTGACGCCCGCAATGAATCCTCAACCCTTTTGCGCTCAACGATTTCCCTTTCCAGGTACAACATCTTCTTTTCGAGTTTCTGTATCAGCCTTTCGTTGTACTGCTTCAGATAAACTTCTTCCTCTTTAATAGGTCTTTTCGGAGCAACAAGGACTCCTTCCTCGTGCTCTTTGATAACGTTTTCCAGAATTTTTAGAAATGCGTCTGGCTCAACCGGCTTGATAATAAACTTTTCTGCGCCTAAGCTCAGAGCAAAATCCTCGTCCTTCTTGTCGGTGTAGGTTGCAGTATAGAATACAAATGGTATCTTTCTCAGCGTATCGTGGCTTTTGCACTCCCGGCACAACTGGTAGCCGTCCATCTTTGGCATTAATATGTCGGATATAATTATGTCAATGGCGTCTATTTTCAATCTCTCAAGTGCTTCAACTCCGTTTTTGGCAGATGCAACCTCGTAGCCGCTCCCCTTCAGCAGAGTTTCAAGCAGGTAGAGATCTTCCTCTCTGTCTTCTACTATGAGGATTTTCATCTTCGTTGCCTCCATTCATTTATTATACCTTCACTTATAAATACTTTTCAATCTCAGCTATAAAAGTTTCCGGATTGATTGGCTTTTCAATGTAACCGTTACAGCCGGCAGCTAAAGCTTTTTCCCTATCACCAGTCATAGCATAGGACGTTAGCGCAACAATAGGGACCTCTCCATCAGCTTCCGATTCTCTTATCCTCCTGGTTGCCTCCAGACCATCCATATCCGGGAGCTGAATATCCATTATAATCAAATCCGGTTTTTGTTCAACCGCCATTTCCACGCCGCTAACGCCATTGATTGCTTCGATGACCTCAAAGCCATTCTTCTCAAGGGTGAATTTAATTAAATAGCGGTTAGGCTCGTTATCCTCTATCACAAGAATTTTCTTCACTATGTTAGTCCTCCTTGTTAATGGAAATTGGGGATTGGAAATTAGAAATTTAACAGGTTTTTAAATATCAAATTTCAAGTTTCCAATTTCATAACAACGGTAATCTAAATGTAAATACACTCCCCTTCCCAAACTCGCTTTTAGTCTGAATGTTGCCGCCAAGAAGATCGGCTATCCTTTTCGATAAGTAGAGCCCAAGCCCGGTGCCCTCCCGCATGGGCGTGCCCTCAACCTGGATTCTGCTGAATGCCTTGAACAACTTCTTCAAGTCCTTTTTTCTTATTCCAATACCAGTATCCCTGACCAATATCTCCGCTCTCCCGTCCTTTTTCGCTGCTTTAATTTCTATTTCTCCTTTATCAGTAAATTTCACGGCATTGCTCACAAAATTCATGATGACCTGTTTTGTCCTTCGCTCATCGCTCTTGATTACCAGCTTCTCAGGCATCTTGAGTAACAGCTTGAGTCCCTTCTCGGCTGCGTTTGTCTTGAAGGATTCCTCGACCTCACGAACAAGAGCTGAGAGATCGAACTCCCCAATGGCAAGTTCTACCTTGCCAGCCTCAATCTTGCTCACATCAATGACGTCGTTGATCAGCGCCAGGAGATGATTGGCGCTGTTTTTCACCATGGTTAGCTGCTTCCTTTGCTCCTCTGCAATCTCCCCTGCCATACCCATTAATATTATACCCGTGAAACCAATTATAGAATTTAGCGGCGTTCTCAGTTCGTGACTCATGTTGGCGATAAACATGTACTTCAGCCGGTCGAGTTCTTGAAGCTTGATGTTGGCTTGTGTCAATTCACTGGTTCGTTCCGCCACTCTTCTTTCCAGTTCATCGTGTGCCTTCTGCAACGCCTCCTCCGCTTGCTTGCGCTTGATGATTTGCTGCTGTAAACTTTCATTTATATTTTCTAGTTCTACCACTTTCTCTTCAAGCTTAGTCGCCACGATATCTGAGTAACTCTTCAGATACTCCTCTTCTCTGTCAATCAATTCTACCGGTTCCGCTTCCTTTTTTAATTTAAGATTCTGTATAATGGACTTCAATTTCTCTATGAATACAGCGGGCTCTGTGGGTTTTTCAATAAAAGCTCTTGCCCCTAAGGAAAGAGCAAGTTTTTCATCCTTATTGCCGGCATAAACTGCGGAGTAGAAAATAAAGAAGATGTCTTTAAGATCTTTATCCTTTTTGATATTTCTCAGGAAGCGGAAACCATCCATCCTGGGCATCAGGGCGTCAGATATAATCAAATCGGGTTTGTGAAGCCGGGCCATATCCAGCCCTTCCTGACCGTCTACTGCCTCCTGCACATTATAGCTCATGCTTTCTAACATCTTACGCAGAAGACGCCTGTCTTCACTTCGGTCTTCCGCAATCAGGATTTTAAGTTTTTCTGCCATATCTCTTCAATCTCCTCTATTATCTTGAATGGATCTATGGGTTTTTCTATGTAACCGGTAAATCCCTTTTTGATGTATTTCTCGCGGTCTCCTGCCATGGCATAGGAGGTAATGGCAATTATGGGAACCTTGCCATCGCCCCCGGATGCCCTTATCCTTCTGGTTGCTTCCAGACCATCTATACCGGGAAGTTTTATGTCCATCAGGATGAGGTCAGGTTTCTCCTCTATTGCAAGTTTTACCCCATCTTCACCCGTTTCTGCTTTGATGGTTTCATAGCCACGGTTTTCCAGTAATTTTACAATAAGTCTCATGTTATTCTTATTATCTTCAACCACTAACACTCTCTTCATATTACACCACCTCCTTATCTAAAGGAATAACCAGGGTAAAAGCGCTGCCCTTACCATAATTACTTTCTGCCCTGATATCACCATTAAAAACACTGTTCATAATTTTTTTGGTAAGATAAAGTCCAAGACCCGTGTCCAGAGTTATTTCCTTCAAAGGTGAATCAAGCCGGATAAAGGATTTAAAGAGTTTTGGTATATCCTCTTTTTTTATGCCGATGCCCGTGTCCCGTACAGATAACTCCAAAATATTAGCATTTTTCAGCGCTCTCAACTCGATAGCGCCCTTTTCAGTGAACTTCACCGCGTTGCTCAAAAGGTTCAACACGCACTGGAGCAGCCTTTTTCTATCACTAATAATTGTAAGACCATCCGGAAAGTCCGTCTTAATCTCTAACTCTTTCTCCTCTGCGTCTTTCGAGATGATCGTTATAGCCTCTTTAAGGACTTCATCTAATTTTATCTCCTCGAAATTAACCTCTAATCGTTCAGCCTCGATCTTGGATATATCAATAACGTCATTTATAAGGTTGAGCAGGTGTTTTGACGAATTATACACGATCTGTAGATCCTTCTTTGCATCCTCGTCTGCCTTTCCGGAAATGCCCTGCAGAATTAAACCGGTAAACCCAATGATAGAGTTGAGCGGCGTTCTCAACTCATGGCTCATACTGGCGATAAACATAGATTTCATGCGGTCTAAATCCTGGAGCTTGGTATTTGCTTCAGCCAATTCATTTTCTGCTTTTTTCTGACCTGTTATGTCCTCTATCACCAGGATAGTGCCGTTTGAAATTAAGCGCCCTGATGGCCATGAATTGTTTATTTATCTGAACAGGGGGCAGGTCGAACGCTTCCCGGCCTTTTTCAAGACAGTTCTCAACAGTCGTTGACAGCCGTGGAATATCTTCTATCAATTCCAGGACATTTTTACCAACAGCTTTGTTCACGGACATCTTCTTGCCAAGATATTCAATGGCAACTACATTGGTCAAAATAACTTCGCCCTCTAAATCGAAAGCAATGATCCCGTACGGCGCATTGCCAATAATGGATACCAAAAACTCCTTCACTTCAAAAAGGACTTTTTCCTGTTCGCGTTCAAAAACACCCATAGTATCTACCTTTTCCTTTTCGCCACCAGAACCGTTGCATCTCCATATTGGCGGTGATAGTTTTCCATAATGAAATTAGCAATGTGCTGTGCGTTTTGCTGCAATGGCAAATTTTCCTCAGTAAAGCGGGGGAGTATTCCGTCAGAACACATAATGAAAATGATTTTGCGACCGCAGCGAAATCTCTGCAATTTTAAATCAGGCAGCCGGATATCTCCCACCATTCCTTTCTGGCTCTGAAGATATATTTTTTGTGGCGTACCCATTACATCAATACTGGTATCGCCCACTCCTAAGTATTCCATAGAGCGTGGTTTTAATAAAAGGAGACCCATTACACAACTCCTCACGAGAGAAGGATCAAATCTCTTTCTCATCTTTTTATGACACTTGTTCGCAATAGTTGTCAGCCCCGATTTATAATTTTGTTCAATAATATCTTTCACAAAATTGGCGACTTTATGTGCATTAAATCCATTGCCTGCCCCATCGATAACAGACAGAAGCGCTTTATCTCCATCAAATTCTTTAATCACATAGGCATCGCCGTTAACCGGGTATCGTTCGTCATTCAGAGAGATTATTCCATACTCAATTTCTTCTTCGGGAATGGGCAGGTATTTCTTCAAAAAAACTTTTGTGGCCTGTCCATTTTTTGATTTGATGGATAATTCATCCATGGCTCTTCTCGCCGCGTTTAAGCCTACGCCCAAACTGGCTGCCTTGCTTGAATATCCTTCAACCATCGCTTTTTTGATACTTTTAATACCCGGTCCATTATCCTGAACAATTATTTCAAGGCTTTTTTTATTGCCAGATAAACGTATAATTGCATTCCCTTTGCCGGCAAATTTTACGGAATTACCAACAATCTCTGAGACAGCAAGAGCTGCTTCAGCACAGCCCGTTTTATCAAAGCCCATGCCGCAAGTTATTTCGGAAGCTATGTCTCTTACTTCAACGGTATCAGTTTCATTACTGAATTTGATTGTCACAGGTTTGGATATAAACATCTATACTAATCCAGGCTCGATTTTCACAAGTTTAATTCCCTGTAATTCGAACACAAGTTTAATAGCCGCTTTAAGGTCTCTGCTTATTTTAAATCCTTTCATTTCAATACCGGCAGTAATCATTATCTGGGCAACCGGCGGCATAATGCCGCAAAAAATAGATTCCACCCCAATAAGAGTTAATGTTTCCCCCAGCCTAACAAGGTGGGATGCTACCGCAGAATCAATAATATCAATGTTGGCAAGATCAATGACTACCATCTCAATGCCGGTTGCGCCCAGCATTTCCAATACTTTGTCAGTAATGGCTTTCATTCTGGCTGAGTCTAAAGTACCGAAGAATCCGGTATAAAGGCATCTATCCGTAAGCTCATTAACAACAATGGGAATTTCTCCGCCAATCTTTTTTCGGCTGATAGCCACTTTTGCTTCTGATACTTTGTTACTTTTTTCCATTTTGTTCTCCTTATCTTTTATTAAATTTGTTACTATTAATCTTTGTTTACCCTTGTTTATATGCAAAGCATATATATCATTTTTTTTAAGTATTGCAATCTTTTCCTTATGTTCTTTTATCCTGAACTCCCGTCCCACAAAAAGCTTATTCAAACGTTCGAGTACAGCATTTTTCTCTTCCAGTTCGCCGATTCGATCCCTGGCCAGGTCTTCCATATCCTCACGGCTCAGTGCCGCGTTCTCCCCGAACAGAGCGAGGGGAGAACCAGTGATTGTACAATTTCTGTAAAACATGCATTCTGTAAGGATCTGCAGAAACTGGCTAACTCCGCTACTGTGTTCCGCCCGGCCGCAGGCACTGGGCCAATCAAGTAAGCAACTCATTTTATTTTGTATAAGACCAATATATTTAATGTTCTATCAAATAACAATAAAAATAGTGCATCTTGTTAAAATATTATTTATCTCTTGAATTTTATCCATTAATGGTAGTTTATTCTTTCTCTCCTGCTAAAAACTCTCTTTCGTGGGAATAATCCGTGAGAGTGTAACACCTCCCTGCGTGATAGCAGGAGATTGCGTCACCATGTAAAAAACACGGGGTGCGCAATGACAGCATTAAATTACGTTTGCAAAAAGTTTCTGAAGAATAAAAGGAACAAGATGTGTGAGTGTAATCAGTCAACACAAACAAAATTTAATTGCAAGTATCAGATTGTATTTTGCTCACAATGTCCGAACTCACCTTGAAATTTGACAAATTTAAAATGGTAGTCATTCATTTGGGCAATGATCCTGGGCGACCAATGGTCGGAGAATTTTATCAATTTTTCTTGAAGGTTGATGGGATTATAGTTCATAATATTGTTTTAAATTTTCTCACATAACACCAACCCATCACTTGCAAAAGGGATTAAGATCAATGGACTTCGAATCTAAAATGAACTCTTGAGAAAGCACCAAACGTTCTTTAAAGTCCGCAGCCCTTTGTCAGGTGAATGAAATGTAAGAAACTCTACATTTTTGAAATTTTTCAAACATCAGATTTGGAAGTATTTGTTTTCTGAATTGCTGTTCAACAAAGGAGACAACTAATACTATTAAGCGCTATGAAAATCTTTCTTCTTTTGTTAATATGGATAATAGTTTTTTATCCAAAGTCCAAACCTGATTTTTTGTTTCTCTCGCATACATTAAAATAGCACAATCAATTAGTCCAACACCTTTTATGAGCCATTTACTTCGACCAGATTCTGTACCTGCTTTAAAGAAAATCCCATCCATAGAGTATTTTGGTAAATTGTACCAATATTCCGATATTATATCACATTCCCGTTTTTCTTTTGCGCCCTGCATCAATTCTGCAAATACACATTCAACTGCAAGCACTTGTCCATCCTCCAATAGTCCCTGCATCCGTGAGAACACAGGTTCATTTGCCTTCAAAAAATCAATCCAAATAGATGTATCAATAACAATCACTGTCTGTTAATCTTTCTTACAGAGGAGCCGCTAAATCCTTCTTTGAAAACAAGAGGAGTCTGAGTAATTTGGGTATTTAAAGATTTTATTTTTTGAATAGATACCCATTCGGATAATGCTTTTATCAAGGAGTCGGTGATATTTTTCCCCTGAGTCAATTGCTTAACATCAGCTACTAAGTCGTCGGGTATAAGTGCGGTTACTTTCATGGTTTAATTATACGACATTGTGTCGTATTTGTCAACTGTTTTCTGAAATTTCTAATCCCGGCTTCACCTGGCCAGCGTCTAACGAGACTGTCGAAAAAGTACTTTGGCATCATCCTGAGCGGAGTCGAAGGACACCTAAGTCACTGAAAATCAATATGCTTCGACTCCGCTCAGCATGAAGTTAACTGGAATCGAAAACTTTTTCGACAGTCTCAACGAGTACAGCCATTCGCAATCCAATTCAGCTGAGTCAAAGTCCAGCCGCAGGAAATCATGCCAACGTGATCGGCTTAGGTTTAGGTACAAGTTAGACGAAAGATATTTACGGATTTCAATTTGCTTTCTGCATTCTCTCTTCAACATCTAAAATCGGATGCTAAACCCGAGCGAAGGAACAAAGGGCAACATATAGACCGGGCGCAAAAAAAGAACTGGTTTTGGAAAGCGCAAAGAAAGTGGCAAATGCGGCTCGTTACCGACAATTTTGATGACATTCTGGTAAAAAAGCACATTCTTTCTGTTAAAAATATTAATTAAATCAAGATAAACATCAAAATTCATACCCAACACTCGGGAAGAATATCCCGCCCGAACATCGAGCCTGTGATAATCAGGATACCTGGCTGAATTTATATTTTCGGGGCCGCCAAAATCTGGAATAAATCGCGCGAATCCAGTCTCAGCATCGGTCATGACAAAGTAATTGCCTTCCTCTTCAGCATCTGGATCATTGGTTTCAGCAAAGCCAATCAAAGGTACGGGACTTATCGCGGGCGTGAAGGGAAAGCCACTGCCATATTTCCAGTTTACACCCAGCAAAAAGTGTTTTCCCAATCTAATATGAACATTGCCATTTATGGAATGCCTTCTGTCGAATTCAAGAGGAAAAGTCTGCCGTTTACCGTTTATATTTTCTTCTCGCGTCGCTTTACTAAAAGAATAAGAAAATGCGCCAAACCATCGATCCTGCCGCAGATTCGCCTGTTTCTCGATTCTGAAATCGACGCCATAGGCATTCGAGTTGGCTGCATTCGTTGGTAATGTGGTTCGGGTAAATTTATTTTCAAGTGAAATTTCATAGGCGAGTGGAGACGCCGGTACACGATCGAATGTGGAGATTATCATGTTTGGTGCGTATTTAGCTATCGCTGCTTCTTGAAACTCTAAGTCCTGAACAATCAAATTTTGAAATTCTTTGTTATAAACTTCGAGCGAAAGTTGCCATGAATCAGTCAGACGTCGGGTGATACCAAGAATGTTATCAATAGACGATTCAGCATTGATGCCAGCGAAAGTTGAAAATCGCAGGAGATCGAATATTCTGCTGCCATCGAGAAATTTCTCATACCCGGGGCTTTGATGATAGATACCTGAACTGACATGTATTTGAGTCAGGGCGTCAACATCCAGCACCACTTTCATCCGTGGTGAAAAATATAATTGGTCAACGATGCCAAAATAGTCGAGACGAACACCGGGCTGAATGGTCGCTCGACCCTCGAAAAATTTTATTTTATCCTGCACATAAATATTCCATCTTGAGTATTGTTGAGATTGACCTGTTGTGTCTGCAAGCGCGCCAAACCAGTTTGGTGAAGTAACCAACGAATTGAAGACGGTTTGACCGAATTCATTGGTATTCAAATCAAGACTTAATTTGTTCTCTAAACTATTAAATTCGAAGCCGGTTTCGAAAATGTGGTTTTGAGTCTGGTAAATTGCCCATCCACCTGTTGAAAGCTTCTCGAAATTGAAAATTTGGGAATAGTTAAAACTGACTGTATCATTTGCTCCGAAAACAGGCGGGTCAGATATATATCTCGGTTCTCCAAATCCTGTAGGCACAAATATATTTGAAGGGTCGAATGCATTTTCAGGGACTAAATCACCGGCAAAATCGCTATTGCCTTCATTGCGGTACCAGTTCGCGTACAAACGGGATTGAAAATTATTTGAGGGGATGAAGGTCCAGGAGCCCCCCGATGATTGCATTTTTAAGGCGGTCCATTCCATCAAACGTTTCCGATTGCTCCGGGTTTTGCTCGCCGATTTCCTCTTTTGACAAATAGTCAAAATTATTTCTGCTGGTAAAACCGGTGAATTGTAAACGGTGCTTTACAGTAGGGTGAAGAACTATTTTTGCCTGAAAATCATCAAAGTCAGGGTAAGAAATTTTATTTACGATGCCAATTCTCTCGATAAAATCCCGGGCAAATGCATCATAATAGCTGCGCCTAACGCCAGCTATCCAGGAGCCATTCCAGAATCCGGTTTTCCCCTCGAGCACAAAATTGGAACTTGTCAGGTTTCCGCCAACCCGCCCTGAAAGCCATTTCTCTCTTGTCCCTTCACGCAAAGTAACCGAAAGGCTGAGGATAATCGATCGCCGAAAATTGCTGGAAAGCCGCCTGCATAGAAGTTTACAGACTGTATCAACTCCGGGTTAAAAACACTCGCCATGCCATTCCTTCTATATGGATTGTATAATTCAATGCCATCGAGAAGAATGAGGTTTTGGTTGGGGCTGCCGCCACGGACAACAAATTGATTGGAATTATCATCAACAGTTATGACCCCGGGTAAAATCTGTACGGCTCGCATCACATCTTCAAGACCACCCACTGTCGCCTGCACCGTTCGGGGCGAAATTTCAAATGTCGGCGGAGAGATTTCAAGACGCGTATCTTCATAGCGCTTCGCCTGAACATTGATTTCCTCGCCTAAAATAACGGCGGTCTTTAATCTAAAGGTGAAACGCATTGGCACGCTTTCCTGCACCGCAATTTTCTGTCGGTGCGTTTCGTAGCCAATCATGAGTGCCGCAAGTTCATAACTGCCAGGCTGAACGCCCTGAATGCTGAACTCGCCGTCGGCATTCGTCGCATCACCCAGTTGTGTGCCGACAAGTACGACATTAACTCCAATTAATGGTTCCCCGGTTTTGAAGTCGAATACTTTACCGGAAATTTCACTTTGTGGCAGGGCGAATGCTGGAAGGAAGAAAATAGCTAAAGAGAAAATAAATAAATAGTTAAAATAAAACTTAAATGCAAAGGTACAAGATTTTGGTGCTTGAATCATGGTCGCTTCCTCCCGGATCAATTTTTGAGAACAGAATTTTTGACAAACCTGAAGCCCAGTTTTCCAATGTGGCTTGTAAAGATTGTCCAACTAATTGAAGTCTTATGAAAACACAGTAAAGTGCGAGCTCTGTTGTGCATAAACATAATCTGTATTTTTATATCAAATAAAAACTAACTGATTAGATTTGGAACGATGCGTGAGCTGTTGTTTTCCTGAGCAAACCGGCATAACACGAATAACTCAGCCGCTGAAACCTCCAGTACACCTGAACATCCAATGTTTAATGAATTAATAACAACGCTCTGTCCAACTCACTCAGAGCAGTTGCAGTATTTTTTTAGGTGAAAAATTTCTCCAGTTCGCATTTTGTTGCTTTTATGACTATTAATATGTATTAATTTGAAAACCACCTATGAGTGCCAAATTGATTTTTTTGAATTGGTTTACCTTGCATTATATACTCCTGAAAACCCTTTAGCACTGAAGTTAGATATTTACAAAGCATTGGCCTGATATAGAATATTTGGATATGCGGTTTAACAAAATTCGGATATTTATTTATATCATGAGGATAAATTGTGATTTTTAATTCAGAAGAAGAATCATCAGATTTGTTAATTCTCCACATCACTTTCGATTTTCTTCCGTTTTTTCTACCAATAAGTAAATCATATCCTAAACCATCAATCCAGTCAGTAAATACTCTCTGATATTTAAGTCCATTATAATAATTAACGTAATCAATAGATTTATTTCCTGGCCATTTTTCAACAGGATTTGAATTACAAAATGGGTGACAAAGTTCCAAATTACCTGGTTTAGAAATGACTTCCCAGACTCGCTGGGGATGTACATTAATTAAAATGCTTTTGGAAACAGGTTTTAGAAATTTTTCATTATACATGATTTAAAACATTTAGATAGAGTTTTTAGCATATTCGCAACGCTAATCCATGAGCCAGGTTAGAAACTGGAACTTAATCGAACAAAAAGTGCGACGGATTTAAGCCAAATCTGAGTAGTTTTGTTTTGCCCCTTAAATCCAAGCCTGCCTCCGGCTTTGCTTTCCCGCCATTATTTCTTGATCTCTTTTCTATCTTCTATCCTGAATTATTCACAAAAATGAGGTTTGAGCTTAAAATCAAGCATATCGTTTAAACTTAATTTTGAAATAATACTTGCCATAAGTCATTGAATTGTTATAAGTTAATTTAGTTTTCAAAGAAATTTATGAATAATTCAGGCTATCTCTTTCTTTCTAACTTCAGGATGATCTGTGTTTTATCGCCGACTTGTGATATGGTCGCAGACATATGACTGCCGTCCGGGTTATTTTTAGAAAAGTTTTTGGTTGTACCTGATTGAATGGCAGTGCTCGGTAACTTATGATTATAGAAATCAACCACTTTTGAAAAATCGTCTTGCGAAAAGTACGATACAGTTACAATGTTCCCCATTGAAAATGTACCATCAAAATCTGCAGCAGGATACTCATAGTCCTTGAATACTGGATCAATGTTGCTTGTCCCGGCAGATCCGCCTGTCCTGTCTTCAGCTATCTTTTTTTCTTTTGTGTCAGCTTGTGAAACCACTTCACTTTTTGTCTTGTCTTCCGGCGATTTTGAGTTTACTTCCGTTTCGCTCTTGCTGCACCCAAGAACCACAAGAGTGGCAATACAAAAAATCCAGAGTTTTCTCATATAAATACCTCCATTGAATTTATTCTTCAAAAATAGGTTTTTATGCTTTGTTTCTTTTTTTCCTAACACTATCGCTCAGCCGACCTGATTTTCTTTCCCGCACACAGTTAGATGAGCCGGTTTTGCCGCCACCGATTAGCTGTTAAAATGCACATCACTGAAGATTCGGCAGTAGCGATAGTGTTAGGCACTGCTAACATTGGCTTGCCGATTCTTCAGTACTTTCCGGGCTCAGAGCAAATATGTATACTGTTTCAAGGTTTGTAAATAAGAGAAATAATAAGAAACAAGTCAAAAAGATTCAAATTTGACATCTGTATTTAGATATGGGCAATAAGGGATCGAAGTGCTTGGTTCACGGATTCAGAGTCGGGAAAATGCGCTTTAATATCTGGATCCAACATAACCGAACCATCCTCTTGAGTGAAATATTGGACAGTGGTTGTGCCGTCGCTTTTGTGAACATGTACGGAGTGTCCTTCTCGATAGGTCTTGTAATGCTTGCCCCGGACTCCTTTTGAGAAATCATACTCGTCTCTCATCTCTCTTTCCTTTATGTTATCTTTCTTTTTTTTCATAAGCTCTTCTCTCTTTTTTTGTTGCCTTGCGACATCCAATGATACGAATGTTTTCATTTCGTTCTGTATACCAAACCACCACCAACCTACCTTTAGATGAGATTCCAATATCTATATACCTTTCTTCATCATCTGAGTGGTCTGGCTCATCGACGGTAATGGCTAATGGGTCATTAAAAACCGTCTTCGCTTCTTCAAAGCGCAACCCATGTTTTTTGAAATTGTTTTTGGACTTTTCTTCGTTCCATTCAAAAGTCAGAGCCATTTGCTATTTTTATCTAAGCTTTGTTTAACCGTGCTCACACTGATAAATATAAAATAACTATAATAGTTTCAAAATGCAATCAAAAGGATAAGCTCGGTGCCATCTTTGTGAACAGTTCATTCTCTCGCACGAACGATTAAATCAGCCGACCGCTTCTTGGTTCGGCTGCATTTAAGTGTTAGGCATTTGTTTTATGGTGGGTTGCGAACCCACCCTACTTTAACTTTCTATTTTCCTCTTCCAAACTTGCTCTGTCAACTGCTGAACTTTCTTCACCCTCTCAACCAACCATTCCATTTCTTCTTTGGTAATGTTGTAGTTTTTGTCACAGCGGGTCAGGTTGAGCCACGTTATTCGAATTTCTCTCGTTAGCTGAATTTCCAAAAAATGCTCAGGAAATTCGACCAGGGAGCGTTTTTTCTTTTGACTTTTTCCCTTAATATGTGTTAGCCTACAAGGCTTTTCTCCTTATCTCAACCTGAATCCCACCGACACTCCAAGACCTGAGCGACCGTAGGGTGTGAGACGGAATATTCCTGTAGTGCTTTCGGACTTGATGGGGTCCTTACCGGCCGCCAGGTAGTACAACAAGCCGACAATGCCCCCGGCACCCATACCGATTAGGGCTCCGAGAGCCATACAATCGTGCTCGTAACAGAACTGGTCGGGATTGCCAAACTCAGCAAGAGGGGGTCTCGCCCTCAGGTCTCCTACTATCCCAGTCGCGCTACCGATAACACCGCCAGCCATCACAATTATATACAACACCTTCTTTTTTCTTCCAGTTGGTAGTTGGCTTTCTGGGTTCCATCTTATTCCAGGTGCCTTCAAAGCTAGGACTACCAAGCTGCACGCTGAGCGGAACCCACAGATGAGGCGTACAACCGATCTGAAAGAGTGGACTGTTTAAGGCATTTGAGACGAGATTTAACTGAGCAATCCGATTGAAGATTACACCTTCTGGGTGTGAGAATTTTTGCGCGTAAACAAAGGCGGGCATGAAAGAAATTAAACAAACCGCCATGAAAGATTTACGGAGTAACCAAAATATGCTTGTCATTTTTCATACTCTCCTATAGTTAACTTTATACAAACATTCGATTTATCGCTTTCTAAACTTATCGATTATTAAACATTCTGCGCTGGACACTGTGGCTGCTCGAACAAGAGCGTGACCACGGATTGAAGTTGCTACTCCCAAAAACAGCTCTATTTCTACTTTGTCCTAATGCTTAAGAGATATTGTGTTGACCTAACCAGTGATTGTACAGTTTCTGTAAAATCTGCAATATGTAATGATCTACAGAAACTGGTTAACTCCGCTACTGTGTTCCGTTGGGCGCAGACGCCGGGCGAAAGCCAGTAAGTAACTCATGTTTTTCATACAGCACCAATATATTTAATGCACAATCAAAAAACAATAAAATTGTTACATCTTGTTAAAATATCATTTACATTTTGAAATTTATCCAGGCCAGCACAACATTATGCTCGAATGCCTTCAATTATACAAATACTCTCATTCGTCGGTATAATCCGGGAGAGTTTAAATCCTGATGATTCCAGCAGCTCTTTGAACTCTGTTTCCGTGCGCTCACGTCCGCCTGTCATAACCAGCATTTCCAGGTCCAGAAGTTTGGCAATTGAGGGCTCGTTTCCTGGAGGAATAACCATCTCCACAATTAACAGTTTAGATTGTGGCTTCATTGCTTTATGGCAATTTATCAGGATTGTTTTGCACTGTTCATCAGTCCAGTCATGCAGGATGTGCGACATAAGATAGGCGTCGCTCCCAGAGGAGATCTCTTTGAAAAAATCACATTCAACAGCTTCACAGCGATCAGCAATTCCTTTTGTGAGGATATATTTTTTCGTTTCCTGAATTACAGAAGGAAGCTCTGCCACAATTCCTTTCATGAAAGGATTTGCGATTAGAATCTCTGCCATCAGCGAGCCAGTCCCACCACCAACATCTGTCAAAGTATTGATACCTGAAAAGTCATAGACATCAACAATCGCGCGATGGGACATAGTTGCTTTCATGGCATTGGCTTCGTTAAATACTTTCGCAGCCAGAGGATTTTTTTTAAGCCAGTCAGAAACCGGCATCCCATGAGCTTTTTCAAAGGCTGTTTCACCGGTTTTCACACTGTCCAGAAAGTATCCCCATGCCTTTTCACTCCATTCAGAGTGGAACAATAAGGCAGCAGCTCTCATAGCTCCGCTTTTCAAACACTCCGCCATTGGCGTGAACTGAAACTGTTTGTCTTCTGTCTCTGAAAAAATGCCGACACTGGCTAAGGTTCGCATTATTCTGTAAAGAGTGGGTGCGTGGCTCTGACTCATTTTAGCAATTTCTGCAATGCTTTTGGGACCTTGAGCCAGAATGTCGGCAATACCCAGCTCTGCCGCCACATAAATTGGTTTGCTTATCCATTTTTCAATAATGAATTTCATTAGTTGTGCTGGGGGTGGTAGTTCATTTGTCTGCATTTTCTTCTCCTTCTTTTGTAAAAGATTGTTAATTTACGTTTGACAGAAAACTCGATTATTTATGTCATTCCAGCGATCATTTGTGCTGGAATTTCCTCTTTTCGGGCAGGAGATTCCTGCTAAAAACATGCAGGAATGACAAGAAAGGGCTATTTTCGGTCAAACACGAATGAAGAACTTTCGGAATAACACAAAATGATTCCAACGGATACTTTCTAAATATCCCATCCTCTGGATTCATCTATTTGTTGGCATTAATTTGAATTGCCACTTTTGCGGAAATCTACTACTTTTATTTATCGGAAAATTATTAGAGGTGAGATTTGAGAAATGAAAATATGAGTAAGAATAAAAAGAGGTTAGAAATTTATGATTAAGGAAAATAAATAATTAACTATTAAATGTCAATGCCTTTTTGAAGTAAAATGCAACGACATCATACTTTGTACAACAGATCTATATACTTTTTCAGCAAGTCACTCACCACGCCTCTGAATGGCATTGTGGCAGCCAGACCATAAACGGGAGCCATTCCCTCCATTACATCCGGGTTCATCCTGACGTGTTCAACCGCTGATTTCAAATCATCGATAAACTTTTCCGCAACTCCTGGTTGAGTATGTCTCAGTGTTATGCAGATATGAACCGCCGGAGGCTTATGCAGGCCATTCAAATTCCATTTCCTTCCGGTCATGTAATCCACAATTTTATAAATGTCCAATTTTTCCGATGCAAAGGCAATAACCCACAGCGGATTTCCGAGCACTTGCAGGTCTGGAATTTCTCTGATACCCTTTTTGATCGATTCAGCCGTTTCCAGTATATTCTTCGCTGACTCCATGTATCCCTGCTCTCCAGTTGACACCATGGACGCCCAACAGGCAGCGCTCAAAGCGCCTGGTCTGCTGCCTGCAAAAGTTGGAG
>CAZIKB010000128.1:0-18604 GCA_964539665.1 uncultured Cytophagia bacterium
GGCATAAAAAAACGCGGAGCCACCTTTTTCAACTAAAAATGGTATTGACTCCTTCCGAGGGTTTATTAACATACTGTTGTAACGTTAGATGTTAACTAAATTCTACATATTGTGATTTAAATTATAATTAACTTTCGGCAGGTTATTTTTTCAACAAGGCCAATAATGTGAATTACAATGAAAGATGTATGAGATTGCATTGTTCACTGCAGAGTTCGTGGAGAGTGCAGAGGTTTCTAAGACGCTGACCTTTTTTCAAAAGGTTAGTGTCTTTTTAACCAGCCAAAAGCTAACTCCGAAAATATAAAAATCATCTGAGATGTCCATAGCTAAATTATCTGTAAAAAATCCCGTTCTTGTCAACATAATCATGATTGCGGTGATTGTCCTTGGCGCCTATTCCCTGTACGTCCTGCCGCGTGAGATGATGCCAGATGTTTCTTTCCCCTGGATATTTGTCTGGACCGGCGCGCCGGGATTTTCGCCGGAAGACACGGAAAAACTGATTACCAACGAAGTCGAGCGAGAAGTACAAGATGTTGAGGACATCGATATTATTACTTCGGTTTCCAGTGAAAACGCATCCTTTGTCTGGATCAAATTCGTCACGATGTCTGATGATGATTTGGATAAGCGCATGCAGGATGTTCGAACAGAAGTTGAAAAAGTAGACCTTCCCGAGGGCGCTGAATCTCCTTCAATTACCTATTTTTCCATTCAGGATCATATTCCTATGATTAGTGTGGTGCTCAGTGGGGATATTCCGGAAATTGAAATGAAAAACCTATCCGAGGATATGCGTGATGATATTCTGGAAATAAAAGACGTTTCGAAATGTCAGGTCGCCGGTGTGAGAGACCGTGAAATCTGGGTAGAAGTTAATCCGGGAAAATTGCAAAGTTATGAGATGGCGATATCTCAGGTTATGGAGGCGATTCGCACAAAAAACCTGAATTTATCAGCAGGCGACATAAAAATGGGGCGGTGGGAATATATTGTTCGCACCCTTGGCGAGATTGACCGGATTGATGAAATTAAAAAAGTTATCCTGCGTGCAAATTCTTTAGGGCACCATGTTCGGGTCGAGGATGTTGCAGAAGTGCAGGATACCTTTGAGG
Organism: uncultured Cytophagia bacterium; assembly: GCA_964539665.1. Classification (GTDB taxonomy): domain Bacteria; phylum Zhuqueibacterota; class Zhuqueibacteria; order Oceanimicrobiales; family Oceanimicrobiaceae; genus CAZIKB01. Next base: position 1,119 of record CAZIKB010000128.1, read on the forward strand.
ACTGGCGGGTGCATTCTCGCTTTAACGGCGAACCTTCTGTTGTACTTACGGTTTCTAAAAAGAAACAGGGGAGCTCTATAAAAATTATTGATCAAATAAAGAAAATCGTTGCGAAATACAGCAAGGAACGCATACCTGAAAACGCCAAATTAACGGTGATTAACGATACATCTGTTCATATTAATGAATTCCTCGGTATTCTTCAAAATAACGCAATAATAGGCATGGTTTTAGTTGTGGCGTGCCTTTACATGTTTTTGGGCCTGAGAAATGCGATATTTGCGGCGATCGGTATTCCGGTTACGTTCATGTTCACCTTTATGTTTATGCATTTCACGGGCATGAGCCTGAGTGGAAGCTCCCTTTTTGGTCTGGTTTTAGTGCTGGGCATGATTGTGGATGATGCAATTGTTATTATTGAAAATTGCTATCGTTATCTGCAAAAAGGTTACAGTCCCAGAGAAGCCGCTATTATCGGCAGCAAACAGGTGGCGATGCCTGTGTTATCATCTTCCCTGACCACTATTGCCGCTTTTCTGCCTTTGATGCTTATGGATGGGGTGATTGGGGGATACTTAAAAGTAGTACCTATAGTCGTTACAATGGCGCTGTTAGCTTCTCTGTTTGAAGCATTCGTTATCCTGCCAACTCATATTGCAGAATGGAGTCGAAAACTCAACCACAAAAGAGAAGGATTTGTACGATTTAAAAAACTTAGAAAGCTCTATATAAAATATTTGGTCAAATTCATTCGTTATCGCTATCTGGTTTTGGGAGTCACTTCTTTGTTGATTATACTGAGCATCCCGTTGATTTGGGTAGTTGGTATTGATATGTTTGCCAGCGAAGAGATTCCCCGGTTGTTAATCTTTGTGGATTTACCGGAGGGTACCAGGTTAGAAATAACCGATGAGACCATCCGGAAAATTGAGAAAGTCACACGCAGTCTGCCCGAATCTGAACTGGTGAATCTGGTAGCTAATTCGGGCCTGCAGCAGCGAGATGAAGAGTGGTTTCTTAAGCCATCAGTGGGGCAGGTTATCGTTGAATTGACCAATAAAAAGCTGCGTCATAGAAGTATCGATGAAATTATAACGGATTTACGCACAAAAATCAATGCGATTGCCGGCATTAAATCTCTGGAGTTCAAAATATTTGAAAGCGGGCCGCCAACCGGCGCACCTATTGAGCTGCGAGTGCGGGGCGAATATATCGAAGAGCTGCAAGAGGTCGTTGAACTCGTCAAGCAGGAACTGCTGAGTATGCCCGGAGTGTTCGACGTCCATGATGATTTTATTCCGGGCAAACGCGAGTTGCAAATACTTGTGAATGAAGAGAAAGCCGCGCTCGTGGGCCTGACCATCGCGAAGATTGCAACCTCGGTTCATTACGCATTTGATGGCGGCGTGGCTACTGAAATTCGGGACGGCGATGAAGAAATTGATGTGATAGTAAAATTCAACAAAGCCAGCCGGCAGAATGTCGACGACCTGGAAAACATGAAAATCGCCACGCCATCTGGGCGCCTGGTAGCCTTGAAAGATGTGGCGCGGTTAAATAACAAACAGGGCTATTCAACAATTAAACACGACGAGCTTAAACGCTCTATTGGCATTAAAGCTGATGTCGATAATAGCAAAAACTCTGCATTGAAAGTAAACCAGGAATTAAATCGCAGGTTTCAGGATATCAGCATGCGCTATCCAGGATATGATTTAGTTTTCCGCGGCCAGTTTGAAGAATTTAAAGAAGCTTTCAGTAACTTGGGCCAGCTTTTTGTGGTGGGACTTATGATTATGTACATCGTGCTGGCTGGTCAATTTAAATCTTTTGTCCAGCCGCTTATCATTTTTATGGCTATTTTATTTGCCTTTTGGGGGGCAACCGTGGGTTTACTTTTTATCGGAACACCTTTCAATATCAACAATCTTTACGGTCTCGTAGCTCTGGCTGGCGTGGCTGTGAACGACTCATTGGTATTCATCAGTTTTATCAATAACGCCAGAGAAGCCAGCGTTCGACGCTGGCGGTCCATTCTGATTGCTGGTCATATCCGTCTTCGTCCGATTCTTTTGACCACAGTCACAACGGTGTTTGGCCTGATGCCTATGGCTATTGGTATCGGCGGCAAGTCTGACATTTGGGGACCGTTAGCTAACGTCATGGTCTGGGGACTTTCAATTGGCACGATTCTAACGCTCTTTTTAGTTCCCTGCCTTTATGCCATACTCGACGACCTGAAGCGCATGACTATGGGGAAGAGATTTATGGATACCCAGGGTCATATTGTGAGCCATGAAAAACGCGCACTTGAAATGGAGCCTGCGCCGGATGGGAAGGTGTTGGAGAAGGAGAAAATGCTTTATTAAGAACAATCGAAGTGATGAGCAAAGACATCAAGCTAATTTCGGGTGTATTTTACTAGAAAAACATTATTCTAGCAGCTTATGATATATATTATTAAACTGATTTTTGTTGCTCACATATACCTACTTCTAATAACAATTGTTAGTTATATTATTGAGAAAATTACGGGTCTCATATTAATAGTTACCTTATTTTCTGAACCCAAAAAAAATCGAGATGAAGCCGAGGGCAACACCGGTCTTTTTACTATTCTGTATTTTACATTCTTATTATTATTCTTGCTCTACAATATTTATATTGCAAAAAATGCTCCTGATACTTATACTTTTTGGAAATGGTTAGTTATCGTGATTCCTTTAACCATTATATTTGCAATAGTTTTTCATAAATATCAAGGAAGGGAACCAAGAGAAAAAGATATGAAATGATTAAATAAGGATAAGGGACAGAGCTAAGATTCATGAATTATCTTCTGAAATTGCTAATCAAGACCCATATCGCATTACTTATAGTTTCACTAGTCGTATATATTGTTGAAATGACCACTGGATTTATCAATTTTTTCAGACCTTTTGTTAGTGGGGTAGTGGCGTTAGTTAACTTTAGAGCGGCTGGGCCTTATATTTCAATAATAAAGTATTATTTCAATCCTCAAATAGAGGATCGATCTCTCCAGTTCTTTTCTGCTCTTTCGTAAATATCTTCAATTGACTGACCCTCATAGAGTTTTTAGGAAATTTCTGCATAGTCAGTTGGCTCTCTATGAACAAGAGCAAGGAATCGCAATGCGGCAGACGGACCCAGCGCTTTGTTCAATGCTTCAATGCCGCACATTCTAAGTTTTGTGTCATCCATTAAATCAGATTTTTTCATTACAAGCCAATGCTTCCATTTGAATTCTCACTTGACTCGGATCATCAAAGGAACGTTGAAAGCAATTATAGTCGAGATATATTAAATGCACAATTGTTCACTCACTTTAAGCAGTTTCATCATTGCACTCATATGACTGAAATTTGGTAAACTACGCTTTTTTGAGTAATCAATAAAATATAACAAATCTTGAATTAGAAAACAAAGTCATTATTCCATTGAACCAAGATTTGTATCACAAAAAATGAACAATTAAATGTAATGCAAGAAGGCGCATTTAGAGCCTTTGCTTACTCAACTTCTTTTTTTACTTGCCAGAAATTTCATACGAATTTGAGATTTTGCACTGATGTTCTCTTGATTTCGAAATATTGGTTGTATATATTTATGGAATCACCGGCCTCATTGCCAAACAGGCTGGCGGGGAGCTTGTCTTTGTCATCAAAGACCACTTGGCCTGCCCCGTTAAGTTTTAATGCGGGGGATCTATTCGAGTAGTGTTTGACCAAATCAATGCCATGCGTTCGAATAAATATTTACTTGCCATTTGAATCATTTTATTGTATAATAAGTAATACTAAGTGGTATTACTTTTTATTGATGAGGTGTTATTATGCCAACATTGACTCAAAAAGGGCAGGTTACGATACCTAAACATGTACGCGATGCCCTGAAGCTCTCACAGGGAGATGAGGTCATTTTTGAAATCAACAACAAACGTGCTATCATGAAAAAAAGAAAGAAGACTGCACAATTTAGAAAATATGTTGGCTATTTGAAACATCTTGAAGGCGAAAATACTGATGACATCGTTCGGGGACTTAGAGACGAGTCAGAAGTATGATCACGGCAGTCGACACCAACATTCTCTTAGATATATTAATACCTAATCAGAAATTTCTGCATGAATCTTTACAAAAGATGGAGTCGGCCGCAGAGAAAGGGCAAATAGTAATATGTGAGATTGTGTATTCAGAACTTGCTTCACAATTTAACCGTGAAAATGAACTAAAATCATTTCTAACCGATACAAGAATTGAAATCTTATGGTGTTTAGACAAAACACTATTTCAAGCCAGTCAGCTTTGGCAATCTTATCGCAAAACTCAGGAACAACATTCAATGAGATATTTCTGTCCGGAGTGTGGTAATGATTTACAGAGCCAATGTCCCAATTGCGGTGTTTCGTTAAATAAGCCCCGTCGTATTTTGAACGATTTCATCATCGGTGCCCATGCAGAAGAATTCTCAGATGTGTTCCTGACTCGAGATCGTGGATTTTACCGTGAATATTTCACTAAACTGACAATTGGTTAAATTTTTCGTGTTTGTTTGGATCTTGGACCTCAGTAATCAATCTAACCGATAATACTGTGCCGAATAATTAAATCACAATAACAAACCCAACTAAACTGCACAAAACTTAGTTGGGCTTTATAGCATTCCAGAACCAATTTTATAACAGTATCGCTTTAAATGGCAATGCCTGCCTTAACACCCTTTTTATCGTCGGTCTGTAACCTCCTCTTTCTTCTTATCTTTTTCTTCAGACTTATCATCCTTCCGTTCCCACGGAGTCCACTCGATTCCTAAAACATATTTCTGCATCCAGCGAATCTCTTCGATATCGCGGGTCCGTCGATGTCTCGGTTCCCGAAATCCATGCGGCTCTCTTGGAAACTTTATATAACGTACGGTTTTGTCCTGATCCTTTAAGGCAGTGAAGAACATCATGCTCTGTTGTTCAGTGTCTGTACGGTCTTTCATACCGTGCAGAATCAAGGTAGGTGTGGTCACATTTTTGACGTGTGTGAGTGCGGACATCTTTCGGTAATTCTCCGGATTGTCCCATGGTGTTCCGCCGATATACCATCGGCGTACGTCATAATTAAATCCTGGACCATATTCGGAAGTCCAATCGGAGACCATGGCGCCTACGGAAGCAGCTTTGAATCGGTCGGTCTGGGTGATAGTCCAGCCGCCAAGAATGCCGCCATAACTCCAGCCGCGAATTCCCATCTTATCTGGATCAACATATCCTTTCTCGATCACATAATCAACACCGGTCATCAGGTCCCAGTAGTCACCACCGCCGATGTCGTTCATATTTCCGCGTAAAATTTCATCGGTGTAACCGCCGCTTCCCCTTACATTTGGACACAACTGGGCATATCCCAAACCAGCCCAGACATGGTAGCTATATCTGAAACTGTTGGTAAAGGCTCCAGCCGGTCCGCCGTGCACATGCAGAAGCAATGGAATGCGCGCGCCTTCACGATAATCGTCAGGCAAATAAAGCAGGCCTTCAATTTCCATGCCGTCTTTACTCTTCCATTTGATGACTTCACCTTTAGCTAACTTAAGGTCTGACTCGACCCATGGATTGGCATGCGTGAGTTGTTTTGGCTGAAATTTGCTGGTTGAAGAAACGTAAATATCCGACGGCGTATCAAAATCTTGAAATGAATAAACCATTCTGCTGCGGTCTTTAGAAAATGAACTGGCGCTAAGTATGCCGGTAACATTGGTAACTTGTTTCAGAGCCCCCGATTTTACATTCAATTTATATAAATTTGAATTGGTTCCGTAGCGTCCTGAGAAGAGAATGCTTTTGCTATCCGGCGACCAAACAAACTGAGAAACGCTGCCTTCGAATTTTCCGGAGACCATTCGTTTTTCTTTTGTGTCGGCGTTCATCATCCATATTTTACTGTTTCTGAGTTTCCATTTGTTATCGGTGTTGGCGGTATAAGCAAAGCGCTTCCCATCTGGTGCCCATTGCAGGCGACCTTCTGGCGCCTGATTTTCTGTAAGGCGTGTTTTCAAAGAATCCTGAATATTCGTCATATATATTTCGGATAAGTATTGCTGATTGCGGCGATTTTCATAACGGGCGGTAAATATGACCCGCTTGCCATCGGGGGAAACATCAAAGCTGCCGATTCTAAAATCATCTTTGGTGATCCTGGTCTCTTGCTTTTTTTCGATATCAAATTTCCACAGATTATTCCAGCTCCCCGCTTGCTGGCCGTTGGCACCTTCATCCACAAAAATTGCATCATAGCCGTCTTTGTGTTTTTTTTTTCTTCTTTGCTTTTTGATTTTGAAGCCACGAAAAAGATTGTACGCTCATCTTGAGACCATTTATAAGACCCAATACTCGATTTATGTTTTGTCAATTGAACAGCCTCACCGCCCTTTGTTCTCATCAGGAATAGTTGCTGTTTTTTCTCAACGGCACGCTTAAATGAAAAATATTTTCCGTCCGGCGAGAATTGAAACGAACTTCCGCCTGCATCGCCAATATATTGAAAAGCCTCTCCTCCTGCCGCTGATACCATATAATAAGTAGTTTTTTGTCTTTTGCTTTTATCCTTCCAGTCTAATTCAGATTGAGAATAAAAGACCCGTTGACCATCGGGTGACATCAGCGCTTCGCGAACTCTGATCATGTTTAAACCATCATCGGTTGTCATTGGGCGTTTTGCTTTTTCCTGAGCCAGGGCAAAGGTTATAATTGACAGGAATAACAGGCTGAAACAGACGACTTTTTTCATTGTGATCTCCGTAATGTTTTTTTTGTATAATTTGAATATTTTCATAATGATGCTTCCATCCGAAGGAAAATTTATTTCAATGTAACAGGTCATGTTGTAAAGAACTGTTAATATATGCAAGTAAATATGAAATGTCAAGTTGCATTGGTGCCTATGAATGTGAACCAATAGTTGTAACACATTTGCTTCAGGATTTTCGTCTAATAATTGATTTGGAAAAGCACACTGTGTACGCAGTCGGTCAATGAAGGCTAAGCGAAATTTCTTTATTTTTTAAATAATTTAGTTGCTTATTTAATAATATTTATTATATTTACTGCTTGCAAAAAATCAATAAATATCAATATTAAAGGAGATGTAATATGCGAATTTTTGATCCAACCGTTACAGTCACAAAAAAGGGAAGATAGTTCGCTTATTGTTGAGTAGAGAAAATGCACTACGTGGTTTGATGTTCAGTACCTGACTTCATGCGAGCTCATCAAACAAATCGTAATCCTTTTACAGGCATCTTCAAAAATTTTTAACCTCCTGTATCCTCTCTTAGAGGTAAAAAATACTTCGACTTAATTCTGCAATTTTAGCGAATTATCTTTCCTTATTACTTTCATTTATTTTTTCAAAAATCAAAGTTGACTAACCCACTGCATTACAGGTTAGTAACCAAATTTCAAATTTAATCGTACAGTTAGTTTTAAAATCAGATAAAATCATGAATGAATCCTTAAATGAAAATTCAACTACCATCTCAGTGAGTTTAGAGAATAAAACCAAAAATCGCCTTCTTAATTTGTGGAGAGATATAAAGGAAGCTATCGCGGGCTCTGAGCAGGATTTTACAGAAGGCAGTATCGGTCGAGCCATATTTATATTATCCATTCCTATGGTGCTGGAAATGGTCATGGAATCTGTTTTTGCGGTCGTTGATATATTTTTTGTGTCAAAACTTGGCGCGGATGCCGTAGCAATCGTTGGATTGACTGAGTCGATGCTCACCATTGTTTATGCCATAGCGATCGGTCTCAGTATGGCCACAACCGCCATGGTCTCGCGTCGAATCGGCGAAAAAAATAGAGAAGATGCATCTTTGGCGGCTGAGCAGGCCATTTTGGTCGGAATAGCTGTTTCCTTGCCGATCACCGCTTTAGCCATTTTCTTTGCTCCTGATCTGCTGCAGCTCATGGGCGCCGCTACGAGTATTGTTGAATCAGGCTATATGTACACAGCAATTTTGCTCGGTGGCAATGTAGTGATCGTACTCTTGTTTATTATCAATGCCGTGTTCCGCGGAGCAGGTGATGCTGCTATTTCCATGCGGGTCCTGTGGCTGGCAAATTTTATTAATATAGTGCTCGATCCCTGTCTCATTTTCGGCATTGGGCCTTTTCCGGAGCTGGGTGTGAAAGGCGCGGCAATCGCTACGACTATCGGACGAGGCATCGGTGTGCTCTATCAATTTATGGTACTGGGAAGTGAGAAAGGCCGGATTAAAGTTGCTTTGAATCGCCTGAATCTCGACTTGCATGTCATGAAGCGTTTACTGCGTCTCTCGCTTGGCGGAATTGGACAATTTCTGATCGCTACCTCAAGTTGGGTTGGCCTCGTTCGCATTATGGCCGTTTTCGGTAGCGAAGCTCTGGCAGGATATACAATTGCTATACGTATAATTGTGTTTTCAATTCTGCCTTCATGGGGTATGAGCAATGCAGCGGCAACATTGGTTGGTCAGAACCTTGGGGCAAATAAACCAGACCGTGCTGAACGTTCGGTTTGGGTGTCTGCTTTCATCAATATGCTGTTTTTAGGTTTTATAGCCATTCTTTTCATCTCGTATTCCGAATTCCGGGTTCGACTGATTACCCAGGAATCTGCGGTTGTGGCAATTGGCTCGGAGTGCTTAAAGTATATCAGTTACGGTTACCTGTTTTATGCTTACGGCATGGTGATGACACAGGCATTCAATGGCGCTGGAGATACGATTACCCCTACGATTATCAACTTCTTTTGCTTTTGGCTCTTTGAAATTCCTGTTGCTTATGTGCTCGCTTTGCTTCTGGGCTTTGGAGAAAAGGGTGTGTTTATCGCAATAATATCTGCAGAGTCTTTGATTGGTATCGTGGGAATTATAGTTTTTCGGCAGGGTCGGTGGAAAAAGCGGAAAATATAGTGCTTTACAAATTGATTTATATTCTTTAATCTTAAGCATGGATTTATTGTAAATTCAATTTTTACAGAGATTGTAAATACCGATAGTAACAACAATGACCAAACGTTTTACAAATATAAATACAATCGCGACTGAATCTTCCCGCACCATCAGAATAGGCATGCCCGTAGTTGCAGCACAGTTGGTGCAAATGTCAATGGGATTTGTGGACACCATTATGGCCGGTCATTTGAGTGCGAAAGATCTGGCTGCTGTTGCTGTGGGTGGAAGCTTATATAATCCCGTAGTCTTTTTTAATGTAGGGATATTACTTGCTATAAATCCTATAGTTGCTCAATTGCATGGCGCGGGAAAAAGTGAAACAATCGGTAAAAATTTCTGGCAGGCATTGTGGTTGAGCCAAATTTTGATGGTCCCCTCATTTTTTATTTTGAGAAACATGCATTTTATCATGGAACTGTTTCATATCAAAGCTGAAATTGTACCGGTCACACAAGGCTACCTGAATGCGTTTTCCTGGGGTGTTCCGGCATTGTTCGCCTATTTTACCTTACGCTTTTTTAATGAAGGCGTATCTGTAACCAAACCGGGAATGTATTTTGCTCTGATTGGTTCGGGAATGAATATTTTGGCAAACTACGTATTTATGTACGGCCATTTTGGATTTCCTGCGATGGGCGCCGTCGGTACAGGATGGGCAACATCACTGGTTTGGTGGATAATGTTGATATGCATGGCCGGATTTACTTCTCGCAAAAGATTCTGCGCTCAGTTTAAATTATTTCAGGCGTTGAAACCACCGAGATTGTCTTTTCAAAAAGAAATATTAAGAATTGGCGTTCCAAATGGCACGAGCTTTTGTATTGAAATAACCATGTTTGCCACAGTTGCGCTCATCATTGGCTCTTTAGGTGTGGAGACAATTGCAGGACATCAAATAGCAATTAACTTTGCTGCTTTTACTTTCATGATTCCTTTAGGCCTTTCTATCGCGACCACGGCGCGGGTTGGATTTGCAGTGGGTAAAGAAGAGTTAAAAGAAGCCCGATTTATTGGCTATGTTGGTATTGGTGTTTCGGTATTAGTCATGAGTCTCACAGCAATTCTGATGTTCACCGTACCTGAATTCATTGTCGGTATTTACACACAGGATGCTGAAGTTAAAGTCATTGCGGTGAAATTGTTATTCCTGGCCGCCATTTTCCAAATTTCTGACGGATTGCAGGTAAGTGTAACCGGAGCCCTCAGGGGTCTGAAAGATACTAAAATACCCATGGTCGTGAATATTATTTCCTACTGGGTAGTTGGGCTGCCTGTTGGATATTTGTTGGGAATGAATTACAATTTTGGAGCAGAGGGACTTTGGATCGGGCTTATCGTGGGCTTGACCGTGGCAGCGGTATTACATAATTTGAGATTTTATCTTCTGACAAACAGGAGAGAGTTTCAAAGAAAATAAGCAATAGAACAGGTAATCCATGAGAATTAAAAAAAAAGATCAAGAGCAGTAAAAAATCAAAAAATAATATGCATTTAAAAGCAAAAGTAAAAAAAGAACCGCCAGACATCTATCTTTCTCAAAAAACGAGTTTGGATCTTAATCAAAAATTGGGGGCTCTGGCAGCTTTTCTCATTCCGTCAATAGTGTATATTTATTACCTCTGTCCAACCATTGCCGCCGGCGATTCTGGAGAGTTCATTACCAGCGCAAAAATATTGGGCATTCCGCATCCACCTGGATACCCGCTTTATACCATGATCGGTCACCTGTTCACCTGGCTGCCGATCAGTTCCGTGGCCTGGCGCGCGAATTTAGCTTCTGCGCTTTTAAGCGCCCTAACCTGCCTGTTTGTATATTTGTCCCTGGTACGTTTAACGGGTCGAGTCGGCGCCGCCCTGACCGGAGCATGGGCCCTGGCTTTCTCTCGTTTTTTCTGGCATTACGCCGAAGTAGCTGAAGTCTTTGCCTTAAACAATTTGTTTGTGGCTGTCATTACCTACGTTTTGATTTTGCTGTATGGAAATACCGAACAAATCCCATCACATTCAGACATTAAGAAACAACAACAGCTAAAATCTTCTACCAGGCAGTTATTTTGGCTGCTGAGCTTTTTATTCGGATTGGCGCTCACTAATCATCACACTATAATCTTGATGTCGCCGGCTGTTTTAGTCTTCGTTTGGTTTACTGAATCTGGTTTTTTCCGGGATGGTAAAACTTTAAGTTTTGCAGCATTATTTTTCTTCCTGGGAATGACGCCGTACATTTACTGCCCAGTGGCGGCTGCTGCGAATCCTGTTATCAATTGGGACAATCCGGTTACTTTTAAAAATTTCCTCAATTTGTTTCTGCGTGTTGATTACGGTAGTTTTTCCCCTTTTGCCACCCTGGCCGACCAGAATGTTGCAGTCTCCAGGCTCGAACAATTACCTGCTCTTTTTAAAAATGTTGGCGCTCAATTTACTGCATTAGGAATTGTGATTGCACATTTTGGATTCATTAAATTCAGACGCCGCAAAATATTTCAAGGGTACCTTTCACTCGGGTTTTTCTTCAGCGGAATTTTCTTCGTGCTCTATGCCAATGTACCTATCAAAAATCCGCTGCTGTTGGGAGTGCTGCAACGATTTTATATTATGCCGGCCATATTTTTATCATTCTGGATAGGATTAGGAATCGAGAACCTAAGCATCTGGTTAAATGAGAAAAAGCTGCCTCCAGCAACCCGCTTTACACCGGCCGTTTTTGCAGTTGTACTATTAGGATGGCAATTCAACAATAATCATGAAGAAGCTGATTTCCGAGATAATTATATCGCGGAAAATTTTGCACATGATTTACTTTTAAGTCTGCCAGAGAACGCAGTGTTTTTTGTGCGAGGAGACGTGGCTTCCATGGGTGTTGATTATATGCAAATCGTTCAGGGTGCACGGCCAGATGTGATGACGCTGGACCAGGCGAAGTTAACCTACCCCTGGTATTATGAACAGGTCAAAACAAGATTTCCAGGGCTAAATCTTCCCGGTGCGCGTTATGATGGCACTCAAATTCAAAATGGCCATTTGATTGCTGCCAACATAAACATTTATCCGGTTTGCTTTATGGATTTCAAAGAGCAGAGCTACCAGCAGGCGTTTCGGGCTTTACCAGTTGGATTAGTTTACCGAATGATCCCTAAATCACAAAGTTATTCTGTGGATGAATTGGAAGTAAACCTGAATCAACTTTACGCTCATTTTAAAAACAGAGATTGGCAGCGAACCTATCCGCCAACGTCATTCGAGAATGAAATCAAACAGATTTATGCCGAACCGTATTTCAGGCTCGGCTATGAATTTGAACAAGCGGGAAACCCGGCAAAAGCTGCAAAATATTATAAACAGGCTTTAGAAATAAATCCTTTAAACCATAAAGTCCTGAAAAATCTGGCGGTTTTAAAATTTTATAAATTGCATGAACAGCAGGAAGCGGTTCAATTATTTAAAAACTATTTGCAAATGAATCCCCGTGATGCGGAAGCCAGTAATATACGACAAGTCATCGAGAGTTTTGAAAAAACCGGTAATGACAGTAGATAATTGTCACTTGTCCGTAGTTGTGAATTTTAAAATGGGAGTGAAAGATGACTGCTAAATTCAACCTGATTATTCTGGCCGTGGTAATGCTCATCACAAACCTAATAGTTGCCGCTGATAATGAAGATAAAATGGCCGAGCAGCTCAAACCCTTGAAGCCGTTCATTGGCAAGACCTGGAAAGGTACGTTTTCCAATTCCACCCCCGAGAAACCATCATACGACATTTCCCGCTGGGAAAGAGCGCTAAATGGCCAGGCTGTCCGCATATTGCATTCGGTCAATAACGGGGAGTACGGCGGTGAGACGATAATCGTTTGGGATGCCAAAAAGGCAGGCCTCGTATATTTCTATTTTACCACCGCTGGCTTTTTCACCAATGGCACGATGAGTTTCGAGGAAGGGAAGATAATCAGTCACGAGTATGTTACCGGCAACAAGGATGGGATAACAGAGGTCAAAGCAATAGGTGAACTTCTGCCCGATGGTAGCATGCGCAGTACATCCCGGTTCCTGCAAAATGGAGAGTGGGTTAATGGTCACGAAATCATTTATGTTGAGGAGCCAAACGCTCAGGTCATCTTTAAGTAGCCTGTATCAGAAAAATGCTGATGTAAGCAAGACACGCTGGTTGCTTAAGGCTTTCTATTTCCCCATTTACGATTGGCTAATACCATGCCTGACGCACTTCGACATACAATAAATGTTTTGGATTTAAGAGAATAGAACGAACTGTCCTGCTGGAATAACATCCTTTTCATTGTACTGATTCTGCGCAAAGGAGAAACAAGTTACTAATTTTATATTTATTTCTTGACATTCATGTAATATTTTGAAATATTGCAGAATTCCGATGGTCATATTGGGATTTTACCAGACTTGTTTTTTAAATTTTGTTCTGATCTAAAACAACTACTTTTATCCGGCTAAGGCTGATACACGATTGACTCAGGCCTTCAGCAGAACAATACTATGTTGAACTGTTTAATCAACAGAAACCGACAAAAAAGCATGTTGTCTTTAGATTAATTCTCATGACTCTGATCTTTTCAACTATAAGTAACCTGATTCTTTCTTCAACTCCACTGGCCCGGGTACCCAGACTTTCGGTGACTTCAACTCAGACCTTAAACTACAAGCGATAATCTGTTGAAGATTGTCTTTCTCACACTCAGGGTATGTATTTTCTTTAAGACGTAAAGGTTTAAGTTGGCTGGGGACATCGGTTGGCTTGATTAGGTGTAATGGATATGACTTCAAAATTTATCCATTGCACAACAAAGAACGGTATGCTTTATGAAAAGATAGTTTGTAAATAAGCCGGTACGGCTTGATAATATCATTCCCAATGCAGTCGTGAATACTGCCAGGAAAAGGAGAAAAGTCTGGATTGTTGAATGCTGTTCAAGTCGAGTCTTTGGAGAACAGTAGACTCATAAATTTTGGAGAGAAAACTATGAGTGCCCGCAAGAGATTCTTAGCATTGATTTTGATCGTGCCAACAGGATCTATGATAGTCCTTGGGATTGCAATCTACCTGCTATACAGCGTAGCTATTGACTAGGAACGAGAGCGGTTGGTGGAGACACTGCCCAAAGTCAGGCGCGTCTTATGGAAGCTGTCGCTCGCTTTGATGCTATTTACAGCAAAGATTATCCAGGATGGATCTTTAGCCGCTACTCTGAGCCAGATAAATGATGCCCACGGGCACTATAAAGGATTTGGACGGACAGGAGAGTTTACGCTGGCCAGGCGCGAAGGGGATTTCATTGTTTTCCTGCTCAATCACCGTCACTATGACCTCAACAACCTGAAGCCTGTTGCCTTCGACTCGGACTTGGCAGAGCCGATGCGGCGCGCTCTTTCTGGGAAATCCGGGACTGTCACCGGCCTTGATTATCGAGGGGAGACTGTGCTGGCAGCGCACGAGCCAGTGGCAGTATTGAACCTGGGCATAGTGGCCAAGATTGACCTGGCTGAGATTCGAGAGCCGTTTTTTAGAGCTGGTGTAATTGCTGGCTGCTTGGCGATCATAGTTGTCTTAACCGGAGCCTTCTTGTTTCTTCGGATTAGCAATCCCATTATGAGAAACCTGGAGGAGCGCAGCGCCAATCTGAGGAGAACAAACGAAAAGCTTCAAAAGGAAATTGAGGAACGTAACCTGGCAGAGAAGGCGCTGCGCGAAAGTGAGGAACGTCTTTCTCGCATCCTTGAGTCAGCAATGGATGCAATCATCACAATCGACAACACAAGATCGGTTGTTTTTTTCAATGAAGCTGCGGAAAAAACTTTCCGCTGCCCGGCCGCAGATGTAATAGGTGAACCGATTGACCGTTTCCTTTCCAAGAAAGTTAGCGTTCTACTTTCAAATGAGCAGCATGCCTCCAGCAAGCCCAATAATACTGATTATAATTTCTGGATACCTGAAGGTCTCACTGCAATTCGTGCTGACGGTGAGGAATTTCCCATAGAGGGTACCATCTCAGAAGTTGAAGTGGCCGGACAGAAGCTTCACACAATTATTTTACACGATATCGATGAACGCAAGAAAGCTGAAGAAAAACTCCAAAAATTACAAATCGAAAAGAACTATTTACAGGAAGAGATTAAGAGCGAGCATAATTTTGGAGAAATCATTGGCGCTTCCAAAGTTATGAAAAAAGTGTTTCAGAACATTGAAAAAGTAGCCGCTACAGATTCAACCGTTTACTGAGTGGTGAAACAGGTACGGGAAAAGAGCTGGTAGCTTGGAATATTCACAATCTAAGCAGCCGTAAAAAACGTGCGTTAATTAAAGTAAATTGTGCAGCACTTCCCAGTGGATTGATCGAAAGTGAGTTATTCGGGCATGAAAAAGGGGCATTTACTGGCGCCACCTCCAAAAAGAAAGGCCGATTTGAACTTGCTCATGACGGAACCATTTTCCTTGATGAAGTAGGGGAACTTCCACTTGAAACACAAACCAAGCTTTTACGTGTCTTACAGGAACAGGAGTTCGAGCGCGTTGGTGGTACCCAAACTCAAAAAGTAAATGTCCGGGTCATTGCAGCCAGCAATCGAAACTTGGAAGAAGCGGTTGAGCTCGGGACTTTTCGAATCGATCTGTTCTATCGCCTAAACATATTTCCTATTCACATTCCACCACTTCGAGACCGCACTGTGGACATTCCGCTTTTGACTCATTATTTCATCAATATATTTTCCCGCCAAATGGGTAAACGAATTGAGAGAATTGGTTCCGATGCTATGGACAAACTCCTGGGTTATAGCTGGCCGGGAAATGTTCGAGAGTTGACTAACATTCTCGAGCGCGCAATAATTCTATGTGAAAGCGGAATATTATTGCAACAACATTTTGGAATATCCGATCTACCACCCACAAACACTGAAAGAACAAGGACACTCGAAGAAGCAGAACGCTATCATATCCCTTGATGAGACTCAATGGAGAATTGAGGGCAAGCTTGGCGCAGCGGAACGACTGGATGTTAATTCGGCAACCCTGCGATCACGCCTAAAAAAATTAGGAATTAAGAAGCCTTAATCCTGCATATAAATCCTACAACATTCACATCCTACCCGTGATATTTCACGGCTAATTGTCATTTTCACAAATTAAATTCTGTGTTAATTATAACGACCTAAAGGCTTGTTTATAATATTAATACGTCGTGGAAATAATGAGGTGTACCATTTTGGCACACTTTTGGTAAAGCGAATACCACCAAATAATCAGGCTGGTATGTTTCGAATGCGGAAAATATTTAAGAATGATTTAACTTTGGTTATCAAAATCGCAGGAAAGATTACTGATGAGAATATGCAGGATTGGACAAACGAATTGCGACGCTTAAGTAAACATAGTGGCCGACGGATCATTCTGGATATTTGTGAAGTAACCAGCATTAGCCCGCGAGCTGTGCAAGTGTTGGCCGACTTTTTAACGGACAAAATTTATTTACTAAATTGTCCGGTGTATGCAGTAAATATGCTGCAGTCCGCTGGTTTAGGGGCAAACATTTTGAGCTAACTGTTAATTGGTCAAGAAATACATTTAGTGATTAACTTAATAAATGCTGATTCAGACTTCTGCAATTTCGAGGTGTGAAGCTACAAAAAATCTATTAGTGCTCTTGACGTAAATGGATTTCTCTCTTCGTTCAAAATAACAATTCGAGTATATTGCAGAAGTCTTATAAATCCCCAACAAGGAGGGAAACGTTATGGGTAAATTAATTTCACTTGTTTACGGCGTCATTGCCTACGCAGTCTTTTTTGTAATATTCTTGTATGCAATTGGTTTCGTAGGCAACTTTATGGTCCCAAAGTCTATTGACTCCGGTACAGAAGGACCTCTCAGTCAAGCGCTGTTTTTTACGCCATCTTGCTGGGCTTATTTGCAATCCAACACACTATTATGGCACGGCCAGGATTTAAGGCGTGGTGGACAAAAATTATCCCACAATCAGTTGAACGCAGCACTTTTGTGCTGATTGCCAGTTTGTTGCTGGGACTTTTATTCTGGCAGTGGCAGCCGTTGACGAGTGTTATTTGGAATATTGAACATGCGTTTGGTTGGACGCTTCTTACGGGCTTGTTCTGGATTGGCTGGCTCACTGTTTTTTTCTCAACATTCATGATCAATCACTTCGATCTTTTCGGACTCCGGCAAGTCTACCTGAATATGCAAGGCAAGGAGTACACGCCAGTGGGGTTGTTGACCCCTGCTCTTTATAAAGTTGTGCGTCATCCAATCATGTTGGGATTCATCATTGCATTTTGGGCAACCCTTGATGACCATGGGCCATTTGCTGTTCGCAGTGGCCACCACAGGCTATATCTTGATAGGCGTTCAATTGGAAGAGCGAGACTTGGTGAGCATCCTCGGCCAACCCTATCAAGATTATCAGAAAAAAGTGTCTATGCTTCTACCTTTTAAGAAAAAAA